>NZ_JAYRZN010000001.1:0-186701 GCF_041916475.1 Paenirhodobacter sp.
AATAGTCCCATGTGGATCACTCCGTTGCCCCCGCCGCTCACCGCTTTGGGGGAAGGTTCACATGGCTCAGTTCTCAGTGAAAATTATGCGCCCAACCGGCTCAGTTCTGGGTGAAAATCAACACCTCGGCTTTCCGGATGGGCTCGCATGTGCCGATGTGCTGGTGTCCTCGATGCGGTTCCTGCGCGATCCGGATGGTGAGCACGCGCATGGCGTCGTCGTGGTCGAGGTGCTGGCGGTGGAGGGGGCGGCATGAAGGCCGGGCGGCTCACCGAGGTGATCGAGATCCAGCGCGCCACCAGCACGGTGAACGACGCGGGCACGCCGGAACAGACCTGGGCCGCGCTCGCCACGCTCCGCGCCGAGCGGCTCGATCCGAGCACGGCCGAGACGATCGAGGGCTACGGCGCTGGCGATACCGCGACCGTCGCCCTACGCGCCCGGTTCCTCGACGGCGTGACCAATGCCGACCGGGTGATCTGGAAAGGCGCGCCATGGAACATCACGCGCGTGGCCCCGATCGGCCGGCGCAAGGGCATCGAGCTTTATTGCGAGAGGATCGAACCATGAGAGGCGTGAAGCCGCATATCGAGATCGACCGGGGCGCGTTGCAGGAAACGCCGCCGCCCGACTGGCTTTCTGACGATGCGAAAGCGGAATGGCACCGCACCTTTCCGATCCTCTCCAAGCGCAAGATCCTGACCGAGGCCGACCTCGGCAGCTTTGAGAATTACTGCATGGCGATGGGCCTCGCCCGCGAGATGGAGCGCGAGATCCAGCGGCTCGGCGCGGTGCAGAAGGTCTACAAGATCGACAAGGATGGCAATTCGCTTCTGGTCAGCGTCCGGAAGAACCCGGCGGTATCGGTCCAGTCCGACGCGATGACGCGGGCGCGCCTCCTCGCCGCAGAGCTTGGCGCCACGCCAGTGAGCCGCTCGCGGCCGAGCGTCGAGGATAGCGAGGGCGATGATGATCTCTATGGCTGGGGCGCCCGCCAATGATGCGCCCTTCCTGGATCGACGAGCCGGAGGAAATCCCCGATCCGCTAGGCCGGGGCGAACTCGCGGTGACATGGCTGCGGCAGCTGAAGCACCCGAAGAGCCGCCTTCCCGGACGCGCCTTTCAGCTCGACCCGTGGCAGGAAAACGTGATCCGGCGGATCTATGGCCCGCGCAATCCGGACGGCACCCGGGTTGTGCGGCGCGTGGTGCTGCTGCTGCCGCGCGGCAACCGCAAGACCTCGCTTTGTGCCGCGATCACGCTGCTGCACCTGATGGGGCCGGAATGCGAGCCCGGCGGCCTGACCATCTCGGCCGCCTCGGCCCATGAACAGGCGATGGAACTGTTCAACGAGGCGGCTCTGATCGTCCAGAATGACAAGCGCCTTGAGAAGCATCTGAGCATCCGGGAATATGTCTCGCGGATCAGCTGCCCGAAGGCGCAGACGCGCTACATCGCAATTGCCTCTGACGGCAAGGTGCAACACGGCAAAACGCCGAGCGTGGTCATTGCCGACGAGCTTCACGCATGGGAGGGGCGCCCCGGCCTGAAGCAATGGGAGGCGCTCGATTCCGCGCTGGTGAAGGTGCCCGGCACGCTGATGATCGTTGCCAGCACCTCGGGCCGCGGCCAGGAGAACCTTGCCTGGAAGACGGTGGAATACGCCATCAAGGTTCAGAAGGGCGATATCGACGATCCTGCCACGCTTCCGGTGATCTTCATGGCCGAGCCGCAGGACGATTGGCAGGACGAGGACCTCTGGTTCGCGGTGAACCCGGGCCTGCCGCATGGCTATCCCGACCTCGATGCCTATCGCGACAAGGCCCGCAAGGCCGAGCATTCGCCGATGGATCGCGACAGCTTCCTTCAGTTTAACCTGAACCGTTGGCTCGACCAGTCCACGGCGCCGTTCGTCGAGATGCACGTTTACGATCAGGGCGCGCATGAGGTCGATCTTGATGACCTCGAAGCCGAGCAGGCGCCGTGCTGGCTCGGGGTGGACCTCTCGAAGAACGAGGACCTCACCGTTGTCGTGGCCGCATGGCGCGACGGCAACGGCTATCAGGTCTGGGCATGGTTCTTTTGTCCCGAGGACAACCTCCGGGCACGCGGTGAGCGCCATGGCGTCGATTACGTCGAATGGGCGAAACAGGGCCTGATCATTCCGACGCCCGGCAACACGGTCGATCTGCGCGCGGTCGAGGAGCATATTCGCGAGCTCTGCGCCCGGTTCAACGTGCGCGAGATCGCCTTCGATCCGACCTATGGCCGCTCGATGATGGCCGCGCTTTGCGAGGATGGCCTGCCTGCGATCGAGTTCCGGCAGGGCTGGGTCACGATGGCGCCCGCGGTGAAGGAGACAGAACGCGCGATCCTGTCGCGGGGCCTTCGCCATGGCGGTCACCCGATCCTGCGGTGGTGCTTCTCGAACGTCCAGGTGGAGACCGACAAGGCCGGGAACCGCATGTTCCATAAGGGCAAGAGCGGCAACAAGATCGACGGCGCGGTTGCGGCCGTCATGGCGGTGGCGCGGGCTGCCGCCGATGAGGGTGGGCTTTCGACCGCGGCCGAATGGTTCACTGACGAAATGTGGCTCGCATAGGGGGCAAGGATGAGCACTGCGGCGGATGAACGCCTGATCGTGATGCTGGAGGCGCGGATCTCGGAATTCGAGAAGCGTATGGCGCAGGCCGAAAAGCGCGGCACCAGGACGTATCAGGGCCTGCGGCGGGACTCGCGCTCCGCCACACGGCAGATGGAGGCCGATATGACCCGATCGGCGTCGAGCCTGAACAAGACCCTGTCCGGGATCACCGGCAAGATCGGCAGCTTTGGCGCGGCCTTCGCTGGCGGGCTGGTGGCCGGGATCGGCATCGAGGCCGTGCGCAGCAGCGTGGAAGCGGTGCAGCGCCTCGCGAAAGAGGTGGCGGAGGTTGGCAACCAGGCGCGGCGGGCCGGTGTCTCCGCGAAGGAGTTCCAGGAATGGGCGTGGGTCGCGCAGCAGAACCGCATCGAGATTGACGCCTTCACGGATGGCCTGAAGGAGATGAACCTGCGGGCAGACGAGTTCGCAGTGACCGGAAAGGGCTCGGCCGCCGAGGCCTTCCAGCGGCTGGGCTACAGCGCGGAGGAAGTGGGCAAGAAGCTGAAGGACCCTTCGGCGCTGATGCTGGAAATCTTCCAGCGCATGGAACAGCTCGACAAGGCCGCGCAGATCCGGATCGCGGATGAGCTCTTTGGCGGCACGGCGGGCGAACGGTTCGTCGAGCTCCTCGATCAGGGCGCGCAGAAGATCGCGGAGACCAAGCGCCAGGGTTCGGAGCTTGGCGTCGTCATGTCCGATGAGCTGATCGCCAAAGCCGAGATGCTGAACACGCAGTTCAACACGATCGCGACCACGGTCGGCGTTGCCCTGAAATCCGCGATCATCAGCGCGGCCGCGAGCCTGTCCGATTTCCTCGATGGTTTCCGCGAATTCCAGAACCAGCGCACCACAACGTTGCAGGACCGGCAGTCCGACATCATGCGCAACCGGGTCGAACTGAACGACCGGCTCAATACCGTGGTGCTGGATCGCGACAAGCAGAAGATCCGCGACAAGATCGCCGCGCTCAACAAGGAGGAGGATGAGATTATCGCCATCCTCTCGCAGCGCAACAGCGAGAGCACCTGGAAGCCAGACACATCGGGCTGGACGCCGCCCACGCCCACCGGAGCCGTTGTGACAGGCTCCTCGGGGAACGGCAACAAGTCCGGGAAATCGTCTTCGGTGAAATCGGCCGGCGACATGATTGCGGAGATCGCGCAGGAGACCGCAGCGCTCGACGCACAGACGCAGGCGTTCAATGATGCCGCTCTCGCTGGAAACCTCTATGGTGACGCGGCCGATTATGCCGCGATCAAGGCCAAGCTCCTCACCGCCATGCAGCAGGAGGGGATCCGGGTCACTCCGGAACTGGCGGCGCGCATTGAGGACGTAGCGCGCGCCTATGCGGCCTCCGCCGACGCCGCCGAGCAATCCCGGCAGAAGCTCGATGCCATGCAACAGGCTTCCGAGCGAGGCCGGGACGCAATCGGAGGAATATTCGGGGCGATGCTCGAAGGCGCCGATGCAACCAAGATGGCCATCGCGAACCTTCTTCTCGAAATCGCCAAGGTTCAGTTCACCAAGGGGATGATGGGGCTCATGGACGCCGGGGGCGGCGGGGGTATCGGAGCGGTGATCGGTAGTTTGCTTGGCTTCGCTGGCGGCGGTTATACCGGGGATGGCGGAAAATATCAGCCCGCAGGCGTGGTTCACCGGGGCGAGTTCGTATTCTCGAAGGAGGCCACGCGCCGGATCGGGGCCGGGAACCTCGAAGCCATGCATCGGCGCGCCAAGGGCTATGCCTCCGGTGGGCTTGTCGGCGGTGGCGGGGCTTCATCCAGTGCGGGGGGCGGATCGAGCCAAAGCCTCGGCATTGAAATGTCGTCTTCCCAGCTGATCCTGACCGACGATGGCAAGATCATGGCCACGGTCGATGCGCGGATCGTCGAATCCGGTCAGGCGCTCGCGGCCTCGATCCCGAGCCGGATCCAGCAATACAACCAGAACCCGAGGAGGCGCTGATGAGGGCGCTCGAGGATCAGCTCTGCGGCGTGCTGCGCGACCAGCTGCAGGGCAAGACCAGACGGCCCCCGGAGGCTGGCTCGTTGCTGTGGACGGCATTTCTGGACCTGTCGGAGCGGCGCGTGATCGGCATGGCTGGGCCACAACCGATCCAGTTTTCCGAGATCGAGGCCTATGCGAAGCTGATGTGCCTGCCGCTGGCGCCTCGGCATGTCCAGATCATTCTGGCGCTGGATGCCGTATGGCTCGATCGGGCCAACACGCGCAACAAAAACCCGGAGGGCGTCAAGACCCTTCCCCATGTGTCGGAACATCCAATCAGCGCAGCGTTGCTGGACATGGCATTCGGATGAACGGGGCGATGGCAAAAGCACGCCGAAAAGAAGAGCGGCGGAAGAGAGATGCGCGCCGTGGAAGGCTTGGGCCGGGCCGATATGATGCCTTGGTCGCGGAGCTGGTGCGCTGCGTGAAGCTGGCATTTGAGGCTGGCGCAACAGGCTCCCTGTTCGGGATGGAGGGGCCTTTGCGCCATGAGATCCGATCTGATCTCTGTTTGCAGGCATGGGGTTGGGCGGCGGCTGATCTGCTGGTGCGTGATCTGTTGAGCGATGTCTTCAATAAGGTTGGGGCCGAACGCCCCGCATGGAATGAAGGGCAGCCAGAATGGGTAATCGAATCCGGAACCCTGATCGAACGGACACGATGCGTAAACTGCTCCAGGCCTCTTCTCGATGGGAGAAAGAAGTTCTGCAGCGATCTCTGCGCGAACACGCACCACGCACGAGTGACATATCGGAAGGAAATGACAGAGGAGCGAATTCTCGCGACCGTGAGCCGCTGGATCTAAATCCGCGCTGCGAACAATGCGGGGATCTGCTTCCAAAAGGGTCAAGGTCGAGCCGGGTATACTGTAGCGACCAGTGTCAGCGCGACTCCGTTGGGAAACTCGTGCGCGCAGCCCGATCCGGCCGCCCCTGCACATGGTGTGGCGATCCAATCCCAGACGACCGTACGGCCAAGGCCAAATACTGCTGTAAACATTGCCAGGAGCAGGCATCTTATCAGCGTCGCGGACAGAATGATATCCGCGAGTGTCGCCAGTGCGGAAGCAGGTTCGTGCCGAAGAACAAGGGGCAGGCCTTTTGTTCTCGTCGTTGCTCCGACTTGGCGATCACGACACTGGAGCTCAAGACGTGCTATGGATGCGGGATCGAGTTTCGGCCGAAGAGCGCTGGCACGCGCTACTGTTGCCGCCGTTGCGCGACAAGGGATTTCTGGGCGCGAGGGATATTGCGCAGAAACCTGACCGCAGCACGCTTTGACGCGAGGTGGGGGTGATGGGTGTCCTCAATTTTGAGGAGACCCTTCCTCCAGCGCCAACAGCGCTTCGTCGCGCGCAGCTTGTTACCCCAGACGTTACCCCTAAGCAAAACCCCGCCTTTTTGACGGGGCTTTATGCTCTGTAACTAATTGTTTTTGTTGGTCGGGGCGGCGAGATTCGAACTCACGACCTACTGTACCCAAAACAGTCGCGCTACCAGGCTGCGCTACGCCCCGACTCGCCCCTTCCTACAGGCCACAGCCCGCCATTGGAAGGGCTCATTGACAGGGCCGGGCCGCCCGCGCGAGAGGGACTGCCGGATGCGACAGGACCGCACCGGGAGCGATGCCGAGCCGCTGCGCGAGGCCGCCGTTTATCTCCAGGACGAATTGCGCCGGCGCGCCGGAAGGAATCGGGGTCTCGTCGAGCGGCCTCGCCTTCGGATGCACCGAAATCACCCGCCCCGTTCCATCAAGGAACAGCATATCGAGCGGGATCAGCGTGTCATGCATCCAGAACGCGACCGGACGCTCCGATGGATAGACGAACAGCATACCCGCAGATTTCGCCAGCGCGTCGCGGTTCATCAGGCCCTGCGCGCGCTCGGCCTCGTCATCGGCAACCTCGACATGGAAGCTCGCCAAGGCCTTGCCCTCGGCAGAACTGATCAGCGCCAGATCGGGATGACAGGCAACCGGCGCGGCGGCAAGACCCCGCCCCAGCACCAGAAACACCAGAAGGCAGAGCGCCCGCGCCATGATCAGCGCTGGACCGCCACCTTGCGCACGGAAAGATCGGGGCCGCGGCCCGGCTCGCGCAGCGGCGGCACCACGCGCACGGCTTCGCGCGAGATCCCGGCATCCCAAGGCATCACCGCGACCGCCATCCGGCCCCGCTTACCTTCGATGATACGCAGAGAGACGGCCTCGCCCGAGGTCAGATCGGCCAGGCCAGAGCGGCGCAGAACCTCGACATGGACGAACACATCCTCCGCCTTGCCGAAGATATTGGCGAAGCCAAAGCCCTTGGCCTTGTCGAACCACTTCACGCGGGCAGGTTCGATCGGGAGCGTTTCGATCATCTCGAGCGGGGTGTTGCCCAGATCTTCGAGCTCGACCGAACGGTCTCCCTCGACCGGTGGCATCACCGCGAGCACCTCGACCGCCTGGCTGCCACGGGGCGTCGCCTGGACCAGCACCGTGATCCCGGCATTATCCGCGATGGAGCCCTGGCCGAAATTGCGCAGGACGTTGGCATGCAGAAGGATGTCCGACCCACCGGCCTCATCGACGATAAAGCCGAAACCCCGCGCAGGATCGAACCATTTGACCCGTCCTGTCACGGTACGTACGCCGGTTTTCGTATCGTTCATCTTATTCCGCCCAACTTGTCCCCAAGCGACACCAACCACCCTCGGACAAGTGTCACATGACTGAAGAAAGATTCAAGCGAAAAAGTAAGGAAATCCGGACCCCGATCGTTCGCGAAGCGTGAAATTATCACCCGAACAGCGCAAACAATTAAGGATTGAGCCGCGCAATGCGCCAATCAGACGCAAAATCGGACCGTTCCCATCGAAACCGGTCGTGCAGGCGAAAAGCGCCATCTGCCCAGAATTCGATCTCCAGCGGCGTGATCCGGTAGCCGCCCCAGAATGGCGGGCGGTTCGGCGCATGGCCATGGCGCGCCGTCACCCGCGCCACCTCGGCCATCAGCGCGCCGCGCGATTCCAGCGGCTGGCTCTGCCGCGAGGCCCAGGCGCCCAGCCGCGACTGCAGCGCCCGCGAGGAATAATAGGCATCGGCCTGCGCCCCCTCCTCCCGCGTCACCAGCCCGCGCACCCGGATCTGCCGGCGCAGGCTCTTCCAGTGCAGCACGAAGGCGGCCTTGCCGGCGGCCTCGATCTCCTGCGCCTTGCGCGAGCCGTAGTTCGTATAGAAGACGAAGGCTCCGCCCGACGGCATGTCGCGCCCCTCGATCTCCTTCAGCAGCACCATCCGCACATTGGGCAGGCCGGCCGGATCCACCGTCGCGAGGGCAATGGCGTTCGGATCGTTGGGCTCGCTCGCCTCCGCCTCGCGCAGCCAGGCCTGCGCGATCGCGAAAGGATCGTCGCCCTCGAAGATGCCGCCCCGGTCCGCCATGTCATTCTCCATTGCCGCGTTTAGCGCTGTCATGCAGCCTTGATGCCTTTGATTGTTTCGCCTAATGCTGGCGCACTTACCAGAGGGAAGCGGGGGTAACCTGACATGTCGAACACGCTTATGGCGGGCAAACGCGGGCTGATCATGGGCCTTGCCAATGACAAGTCCATCGCCTGGGGCATCGCCAAGGCCTGTGCCGATGCGGGCGCCGAGCTGGCCTTCTCCTACCAGGGCGAAGCGCTGAAAAAGCGCGTCGAGCCGCTGGCGGCGCAGATCGGCGCGGACCTTCTGGTGGAATGCGACGTGGCGAACCAGGACAGCCTCGATGCGCTGTTCGCCACGCTGAAGGACAAATGGGGCACGATCGATTTCGTCGTCCATGCGATCGGCTTCTCCGACAAGAACGAGCTGCGCGGCCGCTACATCGACACCTCGCCCGAGAACTTCAAGATGACGATGGACATCTCGGTGTTCTCCTTCACCGCCGTGGCCCGGCGCGCGGCAGACCTGATGCCGAATGGCGGCGCGCTGCTGACGCTGACCTATTACGGCGCAGAGCAGGTGATGCCGCATTACAACGTAATGGGCATCGCCAAGGCCGCGCTGGAATGCTCGGTGAAATACATCGCCGAAGATCTGGGCAAGGACGGCATCCGCTGCAATGCGATCTCGGCCGGCCCGATCAAGACGCTGGCCGCCTCCGGCATCGGCGATTTCCGCTACATCATGAAGTGGAACGAGCTGAACTCGCCCCTGCGCCGCAACGTGACGCAGGAGGAGGTCGGCAAGGCCGCGCTCTATCTGCTCTCGGATCTGGGCTCCGGCACCACGGGCGAAACGCTGCATGTGGATGCGGGCTATCATGTCGTCGGCATGAAGGCGGTGGATGCGCCCGATATCGACGTGGTCACGGGGCGCAAGGACTGAGATGACGATCGGGGCGCTGCTCGCCATCTATTTCGTCCAGCTCGCCGCGGCGATATCGCCCGGCCCGGCGATCCTGATGGCGGCGCGCATCGGCCTGCGCGAGGGCTTCGCGCGGGGGGCATGGCTCTCGGTGGGCATCGGCCTCGGCGCGTGCTTCTGGGCGGCGGCGGCGCTGTTTGGCCTGTCGGTTCTGTTCAAGGTGGCCCCTGCCCTTCTCACCGGGCTGAAATTCGCAGGCGCCGCCTATCTCATGTGGATCGCGGTGCAGATCTGGCGCCACGCCCCGGAGCCGCTGGCCGAAGGCGCCGCGGTGACGGCGCGCTCGGATCTCGGGCTGCTCTGGCTCGGGCTGTCGACCCAGCTTGCCAATCCGAAGCCCGCGGTGTTCTTCGGCACCGTCTTCCTGACCTTCCTGCCGCCCGATGCGCCGTTCTGGGCCTATCCGGCGCTGCTGCTGATGGTCTTTGTCAATGATACCGGCTGTGCGATGCTGGTGGCGCGGATCTTCTCTCTGGAGCGCACCCGGCGCGCCTATATGGGCCTGAAGACCGTATTCGAACGCGCATTCGGGGGGCTTCTGGCCCTCCTCGGTCTGAAACTCGCACTCACCTGAGGCACCCGATGATCGACAAGCTTCCGCATGAGAAAGGCTTTCACGTCAGCTGGGACCAGCTGCACCGCGATGCGCGCGCGCTGTCGTGGCGGCTCGATGGCCGCGGGCCGGACAACGGCGCTTGGCGCGCAATCGTGGGCATCACCCGCGGCGGCCTGGTGCCGGCGGCAATCGTCGCGCGCGAGCTGAACATCCGCGTGATCGACACGATTTCGGTCAAGGGCTACAACCACCAGACCCAGCATCCGCCACAGGTGATCAAGGCGCCGCAGGCCGATCTGATGGGCGATGGCGAAGGCATCCTCGTCGTGGACGATCTGGTCGATTCCGGCCGCACGCTGGAGCTGGTGCGCACGCTCTATCCCAAGGCGCATTTCGCCACCGTCTATGCCAAGCCCAAGGGCCGTGAGCAGGTCGATACCTTCATCACCGAAGTGAGCCAGGACACCTGGATCTTCTTCCCCTGGGATATGGCCTTGCAATATGTCCAGCCCTTCCGCGGCACCGATTGAGATGACCCTGCACCCGTTGAACCCCGCCCTCGCCCGCACCTTCGTCCCTCCGGTGATGGAGGCGCGGCGCTGGCTCGATGGCATCACCTTCCCGCCCGAACGCCCGCTGATCAACGTGAGCCAGGCAGCCCCGGTGGACCCGCCGCCCGAGGGGCTGCGCCGGGCCGTGGCCGAAGCCGCGCTCAACGATCCGGCGGCGCATCTCTATGGGCCGGTGCTGGGCATGGGCGCGCTGCGCGACGAACTGGCCGCGCAGCTCGCCGGGCTCTATGGCGGCGAGATTTCGGGCGCGCAGGTCGCGATCACACAGGGCTGCAACCAGGCCTTCTGCGCCACGCTGGCCACGCTCGCGGGCCCGGGCGACGAGGTGATCGTGCCGACGCCCTGGTACTTCAACCACAAGATGTGGCTCGACATGGCTTCGGTAAAGGCAGTGCCGCTGCCCGCCGGGCCCGGCCTGATCCCGGAGCCCGAGCGCGCTGCCGGCCTGATCACCGAGCGGACTCGGGCCATCGTGCTGATCTCGCCCAACAATCCGGGCGGGGCGGAATACCCGGCCGAGGTGGTGCGCGCGTTCTACACGCTTTGCCGCGACCGTGGCATCGCCCTGATCGTCGATGAGACCTACCGCGATTTCGACGGCCGCGACGGCGCCGCCCATGACCTGTTCCAGGAGCCGGACTGGGACCGCACCTTCATCCACCTCTACAGCTTCTCGAAGGCCTACCGGCTGACAGGGCACCGCGTGGGCGCCCTCGTCACCTCGCGCGCGCGGATCGCCGAGGTGGAGAAGTTCCTCGATACCGTGGCAATCTGCCCGAACCAGCTCGGCCAGATCGGTGCGCTCTGGGGCATGCAGAACCTCGCGCAATGGGTCGCCGGGGAGCGGGCCGAGATCCTCGCGCGCCGCGCCGCGATGGTCGCGGGGCTCAAGCGCCTTGAAGGCTGGACCACGCTCGGCTGCGGCGCCTATTTCGCCTATGTCGCGCATCCTTCGGCCGAGCCCGCCCCGGTATTCGCCCGGCGGCTGGTGCGCGAGGCAGGCGTGCTTTTGCTGCCCGGCACGATGTTCATGCCCGACGAAGATGTCTCGGGCCAGCGCCAGTGCCGCATCGCCTTCGCCAATGTCGATACCGCGGGCATCGCGGAATTGATGGCGCGGCTCGCTCAGCTGACGCCCTGAGCCTTGCGGCCCCGCAGCCAAAGCCATAAACAGCCGCAAAAGGCCTGAACTCGGGAGGATCCTGCATGTCGACCAAATTCCGCACCCACGGCAAGGGTGTCGTCGTCTGGATCCTGCTGGCGGTGATGGTGCTGGGCCTCGGCGGCTTCGGCGTCTCCAGCTTCGGCTCCGGCAAGCAGGTGGTGGGCTCGGTCGGCGATACCGTTATCTCGCTGAATGACTATGCCCGCGCGCTGCGTCAGGAAATGAACGCCGTGCAGCAGCAGCTGCGCCGCCCAGTGAGCATGGCCGATGCCAAGACCTTCGGCATCGACATGCAGGTCCAGAGCCGCCTCTTCACCGAAGCCGCGCTGACCGCGGAGGCGAACCGCCTCGGCCTCTCCATCGGGGATGCCGAAGTGGCGCGCCAGATCACCCAGGCCCCCGCCTTCCAGGGCGCGAACGGCAAGTTCGACCGCGAGACCTACCGGATGGTGCTGCGCCAGCAGGGCTTCACCGAGGGCGATTTCGAGAACCGGGTGCGCGATGATCTCTCGCGCTCCGTGCTGCAGGGGCTGGTGACCAGCGGCGTGCAGGCCCCGGCCGCCCAGACCAATGCCTATACCGCCTATGTGACCGAGAGCCGCCCGCTGTCCTGGGCGGAGATCGAGCCCGCGGATCTGGCGGCCCAGCCCGCACAGCCGACGGCGGAGCAGCTCAAGGCCTGGTACGAGGCCCATACGCAAGATTACATGCAGCCCGAGGCGCGGCAGATCAGCTATGTCTGGCTCACCCCCGACATGCTGAAGGACGAAGCCACCCCCGATGACGCCACGCTGCGCGCGATGTACGATCAGCGCATCGACGAGTTCAAGCAGCCCGAGCGGCGGATGGTGGACAAGCTGGTGTTCCCGAGCGACGCCGAGGCGGAGGCCGCGAAGGCGCGGCTGGAGGCCGGGCAGATCAGCTTCGAGGACCTGGCGCGCGAGCGTGGGCTCGACATCAAGGACATCGACCTCGGCGAGGTCTCGCGCGAGGATCTGGGCGCTGCGGCGGATGCGGTCTTTGGTCTCTCCGAGCCGGGCGTGGTGGGCCCGATCGCCACCGACCTGGGCCCCGCGCTGTTCAAGATGAACGGGATCATGACCGCCGAGGAAACCAGCTTCGAGGATGCCAAGACCGACCTCGCCGCCGAAGGCACCATGGACCGGGCGCGGCGGATGATCTCCGACATGTCGGCCGATCTCGAGGACCGCCTCGCCTCTGGCGCGACGCTGGAGGAAATGGCCAAGGAAACCCGGATGCAGCTCGGGCATATCGCAGTCTCGGGCGACAGCGCCGATGGCATTGCCGCCTATGAGAGCTTCCGCGATGCCGCGAAAGCCGCAACCGCGGAGGATTTCCCCGCGCTCGGCAACCTCGATGACGGCGGCGTCTTCGCGCTGCGGCTCGACGGGATCACCCCGGCGGCGCCGATCCCCTTCGAGCAGCTGCAGGAGCGCCTTGCCACGGACTGGACCGCGGCGGAGCTCGCCCGGCTGAAGCGCGCCCGCGCCGAGGAGATCGTGGCGGCAGTTTCCGCAGGCGCCGTGCTGGCCGATCAGGGCGTTCTGGTGAGCAATGCGGGCGCCGTGGAGCGCAATGGCTTCATCGAGGGCGTGCCGCCCGACCTGATCAAGACCGCCTTCGCCACTGCGCCCGGCAAGCCCGCCGTGCTGGATCAGGGCGGGCGCGTGTTCGTGCTGATCCCGGGCCAGCCGATTGCGGCCGATCCGAAGGACCCGGAGGTGGTGCAGCTGCACAATCAGCTCAGCCAGCGGCTGGCGCAATCGCTGGCGCAGGATCTGCTCACACATTTCGCCGCCGCCGCCGAAGGCGAGCTGGGCCTGAGCGTGAACAGCGCCGCGATCAACGCCGTCCAGGCGCAGATGCAGTAAGGAGACCGGGAATGGTTGCTCTATCGCCCTCCTTCGAGGAGTTCGAACGCGCCTGGGGCCGGGGTGAAAACCAGCTCGTCTATGCGCGGCTGGCGGCGGATCTGGATACGCCGGTCTCGCTGATGCTGAAGCTCGCGGATGCGCAGAAGAACAGCTTCATGCTGGAATCGGTCACCGGCGGCGAAGTCCGCGGGCGCTATTCGATTATCGGCATGAAGCCCGACGTGATCTGGGAATGCCGCGGCGAGCGCGCCCGGATCAACCGGCTGGCGCGGTTCGAGGAGCGGTTCGAGGACCTGCCCGGCCATCCGTTCGAAAGCCTGCGTGCGCTGATCGCCGAGAGCCGGATCGAGATGCCGGAGGGCCTCCCGGCCGCGGCCGCGGGCCTGTTCGGCTATATCGGCTATGACATGATCCGGCTGGTGGAGCGCCTGCCGGATGTGAACCCGGATCCGATCGGCGTGCCCGATGCGGTGCTGCTGCGGCCTTCGGTGGTGGCGGTGCTCGATGGGGTGAAGGGCGATGTGATCCTCTGCGCGCCCGCCTTCCACGGCACCGGCCTTTCCGCGCGGGCGGCCTATGCCCAGGCGGCGGAGCGGGTGATGGACGCGCTGCGCGACCTCGACCGCACCCCGGCCGACAGCCGCGAGATGGGCGAGGCCGCGCAGGTCGGCCCGCTGCGCTCGAATTTCACCGCCGAGAGCTACAAGGCCGCGGTGGAGAAGGCCAAGGAATACATCCGCGCGGGCGACATCTTTCAGGTGGTCCCAGCGCAGCGCTGGTCGGCGGATTTCCCGCTGCCGCCCTTCGCGCTCTATCGCAGCCTGCGGCGCACGAACCCCTCGCCGTTCATGTTCTTCCTGAATTTCGGCGGGTTTCAGATCGTGGGCGCCTCGCCCGAGATCCTGGTGCGGCTGCGCGAGGGTGAGGTGACGATCCGCCCGATCGCCGGCACCCGCCCCCGCGGCGCGACCCCCGCCGAGGACAAGGCGCTGGAAGAGGACCTGCTGGCCGACAAGAAGGAGCTGGCGGAGCATCTGATGCTGCTCGACCTCGGGCGCAACGATGTGGGCCGGGTGGCGAAAATCGGCTCGGTGCATCCGACCGAGAAGTTCACCATCGAGCGCTACTCCCACGTCATGCATATCGTGTCGAACGTGGTGGGGGAGCTGGCCGAGGGGCAGGATGCGCTCTCGGCGCTGCTGGCGGGGCTGCCCGCGGGCACCGTCTCCGGCGCGCCGAAGGTGCGTGCGATGGAAATCATCGACGAGCTGGAGCCCGAGAAGCGCGGCATCTATGGCGGCGGCGTCGGCTATTTCGCGGCCAATGGCGACATGGACATGTGCATCGCGCTGCGTACCGCCGTGGTGAAGGACCAGACTCTCTATATCCAGGCCGGGGGCGGCGTTGTCTATGACAGCGACCCGGAGGCCGAATTCCAGGAAACCGTGAACAAATCCAAGGCCCTGCGCAAGGCGGCCGAAGATGCGGGCCTGTTCGTGCGCCACGGCAACGGCTGAGCCCCGGGGCTCAGTCGCGCAGCTGGCTCGAGACCGGGGCGGGCGCCGCCTTCGCCCCCTCCTCCGCCCATTCGCGCAGCCCCATCACCGAGGCGGGCCAGGCGTGCAGCATCACCACAGCGCCTTCATTACGGTCGGCCTCTGCCGCGGCGCGGTCGAGCGCGCGGCCGATCTCGGCCTCCGAGCCCCGCCCCGCATCCAGCACCTTCCAGACCGAGGCCTCGGGCAGGCCATCGGCGCGGGCGATCTGCGCCGCGGCATTGGTGCCGGTGCCCGCCTGGGTCACCAGCGCCAGCCCCTCACGCGCCAGCGCCGGGACCATCGCCTGCGCCAGCAGGCGGTTGTTCTGGAAGGCCGGTTGCGGCGGCTCTACTACCGCGACCGCTTCGGGCACGGCGCGGCGCCAGGCTTCCAGCGCCACTTCGGCATCCTGCGCGGTCGCCCCGGTGGGCAGGCCCACGGCCAGGATCGCAACCTCCAGCCCCGCCGCATGATATTCGGCCGCCGCATCGGCGGCATCGGGTTGGGTCGGGTCGATCGCCACCGTCAGCGGCAGGCCGAGCGCCTTGATCGCCGCGCGGTCGAGCCCGCCTGCGGCAGTGCCCACATCGATCAGCACGATCGACAGATGCGGCCCGGCGGGGGCCGCAGCAGGTGCGGGCTCGATCTGCGGCAGCGGCTCCGATCCGATCGCGGGCAG
Source organism: Paenirhodobacter sp. (assembly GCF_041916475.1). GTDB lineage: Bacteria > Pseudomonadota > Alphaproteobacteria > Rhodobacterales > Rhodobacteraceae > Rhodobacter. Next base: position 15,446 of record NZ_JAYRZN010000001.1, read on the forward strand.
CCGGTTCACCACCGTTCCGGGTGCGCCCTGCCCCGTCGCGAAGATGCGCGGGCCGGGGCCTGAAGGCGCATTGGGCATCAGCACGATCTCGCGGCCCGCGGGGCTCAGGCCCGGGCTCAGCGCCTCGCCGGGCGGCGGCACCGGCACCGGCGCCTCGGCGGCAGGCCCATCCACCGGCGCCTCCGGCGCGGCTTCGGGCACCGGCGGCACGAGCGGCGCCTGCGGCGCTTCGGGCCGGGCGGCCGGTGCGGGGGCAGCCGCGACCAGCGGCATGGTGACTGCGGGTTCCGAGGGCGCCACGGGGGCGGCCGTGGCCACCGGCGCGGCCTCGGCCTGCGGGGCGGCGGGCGCTCTGTCTCCCGCACCGCGGGCGAATTCGGAGGCGGCGGGCACGGAGACGGCATCGGGCGCCGAGCGCGCCGGAGCCTCTGGCGCGGCAGGCTGGCGCGCGTCGGGCGCCTGCGTCACGAGGGGCTTCGTTTCCGGCGCGGGCGCCGCGGCGTGGGCGGCCTCCGGCGTGGGCGCCACAACAGGTTTGGCGGCCGGCGGTTTGGCCACGGGCGCGGGCGCCACAACCACTGCGGGAGGCGCCGGGGGCACGGGCGCTGGCGCCTCGGCCGGGCGCTGAGGCAGGTTCGCGGCCGGCCCCGTGGGCAGCGGCGCGAGCACCGACAGCGCCCCCAGCCCCAGCACCGCGACCAGCCCGCCGGTGCCGAGCCCGGCCATCAAACCTCGAACCATGTGCTCGCCCTCTCAATTCATCGCGACACCGTTTCCGCGGGGCTGAATCCGCCCTCCGGGCCTTGACCCCGGCGCGCCGCTCTGACCATCTATAGCCCGACGTTTGGCCCGGTTCATCCCCCGAAATCGGCGCCTGAAAGGAAAGCCCATGCTGCTGCTCATCGACAACTACGACAGCTTCACCTACAACCTCGTGCACTATTTCGGCGAGCTGGGCGCCGATGTGCGGGTCTGGCGCAACGATGCGCTGGATGTGCAGGAAGCGATGGGGATGGGCGCGGAGGCGATCGTGCTCTCGCCGGGGCCCTGCGATCCGGCGCAGGCGGGGATCTGCCTGCCGCTGACGCTGGCTGCGGCGGAGGCGGGCGTACCACTTCTGGGTGTGTGCCTCGGCCATCAGACCATCGGCGAAGCCTTCGGCGGTAAGGTCGTGCGCGCGGGCGAGACGGTGCATGGCAAGATGGGCTCCATCCATCACGCGGGCCAGGGCCTGTTTCGCGGCCTGCCCTCGCCGTTCCAGGCGACCCGCTACCATTCGCTGATCGTGGAGCGCGAGAGCCTGCCCGACTGCCTGGAGGTGACGGCCTGGCTCGACAGCGGCATGATCATGGGCCTGCGCCACAAGGAGCGGCTGATCGAGGGCGTGCAGTTCCACCCGGAATCCATCGCCTCCGAGCATGGCCACCAGATGCTGCGCAACTTCCTGACCGAAGCCAAGGTGAAGGTGACCGCATGAGCGCGCTCAAACCCCTGATCGGCATCGCCGCCGAGCGGCCGCTGACCCGCGCCGAAGCCGAGGCCGCCTTTGCCACCTTCTTCGAGGGCAGCGCCACCCCCGCGCAGATGGGCGGCTTCCTGATGGCGCTGCGCACCCGCGGCGAGACGGTGGACGAGATCGCAGCCGCGGCCGCGGTGATGCGCGCCAAGATGAACCGCGCCCGCGCGCCCGAGGGCGCGATCGACATCGTCGGCACCGGCGGCGATGGCAAGGGCACGCTGAACATCTCCACCGCGGCGGCCTTCGTCGTGGCGGGCGCGGGCGTGCCGGTGGCCAAGCATGGCAACCGCAACCTGTCCTCGAAATCGGGCGCGGCGGATGCGCTGAGCATGCTCGGGCTCGATGTGATGAAGGGCGTCGAGGCCGCGGAGCGCGCGCTCAGCGAGGCGGGCATCGGCTTTCTGATGGCGCCGGTCCATCACCCCGCGATGCGCCATATCGGCCCGACGCGGGTCGAGCTCGGCACCCGCACGATCTTCAACCTGCTCGGGCCGCTGACCAATCCGGCCGGGGTGAAGCGGCAACTGACCGGCGCCTTTTCGCGGCAGTGGCTGCGGCCGATGGCGGAGGTGCTGGGTCAGCTCGGCTCCGAAGCCGCCTGGCTCGTGCATGGCTCCGACGGCACCGATGAGCTCGCGATCGGCGGGGTGAGCTGGGTCGCGGCGCTGGAAGGCGGGCAGATCCGCGAATTCGAGGTCCATCCGGAGGATGCGGGCCTGCCGGTGCACGGGTTCGAGGAGATCCTGGGCGGCGAGCCTGCGGAGAACGCGCGCGCCCTCACCGCGCTGCTGGAGGGCGCGACCGGGGGCTACCGCGACGCGGTGCTGCTGAATTCGGCCGCGGCGCTGGTGGTGGCGGGCAAGGTCCCGGGGCTGAAGGATGGGGCCAGGATGGCAGCGGAGAGCATCGATTCCGGCGCGGCAAAGGCGAAACTCGAAGCCCTGAAGCGGGTAGCGGCATGAACATTCTGGACAAGATCAAGGCCTACAAGCTCGAGGAAATCGCGGCCGCAAAAGCCGCGCGGCCGCTCTCCGGCATCGAGGCCGAGGCCCGCGCGCAGGACCCTGCCCGCGGCTTCGCCCGCGCGCTCGCCGCGAAGGCCCAGGCGGGCTACGGGCTGATTGCCGAAATCAAGAAGGCCTCGCCCTCCAAGGGCCTGATCCGCGCCGATTTCGACCCGCCCTCGCTCGCGCGCGCCTATGAGCAAGGCGGCGCCGCCTGCCTCTCTGTGCTCACGGATACGCCGTCGTTCCAGGGCGCGCCCGAATTCCTCCGCGCGGCGCGGGCGGCCTGCGCGCTGCCGGCTTTGCGCAAGGATTTCCTCTACGATACCTATCAGGTCGCGGAAGCACGCGCCTGGGGGGCGGATTGCATCCTGATCATCATGGCCTCCATCGAGGACAGCCTCGCGGCCGAGCTGGAGGATGCGGCCTTCGGCTGGGGCATGGATGTGCTGATCGAGGTCCATGATGCGGCCGAGCTCGACCGGGCGCTGCGGCTGAAATCCCCGCTCGTGGGCGTGAACAACCGCAACCTCAAGACCTTCGACGTGACGCTGGACACCACCCGCCAGCTGGCGCCGACGATCCTGGCCGAAGGCCGCGATCTCGTCTGCGAGAGCGGCATTTTCACCCCCGCCGATCTGGCCGAGATGGCGCAGGTGGGGGCGCGGCGGTTCCTGATCGGCGAGAGCCTGATGCGGCAGGCGGACGTCGCCGCCGCGACCGAGGCGCTGCTGGCATGAGCCTGACGCATTTCGACGCCGCCGGGCAGGCGCATATGGTGGATGTCTCGGACAAGGCCGTGACGGCGCGCGTTGCCGTCGCCGAAGGTGCGGTGGTGATGGCCGCCGAAACGCTCGCCCATGTGCAGGCGGGCACGGCGAAGAAGGGCGACGTGCTGGGCATTGCCCGCATCGCCGGGATCATGGCCGCGAAGAAAACGTCTGAGCTGATCCCGCTGTGCCATCCGCTGCCGATCACGAAGGTGTCGCTCGAGCTGGAGCCCGATCCGGCGCTGCCGGGCGTGCGGATCACCGCGACGGTTAAGACTACCGGCCAGACCGGAGTGGAGATGGAGGCACTGACCGCCGTCAGCGCCGCCGCGCTCACGGTTTATGACATGCTGAAGGCCGTCGAGAAGTCCATGCGGATCGAAGGGATCCGCGTGGTGCTGAAGGATGGCGGAAAATCCGGGAGATACGAGGCATGACCCCCGTCGCCGAGGCGTTGGAGCAGGTTCTGGCGCTGGTGGCGCCGCTCGCGGCGGAGCGGGTGCCGCTGCGCCGGGCGCTTGGCCGGGTGCTGGCGGAGCCGGTGGTGGCACAGCTGACGCAGCCGCCGTTCGACGCCTCGTCGATGGACGGCTACTGGATTTCCGCTGCGGATCACCGCCCCGGCGCGGTGCTGCGGGTGGAGGGCGAGGCTGCTGCGGGCCGGGGCTGGGCCGGGGCGGTGGCGCCGGGCCAGGCGGTGCGGATCTTCACCGGCGCCCCCTGCCCCGCTCCGGGCGGCGTGGTGCTGCTGCAGGAGAACGTGCTGCGCGCGGGCGACACGATCACCCTGCCCGAGACCCTCTCCGACAATGACAACATCCGCCCGCGCGGGCAGGATTTCGGCGAAGGCGCGCCGTTCCGGCCCAACCGGGCGCTGACGGCGCGGGACATCGGCCTGATCGCGGCGATGAATGTGGCGGAAGTGGCCGTGCACCGCAGGCCCGTGGTGGCGGTGATGGCCACGGGCGACGAGCTGGTACAGCCCGGCGAGACGCCCGGCCCCGACCAGATCATCTGCTCGAACAGCCTGATGCTCGCGGCGATGATCGAGGCGGCCGGCGCGGAGGTGCGGCTGTTGCCGATCGCGCGCGACACGGCGGAGAGCCTGCGCTTCACTTTCAGCCTCGCGGAGGGCGCGGACCTCCTCGTTTCCTCGGGCGGCGCCTCGGTTGGCGATCACGACATCGTCGGCGAGATCGCGGCCGAGCTCGGCTTCGAGCGCAGCTTCTGGCGTATCGCGATGCGGCCGGGCAAGCCGCTCATGGCCGGGCGCATGGGCGCTGCGGTGATGCTGGGCCTGCCGGGCAATCCGGTCTCGGCGGCGGTATGCGCGAAGCTGTTCCTGCTGCCGATGCTGGCGCGCATGCAGGGGCTGGACGGGCGGCCGGTGCCGCAGCAGGCCGTTCTGGCCAAGGATGTGGGCCCCGCGGGCCCGCGGGCGCATTACATGCGCGCGATGCTGATCCCGGGAACGCCGCCCAAAATCATCCCGGCGGCGAGCCAGGATTCGGCGCGGCTGGGGGTTCTGGCCGAAGCCGATGCGCTGTTGATCCGGCCGCTGGGCGACGGGCCGCGCCAGGCGGGCGAGTTCGCCGAGTATCTGCCGCTCTAGCCCGCCAGCAGATCCCGGGCCGCGGCACGCGCGGCCTCGGTCACCTCGGCACCCGAAATCATCCGGGCGATCTCGTCGATCCGCGCCTCGGGCGCGAGTGCCACCACGCGCGAGGTGGTCATACCTTCGGCCACGGATTTCTGCACCCGGAAATGATGCCCGCCGCGAGCCGCGACCTGCGGCGAATGCGTGACCACCAGCACCTGCGCAAGCTCGGCCAGTTGCGCGAGGCGGCGGCCGACGGCATCGGCGGTGGCCCCGCCGACACCACGGTCGATCTCGTCGAAAATCAGTGTGAGCGCATCGGCACCACGCGCCAGAACCACCTTCAGCGCTAGCAGGAAGCGCGACAGCTCGCCCCCGGAGGCGATCTTGTCGAGCGGCCCGGCCGGGGCGCCCGGGTTGGTGGCCACGGTGAAGGCCACGGTATCGATGCCTTCGGGGCCGGGCTCTCCCGGCGCCACCTGGGTCACGAAGACCGCGCGTTCGAGCTTCAGCGGCGCAAGCTCCGCGGCCATCGCCGCATCGAGCAGGCCCGCCGCCCGGCGCCGCGCTTCGCCAAGCTGCTCCGCCGCGCCGCGGTAGCTGCGCTCCGCGGCGACCAGCTCCGCCTCCAGCGCCGAAATACCCTCTTCCCCAGCATCGAGCGCATGCAGCCTCTCGCGCAGGGCGGCCGCCAGGCCGGCCAGCTCATCGGGCGCCACGCCATGCTTGCGCGCCAGCGCGCGCAGCGCGAACAGCCGCTCCTCGGTCTGCTCCAGCTGGCGCGGATCGAACGAGAGCGCATCGAGCGCGGTTTCCACCCCGGAGGCCGCCTCGCCGAGCTCGATGAGCGCCCGGTCCAGCGCCGCCAGCGGCGCCTCCAACCGGCCATCGGCTCGGTCCGCCGCGCCCTGAAGCCAGCGATCCGCATCGCGCATCGCGCCCTCTGCCCCCTCCGGCCCGAGCGCCTGAAGCGCGCGCGCCACATCGGAGCGGATCCGTTCGGCCGCCTGCATCGCGCGGCGGCGGGCATCGAGCTCCGCTTCCTCACCCGCCACCGGCGCCAGATCATTCAGCTCGGCCACGGAATGGCGCAGGAAATCCTCCTCGCCCTTCACGGCGGCCAGCTGCGCGCGCGCCGCCTCCAGCTGCCGCGCGAGCCCCGCCCGCCGCGCCCAGGCCGCCCGCACCGGGGCCAGATCGTGGCCCGCGAAGGCATCGAGCAGCGCCCGGTGCCCGCGCGCATTCAGCAACCCGCCATCGTCGTGCTGGCCATGCAGCTCCACCAGCGTCGCCGAGACCGCGCGCAGCACCTCGCCCGAGGCGCGGCGATCGTTGATCCAGGCGGTCTTGCGCCCATCGAGCGCATTGACCCGGCGCAGGATCAGCTCCTCGCCGGATGGGATCCCGGCCTCTGCCAGGACCGCGCGCGCCGGATGCCCCTCGGGCAGCTCGAAAACCGCCGTCACCTCGCCCTGCTCGGCGCCCTTGCGCACCAGCTCCGCGCGCCCGCGCCAGCCCAGCACGAAGCCCAGGCAATCCAGCATGATCGATTTGCCCGCGCCGGTCTCCCCCGTGAGCACATTCAGCCCTGGCCGGAACGTCAGTTCCAGCCGGTCGATCAGCAGCATGTCGCGGATGTCGAGCGTGCGCAGCATGGCGCCGTCAGAGCCAGTCGCCCTTGACCACCTGACCGTAGACCTCGCTCAGCCAGCTTCCCTTCTTCGCCTCCGGGCTCAGGCCCTGCTTCTTCAGCTGGGCATAAGCGTCCTCGTAGAAGGGCGACGAGCGGAAGTTGTGGCCGAGAATCGCGCCGGCGGTCTGCGCCTCGTTGGTCAGGCCGAGCGCGAGATAGGCCTCCACCAGGCGCAGCAGCGCTTCCGGGGTCTGGGTGGTGGTCTGATACTGCTCGACGACCACGCGGAAGCGGTTGATCGCGGCGGTATAATGGCCCTGCTTCAGGTAGTAGCGGCCGATTTCCATTTCCTTCGCCGCCAGGTGGTCGAAGGCCAGATCGAATTTCAGCATCGACGAGCGCGCATAATCGCTGTCGGGATATTGCTCGATGACCTCGCGCAGCGCCTGCAGCGCCTGGAAGGTCAGCCCCTGATCCCGGCCGACTTCGTCGATCTGGTCGTAATAGGACAGTGCCAGCAGGTATTTCGCATAGGCCGCATCCTCGTCCCCCGGATAGGTATCGAGGAACCTTTGCGCCGAGCCGCGCGCGTCTTCGTATTTCTTCGCCTTGTGCTGCGAATAGGCTTCCATGATCAGCGCGCGCTTGGCCCATTCCGAATAGGGATAGAGCCGCTCAACTTCGCTGAAATAGCGCAGCGCATCATCGGGGCGGCGCGGATTGCCGACCTCGAGCTCGTATTCGCCGCGCTTGTAGATCTCTTCGGCGGTGAAATTCTCCAGCGGCGGTTCCTTGGACTTGCTGCCACCGCAGGCCGCCAGCAGGGAGACAAGCACAAGACTGCCGACCCGGAATGTCGCCGCTCTGCCCAGTGCCATGCCCTTCGCCTCTTCTCGAATTCCGCGCGTGACCGGCGGAGCCTGATCACGCTGCCAAGGCCACCTGTCCCGGCGGCTGCTTCGCACCTCTAGCACAGAAAAATCCGGGGCGCAAAACGCCTTTCGCGTCCCCGGAAGGGGGCTGCGCTCACCGTGCCGCGATCGGGATCCGGCGGGCGACACCCGCGCCCGGCAGGCTGTGCGCCTGCGACGGGGTGCAGTCTTCCCAAGCCCAGGCGGTCGGGTCTGCGAACAGAGCGCGCAGCAGCCGGTTCGTCATGGAGTGGCCCGAGCGCACACCGACATAGCGCCCGAGGATTGGGCCGCCGGCGAGCGCGAGGTCGCCCATCGCGTCGAGCATCTTGTGCCGCACGGCTTCGTCGGCATGGCGCAGACCACCCGGGCTGAGCACCTTGTCGCCATCGACGACGACCGCATTTTCATAGGTCCCGCCGAGGGCGAGGCCATGCGCCTGCATGTAGTCCACATCCGCCTGACGGCAGAAGGTACGGCTGTCCATCAGCTCGCGCACGAAGGCGCCATTCGACATGGTCAGGTGCTTCTCCTGCTTGCCGATCGCCGCATCCGCGAAGTCGATGGCGAAATTGATTTCCAGAGCGGCTGCCGGCTCCAGACGGGCAACCGCCTCGCCGTCGCGCACTTCGACCGGCTTCAGCACGCGCACGGCACGCAGAACCGCATGCTGCGAGCGGGTGCCCACGCGGCGCATGGCGCGCACGAAGGGCGCCGAGGAGCCATCGAGAATCGGCACTTCGGGGCCGTCGATCTCGATCAGGGCGTTGTTGATGCCGAGGCCGGCCAGCGCGGCCATGATATGTTCGATGGTCGAAACCGACACGCCCGCCGCGTTCTCGATCAGCGTGCAGAGCTTCGAGGGGGTCACCTTGTCCCACCGCGCGACGACGAGCGGGTCGCGGTCGGAAATGTCGGTGCGGCAGAAAACGATGCCGTGATCTGCGGAGGCCGGGTGAACAACCATACGCACCGGGGCGCCCGAATGGAGGCCCACGCCGTCGAAGGTCACCTTGGATCCGAGAGTCGTCTGCACGGTTCGCTCCTGTTTCAACCACGCCCCCGTGATGTCCGGGGCTCGCAGGATCAGTTAGGCGCGCGCGCTGCGGTTAACAATTCACTCTTTGCAACAGGTTGAAACATTCGTGACACACCGCGGCAAAACCCCGCCAGCGCCGCCGCAACATGCTGATTTACATAAGAAAAAGGCCGCGACGAGCGCGGCCTTCGAAAATTCAGATGTGAACTGATCAGTTTGCCTGACGGCGCAGGAAGGCCGGGATTTCGATGCGATCCTGGTCCTGTTCGGGTTCGTCGTCATAGGCCTGCGGCTGCGGAATCGCGGCCTGGCGGGTCGGCATCGGAGCGTGCTCTTGACCGTGGCCTGTCATCCGGTTGATCAGCGAGTTGATCCCGAAGCGCGGCTTTTCGGCCATCGGCTGCGGCGCCGGGCGTTGCGCGGGCTGCATCGGCGGGCGCTGATAGCCAGCCGGAGCGGCCGGTTGCTTGTTGACCGCGGCCTGCAGGCGGGCGACGGCCTCGGGCGACGGCGTGCCGGGCTGGCGCGGGCGCGGCGCCACGAATTCCGACACATCATCCTCCACATGAAGCTCGCGGGCGACGGCCGGGCGCGGCTGGTAGGCCGGCGGCGGCAGCTCGTCGGCCACGTCTTCCACATGGTGGCGCTGCGGCGCCGGGGCCGGAGCGGTGTCGAACAGGGTCCGGTCGGGCTGCTGCGCGGCGACGGGCTGCGCAGCCACCGTCGCCGGAGCGGGCTCCTGCAGCGGCGCGGCCTTCGGCGCTTCGGCCTTCAGCGGCTCGGCCATGCTGCGGCGCGGAACCGGCACTTCGGCCGTCGCGGCCACGGCGTCGATCCCGGTCGCGACGACCGAAACCCGCATCGCGCCTTCCATATCCGGATCCAGCGTCGAGCCGACGATGATATTGGCTTCCGGGTCCACTTCCTCGCGGATGCGGTTCGCAGCCTCGTCCAGCTCGAACAGGGTCAGGTCGTAGCCGCCGGTGATGTTGATCAGCACGCCCTTCGCGCCCTTGAGCGAGATCTCGTCCAGCAGCGGGTTGGCAATCGCCTTTTCGGCTGCCTGAACGGCGCGGTCGTCGCCGGAGGCTTCGCCGGTGCCCATCATCGCCTTGCCCATCTCGTCCATCACCGAGCGCACGTCGGCGAAATCGAGGTTGATCAGGCCCGGGCGCACCATCAGGTCGGAAATGCCCTTCACGCCCTGATAGAGCACGTTGTCGGCCATGGCGAAGGCTTCGGTGAAGGTGGTGCGCTCGTTCGCCAGACGGAACAGGTTCTGGTTCGGGATGATGATGAGCGTATCGACGACCTTCTGCAGCGCCTCAATGCCGGCTTCGGCCTGGCGCATGCGCTTGGTGCCCTCGAACTGGAACGGCTTCGTCACCACGCCGACGGTGAGCACACCGAGCTCCCGCGCCGCCTGCGCGATGATCGGCGCCGCACCGGTGCCGGTGCCGCCGCCCATGCCGGCGGTGATGAAGCACATATGCGCGCCCGCCAGATGATCCACGATCTCCTCGATCGTTTCCTCGGCGGCGGCGGCGCCCACGGCAGGGCGGGCGCCCGCGCCGAGGCCCTCGGTCACCTTCAGGCCCATCTGGATACGGGCCTTGGCGCGCGATTGCTGCAGCGCCTGAGCATCCGTGTTGGCGACGACGAATTCAACGCCATCCAGCTGCTGCTCGATCATGTTGTTGACGGCGTTGCCACCCGCGCCGCCCACACCGAAAACGGTGATCCGCGGCTTGAGCTCTTCGTGTTCGGAAGCCGAGAAGGTCAAGGTCATGAGTTTCCGCCTGTTTTGTTCTTAACGGCCCTGTCCCGGCCGAATGTCCCCGAAATTACACCGACTCTAGCCGCGAATCCCGAAAACGTCACCCAAAAAACACAGCGTTAACACAAAATATGGGTCACGCCGCCAAAGAGTCAGCGGCATTTCGCGCATGCGACAGGATCTGGTGGAAAGCCGCGCAAAGGTCCCCGGCTCTAGCGGGCCGGGACAGGCGCACGGGCCCCGCCGCTACCAGTTCTCGCGGAACCAGCGCAGCGCCCGGCGGAACGGGCGGCCGTTCAGCCGCTCGGCCGGGATCTCGAAATCCCACATCTCGTCTTGCGGGCTGGCGGCAAACAGCGCGAGCCCGACGGCCGAGGAAAACCCCGCTCCGGTCGCCGCCTGCGGCAGGCCCTGCACCCGGAGCGGGCGCCCGAGGCGCACGTTCTGGCCGAGGATCCGGGCTGCGAGCCCATCGAGCCCCGGGATCTGGCTCGCCCCCCCGGTGAGCACGATCTGCTGGCTCGGCAGATGGTCGAAGCCCGCGGCATCCAGGATCGCCCGGACCTCTTCGAGGATCTCCTCTACCCGCGGGCGCATGATGCCGATCAGCTCGGCGCGGCTGACCCGGCGGCGGTCTTTCTCCCAGTCGCCGGAATTGCCGCTGAGCTCGATCATCTCGCGGTCGTCCATCCCGGTGGCCACGACGCCGCCATGGAAGGTCTTGATCCGCTCGGCCATCGTCACCGGGATCTGCAGGCCCACGGCGATATCGTGGGTGACGTTTTCGCCCCCCATCCGCACCGCATCGGCGAAAATCATGTGCTTTTTCATGAAGATCGACACGCCGGTCGCGCCGCCGCCCATGTCGATACAGGCCGAGCCCAGTTCCTGCTCGTCCTCAACCAGCGAGCTGAGCCCCGAGACATAGGCCGAGGAGGCGATGCCCGCGAGATCGAGATCGCAGCGCCGGATGCAATAGATCAGGTTCTGGATCGCCGAGGCCTCGACCGTCAGCAGATGCATGTCCACCGCCAGATTGCGCCCGACATGCCCGCGCGGATCGGAAAGGCCCGAGCGGCTGTCGAGCGCGAAGTTGACCGGATGGGCATGCAGCACCTCGCGGGTCAGCCCGATATCGGGCATCTCGGACGACGCCAGCACGCGCGCCACATCCTGCTCGCCCACCTGCGCCGCCGCGACCTCTACCTGCCCCGCAAGGCCATAGCTGCGCGGCCCGGCGCCTGCGAGGCAGGCGATGATATGGTCCACGCGCGTATTGGCCATTTTCTGCGCCGCCTGCACCACGGTGCGGATCGCGCGCTCGGTCTGCGCCATGGCGTCGATCTCGCCGAAGCGGACCCCGCGCGATTGCGTGGTCGCGGCGCCAATGACGCGGAAGGTGGATTGCCCGGCCAGCGGCCCGACCCCGTCATGCTCCTGCGACGGATCGGCCCCGTCGAAGCGCAGCACCAGGCAGGCGATCTTCGAGGTCCCGATATCGAGCAGCGCCACGACACCGCGCTGCATCGCAGCCTTGCGCATCGCCCGCATCGCCCGCTGGGTCTGATAGAGGTCGGTCATGGGGTGGCCTTCGCGTTGGTCTTTTTCGGGGCGGGGATCTGTCCGGTGATCACCTGGAACTGTTCGAGCGCATAGCCGCTGAGGCGCACCGTCGGGCGGTCTGCCTCGCGCAGGTCGATCCGGGTGAAATCGCGGCTGAGCAGGTCGTCGGAGGCATCGAGCGCCAGCACGCGCTCCACCGCGCGCACCGGGTTCTTCTCGGGCAGCATCACCATCCGGTCGCCCTCGAGCGCAATATCCCAGCGGCGCTCGCCCATCCGCACGAGGCCACGCATCTTCGGCAGGAGCGGCTTCGCGGCGGCCAGGATCTCCAGCGCCTCGGGCACGGCAGCATCGGCGCCCTCCCCCGCGATCAGCGGCAGGTCCGGGCGCGCATCGCGCCGTGTGAGCGACGCGGTGCGGTGGCCGCTCTCGTCGAGCATCTCGATGCCATTCGGCGTGCGCCACAGGATCACCGGGTCGCGCTCCGTCACCCGGACTTCCAGCGCGTCGCTGCGCACCACCAGCGCCACATCCTTCACCGCATCCAGCCGCTTGATCGCGTCGTGATAGGCGCTGAGGTCGATCGCGAAGCGCGAGGCCGGCAGCTCCACCGGCAGCATCGCGCGCACCGCATCCTGCACCTCGGGGCTGGCGCCGTCGATCTTCATCTCGGCCACGCGGAATTCCGGCCGGTTCTGGATCTGCAGCTTCATGTCGTCGACCCATTGCATCAGGTCGGCGCGGCGCCCCTCGTCGCCGAGCCACAGCCCGACGCCCAGCGTCACCACGAAAATCGGCGCGCCGATCCGGGTCAGCGCGCGGATCGTCGGCGTGAGCCACATCCGCTCCAGCCGGAACGCCAGCCGCGAGGGCGCCCAGTCCCGGTGCGGCGGGCGCGGCGCCTTCGGGCGCATGTACCGCGGCTCGGCCTTCAGCGGTCGCATGAGGCGTCCTCCAGGATCCGGCGGCACAGCTCCGGGAAGGCGATCCCCTCTTTCGCGGCCTGTTCGGGCGCGAGCGAGGTGGGCGTCATCCCGGGCTGGGTATTCGTCTCCAGCAGCACGAGCCCGGCGGCGCCGCGGCTGTCGTCCCAGCGGAAATCGCTGCGGCTGAGCCCGCGGCAGCCGAGCGCGCGGTGCGCCCGGAGCGCATAGTCGCGCACCGCCTCGGCCACATCCTCGGGGATATGCGCCGGGCAGATATGCTTCGCCCCGCCGACGGCTGCGTATTTCGCGGTGTAATCGTACCAGCCATCGGTGAGCAGCTCGGTCACGCAGAAGGCGCGGTCGTCCATCACCGCGCAGGTGAGCTCGCGCCCGGGCACATAGGTCTCGACCATCACCGTCGCCGGCATCTGCTCGGGCAGATGCGGCGGGCCGTTCGCGCCCTCGGTCACGATATGCACGTTGACCGAGGAACCCTCGTTGTTCGATTTGACCACATAGGGCACCGGCAGCACATGGCGCGCCATGACCTCGGCCTTGTCGGCCAGAACGCTCTCCACCACCGGCAGCCCGGCGGCGCGGAAGGCATCCTTCGCGCGGGTCTTGTCCATCGCCAGCGCCGAAGCCAGTACGCCCGAATGGGTATAGGGAATGCGCAGCCATTCCAGCAGGCCCTGCACGCAGCCATCCTCGCCCCAGCGGCCATGCAGCGCATTGAACACGCGCGCAGGCTTCAGCTCCGCAAGGCGCTGCGCCAGATCGGGGCCCGCATCGACCTCGACCACCTCGAATCCCGCCACCCGCAGCGCCTCGGCGCATTCACGCCCCGACGACAGAGACACATCCCGCTCCGAGGATGCGCCGCCCATCAATACCGCCACCAGGTGGGATGCCCTGCTCGACATTCCCGCCACGTCCGCCTCTCCCGGGGTTTATCCCCGTGGAATCTTTGGTTGTTGCTGCGCCGCCGCGATCAATATTCGCCCACGCGCATGATTTCCCACTGTAGCGAAATTCCCTGGGTCTGCAAAACCTTTTTGCGGACCTCCTCGCCAAGGCCCTCCAGATCAGCGGCCGTCGCGCCGCCGGTGTTGATCAGGAAGTTCGAATGCATTTCGCTCATCTGCGCGCCGCCGCGGCGGGCCCCGCGCATGCCCGCGTCGTCGATCACCTTCCAGGCTTTCAGGTCGTGCACATCATCGGCGCGCCCGGTGGAGGAGAACCCGGCCGGGTTGCGGAAGGTGGAGCCCGCGGAGCGCTCCTTCGTCGGCTGTGAAGCATCGCGGCGGGCGATCTGCTCCTCCATCCGCTGGGCCAGTGCCGCAGGATCCCCGGCCTCCGCGCGGAACTGCGCCGAGACGATCACCGCCCCCTCCGGCAGGGTGCTGGAACGGTAGGCAAGCGCCAGCTCCGCAGGCCCGAGCTCCGCCACCGCGCCCGAGCGCAGCACCACCCGCGCCGCGATCAGGTGATCGGCCACATAGCTGCCGTAGCAGCCTGCGTTCATGCGCACCGCGCCGCCGACAGAGCCCGGAATGGTGCGCAGGAAGGTCAGGTCGCGCCCGGCCTCGGCCGCGCGCCGCGCCACATGCGCATCGAGCGCCGCCGCCCCAGCCGCGACCGTATCGCCCTCGACCGAAATCGTGTTGAAGCCGCGCCCGAGCCGGATCACCACCGCATGAATGCCGCCATCGCGCACGATCAGGTTGGAGCCCACCCCCATCGGGAACACCGCCACATCGCCTGGCAGCGCGGCGAGGAAGGCGCGCAGGTCGTCTTCGTCCTGCGGCTGGAAGAACCAGTCCGCCGGGCCGCCGACCCGCAGCCAGGTAAGCTCTGCGAGCGGACGATGGGGCACCAGGGTGCCACGCGGGGTATAGGCCAGATGTTCCATGCCGCCCGCATTAGCCGCGCGCCCGCGCGCGGGCAAGCCCTAGGCCCGCAGCCCTGCAAGATCCCGCACGGTCACGCAGCCGGGCACCTGCGCCGGGAGATCCGCATCCGCAGCGAGGCAGGACAGGCAATCGCCCGCCCGCGGGCAGGCGCAGCAGCGCGCGACCATCGCACCGAAATGCGCCCGGCTCAGCCGCCCCTCATACATGGCTTCGTTGACATTGACGCCCATCCGGCGCGCCACGCCGCGCACGACCCAGAAATGCAGGCCCGCATCGCCGACCATACCCATCACACGCCCTCCGCCTCAGCCTCCTGACGCAGCCGCGCCAGCAGCTCGCGGTTCGCGCAATAAGCGGGCGGCGGCGCGCCCGCATCCCCCGCTTCTTCCGGGGGCTGATGCGCGCCGAGCCAGGCAAGGCAGGCCTCGGGCTCGGCGCAGCCGGTGCAGCGGACGACGGCCTCGCGCCAGTCCTCGCCCGAAAGCGCGCCCTCATGGATGGCCGTGGTGAGGTCGAGGCCCTGAACCTCGGCCATGCGGTTCATCATCGCGGCATGGCGATGGATGGTCCTGTGTCCGAACATCTGCTGTCCTTTCCGGTCCGATGGCGCAAGCCTGCGCCCGCGCGCCATCCGCCGCCATGATCCATGTCAAACGGATCACAGGCGCCCCGCGCGCAGCTCCGCCACCGTCTGGCGCACCAGCTCCATGCGGGCGCCATTGGCCGGGTGGGTGCCGAGGAACCTGTCGCCCGGGTCGGAGAGCCGGGCGAAGAATTCCGCCCCCCGCAGCGGATCATAGCCCGCATCCCAGGCGATGATCGTGCCGAGCCGGTCCGCGGCCAGCTCGTAGTTCTTGGAATAGGCGCGCCCGCCCACATCGGCGCCCATGCTCTGGGCCTGGGTGATCGCGGCCGGGTCGGCGCCGCTCGCCGCCGCCAGAACGCCCATGATCATCGCCCCCGCCGCGGCATCCTGGGTTTTGGATTCCAGATGCCCGAGGATATGGTGCGCGGCCTCGTGGCCCATCACGAAGGCCAGCTCGTCGCGGTTGCGCGCCTCCGCGATCAGCGGAAGGTTGAAGGCGATCACCGGGTTGCCGGAATTGTCCACCGTCTGGAAGGCGTTCGGCGCCGAGGCCGGGCGGTCATCCACCACGATGCGGTAATTGCAGTTCTGCTGGCC
Source organism: Paenirhodobacter sp. (assembly GCF_041916475.1). Classification (GTDB taxonomy): domain Bacteria; phylum Pseudomonadota; class Alphaproteobacteria; order Rhodobacterales; family Rhodobacteraceae; genus Rhodobacter. The sequence continues at coordinate 31,281 of NZ_JAYRZN010000001.1, forward strand.
ATGGGTGCGCTCGGCGCATTCCTGCGCGATCCGCGGCCGCATGGTCTCGGCCACGGAAACGAAATTCGACGCAGCCTCGCGCGGGCTCAGCCGCCCCGACATCGCCTCGGCCTGCACCACGGGGGCGCCCGGGCGCGAGACCTGCGGCTGCGGCGCCTCGCAGGCGGCCAGCGCCGCGGCCGCGGCCAGAGCCAGACAAAGGCGGAAGATCGAAAGCGGCATTGCCCGGGAACCTCGTGACACGACAGGAGAAATATCTACAGCCGCCGGGCGGCGGCGCAATGGGCAGGCGCACCCGCGCGAAGATTTTACCGCCCCCGCCGCGGCGGCCTGCCGCAGATTGTGCTTCACTCCGCTCCGGCCCCGCGCTAGCATCGCCCTATGTTCACCATCGAGCACGAATTCGACGCCACCGTGATCACCCTCGTCGACGAGGGGGACGATCCGCGCGACTACCTGCAGGAAGACATCACGATCCAGTCCTTCGAGGATTGCGTGGTGGTGGAGCAGGTCGACGACCAGACCGATACCGTCAGCCGGATCATCTTCTCGCATGCGCAGCTGCGCGAGCTGGCGGCGGCGCTGAACCTGCCCGAAGGCGTGTACCGCCTGCGGCAGACCCAGAAAGACAAATCCTAATCCAGGCGGAACAGCTTGTCGCGCGCGGTGTGCCCGCGCAGGAGGGTGAGGCGGCTTTTCGCCACGCCCAGGGCCTTGGCCAGCAGCTTCGTCACCTCGGCATTGGCCTTGCCGTCCTCCGGCGCCACCGTCACATAGGCGCGCAGCCCCCCCTCCCCCGGCACCAGCGCATTGCGCGAGGCCTTGGGCGTCACCCGCAGGGCGATTTCGGCCCCCGGAACGGCCAGATGCGTCAGATCGGTCATCGCGCCATCTAATCCGCATCCGCGCGCGGTTGCAATTGCAGCGACAGGCGCCGATATCTGCCCGGACCAGACTTCACGGAGACCCGCATGGACATCCTGCCCGCCGCCACCCGCAATGACGACGCGCTGCGCTTCCTGCTGACCCGCCGCTCGCGCCCGCCCAAGACGCTGGCGGCCCCCGCGCCCGGCCGCACGGAGCTGCGCGAGCTGCTGAGCGCCGCAGTGCGGGTGCCCGATCATGGCAAGCTGGAGCCCTGGCGGCTGGTGGTGCTGGAGCGCCCCGCGCTGGAGCGGCTGGCCCGGGCCGCGCAGGCCCATGCCGAAGCCACCGGGATGGACCCGGCCATGGCGCAGAAGGGGGTGGGCCAGTTCGCCCAGAGCCCGCTCTGCGTCGCAGTCATCGCCGTGCCGCGCCCGACCGACAAGGTGCCGCAGATCGAACAGGTGCTCTCGGCGGGCTGCGTCTGCCTCAGCCTCGTGAACGCCGCGCTGGCCACCGGCTGGGGCGCGGGCTGGCTCACCGGCTGGGTCGCGCATGACCCGGAATTCGCCCGCGCGGCCTTCGGCCTGCAGCCGGGCGAATGGGTGGCCGGGCTCGTGCATATCGGCACCGAAACCGCCCCGCCCCCCGAACGCCCGCGCCCGGATGTGGATGCGCTCACCACCTGGGTGGCGGCATGATCTTCACCTCCATCGCGCGCGGCTGGCACGACCTGATGCGCCCTGGCGCGCTGAAAATCCTGCTCAAGGGGATCGGGCTCGCGCTCGGGATGCTGATCGCGGCCGGGATCGGCCTCGGCGGGCTCGTCAATCTGCTGATGCCCGATACGGTGAGCCTGCCCTGGATCGGGCAGGTGAACTGGGTCCATGCGGCAGCGGGCTGGACGGCGGTCGGGCTGTTCCTCTTCGCCTCGGTCTTCCTGATGGTGCCGGTGGCCTCGGTGTTCACCGGGTTCTTCCTCGAGGATGTGGCCGAGCTGGTCGAGCGCACGCATTACCCCACCCTGCCGGAGGTGCGGCCGCTGGGCCTCATCGAGGGGCTGGGCGATACGCTGCGGTTCTTCGGCGTAGTGGTGGCGGCGAATATCGTCGCGCTGCTGGTCTATCCCTTCGTCATCCCCTTCGCGCCGATGCTGTTTCTGGCGCTGAACGGCTACCTGCTCGGGCGGGAATATTTCCAGATGGCCGCGCAGCGCCGCATGGGGCGCGATGCCGCGCGCGACCTCTACCGGCGCAATGCCCCTGTGGTGTGGATGACCGGCGCGATCATGGCCCTGCCGCTGGCGATTCCGGTGCTGAACCTGGTGGTGCCGGTGGTGGGGGCCGCAGCCTTCACCCACCTGTTCCACCGCCTCGCGCGGCGCTAACGCGCCAGCCGGCCAAAGAAATCCAGATCCTGGATCGACACGGCGCCCGACAGGATCACCGCCGCGATCGCGGCCCAGAGCGGTACCGCGACCAGCGTGGTGATCCAGGCCTTGCGGCCGAGCCGCGGGTCGTCCGGCGCCGAGGCGGGCGTCCCCGGGACGACCGATCCCGCCTCCTCCTGGCTGCGGAAGCGGATGGGCAGCACCACGAAGAACACCATGAACCAGATCACGGCGAACAGCACGATGCCGCCCGTGAGGTTCATCAGACCTGCTCCAGCTCGATCAGGCAGCCGTTGAAATCCTTCGGATGCAGGAACAGCACCGGCTTGCCATGCGCGCCGATCTTCGGCTCGCCGGTGCCGAGCACGCGCGCGCCCTCGGCCTTCAGCTTGTCGCGCGCGGCGAGGATATCATCGACCTCGAAGCACATGTGATGGATCCCGCCCGATGGGTTCTTGTCCAGAAAACCCTGGATCGGGCTGTTCTCGCCCAGCGGATACAGCAGCTCGACCTTGGTGTTCGGCAGCTCGATGAACACCACCGTGACGCCATGGTCCGGCTCGTCCTGCGGCGGGTTCACCTTCGCGCCGAGGGTATTGCGGTATTGCGCCGATGCCGCCTCCAGATCTGGCACGGCAATGGCGACATGGTTCAAACGTCCGATCATGGTGGGCCTCCCAATCATTCAGCCTTCGGAATAGGCGCCGGACCGGTTTCATGCAAGCGCGGCAAGGCGGCTTAACCCCGTGTTAGCCAAATTTGCGGTTAATCGAATCGAACGCAATTCCTCTGCCAAGGATATTTCCCATGACCGAAGATCTGAGCCGCTACCTGTCGACCCGCCCCGCCCCGTCCGACCGTCCGCTGCTGGGCCTCACCGTCCTGGTGGTGGAGGACAGCCGCTTCGCCTCGGAGGCGCTGCGGCTGATGGCGCTGCGCTCCGGGGCGCGCCTGCGCCGGGCGGATTGCCTGCGCGCCGCCTACCGGCACCTGCAGACCTACCGCCCCGGCGTCGTGATCGTGGATATGGGCCTGCCGGATGGCTCCGGCGCAGATCTGATTCGCCACATCCGCCAGCTGAACCCCGCGCCCACGGTCATCGGCCTCTCGGGGGACCCGGTCCGCGCGCAAGAGGCGCTGGAGGCCGGGGCGGATGCGTTCCTGGCAAAGCCGCTCGAAAGCCTGGCCCTGTTCCAGCAGACGGTGATCGGCGCCCTGCCCGCCGATGCCCGGCCGCGCGCCCCCCGCGCCCTGCCAAACGACACCATCGCCCCGGATCCGCTCGCGCTGCGCGATGATCTGAGCGAAGTGGTGCGGATGCTGGCCGAGCGGCCGGATGCGACGGCGGTCGGCTATGTCGGGCAGTTCCTGTCGGGCCTCGCCTGCTCCGCGCGCGACGAAGCGCTGGAGCGTGCCGCCTGCGAGCTGACGGCAGGCCTGCCGAGCCCCGCTGCGGTCTCTCGCGCGCAGGGCCTGGTGCAGGCGCGTCTGGCGGCAGGTCAGGTGTTCTGAGCCTGCCGGGTCAGGCGTCTGTCAGCGCCGGATCGGAGGCCACCCTTACGAGGCGGGTCAGGTCCGCCAGCCGCTCCTGCTGCTGCCCTCCGGCATCGAAATTCGCCGGGTCCAGCCAGGCGCCATAGGCCGCCTCCAGCCCGGGCCATTCCTTGTCCGTGGCCGCGAACCAGGCCGTGTCGCGGTTGCGCCCCTTGACGATGGTCGCCTGCCGGAAGATGCCCTCATAGCTCAGGCCGAGCCGCTGCGCCGCACGCCGCGACGGCATGTTCAGCGCGTCGCATTTCCACTCGAACCGGCGGTACCCCGCCCCGAAGGCCCAGGCAATCATCAGGATCATCGCCTCCGTCGCCACGCGCGAGCGCTGCAGCCGCGGCGACAGGCAGATATGGCCAAGCTCGATGCAGCCGACCGCCGGGGTGATCCGCAGATAGGACATCACGCCGCCGGGCTGGCCGGTCTCGCGGTCGATCACGGCGTAGTAATAGGGATCTTCCGAGGCCGAAGCATCCTTCGCCCAACGCAGATAGCCGACCTCCGAGGGAAACGGCCCATAGGGCAGGTAATCCCAGATCGCGTCGTCTTCCAGATTGGCGCGAAACAGCTGATGGGCGTGGCGCTCCTCCAGATGTTCGAGCCGCGCATAGCGCCCCTCGAGCAGATCCGCATCCGGGGCTGGCGGCGCAACCCAATCCGGAACCGGCGCGCCAAACATCTTCTGCTTCATGGAGTCCCCTTGCCTCAAGCTTTCGTGAACGCACGCTAGCCTGCACCTCGCCCACAGGCAATCACCCGCAGGCACGCACCGGCCTTCAAAGGGAATGCGGCTTGGGGCGGCTCCGGTTCCCCGCCCCGCGGATTTTTCCGCACGGTCCCCCCGGCCGAACCGAAAGGGCGGGGTGAACCGCCCCGCGCCTTTCGCAAATCATGGTGATCAGGCCTGAAGCGGGCGGACGCTGATCTCGCCCTCACCGCGGGATTTCATCGCGGCCACGGCAGCGATGCTGGCCGCCGCGGTGGTGAAATACGGGATGTGGTCATAGAGCGCCACCGCCCGGATCTCGCGGCTGTCGGCGATCGATTGCGTGCCATCGGTGGTGTTCATCACCAGCGCCACATCGCCGTTCTTCAGCCGGTCGACGATGTTCGGGCGGCCCTCATACACCTTGTTGACCGCCTCGGCCTGGATGCCCTGCGCCTTCAGCCAGTTCGCGGTGCCGCGCGTCGCGATGAGCGTGAAGCCCATCTCCAGCAGATCGCGCGCCGCCGCCGCCAGCTCGTCGGACTTGTCGGCATCCTTGATCGAGAGGAACACCCGGCCGCCATCGGGCAGCTTCGTGCCAGCGCCCAGCTGCGCCTTCAGGAAGGCGCGCGGGAAGTTGCGGTCCCAGCCCATGACCTCGCCGGTCGAACGCATTTCCGGCCCGAGCAGCGTATCGACCCCGGCGAACCGCGCGAAGGGCAGCACTGCCTCCTTCACCGAATACCAGGGCGTGTTCGGGTCGGCCAGCGTCAGCGGATCGGCGAAGGGCAGCGGGTCTTCGGGGCCGACCCCCTCCGGATAGGCGGCACGATGCGGGAAATTCGCCATCGGCTCGCCCGCCATCAGCCGCGCCGCAATGGAAGCGATCGCGCTGTCGGTGGCCTTGGCCACGAAGGGCACCGTGCGCGAGGCGCGCGGGTTCACTTCCAGCACATAGATCACGCCGTCCTTGATCGCGAACTGCACGTTCATCAGGCCGACGACCTGCAGCCCGCGCGCGAGCTTCACCGTCTGCGCCTTCAGCTCCGCCACCATTTCCGCGGAGAGCGAATACGGCGGCAGCGAGCAGGCCGAGTCGCCCGAATGCACCCCGGCTTCCTCGATATGCTGCATGATCCCCGCGACATGGACCGTCTCGCCATCCGAGAGCGCATCCACATCGACCTCGATCGCGCCCGAGAGATAGCTGTCGAGCAGCACCGGGCTGTCGCCCGAGACGTTCACGGCGGTGGCGATATAGCGCTTCAGCTGATCCAGATCGCGCACGATTTCCATCGCCCGGCCGCCCAGCACATAGGACGGGCGGATCACCAGCGGATAGCCGATGCGGCCGGCGATCTCGAACGCCCCGGCCTCGGAATGCGCGATGCCGTTCACCGGCTGCTTCAGGCCGAGATCGTTCAGCAGATGCTGGAACCGCTCGCGGTCTTCGGCGAGGTCGATCGCATCGGGCGTGGTGCCCAGAATCGGGATCCCCTCTGCCTCCAGCGCATTCGCCAATTTCAGCGGCGTCTGGCCGCCGAACTGCACGATCACGCCATGCAGCGTGCCGTTCTCCTGCTCCACCCGCAGGATCTCCAGCACCGATTCCAGCGTCAGCGGCTCGAAATAGAGCCGGTCCGAGGTGTCGTAATCGGTCGAGACCGTCTCCGGGTTGCAGTTGACCATGATGGTCTCGTAGCCCGCCTTCGTCAGCGCGAAACAGGCGTGGCAGCAGCAGTAATCGAATTCGATCCCCTGCCCGATCCGGTTCGGACCGCCGCCCAGGATCACCACCTTCTTGCGGTCGCTGGGCCGGGCCTCGCATTCCACGTCGCCCATCGCCGGGGCTTCGTAGGTCGAATACATGTAGGGCGTCTGCGCCTCGAATTCGGCGGCGCAGGTGTCGATGCGCTTGAACACCGCCTTCACGCCGAGGTTGCGCCGCGCGCGGCGCACCTGCGCCTCGTCCCGCCCGGTGAGCTTCGCCAGACGCTGGTCGGTGAAGCCCATCATCTTCAGCCGGCGCAGGCCTTCCTCGGTGAAGGGCAGCCCGTTCTTGCGGATCTCGGCCTCGGCATCGATGATTTCGCGGAACCGCGCCAGGAACCAGGGGTCGAAAGAGGTCGCGGCCTGGATCTCGTCATCGCTCAGCCCGAGACGCATCGCCTGAGTGATGATCCGGATCCGGTCCGGCGTCTGCTGCGACAGCGCCTTGATCACCGCGGCCTTGTCCGGCGCGCCGGGGATCTCGATCTCGTCGAAGCCCGACAGCCCGGTCTCCAGCGAGGCCAGCGCCTTCTGCACCGATTCATGGAAGGTCCGGCCGATGGCCATGGCCTCGCCCACGGATTTCATCGCGGTGGTCAGCTCGGGCTTCGAGCCCGGGAATTTCTCGAAGGCAAACCGCGGGATCTTCGTCACCACATAGTCGATCGTCGGCTCGAAGGAGGCCGGCGTGACCTTGGTGATATCGTTGTCGAGCTCGTCGAGCGTATAGCCCACGGCGAGCTTCGCCGCGATCTTGGCGATCGGGAAGCCCGTCGCCTTGGAGGCGAGCGCAGAGGAGCGGCTCACGCGCGGGTTCATCTCGATCACCACCATGCGCCCGTCGGCCGGGTTGATCGCCCATTGCACGTTCGATCCACCCGTTTCCACCCCGATCTCGCGCAGGACGGCGATCGAGCCGTTGCGCATGATCTGGTATTCCTTGTCGGTGAGCGTCAGCGCCGGGGCCACGGTGATCGAATCGCCCGTATGCACGCCCATCGGATCGACGTTCTCGATCGAGCAGACGATGATCGCATTGTCCGCCTTGTCGCGGACGACCTCCATCTCGTATTCCTTCCAGCCGAGCAGGCTTTCGTCCACGAGGATCTGCGCCACCGGCGAGGCATCGAGCCCCGAATGGCAGATCTTGATGAAATCGTCGCGGTTATAGGCGACGCCGCCGCCGGTGCCGCCGAGCGTGAACGCGGGGCGGATGATCGCCGGCAGGCCGATATGCTCGAGCTCCGACAGCGCAAACTGCACGCCCGCGTTGATGTCGAACTTGCCGTTGGGCAGCTTCGGCGCGGTGACGATGGTCGCCTTCGGGTTTTCGATGCCGAGCCGGTCCATCGCCTCGCGGAACAGCTTGCGGTCCTCGGCCATCTCGATGGCCGCGCGCTTCGCCCCGATCATCTCGACGCCGAACTTGTCCAGCACCCCCATGTCCGCGAGCGCGAGCGCGGTATTCAGCCCGGTCTGCCCGCCCATCGTCGGCAAAAGCGCGTCGGGGCGCTCCTTCTCGATGATCTTGGCCACGACCTCGGGGGTGATCGGCTCGATATAGGTCGCATCGGCCATTTCCGGGTCGGTCATGATCGTCGCCGGGTTGGAGTTGACCAGAATCACCCGGTAGCCTTCTTCGCGCAGGGCCTTGCAGGCCTGGGCGCCGGAATAGTCGAATTCGCAGGCCTGGCCGATCACAATGGGCCCTGCGCCGATGATGAGGATGGACTTGATGTCTGTTCTCTTCGGCATGGCGGACCCCTTGTATGGCAGCAGGACGCGCGCCGCCTGCCAGGCGCCGCGCAAATTGATGGGGGTTATAGTCAGGTCGCGCCACAGCGCAAGGGCGAAACCGCCCCTATTCGGCCGCCATGCGCGGCTTCTCCTCCACCGGCGTGGCGTAGAGGTAGTCACGCGCGAGCGGCACGTCCTGCACCTCGTGGCACAGCTGATACTGGAACACCACCTGCCCGGCATAGCGGAAGGCCATTTCCGAAGAGATCAGATAGAACCGCCACATCCGGGTGAACCGCTCATCATAAAGTGCGCGGGCCGCGTCGAGATGTGCCTCGAACCGGCCGAGCCAGTGGCGCAGCGTATCGGCATAATGGATGCGCCAGATTTCCAGATCCGCCACCACCAGCCGCTCATGCTCGATCGCGGCCGAGGCCTCCGACATTGCCGGGCAGTATCCGCCCGGGAAAATATATTTCGTCACCCAGTCCGAGGTCGTGCCCGGGCGGTTCACCCGGCCGATGAAATGGATCAGCGCGACGCCCCCGGGCTTCAGCACCTGGCGCACACGGCCGAAATATTCGCGGTAATGCGGCAGCCCGACATGCTCGAACATGCCCACGGAGACGACCCGGTCGAAGCTCTCGCGCACGGTGCGGTAGTCACAGAGGCGAATCTCAATCCGGTCCTCCAGCCCGGCCGCGCGCACCCGCGCCAGCGCATAGGCGTGCTGCTCCTTCGAGAGGGTCACCCCCACCACCCGCGCGCCATAATCGCGCGCGAGCGTGAGCGCCATGCCGCCCCAGCCGCAGCCGATATCGAGCACGCTCATCCCCGGCTCCAGCAGCAGCTTGCGCGCGATATGGTGCTTCTTCGCCTCCTGCGCGGCATCGAGGCTCATGCCCGGGCGCGGGAAATAGGCGCAGCTGTACTGGCGGTCCCGGTCGAGGAACAGCTCGTAGAGCTGGCCCGAGAGGTCGTAGTGATGCGCGACATTGGCCTCGGCCTTGCCGATCGGGTTGAACTGCGCGATGCGGCGGTTCAGGTGCTTCCACAGGCGCATCGGACGCTCGAACCAGGGCATGCCGGAGCGCGCCACATTGCGCAGCAAAAGCTCCAGGAACCCGCTCAGGTCATCGTCCTGCAAGGTGAAGGCGCCGTCCATATAGCCCTCGCCCACGCCCAGATCCGGATTGCGCACGATCTGCCGGGTCAGGGCCGGGTCGTGGATCTGCATACGCACCTGCGGCGCGGTGCCGTCGCCGTAGCGGCGCTCGGTGCCATCGGCATAGGTGATCAGCAGCGTGCCGGAGCGCAGGATATGGCGCGCCAGGCGGTCAACGAGAAAGTCCCAAACAGTCATCCATCATGTCCCCAAGGCTGAGGATCTTCGCGGCGGAGATGCGGGGCGCAGGTTCGCTCCGGCAGTCTGCGGCGCTGCGGAGAGGCTTCGGTTCATCACAGGTTAACAAACATGCGCCCGCAGGCGAGTCCCGCAAGTGTGGATATGCGCACGCACCATCCCGCGCCCGGGCAAAACCGAACGATCCCGCACAAATGCCCAAATTGTGTGCACATGATACCCCAAATGCCGCCGCCGCCGCACGCGCCGGGCATGGCTGGCCCCGCGGCGCTGTCCTTCCGGCCTTGACTTTCGCCCCCCGTGCGGGTGTATCGGCCGGGCGGGATCGACCCTCTGGAACCCAAGGAATACAGCCATGCACGCCTATCGCAGCCATACCTGCGCCCAGCTTTCCGCCGCGAATGCCGGCGAAACCATCCGCCTTTCGGGATGGGTGCACCGGGTGCGAGATCATGGCGGCGTGCTGTTCATCGACCTGCGCGACCATTACGGCATCACCCAGATCCTGTGCGACGGCGACAGCCCGGCCTTCGCCGCGCTGGAAAAGGTGCGCGCGGAATGGGTGATCCGGATCGACGGCACGGTGAAGCTGCGCGACGAAAGCCTGATCAACGCCAAGATCCCCACCGGCGAGATCGAGGTCTATGTGCGCGACGTGGAAGTGCTGGGCGCGGCCGATGAGCTGCCGCTGCCGGTGTTCGGCGATCAGGACTACCCCGAGGAAACCCGCCTCACCTACCGCTTCCTCGACCTGCGCCGCGAGAGCCTGCACAACAAGATGATGCTGCGCTCGAATGTGGTGCGCTCGATCCGCAACCGGATGTGGGATGCGGGCTTCAACGAATTCCAGACCCCGATCATAACCGCCTCCTCGCCCGAGGGCGCGCGCGACTTCCTGGTGCCGTCGCGGCTGCATCCGGGCAAGTTCTACGCGCTGCCGCAGGCGCCGCAGCAGTTCAAGCAGCTGATCATGGTCGCGGGCTTCGACCGCTACTTCCAGATCGCGCCCTGCTTCCGTGATGAGGACCCGCGCGCAGACCGCAGCCCGACCGATTTCTACCAGCTCGATATCGAAATGTCGTTCATCGAGCAGGAGGACGTGTTCGCCACCGTCCAGCCGGTGATCCAGGGCCTGTTCGAGGAATTCGGCGCGGGCAAGACCGTGGATCCGGTCTGGCCGCGCATCGCCTACAAGGATGCGCTGCTGTGGTACGGCTCCGACAAGCCCGACCTGCGCAACCCGATCCGGATGGCGGATGTGTCGGAGCATTTCCGCGGCTCCGATTTCGGCATATTCGCAAAGCTGCTGGAGAATGCGGGCACCGAAGTCCGGGCGATTCCCGCCCCCACCGGCGGTTCGCGCAAATTCTGCGACCGGATGAACGCTTTCGCGCAATCGCAGGGCCTGCCGGGCATGGGCTATATCTTCTGGCGCAAGGCCGAGGACGGCACGATGGAGGCCGCAGGGCCGATCGCGAAGGCGCTCGGGGCCGCGCGCACCGAGGCGATCCGCCTGCAGCTCGGCCTCGGCGAGGGTGATGCGGTGTTCTTCCTCGGAGGCAAGGCCGAGCAGTTCGAGGCCGTGGCCGGGCGCGCCCGCAACGAAATCGGCCGCGAGCTGAAGCTCACCCAGGAAGGCGTGTTCCGCTTCGCCTGGATCGTCGATTTCCCGATGTACGAGAAGACCGACGACGGCAAGATCGACTTCAGCCACAACCCGTTCTCGATGCCGCAGGGCGGGCTGGAGGCGCTGATGGGCGACCCGCTGAAGGTCCATGCCTATCAGTACGACCTGGCCTGCAACGGCTATGAGCTGATTTCGGGCGGCATCCGCAACCACGAACCGACGATCATGTACAAGGCCTTCGAGCTGGCGGGCTACCCGAACAGCGAGGTGGACAAGCGCTTCGGCGGTATGGTGAAGGCGTTCAAATATGGCGCGCCTCCGCACGGCGGCTGTGCCATGGGCATCGACCGGGCGGTGATGCTGCTGGCCGATGAGCAGAACATCCGCGAGGTGATCATGTTCCCGATGAACCAGCGCGCCGAAGACCTGATGATGAACGCCCCTTCGGAGCCCACCAACGAGCAGCTGCGCGAGCTGCGGCTGCGGGTCCTGCCGAAGGACGCGTGAGCGGCCCCTGAGGCCTTTGGCCGGGTGGCAAGCCCGGCCGAGGGAAACAGGCGCGGGGCTAGAGCAGCCTGCGCGCCCGCAGCCAGGTCTCCAGGAAGACCGGCCATTTCTCCGAAGGCGAGCCCGTGCGCCCCATGGCGAAGCCATGCCCCCCGCGCGGCAGCAGCAGCCGCTGTACCGGCACCTGAGCATCCTCGCAGGCATCTGCGAGGATTTCGCCGTTCTCGGGCTTGGCGATCGGGTCGTCCTGGGTTTCCACAACGAAGATCGGCGGGGTGTCGTCATCGACATGGGTCTGCACCGACCAGGCCATCGCCTGCTGCAGGTTCGGGTTCGTGCCCACGAGAGAGATCCGCGTCGCCGTGCGGTCGAAAGGCGGGAGCAGGGTGATCACCGGATAGATCAGCGCGGCGGTCGCCACCTCGGCGCTCTGGCGGTCCACCTCATCCACCGGCGCGTAGGAGGGCTCGTCGCTGCGGGCAGCCGTCATGCCCATCAGATGCCCCCCGGCGGAGAAGCCCAGAAGCCCGATCCGATCGGGGTCGATCGCCGCGGAAGCCCTACCCGCCCGCATCATCCGGATCGCGCGCTGCGCATCCTGCAGCGGCGCCAGCGGCCCGACGGCCCAGCCCTCCTGCGGCAGCCGGTAGGTGAGCACGCAGGCAATGATTCCGCGCGCGGTGAGCCAGCGCACCGCCGGTGCCGCCTCCCCGGTCATCGAGATCCGCTGATAGCCGCCCCCCGCCGCCACGAGCATCGCGGTGCCGTTCGGATTGGGCGGGACATAGACGGTGAGCGCCGGGTCCGACACATTGGTGACATTGCCCCCGTCGCTCCGCTCCGGCCCCGTGGGCCCGCCGCCACCGGGGGGCACCCCGGGCCAGAGCCGCAGCCGCACCGGCCCCGCCTCCGTCGCACGCGCCTGCGTCGCCCAAAGCGCCGCTCCGAACAACACTGCACGTCGCCCGATCCGCATCCCCTGCCCCGATCTCGCCCATTCTGGCGTGGTCTTATAGAATGCATGTGATACGAAAATGAAGAAGCCCGCACCAGTACCGGAGCGGGCCTTCATCGCGAATGTGACCGCAGATCACGCAGCCGGATAATATCCGTACATCTGCTCGATCGGGGTTTCCACCGCCTCGATCGCGGCTTCGGCAGAGACTTCGTCCGCGGAAAAATAGGCATAGGCCTGATCCAGCACACGCAGAGCCTCTTCGGCCTTGGCGCGTTCGGGCGATGTCACAAGTTTAACGACCTTCGTCATGGAACTCTCCTTCGGTTTGGCCGAGTTCCTCCCTGCGCCCCTACTTAAACATGCGCGGGCAGAAATGACAGTCTCATTGCCGCAATTGCGTCATGCATTTTCTGCAATGCAGCGAAGCCGGGCCAGGGGCCGGAATCGAAAGCCCCGGCGCGGGGGCCGGGGCTTCGTTCGTGTCAGACCTGACGCTCGACCATCATCTTCTTGATCGAGGCAATCGCCTTCGCGGGGTTCAGCCCCTTCGGGCAGGTCTTGGTGCAGTTCATGATCGTATGGCAGCGATAGAGCTTGAACGGATCTTCCAGCGCATCGAGGCGCTCGCCCGTGGCTTCGTCGCGGCTGTCGATGATCCAGCGGTAGGCATGCAGCAGCGCCGCCGGGCCGAGGTAGCGGTCCGAGTTCCACCAGTAGCTCGGGCAGGAGGTGGAGCACGACGCGCACATCACGCATTCATAGAGGCCGTCGAGCTTCTTGCGGTCCTCGATCGACTGGCGCCACTCTTTCTCGGGCGTGTTCGTCTTGGTCTGCAGATAGGGCATGATCGAGGCATGCTGCGCATAGAACAGCGTCAGATCGGGGATCAGGTCCTTCACCACCGGCATATGCGGCAGCGGATTGATCTTCACCGTCTCGCCCTTGATCTCGTCGAGGCCATAGATGCAGGCGAGCGTGTTGATCCCGTCGATGTTCATCGCGCAGGAGCCGCAGATCCCCTCGCGGCAGGAGCGGCGGAAGGTCAGCGTCGCGTCGATCTCGTTCTTGATCTTCAGCAGCGCGTCCAGAACCATCGGGCCGCATTTGTCCAGATCGATGAAATAGGTGTCGATCCGGGGGTTCTCGCCGGTATCGGGATCCCAGCGGTAGATCTGGAACTTGCGGACGCGCTTGCCCTCGGGCTTCGGCCAGGTCTTGCCGACGCGGATCTGCGAATTTTTCGGAAGCTTGAACTGAACCATGGTTTTCACCCTCTCCAGTCGGTTCTGGCATATAGCGGCCGCGTCGGCATGCGGCCGGATTTCTTGTAGACGCAGCGGTCGAAGGCTGCGGACGGGTCTGTGCCGGTGCGGTTGCTCACGGTCACGTCAAAGCGCGCGCGGCTGCGGCTGCCACCGGAAGCGAAGCCCGCGCCCGCCTCGCCCGCAATCGGACGCAGGCGCTGCGCATCGGCCACGCACTGACGCTCGGCCTGGTCGACCGGGATCGGGCCACAGGCCGAGAGCGCCAGCAGCGCCACCCCCCAATGGATCCCGCGCCCGCTCATGCCGCCCCCATCATGCCCTGAACATTGGCCGAAATGCAGCGCATGGCGGCCGGACGTTGCGCGATGGTCATGACGGTCGAGACCGCCTCGGGCGTCACCCCCGTCAACGCGGCCCGTGACAGGCCGTAGATCTCCGACATCGAGGCATTGTCGATGACGCAATCGGTCACCGGGGCGGCATTCACGCCCGGGAACCGCTGCGCCACGACACCATTGACCGTGGCCTTCGCCTGGGCGCGCGCGATATTCTCGCCGCTTTGCCCCAGGCTGCAGGCCGTGAGCCCGGCAACCGCAATGACGGAGGCAGCCCGCATCAGTAGACGCGCGCCTTCGGCGCGATCTTCTTCAGGTCGATGCCGCCTTCCTCGAACGGGGTCAGCGGATCGAGATGCACCGGGCGGAAGGTCAGCGCGACCTGGTTGCCCTCCACATGCATGATCGAGTGCTTGCGCCAGTTCACGTCGTCGCGGTTCGGATAGTCCTCATGGGCATGGGCGCCACGCGATTCCTTGCGCGCCTCGGCGCCGACGATCGTCGCCAGCGCGTTGGGCATCAGGTTGGTGAGCTCCAGCGTCTCCATCAGGTCCGAGTTCCAGATCAGCGAGCGGTCGGTGACCTTCAGATCGCCGAGCTTGGCCGCGACGGCGGTCATCTTCTCCACGCCTTCGGCCAGGGTCTTGTCGGTCCGGAACACCGCCGCGTCCGATTGCATTGTCTTCTGCATTTCGAGGCGCAGCGCCGCGGTGGGCGTGCCGCCATCCGCATAGCGCAGCTTGTCGAAGCGGTCGAAGGCCTGATCCAGCGCCTTTTTCGACGGCGCCGGGATCGCGGCTTCGCGGTTGATCACCTGGCCTGCGCGGATCGCCGCGGCGCGGCCGAAGACCACGAGGTCGATCAGCGAGTTCGAGCCGAGGCGGTTCGCCCCGTGCACCGAGGCGCAGCCCGCCTCGCCCACCGCCATCAGCCCCGGGACGACCGCATCCGGGTTGTCGCCGGTCGGGTTGATCACCTCGCCCCAATAGTTCGTGGGGATGCCGCCCATGTTGTAGTGCACCGTCGGCAGAACCGGGATCGGCTCCTTCGTCACGTCCACCCCGGCGAAGATCTTCGCCGATTCCGAAATCCCCGGCAGGCGCTCTGCCAGCGCTTCCGGCGGCAGGTGGCTGAGGTTCAGGAAGATGTGGTCCTTGTGCTCGCCCACGCCGCGGCCTTCGCGGATCTCGATGGTCATGCAGCGGCTGACTACGTCGCGCGAGGCCAGGTCCTTGTAGTGGGGCGCATAGCGCTCCATGAACCGCTCGCCTTCGGAGTTGGTCAGATAGCCGCCTTCGCCGCGCGCCCCCTCGGTGATCAGGCAGCCGGAGCCGTAGATCCCGGTCGGGTGGAACTGCACGAATTCCATATCCTGCAGCGCGAGGCCCGCACGGGCCACCATGCCGCCGCCATCGCCGGTGCAGGTATGCGCCGAGGTGGCCGAGAAATAGGCCCGGCCATAGCCGCCCGTCGCCAGCACGACCATCTTGGCCGCGAAGACGTGGAAGGTGCCGTCGTCGAGCTTCCAGCACAGTACGCCTTCGCAGGTCTTGCCGTCATCGCTCATCAGCAGGTCGAGCGCGAAATATTCGATGTAGAATTCCGCGTTGTTCTTCAGCGACTGGCCATAAAGCGTATGCAGGATGGCGTGGCCGGTACGGTCGGCCGCGGCGCAGGTGCGCTGCACCGGCGGGCCTTCGCCGAATTCGGTGGTATGGCCGCCGAAGGGGCGCTGGTAGATCTTGCCCTGCTCGGTACGCGAGAACGGCACGCCATAGTGCTCGAGCTCATAGACCGCCGCCGGCGCGGAGCGCGCCAGATATTCCATCGCATCGGTGTCGCCCAGCCAGTCCGAGCCCTTCACCGTGTCATAGAGGTGCCATTGCCAGCTGTCCGGGCCCATGTTGCCGAGGCTGGCCGCGATGCCGCCCTGCGCGGCCACCGTATGCGACCGGGTCGGGAAGACCTTGGTCACGCAGGCCGTGCGCAGGCCCTGCTCCGCCATGCCGAGCGTCGCGCGCAGACCGGCGCCACCCGCGCCAACCACCACGACGTCGTAATGATGCGTCTCGTAAGTGTAGGATGCCATTTGTTCTGTCCCGTATCAGCCCATCGCGCCGAGCACGATGTCGAGGAAGGCGAATTTCGCCAGCGCGTAGAGCACCGAGGCCATCACCACCCAGGAGATCCCGGAGGCGATCAGCACCAGCACATGGCGGGTCGTGCCGCCGGCGTAATCCTCGATCATCATCTGTGCGCCGCGCGCGAAATGGCGCATGCCGACGATGAAGGCGAGCGCGGTTACGATCGCCACGAAGGGGTTGGAGAAGGTGGCGATCACCGCTTCCTGCGGCGCACCCAGCGTGCGGCCGAAGACGAACAGGAAAATCGGCACCAGGATGACCAGCGCAACGGCGCTGACGCTCATGAACCAGTGGTGCGCGGTGCCGGTATGCGCGGCCCCTTTGCCCTCGGCACGCTGACGGTCGGTCAGGTAACGCATCTTGTCCTCCTCAGACGACGAGCAGGGTCAGGACCGTCAGCACGGTCGCCCCGATGAAGCAGGCCCAGCCGAGTTTCTCGGCGGTCTCGATCTCCAGCCCCTTGCCGGCGTCGAAATACAGGTGCCGCAGGCCCGCGAGCAGGTGATACCACACCGCCCAGGCCGACAGCGTATAGACCAGCACGCCGAACCACGACGTGACGATCGCATTGACGAAATCGAAATAGGCCGGGCTGGTCGCGGCGGCGAGCAGCCACCAGGCCGTCAGCAGAGCCGTGACGATCAGCGCATTGCCGGTGATCCGCGTCACGATCGAGGACATCGAGGTCATCTGCGGGCGGTAATACGGGCCGATCATGAAGGGGGAAAGGGGCCGTTCAACCCGTTTCGTTTCAGCCATTTTGGGTCCCTCTGTCGCTAAGCCCCGCGCAACGCCTGTCGAGGGCGGCTGGCGCGGACGGGGCTGGCCGGAATTGCTGTTCCTGAATAGCGCATAATTCGGTCAAGTCACGTCCGCATCCGCGGGAAAACACGGTTTGGGACGCCTGAAATGCGTAAAAATCGCCTTTGTGATCACAAAAATATACCTGTGATCACATGTTGGCGCTCACACGACTCACCAAGGGAATCTGTCAGATTTGCCCCGGCCGAAGCCCCGGGCCGGGCCGCGGCGGAGGCCCCGAAAGCCCCCGCCGCGCAGATGCTTAGAGCGGCATCAGCGCCCAGTAATCGAGATCGAGCAGGACTTCGGGCGCGTATTTCCCGTCTGCCCCGCGCAAGGTGAAGGGCTCGGCACCATGCTTCACCGCCACCAGCCGCAGCCGGATCGCGCCCACGCCCGGCGCATCGGTCTCGGCCTTGTCCAGCACCTCGGACCAGGCGCGCACGGTATCGCCCGCGAAGCAGGGATTGGCATGCGCGCCTCCGTTCAACGCCACGATCATCTGCGCATTGGCGAGCCCGTTGAAGCTCAGCGCCCGCGCGAGGCTGATCACATGGCCGCCATAGATCAGCCGGCGGCCATCCTCGCGGAAGGTGGCGTCGAAATGCACCTTGGCGGTGTTCTGCCACAGCCGGGTGGCGAGCATGTGCTCGGCCTCCTCGATGGTGACACCATCGACATGGTCGATCTTCTCGCCCACCGCATAATCGCCCCAGCGGTGCGGCTCGCCCGCCAGCTCGAAATCGTATTCGGTGAAATCCAGCTCCTCCGGGATCAGCAGATCCTCGGGCGGCACCACCGTCTTCAGCTCCGGCACCACCGTTTCCGGTGCAGGCGCGGAAAGGTCGCCCTTGCGCACCATCACCCAGCGGACATAATCGAGCACGACCTCATCCATCTGGTTGTAGCCGCGGGTGCGCACATAGACGACGCCGGACTTGCCGTTGGAATTCTCCTTCAGCCCGATCACCTCGCTCTCGGAGCGCAGCGTATCCCCCGGCCAGACCGGCAGCCGCCAGCGCCCCTCGGCATAGCCGAGATTGGCCACCGCATTCAGCGACACATCCGGCACGGTCTTGCCGAAGACCACATGGAAGGCGATCAGATCGTCGATCGGGCTCGATTCCAGCCCGCAGCGGGCCGCGAATTCATCGCTCGAATACAGCGCATGCCGCGCCGGATAGAGCGCATGATAAAGCGCCCGCTCGCCTTCGGCGACGGTGCGCGGCACCGCGTGGCGGATCACCTGGCCGATCCGGTAATCCTCGAAGAACCGGCCCGCATTGGTCTTGCCCATCATTGCTCTCCCAGCTTTAGGTCGGGGCTGTAATCCCTGCCCGGGACTTCCTTGATCACCGCCTGGGCGCAGCGCATCCGGCCGGAGGCGGCATCGAAGGCGTAGGCGGGCGAGCCATGCAGCACCCAGCCCTTCGACAGCGCCAGCGAGACCTTGTGGCAAAAGGCCGAGGTGTCGTCCTCGGTCAGCAGACGGTAGAGTTTCATTGCATCACCCGAATGTCGGATAGCCGAGCACATAATGCACCCCGGCAATTGCCCCGTAGACGATGACGGTGCCCGCCACCGCCATCAGTTCCTTGCGCGCCCCGGCCGCGGCGGGCGGCACCCATTTCGGCTGGTCGCGGTTGATCAGCACCATCTCGGCCAGCGCCCAGATGCCCATGCCGCCAAAGAGCACGAAGCTCGGCGTATCGCCATTCACCAGAAGGTGCGCCACCGCCCAGACCACCACGCCCGTGAGCATCGGGTGGCGGAACTTGCGCGCGACCCAGGTCTTCATCCCCGCGGCCGCGAACAGATAGACCGATATCAGCATCAGCAGGTTGTTGATGCCTGCCAGAGCCGGGGTCCGGCCCCAGTAGAACTCGCCGAACCAGGCGCGATAGCCGATGATCATCAGCACCGTGCCGAGCACGATCGCCGCCGTGGTCGCGGGCCGTTCGGAGCCCTTCATCGCCTTGCTGAACCCCGGAATGAGTCGTTTTGCCATATGGCCAAAGGCCCAGAGAAGAAGACCGAGGATCAGAAGTGCCATTGGGGTTGCCTTTCAGCTGCCGCGGCGGGATCACGCCATCGCGGCAATGGCCTCCGCCTTCGCCAGGATCTGCCGCGCGGTAACGATATGCAGGTTTTCGACGATCTTGCCATCCACAACCGCAACGCCGAGCCCCTGCGCCTGCGCCGCATCGAAGGCCGCGATCTGGCGCTGTGCGAGGTCCACCTCGGCCTCGGAGGGCGCGAAGGCGGCATTAGCGATCTCCAGCTGCGCCGGGTGGATCAGGGTCTTGCCATCGAAGCCCATGTCGCGGCCCTGATCGCATTCGGCCTTCAGGCCGGCGTCGTCCTTGAAGGCGTTGTACACGCCATCGACGATCACCTTGCCGAAGGCCTTCGCGGCCAGCAGGCATTGCCCGAGCCCCGCCTGCATCGGCAGCCGGTCGGCGCGGAAGCGGCTCTGCAGCTCCTTCGCGAGGTCATTCGTGCCCATGACCATGCCTTCGAGCCGCGGATGCGACGCAATGTCGCCCGCGTTCAGCATGCCCATCGCGGTCTCCATCATCGCCCAGAGCGGCAGCGCCGAGGTCAGGTCGATCACCGCGTCGAGGTCTTTCTTGTAGGAGACCTTGGGAATCAGCAGCGCGTCGATCTTCACCCCGGCATGCACCGCCGCGGCAATCGCCAGCACATCCTCGCGCCCCCATTCGGTATCGAGCCCGTTCACCCGCACGATCCGCGCCCGCGCGCCATAATCGAAATCGCGCAGCGCCGTGACCAGGGTTTCGCGGGCATTGACCTTTTCATCCACCGCCACCGCATCCTCGAGGTCGAAGATGATCGCGTCGCAGGCGAGGCCCGTGGCCTTCTCCAGCGCCCGCTCCTTGGAGCCGGGAATATACAGCACCGAGCGGTAGGGGCGGTTCGCGCTGTTGATCATGATTCTCTCCTCGCAACAATCTTGCGCAAGGGATCATGAAATGGATACTTTCAGCAAGGCCTCTTTTGCCGCAGCGCAGCTAGAGCAATGTGCGCCCCGCATCCCAGAGCAGCTTCACCGAAATCAGCAGCAGCGCCCAGGTGACGAAGCCATAGAACAGCTTCTGCGGCATCACCCGCACCAGCCGCGCCGCCGCAAAGACCGAGATCACCGCCGGGATAGAGAGGATCAGTGCGAGCTTCAGGTTCGACAGGTTGATCTGCCCGAGCGCCCAGTAGGGAATCAGCTTCACCGCATTGACCCAGGCAAAGCAGACCGTCGTCGTCCCGGCAAAGACCGCGGGCGAGAGGCCGAGCGGCATCACATAGGCCTGATAGGGCGGCGCGCCGGAATGGCTCACGAAGCTGGTGAAGCCGGTGATCGCGCCCCAGATCACGCCCGGCCCGACCCGCGCCGGGCGCACCCGCTGCGCGCCGCGCCGCAACAGCGCGTTCAGCGCGAAGGCAAGGCCGATCACTCCGACGAGCCCGGTCACCGCCGCCTCCGGCACCCGCGCCGCGGTGAGCCATCCAAGCCCCACCCCGAGCGCCGTGGCGGGCATCAGGATCGCGAGCACCCGCCTGTCATAGCTGCCGCGAAAGGCGATCAGCCCGAAAATGTCGGAGATCACGAAGACCGGCAGGGTAAGCCCCGCGGCCACGACCGGGTTCATCACCGTGGCGAGCAGAGGCACCGCCAGCGCGCCGATCATCGTCAGCCCGCCCTTCGCGGCGCCGATGCAGATCACCGCCAGCACCACCACCAGCCAGCCCACCAGGTCCAGATCCATGCCACCCTCTTTTCCGCGCCGCGGCCAGGGAGATTCGGCGGGCCGCAGCGCCATGTGCTAATCCCTTGCGCGGGTTAGCGCAAACGGTCGCCGTTCGCGGCATACGACCGCATACAATGCCGCAGCGCCCTTGCCAGACGGGACGCAAAGGGCTAACCCATCCTCCGTCGGTTAAACCCAAATCCTGACCTTCGGAGGAATTCCATGGCTCGACCCAAGATCGCCCTCATCGGCGCCGGTCAGATCGGCGGCACGCTCGCCCATCTCGCCGCAATCAAGGAACTCGGCGACATCGTCCTGTTCGACATCTCCGAAGGCACGCCGCAGGGCAAGGCGCTCGACATCGCCGAATCCGGCCCCTCCGAAGGCTTCGACGCGACGCTGAAGGGCACCAATGACTACGCCGACATCGCCGGCGCCGACGTGTGCATCGTGACGGCCGGTGTGCCGCGCAAGCCGGGCATGTCGCGCGACGACCTGCTGGGCATCAACCTGAAGGTCATGAAATCGGTCGGCGAAGGCATCAAGGCCCATGCCCCGAACGCCTTCGTGATCTGCATCACCAACCCGCTCGACGCGATGGTCTGGGCGCTGCAGCAATTCTCGGGCCTGCCGGTGGAGAAGGTCGTCGGCATGGCCGGCGTGCTGGATTCGGCGCGCTTCCGCCACTTCCTCTCGGTCGAGTTCGGCGTCTCCATGAAGGACGTCACCGCCTTCGTTCTGGGCGGCCACGGCGACACCATGGTCCCGCTCGCGCGCTATTCGACCGTGGCGGGCATCCCGCTGCCGGATCTGGTCTCCATGGGCTGGACCTCGCAAGAGAAGCTCGACCAGATCATCCAACGCACCCGTGACGGCGGCGCGGAAATCGTCGGCCTGCTGAAGACCGGCTCGGCCTTCTACGCCCCGGCCACCTCGGCGATCGAGATGGCGGAAGCCTATCTGAAGGACCAGAAGCGCGTCCTGCCCTGCGCCGCCTATGTGAAGGGCGCGTTCGGCCTCGACGGTCTCTATGTCGGCGTGCCGACCGTGATCGGCGCCGGTGGCATCGAGAAGGTCATCGACATCAAGCTCGGCGCCGAAGAGCAGGTGATGTTCGACAAGTCGGTCGATGCGGTGAAGGGCCTCGTCGCCGCCTGCAAAGGCATCGACCCCTCGCTCACCTGAGCCTTACAGACAATTTCCAGAGGGCGCGCGGCTTCCGCGCGCCCTTTTTCATGCCCGCAGCTCGGTCGGGTCCACACCAAAGACCCGGCGCACCTCCGCGATCAGCTCCGCTTCGCGCGCCAGCAAGGCCCGGTCGAAGGCCGCCGCGCTCAGATCCGGCGCCTGCCCCAGCACCCGGCCCGCCGCCTCCGCGATCCCGGGCGCCAGGTCGATCAGCACGCCCAAATCGCGCAATGCCTGCGCCTGCTGAGGAGAGACCTGCTTCGTCGCCCGCCACTGCGCCCGAATGCCCGCGAGGCTGCCGCGCGCCCCGGCCAGCGCCTCGATCTGCAACAGCCGATGCGGCGCATGATGCGGCGGCGCCTTGACCCGGAGCGCCAGCGCCCGGCGCAGCATCTTCAGCGCATAATGCAGCTCGGTCAGCCCATCGTAGTGCAGCAGCCGCAGGCCCGGCGCCGCCCCCGAAGGCAGATCGCGCCCGCCGCCGCCATATTCCCGCATCGGCTGATGGATCCCGCTGTAGAGGCCCAGCCCCGCGCGGGTGGCGCTCTTGCCGATATGATGCCCGGCCAGACCGTGATGCAGGAGCAGCATCTGCGCCTCATCATAAATCCGCGGGCCCTGCGCGCGGAAACCGCGCCAGTTCAGCCGGTAGCTGCCCGCAAAGAGCCCCTGCCCGGCCGCGCCGATACTCACCCGCTCCGCGACCGGGATCCGCACGAAGGCCGCCTCCGGCACCACGGCGGAGAGCACCTCCGCCACCCTGTGACCAGGCTCCGGCAGGACGAACTCATCGATGTCGCAATGGATCAGCCAGTCGAGCCCCGTCGCGGCAAGGATCCGGCTGGCATGGTACTTCTGCCGCGCCAGATGCCGCGCGGGCCGCGCGCCGACCCCATTGAAAGCCCAGCCATCCGCGCCCGCCGCATGGAGAAAGACCCCCGGCACCCCCCGCAGCAGGTCCTGCGCCTCCGGGTTCGGCCGGTCGAGGCAGATATGCACCTCCGCCGCGCCCTGGGCTAGATGGAAGGCCGCGAAGGCCGCAACCAGGCTGCCGGGCTCATCCGCCAGCGCCGCCACGCCCCATGTCTGCATCCCGCAAGGCCTCCGAAACCTGTGGCCGAAACATTCCGATTCCGCGCCCCCGCAGCCGCCGCCCGCGCCGCGATGCGGCATTGCGCGCGTTTGTGATCACACTTTCAAAACCCGTGATCACAAATGGCGCTTTTCTGCCGATGTGAGCGCCCAACACGCACTATTCGTTTTATCGCGCTGTCGGACTGTGTCAAACCACCTGCCAAATCGACCAGCAAGGGAACTCTGGCATGAACATCCACGAATATCAGGCCAAACAGCTCCTCAAGAGCTATGGCTGCCCGGTGTCGGAAGGCCGCGCCGTCCTGAAGGCCGAAGATGCGAAGACCGCGGCGGGTGAGCTCGACGGTCCGCTCTGGGTCGTCAAGGCGCAGATCCACGCCGGCGGCCGCGGCAAGGGCCATTTCAAGGAAGCCGAAGCCGGCCCGAAGGGCGGCGTTCGTCTGGCCAAGTCGGTGGAGGAGGCTGCCGATCTCGCCAAGCAAATGCTCGGGCGCACTCTGGTCACGCACCAGACCGGCCCGGCCGGCAAGCAGGTGAACCGTATCTACATCGAAGACGGCTCGGACATCTCGCGTGAGCTGTACCTCGCCCTGCTGGTGGACCGTCAGACCTCGCGCGTGTCCTTCGTCGTCTCGACCGAAGGCGGCATGGACATCGAGGAAGTGGCCGCCCACACCCCCGAGAAGATCCTGTCCTTCTCCGTCGATCCGGCCACCGGCCTGAGCGATTTCCACGGCCGCCGCGTGGCCTTCGCCCTCGGCCTGACCGGCGGTCAGGTGAAGCAATGCGTCGCGCTGATCAAGAATCTCTACAAGGCCTTCATCGAGAAGGACATGGAGATGCTGGAGATCAACCCGCTGATCGTGATGACCGACGGCAACCTGAAGGTGCTGGACGCGAAGCTCGGCTTCGACAACAACGCGCTCTATCGCCACGCCGACATCATGGCGCTGCGCGACGAGACGGAGGAGGACCCGAAGGAACTCGAAGCCTCGAAATATGACCTGAATTACATCGCGCTCGACGGCGAGATCGGCTGCATGGTCAACGGCGCAGGCCTGGCGATGGCTACGATGGACATCATCAAGCTCTATGGCGCGGAGCCGGCGAACTTCCTCGACGTGGGCGGCGGCGCGACCAAGGAAAAGGTCACCGAGGCGTTCAAGATCATCACCTCGGACCCGAACGTGAAGGGGATCCTGGTCAACATCTTCGGCGGCATCATGCGCTGCGACATCATCGCCGAGGGCGTTCTCGCCGCGGTGAAGGAAGTCGGGCTGCAGGTTCCGCTGGTGGTGCGCCTCGAAGGCACCAACGTGGAACTGGGCAAGGAAATCATCGCGAATTCCGGCCTCAACGTGATCGCGGCGGACAACCTCGCCGACGGCGCGCAAAAGATCGTCAAAGCTGTGAAGGGCTAAGAACAATGGCAGTCCTCGTCAACAAGAACACCAAAGTCATCTGCCAGGGCATCACCGGCTCGCAGGGCACGTTCCACACCGAACAGGCGATCGCCTACGGCACGAAGATGGTCGGCGGCGTCACCCCGGGCAAGGGCGGCTCCGAGCACCTCGGCCTGCCGGTGTTCGACTCGGTCCATGAAGCCGTGGCCAAGACCGGCGCGAACGCGACCGTGATCTATGTGCCGCCGCCCTTCGCAGCCGATTCCATCCTGGAAGCCATCGACGCCGAGATCGAGCTGATCGTCGCGATCACCGAAGGCATCCCGGTGCTGGACATGATGAAGGTGAAGCGCGCGCTGGTGGACAGCAAGTCGCGCCTGATCGGGCCGAACTGCCCGGGCGTGATGACGCCGGGCGAATGCAAGATCGGCATCATGCCGGGCTCGATCTTCAAGCGCGGCTCGGTGGGCGTGGTCTCGCGCTCGGGCACGCTGACCTATGAAGCCGTGAAGCAGACGACGGACATCGGCCTCGGCCAGTCCTCGGCCGTGGGCATCGGCGGCGACCCGATCAAGGGCACCGAGCATATCGACGTGCTCGACATGTTCCTCGACGACCCGGAAACCGAATCGATCATCATGATCGGCGAAATTGGCGGCTCGGCCGAAGAGGAAGCCGCGGAATTCCTGGCCGAACAGAAGAAGAAGGGCCGCTGGAAGCCGGTCGCCGGGTTCATCGCCGGCCGTACCGCTCCTCCCGGCCGCCGCATGGGCCACGCCGGTGCCATCGTCTCGGGCGGCAAGGGCGATGCGGGCTCCAAGATCGAAGCCATGCAGCGCGCGGGCGTCGTGGTGGCGGAAAGCCCCGCGCATCTCGGCGAAGCCGTGCTGAAGGCGATCAAGGGCTGACCATAGCGGGCCGCGGGGGAAACCTCCGCGGCCCACTCCGAAGCGCCAAGCGGGCACGCGCCCGTTTCGCCCTTCTGAGGACAAGACTGGCCGGACGCGGCCACGGAGGTAAGACAATGAAACGTGCGTTCCCGGCCGCTGTGGCCGTGGTATCCGGCCTGATGGTCTCGGCCTGCATGCAGACCGGAACAGGCAGCACCGGCACGGGCTTCGAAGGCGCCGCCCTCGCCCCGCCGGTCCCGCGCGACGAACGCTCGCACGGCGATTTCCAGCGCATGACCAGCATCAACGGCGATGCCGTTTCGGCAATTGCGGGCGATCCGTCGAATGCGTTGATCTATTTCGACTTTTTCGCCGCGAACAAAGAGGCCGTTAAGGCCGCTCCGGCAAAGCTCTGCGCCACTTATGGCAAAAGCCTGAAATCCTCCTATGTCACCGAGCCCTCGAACCATGAGCCCGGCGTCAAGGTTCTCGCGGTGACCTGCAAGGGCTGATCACCGCCCCGCCCCTCGGCCCCTCAGCCATCAAGGACGAACGTCATGAACGACCAATCCCCCAACGAACAATTTGAAGCCTCGAGCTTCCTGCAAGGCGCCAACGCGGATTACGTCGAGCAGCTCTATGCGAATTACGCAGCCGATCCGTCCTCCGTCGACGCCAGCTGGCAGGCGTTCTTCGCCTCGCTCGGCGACGCCGAAAGCGATGTGAAGAAATCCGCCGAAGGCGCCTCCTGGGGCCGCGCGGACTGGCCGCCCGTCGCCGCGGGCGAGCTGATGGGTGCGCTCACCGGCGAATGGCCGGCAGCGCCCGCCAAGGACGGCAAGGCCGCCGGCGACAAGATCAAGGCCAAGGCCGCCGAGGCCGGGGTGCAGATCTCCGAGGAGCAGGTGAAGCGCGCGGTGCTGGATTCGGTCCGTGCGATCATGATCATCCGCGCCTACCGCATCCGCGGCCACCTGATCGCCAACCTCGACCCGCTGAACATGCGCGACGAGGCCAGCCACCCGGAACTCGACCCGCGCTCCTACGGCTTCACCGATGCCGACATGGACCGCCCGATCTTCCTCGACAACGTGCTGGGCATGACCCATGGCTCGATGCGGCAGATCATCGACGTGCTGAAGCGCACCTATTGCGGCACCTTCGCGCTGCAATACATGCACATCTCGGATCCTGAGCAGGCCGCCTGGCTGAAGGAGCGGATCGAGGGCTATGGCAAGGAAATCGCCTTCACCCGCGAAGGCCGCCGCGCGATCCTGAACAAGCTGGTGGAAGCCGAGGGCTTCGAGAAGTTCCTGCATGTGAAATACATGGGCACGAAGCGCTTCGGCCTGGATGGCGGCGAAGCGCTGATCCCGGCGATGGAGCAGATCATCAAACGGGGCGGCAACCTCGGGCTGAAGGAAATCGTCATCGGCATGCCGCACCGCGGCCGCCTGTCGGTCCTGGCCAATGTGATGGCGAAGCCCTACCGCGCGATCTTCAACGAATTCCAGGGCGGCTCGTTCAAGCCCGATGACGTCGATGGCTCGGGCGATGTGAAATACCACCTCGGCGCCTCCTCGGACCGGACCTTCGACGGCCATACCGTCCACCTGTCGCTGACCGCGAACCCCTCGCACCTCGAGGCGGTGAACCCGGTCGCGCTCGGCAAGGTCCGCGCCAAGCAGGACCAGCTGAACGACGCCGACCGCACGCAGGTCCTCGCGATCCTGCTGCACGGCGATGCGGCCTTCGCAGGCCAGGGCGTGGTGGCGGAATGCTTCCAGCTCTCGGGCATCCGCGGCCACCGCACCGGCGGCACGATCCATATCGTCGTGAACAACCAGATCGGCTTCACCACGGCGCCGCATTTCAGCCGCACCTCGCCCTATCCGACCGACCTCGCGCTGATGGTCGAGGCGCCGATCTTCCACGTCAATGGCGATGACCCGGAAGCCGTGGTCCATGCCGCCAAGGTCGCGACCGAATTCCGGCAGAAGTTCAAGAAGGACGTCGTGATCGACATCTTCTGCTACCGCCGCTTCGGTCACAACGAAGGCGACGAGCCGATGTTCACCAACCCGGCGATGTACAAGACCATCAAGGGCCACAAGACCACGCTGCAGCTCTATACCGAGCGGCTGGTGGCCGACGGGCTGATCCCGGAAGGCGAAATCGAGGACATGAAGGCTGCCTTCCAGGCGACGCTGAACGAGGAATTCGAAGCCGGCAAGGTCTACAAGCCGAACAAGGCGGACTGGCTCGACGGCCGCTGGAAGAACCTCGCCCGCGAAACCGCCGAATATGACGCCGGCGCCACCGCGCTCTCGCCGGAAACGCTGGCGGAAATCGGCCAGGCGCTGACCACGGCGCCCGACGGGTTCGACCTGCACAAGACCGTCGCGCGTCTGCTCGAAGCGAAAAAGCAGATGTTCGAGACCGGCCGCGGCTTCGACTGGGCCACCGCCGAGGCGCTGGCTTTCGGATCTCTCGTGGCTGAGGGCTTCCCGGTGCGGCTGTCCGGTCAGGACTGCACCCGCGGCACCTTCTCGCAGCGCCACTCCGGCTTCGTCGACCAGACCACCGAAGAGCGCTACTACCCGCTGAACCACATCAAGCCGGGTCAGGCGCGCTATGAGGTCATCGACTCGATGCTCTCCGAATATGCGGTGCTGGGCTTCGAATATGGCTATTCGCTGGCGGAGCCGAACGCGCTCACGCTCTGGGAGGCCCAGTTCGGCGATTTCGCCAACGGCGCGCAGATCATGTTCGACCAGTTCATCAGCTCGGGCGAGTCGAAATGGCTGCGGATGTCGGGCCTCGTCTGCCTGCTGCCGCATGGCTTCGAGGGCCAGGGGCCGGAGCACTCCTCCGCGCGCCTGGAGCGCTACCTGCAGAACTCCGCGCAGGAGAACTGGATCGTCGCGAATTGCTCCACGCCTGCGAACTACTTCCACATCCTGCGCCGGCAGCTGAAGCGGAACTTCCGCAAGCCGCTGATCCTGATGACGCCGAAGTCGCTGCTGCGCCATCCGCTGTGCGTCTCGACGGCTGAGGAATTCACCACCGGCTCGTTCTTCCGCCGGGTGATCTGGGACGACGCGCAGGGCGGCAGCAGCGAACTGACGCTGAAGCCCGATGCGGAAATCTCGCGCGTGGTGATCTGCTCGGGCAAGGTCTACTACGACCTGCTGGCCGAGCGCGACAAGCGCGGGCTCGACAATGTCTACCTGCTGCGGCTCGAGCAGTTCTACCCGTTCCCAGCCCAGTCGCTGATCACCGAGCTGTCGCGGTTCAAGGATGCCGAGATCGTCTGGTGCCAGGAAGAGCCGAAGAACCAGGGCGGCTGGACCTTCGTCGAGCCCAATATCGAATGGGTGCTCGCAAAGATCGAGGCAAAGCACGGCCGTCCGCGCTATGCGGGCCGCGCCGCCTCGGCCTCGCCCGCGACCGGCCTCGCGAAGAGCCACAAGGCAGAACAGGACGCGCTCGTGAGCGACGCGCTGGAGGGTTGAACTGATGACGGATGTCCGTGTCCCCACGCTTGGCGAGAGCGTCTCGGAAGCCACCATCGCCACCTGGTTCAAGAAACCGGGTGATGCGGTCGCGCTGGACGAAATGCTGTGCGAGCTGGAAACCGACAAGGTGACGGTCGAGGTCCCCTCGCCCGCCGCCGGTGTCCTGGGCGAGATCGTCGCCCCTGAAGGCGCGACGGTCGGCGTCAATGCGCTGCTCGCGACCATCATCGAGGCGGGCGCCGCGGCGCCCGCGCCGCAGAAGAAATCCGAAGGCGCGGCCGCCCCTCAGCCCGCTGCGCAACAGTCCAAAGAGGTCAAGATGACGGACGTAATGGTGCCCGCACTGGGCGAGAGCGTTTCCGAAGCCACGGTGTCGACCTGGTTCAAGAAGGTCGGTGATACCGTCGCGCAGGACGAGATGCTGTGCGAGCTCGAGACCGACAAGGTCTCGGTCGAGGTGCCCTCGCCCGTCGCCGGCGTCCTGACCGAGATCGTGGCCCCCGAGGGCGCGACCGTCGCCGCTTCGGCGAAGCTCGCCGTCGTGGCCGAAGGTGCCTCTGCCGGCGCCGCGCCCGCGGCAGCAGCCGCCCCCGCCCCCTCCGCCGCCCCGGCCCCCGCGGGCAAGGACGTCGAGGATGCGCCCGCCGCGAAGAAGGCCATGGCCGAAGCCGGGCTCAGCGCCGCGCAGGTCACCGGTACCGGCCGTGATGGCCGGATCATGAAGGAAGACGTGGCCGCCGCCATGGCGAAGCCCGCAGCGCCCCAGGTCTCGATCGCGCCCGCACCCGCCTCGGTGCCGCGTTCGCCGGTCCCGGCCGATGACGCTGCGCGCGAAGAGCGCGTGAAGATGACCCGCCTGCGCGCCACCATCGCCCGCCGCCTGAAGGACGCGCAGAACACCGCCGCGATGCTGACGACCTATAACGAGGTCGACATGTCGGGCATCATGGAGCTGCGCAACGCCTACAAGGACCAGTTCGAGAAGAAGCACGGCGTGAAGCTCGGCTTCATGTCCTTCTTCGTGAAGGCCTGCTGCCACGCGCTGGCCGAAGTGCCCGAAGTCAACGCCGAGATCGACGGCGGCGATGTGGTCTACAAGCATTACGTCCACATGGGCGTGGCTGTGGGCACGCCGAACGGCCTGGTGGTTCCGGTGCTGCGCGATGCAGACCAGAAGGGCTTCGCCACGATCGAGAAGGAAATCGCCGAATACGGCAAGCGCGCCCGCGACGGCAAGCTGACCATGGCGGAAATGCAGGGCGGCTCGTTCACCATCTCGAACGGCGGCGTCTATGGCTCGCTGATGTCCTCGCCGATCCTGAACCCGCCGCAATCGGGGATCCTCGGCATGCACAAGATCCAGGAGCGCCCGATGGTGGTGAACGGCCAGATCGTGATCCGCCCGATGATGTACCTGGCGCTGAGCTACGACCACCGCATCGTCGACGGCAAGGGCGCCGTGACCTTCCTCGTGCGCGTGAAGGAAGCGCTGGAGGATCCGCGCCGCCTGCTGATGGATCTGTGATCCCCTGCCCCCCGGTTTCGGGGGGCAGATCCCATTCCCCCGGGAGGGGGCACCCACGGAGGACAGCATGACCCCGGAACTCACCGCCCTCGCCCTTGCCGCGCTCTGGCAGATGGTGATGGTCGCGGTTGCGGGGGCAGTGATGAACCGCGAACTGGGCCTGGGCTACAATTTCGGCCCGCGCGACCGGGCGCCCGAGGCCTCGCCCCTGCTGGGCCGGCTGCGCCGCGCCGTGGCCAACCATGCCGAGAACCTCGGGCTTTTCGCCGCGGCCGTGCTGGTGGTGACGCTCTCGGGCCGCGCCAGCCCCCTTCACTGCGGCCTGCGCCTGGGCCTTCCTCGCCGCGCGCATCCTCTATCTGCCCGCCTATGCCTTCGGCTGGACGCCCTGGCGTTCGCTGATCTGGCTCATCGGGCTTGTTGCAACCCTGGCGATGATCCTCGCCGCATTATTCGGGGCCGCAGCGGCGGCCTGACAGGAGACCCAAATGGCTGAATTTGATGTGATCGTGATCGGTGGCGGCCCGGGCGGCTATGTCTGCGCGATCCACTGTGCGCAACTCGGGCTCAAGACCGCCTGCGTCGAAGGGCGCGGCGCGCTCGGCGGCACCTGCCTTAATGTCGGCTGCATCCCGTCGAAGGCGCTCCTGCACGCGACCCACGAGCTGCATGAAGTTCATGAGAACTTCGAGAAGATGGGCCTGATGGGCGCCAAGGTGAAGGTCGACTGGGCGAAGATGCTCTCCTACAAGCAGGACGTGATCGAGGGCAACACCAAGGGCATCGAATTCCTGTTCAAGAAGAACAAGGTCACCTGGTTGCAGGGCTGGGGCTCTGTCCCGGCGCCGGGCCAGGTCAAGGTCGGCGACGAGATCCACAGCGCGAAGAAGATCGTGATCGCGACCGGCTCCGAGCCCGCCTCGCTGCCGGGCATCGAGATCGACGAGGAGACGGTGATCACCTCGACCGGCGCGCTGAGCCTGCCGAAGATCCCGAAATCCATGGTGGTGATCGGCGCGGGCGTGATCGGGCTGGAAATGGGCTCGGTCTATGCCCGGCTCGGCACCGAGGTGACGGTCGTCGAATATCTCGATGCGATCACCCCCGGCATGGACGGCGAGGTCGCGAAATCCTTCCAGAAGATCCTCACCAAGCAGGGGCTGAAGTTCGTGCTCGGCGCCGCGGTGCAGGGCGTCGAGAAGGGCAAGGGCAAGAACACCGTCAAGTACAAGCTGCGCAAGGACGAATCCGAGAACGCGATCGAGGCCGAGGTGGTTCTGGTCGCGACCGGGCGCAAGCCCTACACCACCGGCCTCGGGCTGGAGGCGCTCGGCGTGGAGATCCTGCCGCGCGGCCAGGTGAAGACCGATGCGCATTGGCAGACCACCGTCCCCGGCATCTATGCCATCGGCGATGCGGTGGTGGGCCCGATGCTCGCGCACAAGGCCGAGGACGAGGGCATGGCGGTGGCCGAAATCCTCGCCGGCAAGCATGGCCATGTGAACTTCGACGTGATCCCGGGCGTGATCTACACCACCCCGGAAGTGGCCTCCGTCGGCAAGACCGAAGAGGCGCTGAAGCAGGAAGGCCGGGCCTACAAGGTCGGCAAGTTCAGCTTCATGGGCAACGGCCGCGCGAAGGCGGTGTTCCAGTCCGAAGGCTTCGTGAAGATGATCGTCGATGCGGCCACGGACCGGATCCTCGGCGTGCATATCATCGGGCCCTCGGCGGGCGAGCTGATCCACGAGATCTGCGTGGCGATGGAATTCGGTGCCTCGGCGCAGGATATCGCGCTCACCTGCCACGCCCACCCGACCTTCTCCGAAGCGGTGCGCGAAGCGGCGCTGGCCTGCGGCATCGGGGCGATCCACGCCTGATCCGGGATGGTCTGATCAGAGCGCGCCGGGGAGACCCGGCGCGCTTTTTGCTGGGCGCGTGCCCGCGGGGAAGGCCATGGCCGAGCGGCCCGCACCGCCGGAGCATGAAAGAGAAAAGGCGCGAGAAGCCTCGCGCCTTGAATCCCTTCGGAGCGGGTCCGATCAGTGTTCGTCGTCGCCACCGCCGACATCGGCGATATCGTCGAGCGAGACGTTGTCGTCGTCGTCATCCTCGAGCAGGTCGTCATCGAGTTCGACATCCGCTGCGTCGTCGTCCAGATCCTCGTCGTTGAGATCATCGACGTCGATTTCCGCATCCCGTGCCGCGGTCTTGTCCGACACCAGAACGCGGCCGCGGCTGGCCGAGGCCAGGCTTTCGAGCGAGAAGCTGTTCCCGCAGACCGGGCAGGTCATCGGGTCGCTTTGCAGATCGTAAAACCGGCTCGCACAATGCGGGCAGAGGCGCTTGACGCCCCATTCCTCTTTCGGCATGGAAGTCTCCTGGCAAGCTCTCTCATCAGAGTCGCAGCCAACTGCCACAACAGCCGCAGGGTGTCAAAGCCTTTTCGCAAGGTTTCGCCCCGCCGCGGCCCCGATGCGCCAGCCGTGGATCTGCCCATGACGGAGAGCCGCCACTCCCTGCCCGAATTGCCCGGCGTCGCCCTGCGGTTGCGCCGCTCGGCACGGGCGCGGCGCTTCAGCCTGCGGGTCTCGCGCGTGGATGGCGAGGTCACGCTGACCCTGCCCTTGCGCGCGCCCATGGGCGATGCCATCGCCTTCGCGCGCAGCCAGGCGGACTGGCTGCGCCGCACGCTGGACCGGCTGCCCACCGCGGCCGCGCCCGCCTTCGGCATGGAGCTGCCGTTCGAGGGGCGCCTGCTCCGCCTGACCCCGGCCGCGGTGCGCGCCCCCCGGGTGGAGGAGGGCCGGCTGCTCCTGCCCGCCGACCCCGCGCGGCTGGCGCCCCGGCTGGAAACCTTCCTGAAGCATTGCGCGCGGATCCGGCTGCAGGCGGCGACGGAGCGGCACGCGGGCGCCCTCGGCCGCCCGTTCCGGCGCATTACCCTGCGCGATACGCGCTCCCGCTGGGGCTCCTGCGCGCATGACGGCTCGCTCAGCTATTCCTGGCGGCTGATCATGGCGCCGGTTTCGGTGCTGGATTATGTGGCCGCGCATGAGGTGGCCCATCTGGCCGAGATGAACCATTCCCCCGCCTTCTGGGCGGTGGTGGCGCGGCTGCGGCCCGATTATGCCGCCGATCGCGCCTGGCTGAAGCAGCATGGCAGCACGCTGCATGCGATCCGTTTCCGCGATTGAATTCCGCGCGCAGTGTGATCACATTGGCGCCATGACCACGATCTCCACCCGCCCGATCGAAACCGCCGCGCATGACCGGCTCTACCGGCAGCTGCGGCTGCAGATCATGCATGGCGAGCTGGCCCCCGGCCGGGCGCTGACCCTGCGCGGGCTGGCGAAGCAGTACGGCCTGTCGATGACGCCGGTGCGCGAGGCGCTGCGGCGGCTGATCGCGGAGGGGGCGCTGATGCTCTCCTCCTCGGGCCGGGTCACGACGCCGGAGCTCTCCAACGAGCGGATCGAGGAGCTTGCCGCGCTGCGCGCCCTGATCGAACCCGAGCTCGCCTCGCGCGCCCTGCCCCGCGCGCATATGGCGCTGATCGACCGGCTGAGCGCGATCAACACCGCCAATGCCGAGGCGGTAGCGAAGCACGATGCGGTGGGCTACATCCGCACCAACCTCGAATTTCACCGCACGCTCTATCTGCGCGCGCAGGCGCCCGCGATGCTCGCCGTGATCGAGACGGTCTGGCTGCAGCTCGGCCCCACCATGCGCGCCGTCTATGGCGAGATCCCCCGCCAGGAGCCGCCCCGCCACCACCGGCTGATCCTCGCGGCCCTGCGCGCGGGCGACGAGCCCGGATTGCGCCTCGCGGTGCGCACCGATGTCACCCAGGGCCTGCGCCATCTGGCACAATGACAGCACTCCTGCCATTCTGCGGCAAACAGCCAGGGACAGAACATGACCAGCCATCTGACCGAAGACGAACGCCGCCAGCTTGAAATGACGGTGCTGATGACCCCGGATATGGCGAATTTCTCGGGCAAGGTGCATGGCGGCGCGCTGCTGAACTGGCTCGACCGCGTCGCCTTCTCGCTCGCCTCGCGCTATTCGGGCCGCTATGCGGTGACGCTCTCGGTCGATCAGGTGACGTTCAAGCAGCCGATCCATGTGGGCGAGCTGGTCAGCTTCAAAGCCAGCGTGAACCACACCGGCCGCAGCTCGATGGAAATCGGGATCCGGGTGGAGGCGGAGAACATCCCCTCAGGCACCCGGCGGCACACGAACAGCTGCTATTTCACCATGGTCGCCGTGGACGAGACCGGCCGCCCCACCGAAATCCCGCCGCTCACGCCGCAAGACGAGCTGCAGGTGCACCGCTGGCGCGCCGCTGAGCTGCGCAAGGAGCTGCGCCGCGAATTCGCGCAGAAAATGGAGGCCGCCGCGCGCGGCTGAGCCCTCAGGCCGGGCGGCTGGCGATGGCGAGGCCATCGACCACGGCGGTGAAGGCTTCGGCGCGCAGCTGCCGCGCCCCGGGGCACAGCGCCAGCGCCTCCGAGGTGACCAGCCCCATCAGGCTGGAGCCACCGACCAGAACCACGCTGTCGATCGCCGCAGCGCCGAGCCCGGCCATGCGCAGCGTTTCCTCCATCGCCATGCGCAGCGGCGCGCGCTGCCCGGCCAAAGCCTCTTCCAGAGAGGCCGCCCCGATCGGGGCTGCAAGGCCGCGCTCGATGAAGGCCATGTTGATGCGCGCGTCATTCGCGCCGGAATTGGCGGCGATCTTGCCCTTCTCCACCGCGAAGGCGAGGCTGTGGCCCAGCTCCTCCCCGATCACCTTCTGCAGGCGGCCGATGGCGCGGGCATCCACCGCATGCTTCAGCATGTCCGCCACCAGGCGGCGGGTCTCGGGGCTATAGACGAAGGGGATCCGCGCCCAGGTGGCGAGGTCCAGATAGACCGCGTTCGGCACCGGCAGCAGCCCCTTGCCCATGCTCCGCGTCAGCGCGCCGCCATGGCCCAGCAGCGGCATGGCATGGCTCATCGATACGGTCTGGTCGAAATCGGTGCCGCCCAGGCGCAGCCCATGGCTCGCGAGGATCCGCACCCGGCCCTCCTCCACCCGGAATACCGAAAAATCCGAGGTGCCGCCGCCGATATCGACGATCAGCCCGGTGCCCTCGGTCAGGCCCTGCGCGGCAAGCGCCGCCGCCTCCGGCTCGAACATGAAGGCGACATCGGTGAAACCGGCGCCGAGATAGCAGCCGCGCAGATCCTCCTCTGCCCGCGCATCGCGCTCCGGATCGTTGTGGAAATGCACCGGCCGGCCGGAGAGCGCGCGGGTGAAGCGTAGCCCGGTGCGTGCCTCGGCGCGGGTGCGCAGATCGGCGAGAAAGGCCGTCACCACCTCTGCGAGCGTGCGCCGCCGCCCCGCGATCAGCCGCGGCTCGTGAAACAGCGCGGTGCCGAGGATGCTCTTGAGCGCGCGCATGAAGCGGCCCTCCTCGCCCTCGATCAGCGCCCGTACCGCGGGCTGGCCGATCCGCATCGCGCCCTTGTCCGCCGGGAAGAACACCGCCGTCGGCAGCGTGTCCTCGCCCTCCGCCACCGGGATCCGGCGCACCGCGCTGCCGTCATGCACGGCCACGGCGGAGTTGGAGGTTCCGAAGTCGATCGCGAGGGTGAACATGGCCATCTCCGTGCTGCGGGTGGGCCGGGTTACAGGATCGCACCGGCGGGCGCAAGATCGCGGCCATTTGCCGCCTCGGCTCTGGCCTTGCGCGCGAATCCCTAGTAGATCGCCCTCATACGGACCAGAGGACAGACATGGCGCGGCATCTCATCACCTCGGCAATTCCCTATATCAACGGCATCAAGCACCTGGGCAACCTCGTCGGCAGCCAGCTGCCCGCGGACCTGTTCGCGCGCTACCTGCGCGGCCGCGGACATGAGGTCATGTTCATCTGTGCCACCGACGAACACGGCACCCCGGCCGAGCTCGCCGCCGCGAAGGCCGGAAAGCCCGTCGCCGACTACTGCAAGGACATGCACGAGGTCCAGGCCGAGATCGCCCGCGGCTTCCGCCTCTCGTTCGACCATTTCGGCCGCTCCTCCAGCGCGCGCAACCGCGGCCTGACGCAATACATGGCCAAGACCCTCGGCGAACAGGGCCTGATCGCCGAAGTGGCCGAGAAGCTGTTCTATTCGGTCGATGACGGCCGCTTCCTGCCCGACCGCTACATCGAGGGCACCTGCCCGAACTGCGGCTACGACAAGGCCCGCGGCGACCAGTGCGAGAACTGCACCAAGCAGCTCGACCCGACCGACCTGATCAACCCGCGCTCCGCGATCTCGGGCTCCACCAACCTCGAGCTGCGCGAGACGAAGCACCTGTTCTTGCGGCAGAAATCTTTGCGCGACGATATCCGCACCTGGATCCAGGCCAAGACCGACTGGCCGTTGCTGACCACCTCGATCGCCCTGAAATGGCTCGATGATGGCGACGGCCTGCAGGACCGCGGCATCACCCGCGACCTGAGCTGGGGCGTCCCCGCCCAATTCGAGGGCGCGCCGTGGCAGGGCATGGACGGCAAGGTGTTCTATGTCTGGTTCGATGCGCCGATCGAATATATCGCCGCGACCGCCGAATGGGCCGATGCCCATGGCCAAACCGAGGCCGACTGGGAGCGCTGGTGGCGCACCGACAAGGGCGCCGGGGACGTGACCTACACCGAATTCATGGGCAAGGACAACGTACCCTTCCATACGCTGAGCTTCCCCGCCACGCTGATCGGCGTGAACCGGGCGGGCGGCGCGCAGTGGAAGATGGTCGATTACATCAAGTCCTTCAACTACCTGAACTATGAAGGCGGGCAGTTCTCCACCTCGCAGGGCCGCGGCGTGTTCATGGATCAGGCGCTCTCGATCCTGCCGCCGGATTACTGGCGCTGGTGGCTGCTCAGCCATGCCCCCGAAAGCTCCGACGCCGAATTCACCTGGGAGAATTTCCAGGTTTCGGTGAACAAGGACCTGGCCGATGTGCTGGGCAATTTCGTCAGCCGCATCACCAAGTTCTGCCGCTCCAAATTCGGCGAGGCGCTGCCCGAGGGCGGCACCTGGGGCGAGCGCGAGGCAGCCCTGGTGGCGGAGCTGAACACCCGGGTGCGCGCCTACGAGGGCTTCATGGAGGAGAAGGAGGTCCGCAAGGCCGCCGCCGAGCTCCGTGCGATCTGGGTCGCGGGCAACGAATACCTGCAATCGGCCGCGCCCTGGACCGTGTTCAAGACCGAGCCGGCGCAGGCCGCGGCGCAAACCCGGCTCGCGCTGAACCTGACCCGGCTCTATGCGGTGCTGTCGGCGCCCTTCATTCCGGATGCGGCCGATCTGATGCTGGCCGCGCTCAAGACCGAGGACCGCAGCTGGCCCACCGATATCGGCGCGGCCCTCAGCCTGCTGCCCGCGGGCCATGCCTTCGAGACCCCGGACGTGCTGTTCCGCAAGATCGCTGACGAGGAGCGCGAGGACTGGCAGAAGCGCTTCTCCGGCATCCGCAGCTGAGGCTGGCGCCGCCCTGCCGCGGCGCCTATCCTCGCCCTGAAAGGAGATCCGCATGACGACCTGCATCCTGATCGGCGCCCCGGTGGACAGCGGCCAGAAGCGGGCGGGCTGCCTGATGGGCCCTGCGGCCTACCGGGTGGCGGGCCTCGCCGCCGCCATCACCGAGCTCGGCCACACCGTCACCGACATGGGCGACATCACCCCGGCCCCGCGCGCGCCGATGCCGCATCCGAACCCGGCGATCCACCATCTGGCCGAGACCGTCGCCTGGACGGAGGCGCTGACCGAGGCGGGCATCGCTGCCGCACTCACCGGCTTCCCGATCTTCATGGGCGGGGATCATTCGCTCTCGCTCGGGTCGGTCGCGGGCATGTCCGCGCATGCGGCGGCGCTCGGGCGGCCGCTGTTCGTGCTCTGGCTCGATGCCCATACCGATTTCCACACCCCCGAGACCACCGTCTCGGGCAACCTGCACGGCACGCCCGTGGCCTATATCGCCGGGCGCGCGGGTTTCGCAGGCTTCCCGCCCTTCCCGCATCCGGTGCCCGGGCACCGGATCGGCATGCTCGGGATCCGCTCGATCGACCCGGCCGAAGGCGCGGCCCTGATGCCAACCGATATCGAGATCGCCGACATGCGCGTGCTCGACGAGCGCGGCATCCGCGCGCCGCTGGCGGAATTCCTCGATCGGGTCCGGGCCGAAAATGGCCTGCTGCATGTGTCGCTCGACGTGGATTTCCTGGATCCGTCGATCGCGCCCGCGGTGGGCACCACGGTACCGGGCGGCACCACCTTCCGCGAGGCGCATCTCGTCATGGAGCTCCTGCACGAATCGGGCCTGGTGAGCTCGCTCGACCTCGTGGAGCTGAACCCCTTCCTCGATGACCGCGGCCGCACCGCGAAGCTGATGGTCGATCTGGTGGGCTCGCTGATGGGCCGCAAGGTCTTCGACCGCCCGACCCGCTCCTACTAGGATTTCGGCTCCTCATAGACGCCCTGTTCCTTCAGGGCGTCGATCACTTCCTTCGGCATGTAGTTCTCGTCGTGCTTGGCGAGGATCTCGGTCGCAACGAAGGTCTCCCCCTCCATCCGCCCGGTGCCCACCATCCCCTGCCCCTCCTTGAACAGGTCGGGCAGCACGCCGGTGAAGCGCACCGGGATCGAATGGCCGCCATCGGTCACGCGGAAGGTCACGGTTTCGCCGGCGCCGCGCACCAGCGTCCCCGCCTCTACCAGCCCGCCCAGCCGGAACACCTCGCCCGAGGCGGGCGGCAGCTGCGTCACCTGGCTCGGAGACCTGAAGAGGTTGATGCCGTCGCGCATCGCATAGCCGATCATCGCGGTCGAAACCGCGAGCGCCACCGCCGCCACGGCGATGATCTGGATCCGCCGCTTCTTCTTCAGGTTCCTCATCGCCTCTCCTTACGGGAAGACGGGCGCCAGCATCAGGCCCGCCGTTTCCTCGTTCCCCAGCATCAGGTTGGCGTTCTGGATCGCCTGCCCCGATGAGCCCTTGCACAGGTTGTCGAGCGCCACTAGCACCACGGCCCGGCCGGGGATACGGTCGCCGACAACGCCGACATGCACATAGTTGGACCCGGCGATCGACCGCGTCGAGGGGAGTGTGCCAAAAGGTAGCACTTCGAGAAATACTTCCTTCGCATAACGTGCGGCCAGCGCGGCGTGAATTTCCTCCGGCGTGCCGCGCACATAGACGGTGGCGAGGATCCCGCGGTTGAACGGCATCAGATGCGGCGTGAACTGCACCCGCACCGGGCGGCCCGCGGCCTTGCTGAATTCCTGGTCGAATTCGCCCAGATGCCGGTGCTTGCCGCCGGCCGAATAGGGCATGGTCCCGCCCGAAAGCTCGGCATGCAGCAGGTTCTCCTTCAGCGAGCGCCCGGCGCCCGAGACCCCCGCCTTCAGGTCGATCACGATCTCGTCAAGGTCGATCACCCCCGCCTCGATCAGCGGCCGGATCGCATATTGCCCGGCGGCGGCGTTGCAGCCCGTCCCGGCGCAAAGCCGCGCGCCGCGAATCTCGTCGCGGTAGAATTCGGTCAGGCCATAGACCGCGTCTTGCTGCAGATCCACCGCCGCATGCGGCTTGCCGTACCACTTCTCGTATTCCGCCGGGTCGCGGAGCCGGAAATCGGCCGACAGGTCCACCACCTTCAGCGCGCGCGGCAGCGCCGCGATCACCGCCTGCGAGGT
Source organism: Paenirhodobacter sp. (assembly GCF_041916475.1). Taxonomy (GTDB): domain Bacteria; phylum Pseudomonadota; class Alphaproteobacteria; order Rhodobacterales; family Rhodobacteraceae; genus Rhodobacter. The sequence continues at coordinate 71,405 of NZ_JAYRZN010000001.1, forward strand.
GGCATGCGGCAGCGCGCAGAACGCAAGGTCGATCTTGGAAAAATCGAGCTCCTCGATCTTCACCAGATCGGGCAGGTTCATGTGGCGCAGATGCGGGAAGACCTCGCCCATGCTCATCCCGGCTTTCCGGTCCCCAGAGAGCGCGGTGATGCGCATCGAGGGGTGGGTGGCGATGATGCGGGCAAGCTCCGCTCCGGTATAGCCCGAAGCCCCGAGGATGGCGATATTCTGGGTCATGGCCCGATCCTTGCTGCAAAAACCGAAAATCCGGGCCACCCGGGGCCCGGACCTCTTTTCCGGCCAGTTGCCACCGGACGCAAGGGTCTTTGCAGATCAGGCGGCCTTGCGCCGCCCCATCGCCGCCAGAGCCAGCGCCGAAACCAGCAGAACCCCGCCCGCCGGCAGCGGCACCGCGGGCAGGTCAGGCTGCGCGGGCTCCGGCTCCGCGGCGGGCGCGGCCTCAGCATAGCTCAGCAGGCCCGCGCCATAAGTGGCGCGGATGTACAGGTACACGCTCTCCTGCGTGCCACCGAAATCCACGGTCACGGCCTTGCTCGTGGTGCTGCCCGCCAGGTTCCACGGATTATAGCTCAGGTCCCAGCCGCCGCCCGCATAGCCGCAGTCGTAGCAGGTGCCCCAGGGGCCATCCCCGGTCTGGCGCCCGTCGGCGCGGGTCGACCATTTGATGTAGCCGCCATAATTGATGTAGCTGCTGCCGCCCGATGCCAGCGTGAAATCGAGCGTGGCCGAGCTCACATCATGCAGCGTGACGATCTGCCACGCATTCGCGCTCAGATCGACCGTCGCGGCCGTGGCGGGCGAGAGCAGGCACAAAGCCGCGATCGCCGCAGCCGCACCCGGGATAACCTTCGACATCATGATGTGCACCTGTTCCGGGCCCCCGGCCCGCACGCCTCCGGAGAACCACCTCCGGTTGTATCGGCGCGCGATATATACCTTCCTCAGCGTTTGGGAAGGGGGTATTCCGGCGGAAACGCCCGGTTAACCATACTATTTTCGCCTGACCTCGCGTCAGCCGCTCAGGCCGCCTCGAACCGGACCGGATGGCGCAGGAACTGCGTGGCATGCACCGAGACCGAGCCCGGATCGCCGGTGGTGAGGAATTTCGAGACCGTGCCGGGCCCGATGAATTCCGGCCGCCGCGTCAGGTAATCCGCCAGGGAGGCCGCCACCAGCTCCGCCTGGCTGTACACGGTTACATCGGGGCCGAGCGCCTGCTGGAACGCGGCCTGCATGAACGGGTAATGGGTACAGCCCAGGATCGCGGCCTCGGGGTGCGGCATCCGCCGCTTCAGCGCCTCGACATGCGATTTGACCAGCGCCTCAGCGAGGATCTCGTCCCCCGCCTCGATCGCATCGACCACGCCGCCGCAGGGCTGCGCCTCCACATCCACACCGATGGCGCGGAACGCGAGCTCGCGCTGGAACGCGCGGCTGGCCACGGTGGCAGGCGTCGCAAACAGCGCCACATGCTTCACCGCCACCTCGCGCGGGGGCGAATTGTCGCCCCATTTGCGCTCGGTCAGCGCCTCGATCATCGGTACGAACACACCAAGGACGCGCTTGTCCTTCGGCACCCAGGTCTCCTGCATCCGCTTCAGCGCGGCGGCGGAGGCGGTGTTACACGCCAGGATCACCAGATCGCAGCCCTCGGCCCAGAGCCGCTCCACCCCGGCGCAGGTCAGCTGGAAAATGTCGTCGGCATCGCGCACGCCATAGGGCGCATGGGCATTGTCGCCATAATAGACGAAGGCCACCTCGGGCAGCCGCTTCGAGACCGCCTCCAGCACCGTCAGCCCGCCGAGCCCGCTGTCGAACACACCAACCGCCATGCCATCCTCCTCCTGAGGGGGCCGCGGGACCCTGCCCCGCAGCCTGTTATCCGGCGCGGACGGGCGTCAGAGCCCGACCGTTTCCACGAAGGCGCCGCGATAGAGCGCGGCGAGATCGGCCAGCGGCGCCGCATCGCCGCCAAGGCTGACCGCCGCGCCGCCGAAGCGGCCCACGCGCGCCACCGGCACCCCGGCCGCAGCCGCAGCCGCCTCCAGCGCCGCAGCCCCGGCCGCATCGCAGGCGACCAGATATCGCGCCTGATCCTCGCCGAACAGCGCGCCGATATCGGCCGCCTCCAGCGTGACGCCAACCCCGCCCGCCTCGGCCATCTCGAAGGCTGCCAGCGCCAGCCCGCCATCGGCGAGATCGGCCGCGGATTTCACCGCCTTGCGGTTCGCGCGCAGGAATTCGCCATGCTTGCGCTCCGCCACAAGGTCTACATGCGGCGCATCGCCGGTCTCGATCCCGAAGGCTTCATAGGCCAGCGCGGATTGCCCCAGATGCCCGGCGCTCACCCCGATCAGGAGCGCGAGATCGCCCTCCGAAGGCACCCCCGCGATCAGCCCGTCGAGGCTCTCCAGCAGGCCCACCGCCCCGATCGTCGGCGTCGGCAGGATGCCCGAGCCGTCGGTCTCGTTATAGAGCGACACGTTGCCCGAAACGATCGGGAAGTCCAGCGCCCGGCAGGCGGCGTCGATGCCCTTGATCGCCCCCACCAGCTGCCCCATGATTTCGGGCTTCTCGGGGTTGCCGAAGTTCAGGTTGTCAGTGGTGGCGAGCGGCAGCGCACCCACCGCGCTCAGGTTCCGGTAGGCCTCGGCCACCGCCTGCTTGCCGCCCTCGAACGGGTTCGCCTTCACATAGCGCGGCGTCACGTCGGAGGTGAAGGCAATCGCCTTGTCGGTGCCATGCACCCGCACCACCCCGGCGCCCAGGCCGGGGCGGCGCACGGTATCGCCCATCACCTGGGTATCGTATTGCTCGAACACCCAGTTCTTCGCGGCATAATTCGGCGAGCCGATCAGCGCCTTCAGCCCGGCAATCGGGGAAATCGCGGGCAGCGCGCCGAGGGGCGCCGCAGCCGGCGTTTCCACCCAGGGGCGATCATATTCCGGCGCGCTCGACGACAGCTTCGAGAGCGGCAGATCGGCCTTAACGTCATTGCCATGCACGATCAGAAAGCGGTCCTCGGCGATGGTCTCGCCCACGACCGCGAAATCCAGGTCCCATTTCTCGAAGATCGCGCGGGCCTCGTCCTGCTTCTCGGGCTTCAGCACCATGAGCATCCGCTCCTGGCTTTCCGAAAGCATCATCTCATAGGCGGTCATCGCGGTCTCGCGCTGCGGCACCTGATCGAGCACCAGCTTGATGCCGAGGCCGCCCTTGTCGCCCATTTCCACGGCCGAGCAGGTCAGCCCCGCCGCGCCCATGTCCTGGATCGAAATCACCGCATCGGTCTGCATCAGCTCGAGGCAGGCCTCCATCAGGCATTTCTCGGTGAAGGGGTCGCCGACCTGCACGGTCGGGCGCTTCTCCTCGATCGTGTCGTCGAATTCGGCCGAGGCCATGGTGGCCCCGCCAACCCCGTCGCGCCCGGTCTTGGCGCCCACATAAACCACCGGCATGCCCACGCCCGAGGCCGCGCAATAGAAGATCTTGTCGGCATCCGCGAGCCCCGCCGCGAAGGCGTTCACCAGGCAGTTGCCGTTGTAGGATTTGTGGAACCGCACCTCACCGCCCACATTCGGCACGCCGAAGCAATTGCCGTAATGGCCGATGCCCTCGACCACGCCCTGCACCAGCCGGGCGGTCTTGGCATGCGCAGGCACGCCGAAGCTCAGGCTGTCCATCGCCGCAATCGGCCGCGCGCCCATGGTGAAGACGTCGCGCAGAATGCCGCCCACGCCCGTCGCCGCGCCCTGATGCGGCTCGATATAGGAGGGGTGGTTGTGGCTCTCCATCTTGAAGATCACGGCTTGGCCGTCGCCGATATCGACGACGCCCGCGTTCTCGCCCGGCCCGCAGATCACCTGCGGCCCGGTGGTGTGCAGCGTGCGCAGCCATTTCTTCGAGGATTTATAGGAGCAATGCTCGTTCCACATCGCCGAGAAGATGCCCAGTTCGGTGAACGACGGCTCGCGCCCGATGATCTCGAGGATGCGCTCGTATTCGTCGGGCTTCAGGCCATGCGCGGCGACGAGGTCGGGGGTGATCTGCGGCTCGTTCATCGGGATCCTCCGGAGGGCGGCTTCGGCCTCCCCATAAGCCATCAGGCCTTTCGGGGAAAGGGGTTGCCGCAGCCCGCGCGCCGGAAAACCAGCCCCCGCAGCCCCGGCATCCGCCACCGCCCGCGCGCACCCGGCCCCGGCGGCTCCGGCGCGGCCGTAAAGGCAAAAAAAAGGCCGAGCAAAAGCTCGGCCGTAGTCCAACAGGGAGGTAGAAGTCGATGAGAGTTTCCTCATATCACCGCCTTCTGCGCTTGATTTATGTGCAGTTTGAAAACTTTTCAAGAAAATTCGTGCGGCGCATGCAGCATATCCGCCATGCGTTGCGCGAATATCTCTCACTCCACGCCCGGCTCACCGGATTGCAGCCGGCGATAGGCCAGGATCTCGTCCTGCACGAATTCGCGGAAGACCGTCACCCGCCGCGATTGCCGCAGCTCCTCGGGATAGGCGAGGAACACCGGCACCTCGACCGACTCGACCTCCGGCAAAACGCGCTCCAGCTCGGGGAAATCCACCGCCAGGTAATCCGGCAGCACGCCGATGCCGATATGGTTCAGCACCCCCTGCAGCACACCGAAGTAGTTGTTCACCGTGAGCATCGAATGCACCTCCTGCGTCAGCAGCTGCTGCACCAGATGCGCCCCGGCCGAAACCTGCGCCACGTTCGGCCCCTGGCAGATCAGCCGGTGGGCGCGGAAATCGGCCGCCGTCTGCGGGCGGCCTGCGCGCTCCAGGTAGCTGCGCGTCGCATAGAGCCGCATGCGGATGTTCAGCAGCCGCTTGCGCACCAGGTCCGCCTGGCTCGGCTCCTTCATCCGGATCGCCACATCCGCCTCGCGCATCGGCAGATCGAGCACCCGCTCCTCCAGGATCAGGTCGATCTTCAGATCCGGGTATTTCTCATAGAGCTTGAACAGCCGCGGCGTGAGCCACAGCGACCCGAAGCCCACCGTGGTGGTGACCTTCAACTCGCCAAACACCTCCTCCTCGGAATCGCGGATCCGGGCTGCGGCGGTATCGAGCTTCTTCGCCATCGTCGAGGTGGCATCGAACAGCAGCTCGCCCTGCTCGGTCAGGATCAGCCCCCGCGCATGGCGGTGAAACAGTGTCGTGCCGAGCGCCTCTTCCAGCGCGCGGATCTGCCGGCTCACCGCCGACTGCGACAGCCGCAGCGCATCCCCCGCATGGGTGAGGGATCCCGCATCTGCCACCGCGTGGAAAATCCGCAGTTTATCCCAATCCATTCCCGACATGCGCCCAACTCATTCCTGCTTTGCATTTCCATCGCATATAGGGATCGTTTCAGCATCACAAACAGGATTCGGACCGAAATTTGCACAGCGGGCAGCACCGGCTATTTTCGTCCCGTTCCGTGGCAAGAATGCACCCCCGCCTGCCCAATGTGCGAGCATCGTGCACACCCGCACCCCTTGCCGCCCCGCGCCCCGCAGCTTAGATTGAGCGCGAAGGACGAGGAGAACCCCATGCCGATGGAAGCCCAGGATATCGAAACCCTGATCCGGGGATCCTTCCCCGAAGCCAGGATCACGATCACCGACCTTGCGGGGGACGGCAACCACTGGGCGGCCGAAGTCATCGACGCCTCGTTCAAAGGCCTGAACCGGGTCCAGCAGCAACGCGCGGTCTTTGCCTCCCTGAAGGGCGCGATGGATGGCCCGAATGCGCCCCTGCACGCATTGGCGCTGACGACCAAGGCCCCGGAATAACGCCCCGGCGGGGCAGGAAAGGACGAACAGGATGAGCGCGATCGACCAGATCAAGGACGAGATCACCGCAAACGACGTGGTGCTCTATATGAAGGGCACCAAGGAAATGCCGCAATGCGGGTTTTCGAGCCGCGTCGCCGGGGTGCTGAACTATATGGGCGTGGCCTACAAGGACGTGAACGTCCTGGCCGACCCGGACGTGCGTCAGGGCATCAAGGATTATTCCGAGTGGCCGACGATTCCGCAGCTCTATGTGAAGGGTGAGTTCATTGGCGGCTGCGACATCGTCACCGAGATGACCCTCTCGGGCGAGCTCGACAAGCTGTTCGAGGACAAGGGCATCACCTTCGACAAGACCAAGGCGGATGCGATCCGCGCCGCCAACGCCTGAGCCCCGGCCCCGCTTCGGCGGGGCCTTTGCTTTCCGGCCGCCCCATCCGTCGCGGGCACCGTGTTTCCGCGGCAGATCTCCCCCTGGAGGCTCGCAATGGCGCATGTGATCCGCCGCGCCCGTCCCGATGACGCGCCCGCGATCCAGGGTTGCGCCCGGCAGGCCTATGCCCGCTCTGTGCCCCGCATCGGGCGCCCCCCGCGCCAATGGCTGCGGATTATGCGGCCCTGATCACGGCGGGCGATGTCTCTGTCGCGACCGAGGCCGATGGCGGCTTTCTGGGCTTCATCGTCTTCCGTGCCGCCGGGCCTGATCTGCTGCTGGAAAACGTCGCGGTGCTGCCCGGCGCTGCGGGCCGCGGTATCGGCAACGCGCTGATCGCCCATTGCGAACAGGCGGCCCAGGCGCAGGGCGCGGTCGCGGTCCGCCTCTATACCACTGCGAAGATGACCGAAAACCTCGCGCCCTACCCCCGCCTCGGCTACACCGAAACGGCGCGGCGCAGCGAAGACGGCTTCGAGCGGGTCTATTTCGAAAAGCGCCTCGCCTGAGCCTCAGCGGCGCCCGAACAGGCGCTGCTTGAACCGGCCCCAGGCGCCCTTCGCCCGGTCTCCCGCGGCCTCGGCCCGGTAGCCCACCTCATCCATCGCCTCCGAGGTGTTGTGCACCAGCGGGTCGATCGTGCGCTCGCGGAACTGCCGCCACATCGCGCGCACCAGCAGCACCAGCACCACCAGCCCAAGCAGGATCACGATGCTCGCCCAGGGGATGATCCGCGCATCCGGCCCCTCCACCGGCTTCACCGACATTGCATTCGGGAAGGCCGAGAACAGGTCGTTGCGCCAGCCGTAATGCGTGATGGACACCCATTTCGGCGCCTCCGCCGAGGACTTCAGATCCGCCGCCCGCGCCTGCAGCGTCGCCGTGTCGAACTTGAAATAGGGCGGCCAGCCCCAGCCGGTATCCTCGTTGCGATAGACGATCACCTTGCCATTCGGGCGCGCGGCCTGAATGAACTGCACGTCGCGGTTGGACTGGTTGATCTGGGTCTTGCTGGAGCCGACCCAGAAGATGCGGTCCCAGCCGGTGGTATCGACCCGCTGCTGATAGGTATCGACGATTCGCACGATATCGTGCTGCGGCAGCGTATAGTGCAGGAAGCCGCCGACGATCAGCACGACCAGCGTCCAGAATGCCCATTTGACGTAACGCATCACCGCCCCCTACTGCGCATTGACGAAGAAGATCAGCACGATCAGCACCGTGATCGGCAGGATATAGACGAGCCAGAGCAGCTTGCGCCGCAGGCTTTTTTCATATTCGGCCAGACCCGCCGAGACGTAGTCGTCCCGCGCGCCGAGGCCCTGCCCCCGGGCGGCGTCCCAGTCCTTTTCCAGCGCCTCGCGCCGCAGCGAGCGCGCATAGACCCGCACCAGCCAGTAGATCAGGGTCAGGGCAAACAGCCCGAGAAAGATCAATCGTGCAAAGCCGGCCATCGCGCCCCCCGTTCCGGTTTCTGGATAACGGTTTCTTGCCGCGCACGGAAGCATTTACGCGCGCCCGCCCGGGCGCTAGCCTCGGGGAATGGACCATGCCAGCCGCATCCGTGCCGAGATCGACCGCCGCCGCGACGCCCTGATCGCGCTGACCCGGGAGCTGATCCGGATCCCGACCCTGAACCCGCCCGGGCGGAACTATCAGGAAATCTGCGAATTCCTGGCCGAGCGGCTGGCGCGGTCAGGCTTCAGGGTGGAGCTGCTGCGCGCCACCGGCACGCCGGGCGACAGTGACGCGACCCCGCGCTGGAACCTCGTCGCGCGGCGCGAAGGCAGGGCGCCGGGCGATTGCGTGCATTTCAACAGCCATCACGACGTGGTCGAGGTGGGCCATGGCTGGACCCGCGATCCCTTCGGCGCCGAGCTGGAGGCAGGCCGCATCTATGGCCGCGGCGCCTGCGACATGAAGGGCGGGCTCGCGGCCTCCGTCATCGCCGCCGAGGCCTTCATCGCCGCCTGCCCGGAGTATCGCGGCGCGATCGAGATTTCCGCCACCGCCGACGAGGAGACCGGCGGCTATGGCGGCGTCGCCTGGCTCGCGGAGCGCGGCTATTTCGCCCCCGAGCGCGTGCAGCACGTCATCATCCCCGAGCCCCTGCACAAGGACCAGATCTGCCTCGGCCATCGCGGCGTCTGGTGGGCGGAGATCGAGACCCATGGCCGCATCGCCCATGGCTCGATGCCGTTCCTGGGCGACAGCGCGATCCGGCACATGGGCGCCGTGCTGGAGGAAATGGAGGCGGTGCTGTTCCCCCTTCTGGCCACGAAGCGCACGGCGATGCCCGTAATCCCGGAAGGCGCCCGGCAATCGACGCTGAACATCAATGCGATCCACGGCGGCGAGCCGGATCTCGGCCCCGCGTTCACCGGCCTGCCCGCGCCCTGCGTCGCGGACCGCTGCCGCATCGTGATCGACCGCCGCTTCCTGATCGAGGAGGACCCGGAGGAGGTGAAGGCCGAAGTCACCCGGCTGATGGAGCGGATCCGCGCCCGCCGGCCGGGCTTCCGCTACGAGATCCGAACCCTGTTCGAGGTGCAGCCCACCATGACCGACCGGGACGCACCCGTGGTGCGCTCGACCGCGGCCGCGATCGAAGCCGTGCTCGGGCGCGAGGCGGGCTATGTCGTCTCGCCCGGCACTTATGACCAGAAGCACATCGACCGGATCGGGCGGCTGAAAAACTGCATCGCCTATGGGCCGGGCCTGCTGGAGCTGGCGCATCAGCCCGACGAATGGATCGGCATCGACGACATGGCCGATGCGGCCAAGGTCATGGCGCTGGTTCTGGCCGAACTGCTGACCTAACCGCCCCCGTTCCGGGCACAGGCCAAAAGCGCGCGGACGGACGACCCCGACCGGCGCAGCCAGGCAGAGGCCCCGCGCCCCGCCCGGGTCCTGCTCCTGCTCCTGCTCCTGCTCCTGCTCCTGCTCCTGCTCCTGCTCTGCGTGACGCGCCCTCACAGCACGACGCAACCCCTTATCCAAACCTTTTCTCGTGCGCACCATGCCCCGATCCTCGCTCCTCTCCGGTTCCCCCCGAGCGTCGCCCCCCGGCTCGCGGCAGGACTGGAATGCACCGAGAATCGACACCATCTTCGCCCCACAGCCCCTAGCCCCCATCCGCGAAGTCACGGCACCAGGCTTCAGCGATATCGACGGCTGAAATCGAGCAATACAACCCACACGGCACCGCACCGCACCGCACCGCACCGCACCGCACCGCACCGCACCGCACCGCACCGAGGTAGGACACAGAATACCCCAGAGCGGTGCAAGACGGCCCTTAGACCGCCGCCTCTCGAGCAGCCCAATCCGATCCCGCCCATCAGAGACAACGACGAGCTTCTCTATACACGAAATGCCCCCATGCGTGGCCGCGCGCCCCGCAAGCGCGGCGCCTCCTCGCCCTGCCATATTTCGTGGCAGCGTGGCTCCGCGCCCGGCTCCCGCCGATGCCCGCAGCGGAGGCCGCGCCTCCAGCTCGGTCGCGGCAATCAGGCCCGCGTTCCGGCCGCGGAACCACGCTGCGCGCAAGAACAGTCCCGCCTTGTTGCACGCCCGGCAAACTGCCGGCCCGTCGTCAAATCTGCCCGCGCCGGTGCCACCAGCCCAGCCTCCGCGAATGAGGCCAATGGCCCCCTCAGTGCCGCGTCTGGTCCATATCCGCGCCCGAAACCAGCCGGCTCGACAGCAGCTCCCCGCTCTCGGTCAGGATCGGATAGGCCACCCCCACGAGCAGCGAGTTGATCTCCTTCAGCGCCCGCAGCACCTCGATGTGGATGTCGCTCGTGGCGATGCTGTCCGCCCCGCCCTGGCGCAGCCGCTCCATGTGGCGCCGGCTGCTCTCGCGCACAATGGCGCGCAGCGCCTCCTTCTCCTGTGCGAGGCCCCGCGCACTTTCCACATCCGACGACAGCAACACATTCAGCGCCATCTGCAGGTTCGCCTCCACTCGCGCATGCAGCGCACGGATCTCACTCCAGCCCTCGGGCGAGAACCGCAGCCGCTTGCGCGCCTTGTCCTCCGCCAGCGCGTAAAGCGTCTTGGAGACCAGATCGCCCGCATGCTCGAAGCCGATCGCCACATCGACCAGATCTCCCGCCACCCGCGCCTCCGCCGTGCTCAGCGGCTGGCGCCGCAGCTCCGCCAGGAACAGCTTGATGCCGGTGTGATAATCGTTCACCCGCGCCTCCTGCTCGCGCAGCCGCGGCAGCTCTGCAATCCGCTCGCCATCCAGCAGCTCGGCCACCGGCTGCAGCATCCGCCCGAGCGTTTCGCCCATGTGCAGCACCTCGCGCCGCGCCGCCCCCAGCGCCAGATCCGGCCGCTCCAGCGCGCGCCGGTCCAGCGCCGTGACGCGCCCTGGCTGATCCTGCGCCACCTCGGGCAGCAGCCGCGCCACCAGCCGCGCCATCGGCCTCACCAGCGGCAGCGCCACCAGCGCCAGCGCCAGGTTGAAGGCCACATGCGCATTCACCACCCGCTCCGCATCCGGAACGCCCGGGAACAGCCCCGCCACCTGGCCGCAGAACGGAAATGCCACCGCCACCGCCACCAGCCGGAAGATCAGGTTCGCCACCGGGATCCGCCGCGCCACCGGCGGCTGGCTGCGGCTGAGCCAGACGGCGATCATCGCCCCCCCGGCATTCGCCCCCAGAACCATCGGCAGCGCCACGACCAAGGGCACGATCCCCGCCGCACAGAACCCCGCAATGAGCAGCACCGTCGCAACCGAGGAATGCACCGCCCAGGCAAACAGCGCCGTGCCCGCCAGCGCCGTCAGCGGGTCGCTCTCCAGCCAATGCGCCACCGCGGGCAGCAGCGCGCTTTCGCGCAGCGGCGCCGTCGCCGCGCCCATCTGCATCAGCGACATCAGGATGAAGCCCACGCCCAGCACGATCCGCCCGGTCTGGCGCACGCTGCGCCCCTCGAACTTCAGAAACAGCGTCGCGCCCAGCAAGATCAGCACCGGCACCAGCTGCGACAGATCGAGCGACAGCAGCCGCGCGATCAGCGCCGAGCCCAGATCCGCCCCCACCAGCGCCGCGATCCCCTGCTCCACGCTCAGCGTACCGCTCGCGGCAAAGCCCGCCGCCAGCATGCCCACCGCCGTCCCGCTCTGCAGCACCATGGCCAGCACGCCGCCCGCCGCCGCCATTCCGGGTACGCCGCCGCGCGCCTTGCGCAGCCCGTCGCGCAGCGCCGGGCCGAAAACCCGCTCCACCCCGGTGCGCACCATGCGCAGCGCCCAGAGGAACAGCATCACCGCCGCGGCCAGATGGAGCAGAATGTCGAATGGATGCATGGAATACCCCGTGGTTGCGCCCAGTCTCCTCCTGCCGCCCGATTAAATCAAACCGACTGTCATGAATATTTCACAAACGCGCCGGAGTGCCGCCGCCGCGCTACAGCCCCGGAGGCTGGACAGGCCCGAGGATCCGGGCTTTGCTGCACCAAACAGCGGAGACAGGCATGACCATCGGCATCATCGGCGTGGGCCATCTCGCGGCGGCCATTCTCGCGGGGCTGCGCGGCTCGGGCCTCGCCCCCGCAGAGGTGCTGCTCGCCCCGCGCGGCCAGGGCCCGGCGCTCGCGCAGGCCCATGGCCACGGGCTGGCGCGGAGCAACGCCGATCTGGTGCGCGCCTGCGATATCGTCCTGCTGGCGGTGCGCCCGAAGGATGCGGCAGAGGCGATCCGGGGCCTGCCCTGGCGCGCGGGGCAGGTGCTGCTCTCAGCCTGCGCGGGCGTGCCGCTGGCCGCGCTCTCCGCCGCGGCCCCTGCCCGCACCGCCCGGATCATGCCGATCACCGCCGCCGAAATCGGGCGCAGCCCCACCGTCCTGTTCCCGGGTCTCGCCGCTGCACAGCCGCTTCTGGCACGCATCGGCCCGGTGATCCCCGTCCCCTCGGAGGCCGATTTCGAGACAGCGACCGTCAGCGCCGCCGTCTATGGCTGGGTGCAGGCGCTGGTGCAGCGCACCGCCCAGTGGTCCGCCGCGCAGGGCCTGCCGCCCGATGTCGCCCGCGCGCTGGTGGCCCATACCTTCGCGGCCGCAGGCCAGCTCATTGCCGAAAAGCCCGCGCCGATGGCCGATCTGCTGCAGGCGCTGATTACGCCAGGAGGCATCACCGAACGCGGGCTCGATGTGCTGCGCGCGCAGGGCGTGCCCGAGGCCTGGGACGCGGCCTGCGATGCCGTGCTAGCGCGCCTGCGCGGCTAGCCCGCGCAGCACCGCCAGCATCTCATCCAGCCCTGCACAGGGGCTGCAGCCCGCCGCCGCCAGATCCGCCGTCACATCCACCGGCAGGCCGGAGTTCGACTCGGGCGGGATCTCGTTCAGCTTGCCCCCGATCAGCACCGGCAGCACCGCCCCGCGCGCCGCCAGCGCCGCCAGCACCGCGCGGGCATAGCTCATCGCCACGCCATTGTAGGTGCTGATCCCGATCGCCTCCGCGCCGCCCGCCAGCGCCGCCTCCACCAGCACCTCCGGATCGACCGCCACCCCGGCATCGACGATCCCGGCCCCGAGCCCCGCCAGCGCCTCCTCCACCAGAAACTTGCCATGCTCGTGCACATCCGTGGTGCCGATACAGACCCGCACCGCGCGCGGCAGCGGCGCCTGCGCGGCCACCCAGTCCCCCGCCATCTGCTGCAGCGCGCGCGCCCATTCGGCAGGCACCAGGGCCACCCGGCCGCGCGGCCCCTCGGCGCCGGGCCCGTAGAGCGCCTCCATCCGCTTCGGCCCCATCCGCCGGATCGCCAGCAGCACCGCCGCCGGATCCGCCATCGCCACGCCGCGCTCCGCGAGCCCCGCCAGAACCGCCGCCGCAAAGCGCCGCCCCCCCGCGACCAGCTCCGCCGCCAGCGCCTCCACCCGGGGCCAGTCGAACACCGCGTCATACATCGGCGCCTGAGCCGCCAGCCGGTGCGCGAAGACCTGCGCGTCGATGATCTCCTCCACATCCGGGATCCGCTGGTTCTCCGTCACCGGCACCGGATTGACCGCATGGCCCAGAGGCCGCCGCCCGAGCGAGACGAGATCGGTGAGCAGATAGCTCGCGAGGCTCGCATAATTTCCCGCCGGCGTGGACTGATAGGCGACCGTATTGCCAAAGATCATCGTGCCCGGCGTGTCGCTCACCGTGGCCAGCGCCACATGGAACGCGGCCCGGCTCAGAGGGTCGGAGAAGTGGTGCCCGTAGCAATGCGCCAGCCGCGCGCCGATCATCCCCTCGACCACATGTTTCTCGATCAGCACCATGCCGAGCGCGCAGGACATATCCACGAACAGCCCGGCGAAGCCATCGTCGAGGTTCGAATGCACCAGTATTTCCTCGGGCTGCGCCGCCAGCAGCCCGAGAGCCGTCACCGTGGCCTCGGTCGTGGCCACGTCATCGTCCCAATAGGGCAGCCGGAAGGTGAAATACTGCCCGAGATTGCCAAAGGAGGTGGCCCCCGCCGCCAGCGCCGCGCAGGTATTCTCCACCGCGCCCGGCAGCCCGATCATGAAATCGCCGAAATGCGCCGCGGCCGGGGCGGCATGGGTGATGCGGATGAAATCCTCCGGCCCCTGCAGCACGATGCCGGTGCCGCGCGTGGCCCCCGCCCGCCTCCCCGGCGGATAGCCCATGGACCAGTCGAGCGTGATCCCGAAGCGGTCCACCGTCACGCCTTGCCGGGTGCAGGCCTGGTGCACCTCGGAGATCGCCCAGATCGTGCGCTCGATGTTGCGAAAGCCGATATGGGCGTGCTGCATGATCCGCCCCTCGGCGGCCGCGCGCCGCTTGTAGGCGGCCTCGGAGGCGACCCCGGCCTGCGCGAGGAAGGGCGCAGGCCCCAGCCGCCAGTCGCGCGCGAGCGCGCGCCCCACATCCAGCAGCTCCGCCCCCGGGCGCAGGCGCGGATCCGTCAATGCCCAGGCCTGTTGTATCGTCATCGCCTGACCCCGCGCAGCCTTTCGTGCACAGCACCCGCAACCACCCCCGAATGCAAGCCCGGATTCTCCCTCAGGGGCCTTGGACTGGCGCCCCCAATTCGTTAGGAACAGCGGCAGACCCGGAGGGACGAAAGATGACGATGGACAAGACGTTCGACGCGCGCGAAGCCGAGCCGCGGATCTATGCCACTTGGGAAGAGGCCGGGGCCTTCAAGGCCGGCGCCAATGCGCAGCGGCCCGAAACCTTCTGCATCATGATCCCGCCGCCGAACGTCACCGGCGCGCTGCATGTGGGGCACGCCTTCAACAACACGGTGCAGGACATCCTGATCCGCTGGCACCGGATGCGCGGCTTCGACACCCTCTGGCAGCCCGGGCAGGACCATGCCGGCATCGCCACCCAGATGATGGTGGAGAAGGAGCTCGCCAAGACCCAGCAGCCCTCGCGCGTGGAGCTCGGGCGCGAGGAATTCCTGAAGAAGGTCTGGGAGTGGAAGGGCAAATACGGCTCGACCATCATCGGCCAGCTGAAGCGGCTGGGCTCCAGCTGCGACTGGTCGCGCAACGCCTTCACCATGTCGGGCGCGCCGGGGGCGCCTGCGGGCGAGGAGGGCAACTTCCACGATGCCGTGATCAAGGTCTTCGTCGACATGTACGAAAAGGGCCTGATCTACCGCGGCAAGCGGCTGGTGAACTGGGACCCGCATTTCGAGACCGCGATTTCCGATCTGGAGGTCGAGAACATCGAGGTCGCGGGCCACATGTGGCACTTCAAATACCCGCTGGCGGGCGGGCGCACCTATATATACCGCGAGAAGGATGCCGAGGGGCGCGTCACGCTGGAAGAAGAGCGCGACTATATCTCCATCGCCACCACCCGCCCCGAGACCATGCTGGGCGACGGCGCGGTGGCGGTGAACCCGTCGGACGAGCGCTATGCCTCCATCGTCGGCGCGCTGTGCGAAATCCCGGTCGGGCCGAAGGAACTCCGCCGCCAGATCCCGATCATCGCCGACCCCTACCCCGACCCGGCCTTCGGCTCGGGCGCGGTGAAGATCACCGGCGCGCATGATTTCAACGACTATCAGGTCGCGAAGCGCGCGGGCCTGCCGCTCTACCGGCTGATGGACAGCCGCGCGAAAATGCGGGTGGACGGGCTCGATCACGAAGCCTCCGCCCGCCGCGCCGCCGAAATCGCCACCGGCGCCGCCTTCACCGAGGCCGAGGTCGACAGCCTGAACCTCGTCCCCGACGAGCTTCGCGGGCTCGACCGGATCGAGGCGCGGGCGCGCGTGATCGAGGCCGTCACCGCCGAGGGCCTCGCGGTGATGATCCCAAACCCGAACGCGGGCGAGGACGAACCCGCGCTGATCCCGCTGGTGGACGCGAAGCCGATCATGCAGCCCTTCGGCGACCGCTCCAAGGTGGTGATCGAGCCGATGCTCACCGACCAGTGGTTCGTCGATGCCGACAAGATCGTCGGCCGCGCGCTCGAGGCCGTGCGCAGCGGCGAGACCGTGATCATGCCCGAAGCGGGCGAGAAGACCTATTTCCACTGGCTCGAGAACATCGAGCCCTGGTGCATCTCGCGCCAGCTCTGGTGGGGCCACCAGATCCCGGTGTGGTACGGGCTCGATCTCGGCGTCACAGCCTTCACCGACGACGAGGGCGATGGCGCGCTCGATGAGGTCGAGCTCGGCCGCCTGCTGATCACCGACGACATGGTCCACCGCGACCCGGTCTATCATTGCGGCGCGAGCTTCGAGGCCGTCACCCAGGCCTTCCTCGACGGCATCGCGGGCCTGCCGGTGCCGCTCAGCCACATGCGCGTGCTCGAGGTGGCCGACAAGCAGGCCGCGATCGAGACCCTCGCCGCCGCCCTCGCCGACTACGAAGTCTCGCAAGACCCCACGCGCCTCATCTATCCGGTCTGGCGCGACGCCGATGTGCTCGACACCTGGTTCTCCTCCGGCCTCTGGCCCATCGGCACGCTGGGCTGGCCCGAGACCACCCCCGAACTCGCGCGCTATTTCCCCACCGATGTGCTGGTGACGGGCTTCGACATCCTGTTCTTCTGGGTCGCCCGGATGATGATGATGCAGCTCGCCGTCACCGGCGAAGTGCCCTTCCACACCGTCTACCTGCACCAGCTCGTGCGCGACGAGAAGGGCAAGAAGATGTCGAAGACGGCGGGCAATGTGATCGACCCGCTGGAGATCATCGACGAATTCGGCGCCGATGCGCTGCGCTTCACCAATGCCTCGATGGCGGCCCTGGGCGGCGTGCTGAAGCTGTCGAAGGACCGCATCGCAGGCTATCGCAACTTCGGCACGAAGCTGTGGAACGCCACCCGCTTTGCGGAAATGAACGGCGTGTTCGAAACGCCCGTTTCGGGCATTCCCACGCCGCAGAACACAGTGAACCGCTGGATCATCGGCGAAACCGCCCGCGTGCGCGAGGCGGTGGACGCGGCCTTCGGCGCCTATCGCTTCAACGAGGCGGCGCAGGCGCTCTATGGCTTCGTCTGGGGCAAGGTCTGCGACTGGTATGTCGAATTCGCCAAGCCCCTGTTCGATACCGAAGACGCCGAGGAAACCCGCCAGACCATGCGGTGGGTGCTCGATCAGTGCTATATCCTGCTGCATCCGATCATGCCCTTCATCACCGAAGAGCTCTGGGGCCTGACCGGCACCCGCGCCAAGATGCTCGTGCATGCCGACTGGCCCGCCTATGACGCCACGCTGATCGACCCGGAGGCCGATCGCGAGATGAACTGGGTGATCGAGCTGATCGAGACGATCCGGTCCTCGCGCGCGCAGATGGGCGTGCCGGTGGGGCTGAAGCTGCCGATGGTGCTGGCCGAAGCCGAGGCCCCCGCCCGCGCGGCGCTGGCCCGCAACGAGGCGCTGGTGCTGAAGCTCGCGCGCATCGACACCATCACCGAAACCGCGATCCCGAAGGGCGCGATCTCGATCCCGGTCGCGGGGGCGCTGTTCGGCCTGCCGCTCGAGGGCGTGATCGATGTGAAGGCGGAGAAGGCGCGGCTCGAAAAGGCGCTGGCCAAAGTGGAGAAAGAGGCGCAGGCGCTGCGCGGCCGGCTCTCGAACCCGAAGTTCATCGAGAACGCGGCCGAAGAGGTGATCGAGGAAGCCCGCGACAACCTCGCCCAGCGCGAGGATGAGGCCGCCAAGATCGGCGCCGCCGTCACCCGCCTGGCCGAACTCGGCTGATCCTCGGGGGGCCGCAAGGCCCTCCCCGCACGGCAAAATCGCCCGTCCCGGCCCCGCCGGTGCGGGCGCCTCCCGGCCGGCCCGTAGCCCGCGCCGCCGGTGGCCGCGCATCTTCCCCTCGGCCTGAAGGCCGCCTAGCCTCATCTGCCGCCCCTCCCGCCGGTGGCGGCCTCCCCCCGGCCTGAAGCCCGCGCGGCCTCATCAGCCTCCCATGGTGCGGCGCATCTTCCCCTCCGCCCGAAGCCCGCGTAGCCTCGCCAGCGGCCCATATGCCAAAACGGCCCGCTGCGGCGCATGCCCCCCGCGGCTGCACCGGCGAACGGCCCCGCCACCGCCCGTCCCGGCCCCGCCGGAACCGGCAAGCCCGCCGCAACCGTCCCCCGGTGGGGGCATCGTCCCTGTCCCGGCCCGCCCGGAGGATCCCGCGATGCCATTCCGCCCCGACACCCTCTCCGCCATCGCCGCCGCCCGCTTCGACACCGTCATCGACGTCCGCTCACCCTCGGAATTCGCCCGCGACCACCTCCCCGGCGCGCTGAACCTGCCGGTGCTGGACGATGACGAACGCGCCCGCGTCGGCACGCTTTATACCCAGGTCTCCCCCTTCGATGCGCGCAAGCTCGGGGCCGCGCTGGTCGCGCGCAATACCGCGCGGCATCTGGAGCAGAGCCTCGCCCACCACCCCGGCGGCTGGCGGCCGCTGGTCTATTGCTGGCGCGGCGGCATGCGCTCCAATGCCTTCGCCCTGATCCTGCGCCAGATCGGCTGGCGCGCGGAGGTGCTGGAGGGCGGCTACAAGACATGGCGCCATCTGGTGGCGACGATGCTCTATGAGCGCCCCCTGGCCCTGCGGGTGGTGCTGCTCGAGGGCAATACCGGCACTGCGAAAACCGAGCTGCTGCCACACCTTGCCGCGCTCGGCGTGCAATGCCTGGATCTGGAGGCCCTCGCCGGGCACCGCGGCTCGCTCTTCGGCGCCCAGGGGCCGCAGCCCGCCCAGACCGGCTTCGAAAGCCGCCTCGCGGGCGCGCTCGATGCGCTCGACCCGGCCCGCCCGCTGCTGCTGGAGGCCGAAAGCGCACGCATCGGCGATATCCGCCTGCCGCCCGCGCTCTGGGAGGCGATGAAGGCCGCGCCGCGCATCGCGCTCACGGCACCGCTTGCCGAACGCGCCCGCTACCTCGCCCGCACCTATGCCGATATCGCGGCCGATCCCGCCCGCCTCAGTGCCACGATCGACGCCCTGCGCCCGTTCCAGCCGGCCGAACGCATCGCCGCCTGGCAGGCGCTGGCCGCAGCCGGCGCCCATGCCGCGCTCTGCGAAGGGCTGATGCAGCACCACTACGACCCGCGCTACGCCCGCCACCGCGCGCGCGGCCCCGCCCCGGCGGCGGTGATCGCCGCCGACAGCCTCGCCCCCGAGGCCCTGCCCGCGCTCGCCGCCCGGATCAGCGCTGCGCTGTGCGCCAGTTCGGGTTGACCCAGGGCTCCATGTTCTCCGAGGGCAGCCGCCGCCCGAGCACATGATCCGCCATCTTCTCCCCGGTCATGATCGACGGCCCGTTCAGGTTGCCGTTCGTCACCCGCGGGAAGATCGAACTGTCGGCCACCCGCAGCCCCTCGACCCCGATCACCCGCCCCTCCGGATCGACCACCGCCATCGGGTCGTCGCGCCGCCCCATCCGCGCGGTGCCGCAGGGGTGGTAGGCGCTTTCGCCATGGGCGCGCACGAAATCGTCGATCTCGGCATCGCTCTGCACCCCGGCGCCGGGCTGGATCTCGCGCTTCACATGCCCCGCCATCGCCGGCTGGCCGAAGATCTCGCGCGTGAGCCGGATGCATTTGCGCCATTCGTCCCAGTCGTCCGGATGGCTCATGTAATTGAACCGGATCACCGGATTGTCGCGCGGGTCGGCGGAGCGCAGCGTCACCGAGCCGCGCGATTTGGAGCGCATCGGCCCCACATGCACCTGGAAACCATGGCCCTCGGCCACGGTCTTGCCATCGTAGCGCACCGCGATCGGCAGGAAGTGATACTGGATGTCGGGATAGTCCACGCCGCTGTCGGAGCGGATGAAGGCACAGCTCTCGAACTGGTTCGAAGCACCAAGCCCGCGGCGGGTGAACAGCCACTGCGCCCCCACCGTCGCCTTGCCCAGCAGGTTCCAGTATTTGTACAGCGTTACAGGATGTTGCGCGGCATATTGCATGTAGACTTCTAGGTGGTCCTGCAGGTTCGCGCCCACCCCGGGCCGGTCCGCCAGCACCGTGATCCCATGCGCGCGCAAATGCGCGGCCGGGCCCACACCGGAGAGCATCAGGATCTTCGGCGTGTTCAGCGAACTCGCGGCCAGAATCACCTCGGCCCGCGCCCGGATCACCTCGACCTTGCCGCCGCGCTCGAATTCCACCCCGGTCGCGCGGCCGTTCTCTATCACCACCCGGCGCGCCAGCCCGCGCACGATCTGCAGGTTGCCGCCCTTCAGCGCCGGGCGCAGATAGGCATTGGCCGCAGACCAGCGCCGCCCCTTCCAGATCGTCGCCTCCATGGCGCCGAAGCCCTCCTGCTGGCGGCCGTTGTAATCCTCCGTCGCCGGATAGCCCGCCTGCTGGCCCGCCTCGATGAAAGCATCGAACAGCGGGTTGTCGCGCGGGCCGCGGGTGATGTGCAAAGGCCCCGAATGGCCGCGCCACTCGGCCTCGCCCACGCCCCGGCCCTCGTCGCCGTGCCAGGTCTCCATCCGCTTGAAATAGGGCAGCACATCGGCAAAGCGCCAGCCATCGGCGCCCTGCTCGGCCCAATGGTCATAATCGCCCGCATGGCCGCGCACATAGACCATCCCGTTGATCGAGGACGACCCCCCGATCACCTTGCCCCGCGGCGTCGCCAGCACCCGGTTGTTCAGATGCGGCTCCGGCTCCGAGCTCAGGCCCCAGTCGTACATCTTCATGTTCATCGGATAGGAGAGCGCCGCGGGCATCTGGATGAAGGGGCCCGCATCGCTGCCCCCGAATTCCACGATGATCACCTTCTTGCCCGCCTCGCACAGCCGGTAGGCCAGGGCCGATCCGCCCGAGCCCGCGCCGATGACGACGTAATCCGCTTCCATGTCGCGCCTCAATAGGGGCTGTCGACGGGGCCGGTGCCCACGTAGACCGCCTTCACCTGGGTGTAATGTTCCACCGCCGCGCGCGAATTCTCGCGCCCGACGCCCGATGCCTTCACCGCGCCGAAGGGCATTTCCACCGGCGTCAGGTTGTAGGCGTTGATCCAGCAGGTCCCGGCCTGCAGCCGCGCGATGACCCGGTGCCCGCGCGCCAGATCGGCGGTGAACACCCCCGCCGCCAGCCCGAATTCGGTGCCGTTCGCGCGCGCGATCACCTCTTCCTCGGTCTCGAAATCCAGCACCGCCATCACCGGGCCAAAGACTTCCTCGCGCGCGAGCGTCATCTCGTCGGTCACATCGGCAAAAACCGTCGGCTGCACGAAAAGCGGGCCCTGGTTGCCCGCGGCCCCCCCGGCCACCAGCCGCGCGCCCTCGGCCTGCGCGCGTGCGATATAGCCCATCACCTTCTCATGCTGCGCGGCGCTCACCAGCGGGCCGAACTGCACCGAATCGTCCAGCGGGTCGCCCGCGACGATCGCCGCCGTCCGCTCCGCGAGCCGGCTCAGGAACCGCGCCTTGATGCCCTTCTGCACGAACACCCGCGTGCCGTTCGAACAGATCTGCCCGGAGGAGTAGAAATTCCCCAGCATCGCCGCCCCGATCGCGCTCTCGATATCGGCATCCTCGAACACGATCAGCGGCGATTTGCCGCCCAGCTCCATGGTCACATGCTTCATCCCCGCGGCGGCCGCCGCATAGACCTTCCGCCCCGTCGGCACCGATCCGGTGAGCGAGACCTTGGCGATTCGCGAATCGGTCGCGAGCGCCGCGCCCACCGCGCCGAAGCCCTGCACCACGTTGAAGATCCCCGCAGGCATCCCCGCCTCGATGAAAATTTCGGCAAGTTTCAGCGCACCCAGCGGTGTCACCTCGGAGGGCTTGAACACCATCGCATTGCCCAGGCTCAGCGCGGGCGCGGCCTTCCAGCAGGCGATCTGGCTCGGGTAGTTCCACGCCCCGATCCCCGCGCACACGCCCAGCGGCTCGCGAATCGTATAGGCGAAATCGCCACCCAGCGGGATCGTCTCGCCGGTGATCGTGGGCGCGAGGCCCGCGAAATATTCCAGCGCATCGGCGCCCGAGGGCCAGTCCGCCGCGCGCGTCTCCTGAATCGGCTTGCCGGTATCGAGCGTCTCCAGCTGCGCCAGCTCCTCGGCCCGCTCCCGGATCAGCGCCACCGCCCGCATCAGGATCCGCGACCGTTCCACCGGCCGCATCGCGCCCCAGGCGCCCTGCGCCGCATGCGCGCCCGCAATCGCCGCCTCGATCACCGCAGGCGTGCCCGCATGCAGCCGCGCAATCACCTCCCCGGTGCCCGGATAAATCACCTCGATCGGTGCCCCGGCCGTGTCTTCCATCCATTCGCCATTGACGAAATGGCTTGCCTTCGGCTGCGCTTTCATGCCCGGCCCTCCAGTTCCCGATCCAGATATTCCGTAACGATTTTCAATGCATAGGCCCGGTCCGGCGCGCCATCGGCCAGCGCCGCGCGGATATAGACCCCGTCGATCAGCGCGCCGAGCCCGCGCGCCACCACCTCGGCCCGCTCCCCCACCAGCTGGCGCAGCTCGTGGCGCAGGTTGGAGCGCAGCCGGCGCTGATACACCCGCAGAAGGCGGCGCGCCTCCGGCTGCGTCTGCGCCAGAACGTAGAAATTCAGCCAGGCCGAGATCGCCTCGCGCCGGAAGCTGCCCGTGGCGAAGGAGCCGATCACCAGCGCCCGCAGCCGCTGCTCGGGCCCCACCGCCACCGAGAGCGCCCCGCGCACCTCCGCGCCATAATTCCCCAGGATCCAGCGCATCGCCGCGAGGAAGATCTGCTCCTTGCTGCCGAAATAGTGATGCGCCAGCGCCGAGCTCATCCCCGCCCGCCGCGCGATCTGCGCCACCGTCACTTCCAGCGACCCGGCCTCGCCGACCGTCTCGATCGTCGCTTTCACCAAAGCCGCCCGTCGAATAGGCTCAGCCCCGAGTTTCGGCATGGCCGTGATGCCCCCTTTGAAAAAACTGCTTGCATTACGGAGCTAACGGCAAGTTTATTGACTCGTCAATCAACAAAAACGCCGGACCTCGATCCGTGATACTCAACGGGAGACTGAAATGACGCTACGGACGTTCCTTCTCGCAGCCACCGCCAGCCTCGCACTTGGCTCCGGCGCCCATGCCGCCGGATGCGACAAGGTGACCTTCTCCGATGTCGGCTGGACCGACATCACCTCGACCACCGCGGTCGCCACCACGCTGCTGCAGGCGCTCGGCTACGAGACCGACATCAAGATCCTCTCGGTGCCGGTCAGCTATTCGGCGCTGTCTTCGGGCGATGTCGATGTGTTCCTCGGCCAGTGGATGCCCTCGATGGAGGCCGATTTCGCACCCTACCGCGACAACGGCTCCGTGGAGGTGCTGCGCACCAACCTGACCGGCGCGAAATACACCCTGGCCACCAACGAAGCCGGCGCCAAGCTCGGCATCAAGGATTTCGCCGATATCGCCAAGCACGCCAAGGAGCTCGACGCCAAGATCTACGGCATCGAGCCCGGCAACGACGGCAACCGCCTGATCCTCGACATGGTCGGCAAAGATGCCTTCGGCCTGAAGGATTTCGAAGTGGTCGAAAGCTCGGAGCAGGGCATGCTCGCCCAGGTTGCCCGCGCGGATAAGGAAGGCCAGCCGGTGATCTTCCTCGGCTGGGAGCCCCACCCGATGAACGCCAATTTCAAGATGTCCTATCTCACCGGCGGCGACGATTTCTTCGGCCCGAATTTCGGCGGCGCCGAAGTCCAGACCGATGTGCGCAAGGGCTATGTGGCCGAATGCCCGAACGTGGGCAAATTCCTGCAGAACCTCGAATTCTCGCTCGAGATGGAAAACCAGATCATGGGCAAGATCCTCGATGACGGCGAGGACCCGCCCGCTGCGGCCAAGGCCTGGCTGCAGGCGAACCCGGGCGCCATCGGCCCCTGGCTCGCCGGCGTGACCGCGAAGGACGGCGGCGATGCCGCAGCCGCCGTGGCCGCCGCGCTGAAGTGATCCCCCCGGCCCCCGCCTGCCGGGGGCCACTCTCCTCCACTCGCGACACAGGGAGATTGGCGCGATGGATTGGCTTACCGCCAACAAGATACCCGTCGGCAAGACGGCAAAAGTCGTCTTCGACTGGCTCAAGGACAATGCCAGCGGCTTCTTCGACAGCCTGTCGGGCCTGCTGCAGCACCTGATCAACGCGATCCTCTGGATCCTGCAAACGCCGCATCCTCTGGTGATCGTGGCCATTTGCGCAGCGCTCACCTGGGCCTTGCAGCGCAACTGGAAGACCGTGGCACTGGTGGTGCTGGGCTTCCTCTTCATCCTCAACCAGGGCTACTGGAAGCCGACGATGGAGAGCCTCACGCTCGTGCTTTCAGCCTGCGTCGTCTGTACCCTGGTGGGCGTGCCCATCGGCATCGCCGCCGCGCACCGCCCGCGGCTCTTCACCGCGATGCAGCCGGTGCTCGATCTGATGCAGACCCTGCCGACCTTCGTCTACCTGATCCCGGCCATCGTGTTCTTCGGCATCGGCATGGTGCCCGGCCTGATCGCCACAGTGATCTTCGTGCTGCCCGCGCCGATCCGGCTCACGCATCTGGGCGTCGCCTCCACGCCGCAATCGCTGCTCGAGGCCGCGCGCTCCTTCGGCGCCACCCCCTCGCAGGTGCTGTGGAAGGTGGAGCTGCCCTATGCCATGCCGCAGATCATGGCCGGGCTGAACCAGACGATCATGCTCTCGCTCTCCATGGTGGTGATCGCGGCACTGGTCGGCGCCAATGGCCTCGGCGTGCCGGTGGTGCGGGCGCTGAACTCGGTGAACACCGCGCTCGGCTTCGAATCGGGCTTCATCATCGTCGTCGTCGCCATCATCCTCGACCGCATGCTGCGCAAGGGAGACAGCAAATGACCCGTACCGCCGTCGAATTCGACGCCGTGAACATCGTCTTCGGCGAGGCGCCCGACAAGGCGCTGCCGCTGATGGACAAGGGCCACTCCCGCGCCGATATCAAGGACCGCACCGGCCAGGTGCTGGGCGTGCACGATTGCTCGCTGCAGGTGGCCGAGGGCGAGATCCTGGTGCTGATGGGGCTGTCGGGCTCGGGCAAATCCACGCTGCTGCGCGCGGTGAACGGGCTGAACCCGGTCTGCCGCGGCAATGTGCGGATCCTGGATGGCGACAAGCTCACCTCCGTCACCCGCGCCGATGCCGCGACGCTGCGGCGGCTGCGGCTGAACCGGGTCGCGATGGTGTTCCAGCAGTTCGGCCTGCTGCCCTGGCGCACGGTGCGCGAGAATGTGGGCCTCGGGCTCGAGCTCGCGGGCATGCCCGCGACCGAGCGGCGTGAGAAGATCGACCGCCAGCTCGCCCTCGTCGGCCTCGCCGACTGGGCCGAGCGCCGCGTGGGCGAGCTTTCGGGCGGCATGCAGCAGCGCGTGGGCCTCGCGCGCGCCTTCGCGACCGAGGCGCCGATCCTGCTGATGGACGAGCCCTTCTCCGCGCTCGATCCGCTGATCCGCGCGAAGCTGCAAGACGAGCTTCTGGAGCTGCAGGCCCGGCTGAAGCGCACCATCATCTTCGTCAGCCACGACCTCGACGAGGCCTTCAAGCTCGGCAACCGGATCGCGCTGATGGAGGGCGGCCGCATCGTGCAGCTCGGCACCGCGCGCGAGATCATCGCCAATCCGGTCGATGATTATGTCGAGGATTTCGTGGCCCATATGAACCCGCTGGGCGTGCTCACCGCGGCCGATCTGGCCGAGCATGGCGCAGCCGAAGGCACGCCGCTGCCGCCCGAGACCCCGGTGCGCGAAATCCTGGCGCTGCTCACCTCCGTGCCCGCGGTGCCCCTCAGCGATGGCCGCCGCGTCACTCGCGAAGGCGCCCTCGCCCGGCTGGTGGATCCGCGCGGCCGCGCGGCCTGAGCCCCCTTCGCCCGGGCGGCCCTGCTGCCCGGGCCTGCTGCCCCGCGCCGGATTCGCCCTGCGCAGGCAGTCGCGTCCCGCGCCGCCCCAACGCGCCCGCCTCCGAGCACCGAAGCCGCGCGCGGCCCCGGCTTCCGGCGCAAACGCCCGCCACCGCCCGGGCCTCCTTCGCCGCGGCCCCATGCCCTGCCCCCCGGCACTGCCGCGCGCCAGATGGCCTCAGCCGGCACAGGGCCGCCTCAGAGCTTCGTCTGCGCCGGTGCAGGCGTCACCGCGCTGCGCTTCAGCCGCGCCTCGCGCCAGGTGATGTAGCTGATCGCGCCGATGATCATCGCGCCGCCCATCATCACGAACGGATCCACCGGCTCACCAAACAGCAACAGCCCCGCCAGCGCCGCCCAGACCAGCTGCAAGAACACCACCGGCTGCGTCACCGTGAGCGGCGCCGCCTGGAACGCCCGCGTCATCGTGTAATGCCCCGCCGTCGCCACCGCGGCATTGAGCGCGAGCCAGCCCACCTGCGCCGCCGTCATCGGCACCCAGTCGCGAATCGCAAAGGGCAGCAGGCAGACCGCCACCGTCAGCGTCATCATCGCCACGATGAGCCCCGCAGGCGCATGCCGGCTCAGCCGCTTCATCTCCAGATAGGAAATCCCGAAGAACAGCGCGGCGCAGAGCTGCGCCACATGCCCGGACTGGATCTCGCGCAGGCCGGGGCGCAGGATCACCAGCGCGCCCAGCATCGCCACCCCGATCGCCAGCCCGCGGCGCCAGGAAAACCCCTCTCCCAGCAAAAGCGCGCCGCCGAGCGTCACCACGATCGGGTTCAGATAGCCGATCGCCGTCACATCCGCGATCGGGACCCGCGCCATCGCATAGAACCACAAGAGCACCGCCACCGCCTGCAGCGCGCCGCGCAGCCCGAACAGCCCCCAGATCTTCGCAGGCAGCCCGCCCCGCGGGATCTGCATGAACCCCGGCAACACCAGCACGATGCCGA
Source organism: Paenirhodobacter sp. (assembly GCF_041916475.1). Classification (GTDB taxonomy): domain Bacteria; phylum Pseudomonadota; class Alphaproteobacteria; order Rhodobacterales; family Rhodobacteraceae; genus Rhodobacter. The sequence goes on from NZ_JAYRZN010000001.1 coordinate 97,943, forward strand.
AGGCAAAGCGCAGAAACGCGCTCTGCGTGGCCGGGATCGCGGGGCCGAGATGGTGCACGATGATGTTCACCCCCGCGAAACTCAGCGTGGTGGCGAACATCCACAGGATGCCTTCGATCGGCGCTTCGGCGCGGGCGGCTGGGCTGGCGGACATGCCCCCGTTCTGAGCCACCCCGCCCCGGCGCACAAGCGCGCGATTGTATCCGTCACACCGTGCCGAAGATCAGCCGCAGCCCGAGCGAGCCCGTCAGCACCGCCACCCCGGCATCAAGCGCGCGCCACGCGCCGGGCCGCGCGAACAGCGGCGCCAGCCCGCGCGCGCCATAGGCCAGCGCGAAGAAGAACAGGAACGAGGCCGCCATCGCGCCCGCGGCAAAGCCCGACCCCTGCCCCGGATATTGCGCCGACACCGCCCCGAGCAGCACCACCGTATCGAGCCAGACATGCGGATTGGCCCAGGTCATCGCCGCCACCGTCAGCAGCACCCGCCCGAGCGGCGCCTGCGGCCCCGCCCCCGGCATCAGCGCCCCGCCGCCGCGCCAGGCCCGCAGCCCCGCCCGCAGCGCATAGAGGAGCAGGAACGCCGCCCCAGCCCAGCGCATCGCCTCCGCCAGCCCGGGCAGCCGCTCCGCCATCAGGCCGAAGCCCGAAACGCCCAGCGCAATCAGCACCGCATCCGAGACCGCGCAGAACAGCGCCACCCAGAACACATGCTCGCGCCGCAGCCCCTGGTGCAGCACCAGCGCGTTCTGCGCCCCGATCGCCACGATCAACCCGAGCCCCAGCCGGAACCCGGCCCATGCCGCCACCATCATCGCGCACCTCCTGAGATCACGCGCCGGGATAGCCGGGCCACGACATGCATGCTACTTAGTTTTATTGACCTGAGTTAAGGAACGCTAATGCTGGACTATCCTGCCCTTCAGGCACTGGCCGCCGTTCTGGCGACGGGGTCGTTCGAGGCGGCGGCGGCGCAGCTGCATGTGACGCCCTCGGCGGTGTCGCAGCGGGTGAAGGCGCTGGAGCAGCGCCGGGGCGCCGTGCTGGTGATCCGCGGCACGCCCTGTACCGGCACCGCCGAGGGGCTGCGGCTGGCCCGGCACCAGCAGACGGTGGCGCTGCTGGAGGCCGAGCTCTCCCCGCCCGAGGCGCCCGCCGCGCTGCGGATCGCGGTGAATGCGGACAGCCTCGCGACCTGGGTCCTGCCCGCGCTGGCGGCGGTGCCGGAGCGGCTGTTCGAGGTGCTGACCGACGATCAGGACCATACCGCGGAGCGGCTGCGCCGGGGCGAGGTGGTGGGGGTGGTGACCTCGCTCGCGCAGGCGGTGCCCGGCTGCGATGTGGTGCGGCTGGGCGCGCTGCGCTATCTGGCCACCGCGGCGCCCGGCTTCATCCGCGCGCATTTCGCCGAAGGGGTGAGCGCCGCCACCCTGGCGGCGGCGCCGACGCTCACCTACGACAGCAAGGACAGGCTGCAGGCGGATTGGGTGCGGCAGGTGACGGGCCAGACGGTGGCGCTGCGGGCGCATCGGCTGCCTTCGCCCGAGGCCTTCGTGGCGGCGGCCGAGCTGGGGCTCGGCTGGGGGATGAACCCCGCGGAATCATGGCGGGGCGGCTGCATCCGCTGCGGCCCGAGCCGCTGCTGGTGCCGCTCTACTGGCAGAGCCTGCGGCAGCTGCGCGGGCCGCTGGCGCCACTGACCCGGGCCCTGCGGCAGGCGGCGGCGCGGGTGCTGACCGTGGCCTGAGCGGCTTCGAGGGCACTGCAAGGGGCTTCCACTCCTGCACACCAGTCATGCCGGGCTTCGGAAGCGGAGAGCCTGCCGGGACGGCGCCTGCAGGCTTCGGCGCCACCGCAGCGGAGTTCTGGCGGCGGGCCAGGACGCCCGCCTGTGCAGCTTCGGGCGCGGTTATTCGCGCCGAACGGGGAACGCAGCGGCCCAGGGGTGAGGCCTGTCGCGCCGAGGCTCTCCCGGCCGGAAGTGCGGCGCGGGGCGCGCAGGCAGCTTCGAAGCGACGGGGTATTCAGCGCATTTTCCGCCGCGGCGGGCGCCTCACGCGCGATAGGCGGCAGCGGAGGCCCGGAGGCCTCCGCCGATGTCTCAGCGATCGAGGTCGATCAGGATCTTGACGTGATCGCCCGAGGGCGAGAGCAGTGCGTCGAAGCCCTCGGTGACGGCCTCGTCGAGCGCGATCTTCTTCGTCACCACCTTCAGCGCCGGCAGCGCGCCCGAGGCGATCAGATCCACCACCTTCGGCCAGTAATGCGTCGGGTAGGCCCAGGCGCCGCGCACGTCCACGTCCTTGAAGGTGACGTCGTGCCAGTGCAGCTTGCTGTCCTTGGTGTGCAGGCCGACCTGGACGATCACGCCCTGCTTGCGCACCGCCTGCAGCCCGGTGTTGAGCGCCGCCTCGTTGCCCGAAGCCTCGATCACCTTGTCGCAGCCGACGCTGCCTTCGGTCTCTGCCCGGATCCGGGCCACGACATCGTCCTTCATCGGGTTCAGCGTGATGACGCCCGGCAGAATCTCGCGGGCGAGCGCGAGGCGGGTTTCGTTCACATCCGACAGGAAGACCTTGGTGGCGCCATAGGCCTTCGCGGCCAGCATGCACAGCATCCCGATCGGGCCTGCGCCGGTGACGAGCACGCTGTCTCCGGCCGTGACCCCGCCGCGCTCCAGCGCATAGACCGCGACCGCCGTCGGCTCGACCAGCGCGCCCTCTTCGTAGCTCATCGAATCGGGGATCTTGACCGCGTTGTAATCATTGACGATCGCGCCCTCGGCCATGCCGCCCGACATCCAGCTCAGCCCGACCAGCGCCAGATCTTCGGAGAGGTGGAACAGGCCGCGGTCGGCGTAGTAATCGCCCGAGCGCGGCATCACCAAGGGCTGGATCGAGACCCGGTCGCCGACCTTCAGATGGGTCACGCCCTCGCCCACGGCGGTGACTTCGCCGCTGAATTCATGGCCCAGAACCTGCGGCAATTTGGCGCCGGTGAAGGGGTGCGGTTCGGTCGGGACGAAGATCGGGCCTGCCACATATTCGTGCAGATCGGTGCCGCAGATGCCCACGAACTTGTTCTTTACCGCCACCTGGCCCGGGCCGGGCGCGGGCAGATCTGCGATAGTCTCGACCCGCAGATCTTTGGCCGCGTGGAATCTGAGCGCTTTCATGACCGTCTCCTTTGGTACACGAGGACCCCGCACATGCGGAGCCGGGGCCGCAGGCGCTGCCTGCCCGGCCCCGGGACGACAATGTGACCTTGCGGCAGCTTTTCCAAGGCCGGGGGCGCACATCGTACTGTGCAGCTCCGCACAGCCCCGGGGGGCTTACTCCTGCTCGGTCTTGCGGGCCTCGGCCGCGGCCTTCATCCGCGCCAGCAGCCGGGCCTTGTCGTCGGCGGCCTCGCCGAACGGGTTCTTGCGGCTGCCTTTGGCGTTATGCTCGGCGTGGCGCGGCGTGTTCTTGCCGGTGCGCTGGCCGCCCGATTTGCTGTAGTCCATGTCTCACCCCCAAAGAGGAGGGGCGCCCACTGGCGCCCCTGGTTGCGATGTATCCTACGCGTCTCTGGCCTCAGAGCTGCGCGGCCACATCCTCGGGCACGTCGAAGTTATGCGTGACGGTTTGAACGTCATCGTCGTCTTCCAGCGTGTCGATCAGCTTCATCAGCTTCTGCGCGGTTTCGAGGTCCACCTCGGTGGTGACCTGCGCGCGCCAGATCAGCTTGGCCTCCGCGGCCTCCCCGAGCGCCGCTTCCAGCGCATCGGAGACTTCGGAGAGCTGCTCGACCGAGGTATAGATGTAGTGGCCATCCTCGTCGGTTTCCACGTCATCGGCGCCGGCTTCGAGCGCGGCTTCGAGCACGGTATCGGCATCGCCCGCCGCGAGCGGATAGGCGATCTCGCCCACGCGGTCGAAGCCGTGGCTCACCGAGCCGGTCTGGCCGAGGTTGCCGCCCGATTTGGTAAAATAGCTGCGCACGTTCGAGGCGGTGCGGTTCAGGTTGTCGGTCAGCGCCTCGACGATGATCGCGATGCCGTTGGGGCCATAGCCCTCATAGCGGATCTCGGTATAGTCGGCCGCATCGCCCATCTGCGATTTCTTGATCGCGCGGTCGATCACGTCCTTCGGCATCGACTGGCCCTTGGCGGCCTTCACCGCCAGCCGCAGGCGCGGGTTCTTTTCGGGATCGGGATCCCCCATTTTCGCGGCGACGGTGATTTCCTTCGCCAGCTTCGAGAACATCTTCGAGCGGATTGCATCCTGCTTGCCCTTGCGGTGCTGGATGTTCGCCCACTTGGAATGGCCAGCCATGCCCACCTCCGTCGGAATTCCGTGAAATCGGCGCCTCTATAAGCCAGAGGCACCCGGGAGGGCAAGGGGCGCGCGTCAGCGCGGCAGGTGCCGGGTGCTGCGCTTGCCGTCGGGGCGGTCTTCGGGCGTGCGCCAGAGCCAGCGGCGGCCATCCGTGGGGCGGGTGAGCGTGATGGTGGCATAGGGCTCGAAATAGGGCTCGACGATGGTGCCCTGCGCATAGGACGGGTGCTGGATATCGACGGCATAATCGAGCGGCTGGGCACAGCCCCGGAGCTGGCCCGTGGGGGCGGCCTGGATATCGGCGGTGCAGGTGCTGCCGTCCTGGAAGCGGACGCTGAGCTCCTGCGCGCTCAGCCGCACCCGGTCCGGCGCGGGGGTGACGGCGCAGGCCGCGAGGGCAAGCAGGGCGGCGGAGGCGAAGAGCAGGCGCATGGGACTCCTTCGGCCGGATCAGAGCGGCCAGATCAGCGGGATCGTGAGGCAGGCGACGATCCCCGTCACGATATCCATCGGAATTCCCATCCGCAGGAAATCGGAGAAGCGGTAGCCGCCCGGCCCGTAGACCATCATGTGAGTCTGATAGCCGATCGGCGTGGCGAAGGCCACCGAGGCGGAGAACATCACCGCCACCGCGAAGGGGCGCGGATCGTGGCCCAAGGCATGGGCGAGGTTCACCGCGATCGGGGTGAAGATCACCGCGACGGCATTGTTCGACAGCAGCTCGGTGAGCACGAGGCCGAGGAAATAGACCGCGAACAGCGCCGCGAGCGGCGGCAGCCCCTGCAGCCAGGGCGCGACGCCATCGACGATGAGCTGCACCGCGCCCGAGGCATCGAGCCCCTCGCCCACCACCAGCATGCCGAAGATCATCGCCATCAGCCGGCCATCGACGAAGGTGAAGGCCTCCTCCGCGTCGATGCAGCCGGTGGCGAGGATTACCGCCACAGCCACCGCAGCGAGCGCCATGATCGGGGCAACGTCGAAGGCCGCAAGCGCCACCACGCCGAAGAAGGCCGCGACGGCGATCGGCATGTGGCTGCGGCGAAAGGCGCGCACCGAGGGCCGGGTGACGTCGAGCATGTCCATGTCGGCGGCGAGGCGGGCGATATCGGCGGGCGCGCCTTCGAGGAGCAGCGTGTCGCCCACCACCACGACCATGTCGTCGAGCTTGCCGATGTTCTGGTTGCGCCGGTGCGCGGCGATCACATAGACGCCGTAGCGCCGGCGCAGGCGCAGATCGCCGAGCGCGCGCCCGATGAGCCGGCAGCCCGGCGAGATCAGCACTTCCACCGTCTCGGTCTCCACCGACGAGAGCCGGTCCACCAGGCGCAGGTTGCTGTTTTGCTGCATGGTCAGCAGCTCGGCCATATCGGTGCGCAGCACCACCCGGTCCCCGGCCTCCAGCACCGCGGCCGCGAGGTCGCGCCGTAGCGAGGCATCGCCGCGCAGCACGTCGATCACGCGCACGCCCTGGCGGCGGAAGGCATCCACCTCCTGCACCGGGCGGCCGATCAGGTCCGAGCCTTCGGGCACGGCGACTTCGGTGAAGTATTTCATCCGCCGCCGGTCTCCGAGCAGCGAGGCCATGGAGGTGCGGTCCGGCACCAGCCGGCGCGAGAACAGCGCCATGAAGCCCACGCCCGCCGCCGCCACCGCGAGGCCCAGCGGCATGATCTCGAAGATGCCGAAGGGCTCGAGCCCGTCCTTGCGGATCACCCCGTCGACCAGAATGTTGGTGGAGGTGCCGATCAGGGTGAACATGCCGCCGAGGATGGTGAGATAGCTCAGCCCCATCAGGTAGCGCGAGGGCGGCGTGCCGAGCTTGCGCGCGAGCTGGATGAAGATCGGGATCATCACCGCCACCACCGGGGTGTTGTTCAGGAAGCCCGAGGCGGTCATCGTCAGGCCGAACAGAAACACGATGGTGACCACGGGCCGCTCGGTGATGTGGCGCTCGGCGTAGCGGGTCACGGCATCGAGCGCACCGGTGCGCACCAGCGCCCCCATGATCAGCAGCATGAAGGCGATCGTCCAGGGCGCGGAATTCGACAGCGCCTCCTGCGCGGCCTTGTAGGGCACGAGCCCGAGCACCAGCATCACCGCGGCGCCGATCATCGCCACCACCTCGGGCGGCAGCCGCTCGCGCAGGAACATGACGAACATTCCCGCCACGATGGCAAGCGACAGCAGGGCGCGGCCGGTATCGGCCAGGGGCAGGTCGAGCATGGGTCCTCGGGGGTGGGGCAGCGGAGGCGGATACTAGCGCGCGGAGCGATGGGAACAAGTGGCCCTTTTGGCGCCTTGCCGGAGAAGATGGTTTCCGTGCAGGGCAAGAGCGGGGCGCAATCTTCTCCGGGCGGGCTGGCGGCCGCAGGCACAGGCGGCCTGTGGCGCCGGAGCGGGAGCGGGGACAGGAGCCGCTGCCATGGTGCCGCGGGCCCGCCTCCGCGCCCCGGGCGCGGGCCTGACGCGCGGCCCGCCTGCGCCACACAGGCGCGGCCGCGGCACTGGCCTGCCTGCGCACGGGCCTCGGGGAGGCGGCGGGCGCGCGCGGAAACCCGGGCGCGTGCTGTCAGGGAGCCGCGGGGGCGAGGCGGCCGCCGACGCGGACGGGGGCGGTGCGCCTGGCGTGGCCGGTGCGGTCGTCGGTCTCGACATAGAGGCCCGAGAGGGTCACATCGCCCGAGGCGGGGGTGAAGCGGTCGCGCGTCATGCCGGTGATGAAGCGGCGCATCGGCTCGCCCTTCTCCATCCCGATCACCGAATCGTAGTCTCCGCACATGCCGGCATCGGTCATGTAAGCGGTGCCGCCCTGCAGGATCATCGCGTCGCCCGTGGGCACATGGGTATGCGTGCCGACGACGACCGAGGCGCGGCCATCGCACCAATGGCCCATCGCCATCTTCTCCGAAGTGGCCTCGCAATGCACATCGACGAGGATCGCCTGGGCGAGCCCGCCGAGCGGGTGGTTGCGCAGCACGCCGTCGATGGCGGAGAACGGGTCGTCGAAGGCGCGCTTCATGAACACCTGGCCCAGCACCTGCGCCACCAGCACCTTGCGCCCGCGCCGGTCTTCGAACAGGCGGGCGCCGCGGCCGGGCGCCTCCTTGGCATAGTTGATCGGGCGGATCACGCGGGGCTCGGTGTCGATGAAGCGCAGCATGTCCTTCTGGTCGAAGGCGTGGTCACCCAGCGTGACCACATCGGCGCCGGCATCGAGGAGCAGCTTCGCATGCTCCCCGGTGAGGCCCATGCCGCCCGAAGCGTTCTCGCCATTGACCACGACGAAATCGAGGCCCCAATCGGCGCGCAGCTTCGGCAGCCGCTCGGCCACCGCAGCGCGGCCCGCGCGCCCCATCACATCGCCCAGAAACAATATTTTCATGCCCTCCGGCATAGGTCCGGCGCGGCGAAAGGGCAACCCATTTCAGGGCGATTTTCAGGGCCGGATCAGCCCGGCATCGGTGACGATCAGGTCCAGCGGCTGGTCGGTGGGCTCCGTGGGCACGGCGGGCAGCTCCTGCGCGGCGAAGCCGAAGCCGATCGCGGTGATCGGGCCCTGCGCGCGCAGCCCCTCCAGCGTGCGGTCGTAAAAGCCGCCGCCATAGCCCAGCCGGTAGCCGCGCCGGTCGAAGGCGACGAGCGGCACGATCACCACCCGCGGCACCACCGGCTCCGCGATTTCGGGCACATGCGCGCCGAACGGCCCCGCGACCATGGCGCAGCCCGGCGTCCAGCGATGGAACACCAGCGGCTGGCCTTCGGCCACGATCACCGGCACCGCGACCGGCCCTTCATGCGCGGCCATGGCGGCGCGCGGGTCGATTTCGGTGCGGATCGGCATGTAGCCTGCAAGCGAGGCGCCTGCGAAGGGCGCGAGGGCCGCGCGCAGATGGTCGGCCGCCGCCGCCCCCTGCCCCGCGGCATGGGCGGCCTTGCGCGCGGCGAAGGCCTGGCGGCGGGCTTCGGCCTTGGTCATAGCAGGATCACCGTGGCGAGGCCGAGGAAGGCGAAGAATCCCATCACATCGGTCATGGTGGTGACGAAAGTGCCCGAGGCCAGGGCCGGATCGAGGCCGAGCTTGTCGAGCGTGAGCGGCACCAGTACGCCGCCGAGCGCGGCCACGATCTGGTTCGCGATCATCGCGATGCCGAGCACCACGCCGATGCGGATATCGCCGAAGATCAGCGCGCCGGCGGAGCCGAGGATCAGCGCGAGGCCGAGCCCGTTCAGCAGCCCCGCAAACAGCTCGCGGCGCACCACGCGCCGGGCGTTGGAGCTGTTCAGGTCGCGCGCGGCGAGGGCGCGCACCGCGACCGCGAGCGACTGCGTGCCCGCGATGCCGCCGGTGGAGGCCACGATCGGCATCAGCGCCGCCAGCGCCACCAGCGAGGCGATGGTATGCTCGAACCGCGAGATGACGATGGCCGAGAGCGAGGCGGTGAACAGGTTGATCACCAGCCAGGGCAGGCGCTGGCGCGCAGTGGTCAGGGGGCCGTCGGAGACGTGGCTTTCATCATTGACGCCGGCGAGGCGGAGCATGTCCTCCTCGTGCTCCTCATCGAGCACGGACATGGCGTCGTCGATGGTGATGACGCCCACCAGACGGTCGTCGTCGTCCACCACCGGGGCGGAGATCAGGTGGTACTGGTTGAAGGCATAGGCGACATCGCCCTCCTCCTGACGCGCGGAGATGGTGCGGAAGCTGTCTTCGGTGATGGCGGTGAGCTGCGCGGTGCGCGGCGAGGACAGAAGCTTCCCCAGCGTGACATAGCCGATCGGGTGATGGCCCGGATCGACCAGGATGACATGGTAGAACTGATCGGGGAGCTCCTGATCGCGGCGCAGGAAATCTATGGTCTCGCCCACCGTCCAGTGTTCGGGCGCGGTGACCACCTCGCGCTGCATCAGGCGGCCGGCGGAATATTCGGGCCAGGTCAGCGATTGCTGGACGGCGGCGCGGTCTCCGGCATCGAGCGCCTTCAGGATTTGCTCCTGCTGCGGCTCCTCCAGATCCTCGATCAGATCGACGACATCGTCCGAATCGAGCTCGCGCACCGCTTCGGCGAGGACATCGCGCGGCAGCGCCGCGATCACCTCCTCGCGGATCGATTCGGCAAGCTCGGAGAGCACCTCGCCGTCGATCTCATGGCCCCAGAGGCGCAGGATATCGGCGCGCTCCGCGGGCGAGACCTGTTCGAGAAGGTCGGCGATATCGGCCGCGTGCAGGGGCTCCATTAGCGCGGTGACGCGCGCGCCATCCCCCTCCGCCGCGGCCGCGACGATGCCGGCGATCAGGTCGGGGTCGAGGCCGTAATCCTCTTCCTCGCGCCCGTCATCCGCCCGCTCCGTCCGTTCGTCCGCCATGCTGCCCCCATGCGCCAAGGTTTGCGCCACCATAGCCGCAGGCGGGGCGCGGCGACAGGGGCGAAAACCGCCCGCGCGGGGATCAGACCTCCTCGACCTGCGCCACGCCGCGCAGCGAGCGGATCGCGCCTTTCACCTGCGGATTGACCGGGAATTCGCCCGCCCGCAGCATGAAGCGGTTCCCCGAAGCCGGATCGAGCACGGTGAAATGCACCGGGCCACGGCTGCGCACCTTGCCCTCCGCGCCGAGCCGCGCGAGCAGCGCCGCGATCGAGGGGATGGCATCGGGCTGCTCGACATGGATATTCAGCCCGGAGGCCCCGGCATCGGCGGTGACCTGATCGATGGGGGCCGCACCCTGCGCGAGCATCTTGATCGTCTCGCCCTCCACATCGACCTTCACGGTCAGCACCACGCCCTGCCCCGGCTCCAGGTACTGGCGCGTGGCCTCGAGCGTATCCGAGAACACGGTGACCTCGTAGGGCCCGGTCGGATCCGAGAGCGAGACGAAGGCGAAGCGGTTGCCCTTGGCCGATTTGCGCTCCTGCCGGACGGCGACCTGGCCTGCGATCTTGCCGATGAAGGGGCCGCCCTGGGCCTTTTCGGCCACTTCGGCGAGGGTGAGCACCTTCTTGCGCTTCAGCGCGGGGAGGTAGTCATCGAGCGGGTGGCCCGAGAGGTAGAAGCCGATGGCCTTGTGCTCTTCGGCGAGGCGCTCGGCCGGAAGCCAGTCGTCGGTATCGGCGAGGCGCGGCGGCGGCAGGTCGTCGCCCGCATCACCAAAGAGCGAGACCTGCGCCGAGGTCCGCGCCTCGGCCACGGCGGCGGACCAGGCCATCAGCCCCTCGATACTGTCGAACACGCGCTTGCGGTTCGGGTCTATTTCGTCGAACGCGCCGGCGCGGGCCAGCATTTCCATCGGCCGCTTGCCGATCCGCTTCAGGTCGCAGCGGCGGGCGAAATCGAACAGGTCGCGGAAGGGTTCGCCATTGCGGGCCTCCACGATCAGGTTCATCGCATCCGCGCCCACGTTCTTCAGCGCGCCGAGCGCATAGACGAGCTTCTGCTCCACCACATCGAATGTGGCCAGGGACCGGTTGACGCAGGGCGGCACCACCGAAATGCCCAGCCCCCGGCGCACCTCGCCCATATAGGTCGCGAGCTTGTCGGTCAGGTGGATATCGCAGTTCATCACCCCGGCCATGAATTCGACGGGGTGGTTCGCCTTCAGCCAGGCGGTCTGATAGCTCACGATCGCATAGGCGGCGGCGTGGGATTTGTTGAAGCCGTAGTTCGCGAATTTCTCCAGCAGGTCAAACACTTCGCCCGCCTTCTTCGGGTCGATGCTGTGCGTGGCCTTGGCGCCTTCGAGAAATTTGGGCCGCTCCTTGGCCATTTCCTCGGCGATCTTCTTGCCCATGGCGCGGCGCAAGAGGTCGGCGCCGCCGAGGCTGTAGCCCGCCATCACCTGGGCGATCTGCATCACCTGTTCCTGATAGACGATGATGCCTTGGGTCTCGGCGAGGATCGGGTCGATGGTCGGGTGCAGCGATTCGAGCGGCCGGAGCCCGTGCTTCACTTCACAGTAAACCGGGATGTTCTCCATCGGGCCCGGGCGGTACAGCGCCACCAGCGCCACGATATCCTCGATACAGGTGGGCTTCATGCGCCGCAGCGCATCCATCATGCCGGTGGATTCCACCTGGAACACCGCCACCGTATGCGCCCGGGCATAGAGCTCGTAGGTTTTCGCATCGTCGATCGGGATCGCGTTGATCTGGTTCTCGGCGCCTTCGGCCGGGGCATAGAGCGTGGTGCCCGCCGCATCCACATGCAGCGGCCGGCCCGATTTGCGGATCAGGTTGACCGCGTTCTGGATCACCGTCAGCGTCTTCAGGCCCAGGAAGTCGAACTTCACCAGCCCGGCCTTTTCCACCCATTTCATGTTGAACTGGGTCGCGGGCATATCCGAGCGCGGATCCTGATAGAGCGGCACCAGGTCATCCAGAGGCCGGTCCCCGATCACCACGCCCGCGGCATGGGTGGAGGCGTTGCGCAGGAGCCCCTCGATCGCCTGGGCATAATCGAGCAGCCGCTGCACCACTTCCTCGGCGCGGGCGGCCTCGCGCAGACGCGGCTCGTCGGCCAGCGCCTTCTCGATGCTGACGGGCTTCACCCCCTCGACCGGGATCATCTTCGAGAGCTTGTCGACCTGGCCATAGGACATCTGCAGCACCCGGCCCACGTCGCGCACCGCGGCCTTGGAGAGCAGCGCGCCGAAGGTGATGATCTGCCCGACCTTTTCGCGGCCGTATTTGCCCTGGACGTATTTGATCACCTCTTCGCGCCGGTCCATGCAGAAGTCGATGTCGAAGTCCGGCATCGAGACCCGCTCCGGGTTCAGGAAGCGTTCGAACAGGAGGGAGTAGCGCAGGGGATCGAGGTCGGTGATGGTGAGCGCATAGGCCACCAGCGAGCCCGCCCCCGAGCCCCGGCCCGGCCCCACGGGAATATCATGCGCCTTCGCCCATTTGATGAAATCGGCCACGATCAGGAAGTAGCCCGGGAAGCCCATCTGTTCGATGATGCCGAGCTCGAAGCGCAGGCGCTCCTCGTATTCCTCCACCGGCACGGCATGGGGGATCACCTCGAGGCGGCGGCGCAGCCCCTCCCAGGCCTGCTCGCGCAGCGCCTCCACCTCGTTGTCGGCAAAGCGCGGCAGGATCGGGGCGCGGGTATAGGCGGCGAAGGCGCAGCGCTTCGCGATCTCGACGGTGGTCTCGATCGCTTCGGGCAGGTCGGCGAAGAGCGTGACCATCTCCGCTTCGGATTTGAAATAGTGCTGCGGGGTCAGGCGGCGGCGCGGCTCGACCTGATCGACATAGGCGCCCTCGGCGATGCAGATCATCGCGTCATGGGCCTCGAACATGTCGGATTTCGGGAAATACACATCGTTGGTGGCCACGATCGGCAGGCCCATCGCATAGGCCATTTCCAGGAACGGCCGCTCGGTCGCGCGCTCGCCCTCGGTCAGGCGGCCGCCCTCGCCCGGATGGCGCTGCAGCTCCACATAGAGCCGGTCGCCATAGATCGCGGCGAGGCGCTCCATCAGCGCCTGCGCCCTGGGCCGCTGCCCCGCCTGGATCAGCCGCCCGACCGGCCCTTCGGCGCCGCCGGTGAGGCAGATCAGCCCCTCGGCATGGGCGGCGAGATCCTCCACAGTGACCTGCGGCAGGGCGCCGTGCTTATCCACATAGAGGCAGGAGGAGAGCTTCTCCAGGTTCTCGTAGCCGCGTTCGTTCTGCGCGAGCAGCACCACCGGCGCGGGCGCGCGCGGCCGCTCGCCGGGCGCGGCCGGATCGAAGGTGACGGAGACCTGGCAGCCCACGATCGGCTGCAGCCCCGCCCCGAGCGCGCTCACGGAAAACTCCAGCGCGGCGAACATCGCATTGGTATCGGTGACGGCGACGGCGGGCATGTTGGCCGCGTCGCAGAGCTTGATCAGCTTCTTGACGGGAACCGCCCCCTCCAGAAGCGAGTATTCGGTATGAACGCGGAGGTGTATGAATCGAGGCTCGGGCATGGGCGCAGGATAGGCCGCGCCGGGCCGGAGCGAAAGCCCCGCCAAAGCCCCGCCAGGGAGGAGAGAATGGACCCGCGCGACCTGATCCTGAGCCGGACACTCGCCTGCACGCCGGAGGCGGCGTTCCGCTGCTGGACCGAGCCCGATCTGCTCCGGCGCTTCTTCGCGCCGCGCCCCGGGCTGACGACGGGAGCCGAGATCGACCTGCGCCCCGGCGGGCGGTTCTACACGGTGATGCAGTTCGAGGAATGGGGCGAGATCGCCACCGAGGGCTGCGTGCTGCTGGTGGAGCCGGGGCGGCGGCTGGTGTTCACCGATGCGCTCGAAGCGGGGTTCCGGCCGCGGGCGGGGGCGTTCTTCAGCGCGGATCTGCGCTTCGAGCCCGCGCCGGGGGGCTGCGCCTACCGCGTGACTGCGCGCCATGCCGATGCCGAAACCGCGCAGAAACACGCAGATATGGGCTTCGAGAGCGGCTGGGGCCAGGTGGCGGCGCAGTTGGAGGAAGTGGCGCAAAGCCTGGGATAGGCGCCCAAAAAACATGCAATCGCGCGAAACCCGGGCGCGGGCGCTGCGCAGGCTTGCCAAACCGGCGGCGGTTGGCTTTGCTGGAGGGGGAGGCCCCGCTCTACGCCGCATCGGGCGGGCGGCCGGGAATGGGTATCGCGGCGGATAGCATTGATGGACATCTCGTTTCTTCTGAATGGGGAAACCAGGGTCGCGCGGATTGACCGCCCGACGCAGAGCGTGCTCGACTGGCTGCGCGCGGAGGGGCTGACCGGCACCAAGGAGGGCTGCAACGAGGGCGATTGCGGCGCCTGTACGGTGATGCTCACCGATGCCGCCGGCACGCGCGCGCTCAATGCCTGCATCCTGATGATGCCGCAGATCGCCGGCAAGGCGCTGCGCACGGTGGAGGGGATCGCCGCGCCCGATGGCGGGCTGCATCCGGTGCAGGCGGCGATGGTGGCGCATCACGGCTCGCAATGCGGGTTTTGCACGCCGGGGTTCGTGGTTTCGATGGCCACCGCGCATCTGAACGGGCGCAGCGACGACGACGACATACTGGCCGGGAACCTGTGCCGCTGCACCGGCTATGCGCCGATCATCCGCGCCTGCGCGGCGGCGCGGGCGGAGCCTGCGGCCGGGTGGATCGACGACCGCGCCCGGCCCCTGCCCGCCGCGGCCACCGGCACCGACGCGGCCTTCCGCCCGGCGGATGCCGATGCGCTCGCGCCCTGGTATCTGGCCCATCCCGAGGGCGTGCTGATCGCCGGGGCGACGGATGTGGCGCTGTGGGTAACGAAGCAGCTGCGCGAGCTGCCGGAGGTGGCCTTCCTCGGCGGCTGCGCCGATCTGCAGCAGATCACCGAGGAGGCGGATGGCTACCGGATCGGCGCCGGGGTGACGGTGGCGGCGCTGCGGGCCTGGGCCGAGGGCGTGCATCCGGCGCTGGCGGGGCTGTTGCGGCGCTTCGCCTCGGAGCAGGTGCGCCAGGCGGCGACGATCGGCGGCAATATCGCCAATGGCTCGCCCATCGGCGACGGGCCGCCCGCGCTGATCGCGATGGGCGCGCGGCTGGTGCTGCGCCGGGGCGATGTGCGGCGCCAGATCGCGCTTGAGGATTTCTTCATCGAATACCGCAAGCAAGACCGCCAGCCCGGCGAATTCGTGGAGGCCGTGCTGGTGCCGAAGGCCGCGCCGGGGCTGCAGTGCTACAAGCTCTCGAAACGGTTCGATCAGGATATTTCGGCGGTCTGTGGCTGCTTCAACCTGACGGTGGAGGCGGGCGTGGTGCGCGCGGCACGAGTGGCCTTCGGCGGCATGGCCGGGATCCCGAAGCGCGCGGCGGCCTTCGAGGCGGCAATCACGGGCGCGCCCTTCACCGAAGCGGCGATTGCCGCCGCCCTGCCCGCGCTGGCGCAGGATTTCGCGCCGCTGAGCGACATGCGCGCCTCCGCCGCCTACCGGATGCAGACGGCGCAGGCGATGGCGCTGCGCTATGTGCGGGCGGCGGCGGGCGAGGCGGTTTCGGTGCTGGAGGTGCGGGTATGACGATGCCATCGAGCCCTCACGATTCCGCCGAGCTGCATGTGACGGGCCGCGCCCGCTATGTGGACGACACGCCGGTGCCCGAAGGCACGCTGCACCTGGCCTTCGGGCTTTCGACCGAGGCCAGCGCCGAGATCACGGCAATCGACCTCGAGCCGGTGCGGGCCACGCCCGGGGTGGTGCGGGTGCTGCTGGCGGAGGACCTGCCCTTCGACAACGACGCCTCCCCCGCGCCGCTGCCCGAGCCGGTGCTGGCCACGGGCGAGGTGCATTATGTGGGCCAGCCGATCTTCCTGGTGATTGCCACGTCGCACCGGGCGGCGCGGATCGCGGCGCGGCGCGCCAAGATCCGCTATGCGCCCCGGCCCGCGCTGCTGAGCATCGACGCGGCCTATGCGGCGGGCAGCCGGTTCGAGGGCGGGCCGGTGATCTGGGCGCGCGGCGATGCGGCGGGCGCCTTGCGCGGGGCGGCACATGTCGTCGAGGGCGAGATCGAGATGGGCGGGCAGGAGCATTTCTACCTGGAGGGCCAGGCCGCCCTCGCCCATCCGCTGGATGAGGGCCTGCTGATCCAGTGTTCGTCGCAGCACCCGACGGAAGTGCAGCACAAGGTCGCCCATGCGACCGGGCTGCACATGAACGACGTGCGGGTGGAGATGCGCCGGATGGGCGGCGGCTTCGGCGGCAAGGAGAGCCAGGGCAACCATCTGGCGATTGCCTGCGCGGTGGCGGCGCGGCTGACCGGGCGCAGCTGCAAGATGCGCTACGACCGCGACGACGACATGGTGATTACCGGCAAGCGCCACGATTTCAAGATCCGCTACCGGATCGGGGCGGATGCCGAAGGGCGGATCCTGGGCGCGGAATTTTTGCATCTGGCGCGCTGCGGCTGGTCTCCGGACCTGAGCCTGCCGGTCTGTGACCGGGCGATGCTGCATGCGGACAATGCCTATTTCATCCCGGCGATCCGGATCGAGAGCCACCGGCTGCGCACCAACACCCAGAGCAACACCGCCTATCGCGGCTTCGGCGGGCCGCAGGGGATGCTGGGGATCGAGGCCGCGGTGGAGCATCTGGCCTTCGTGCTGGGGCAGGAGCCCGCAGAGCTGCGGGCGCGGAATTTCTACCCGGTGGCACCGGCGCTGAGCACCCATTACGGCCAGGAGGTGGAGGATTTTATCCTGGACCGGCTGGTGCCGGAGCTGGAGAAATCCAGCAATTACCATGCGCGGAAGGCCGAAATAGCCGCCTGGAACAGCACAAACCGGAC
The DNA here is from genome assembly GCF_041916475.1 of Paenirhodobacter sp. GTDB lineage: Bacteria > Pseudomonadota > Alphaproteobacteria > Rhodobacterales > Rhodobacteraceae > Rhodobacter. The sequence continues at coordinate 114,531 of NZ_JAYRZN010000001.1, forward strand.
ATTGGCGCGCGGGATCGCACTCAGCCCGGTGAAATTCGGGATCTCGTTCACGCTGACCCACCTCAATCAGGCGGGCGCGCTGGTGCATGTGTATTCGGATGGCTCGGTACTCCTGAACCATGGCGGCACGGAAATGGGCCAGGGCCTGCATCAGAAGTGCCGGGAGGTGGCGGCGCGGGTGTTCGGGATCGATGTGGCCCATGTGCGGATCACCGCGACCGATACGGCCAAGGTGCCCAATACCTCGGCCACGGCGGCCTCTTCGGGGGCGGATATGAACGGCATGGCGGTGAAGGCCGCCTGCGAGACGGTGAAGGCGCGGATGGCGGCCTTCCTGACTGAGCGCGAGGGGGTGGCGGAGGTCGCTTTCGCGGGCGGCATGGTGCGGGCGGGGGCGCGGGCCTTTGCCTTCGCCGAGGTCGCGGGGGCGGCCTATGCGGCGCGGGTCGGGCTCTCCTCCACCGGGTTCTACGCCACGCCCAAGATCAGCTGGGACCGGATCGCCGGGCGCGGGCGGCCGTTCTTCTACTTCGCCTATGGCGCCGCGGTGACCGAGGTGGTGATCGACCGGCTCACCGGCGAGAACCGGATCCTGCGGGCGGATATCTTGCATGATGCCGGGGCCTCGCTGAACCCGGCGCTGGATATCGGCCAGGTCGAGGGCGCCTATGTGCAGGGCGCGGGCTGGCTGACGACCGAGGAGCTGGTCTGGGACGACAAGGGCCGGCTCAGCACGCACGCGCCCTCCACCTACAAGATCCCGGCCTGTTCGGACCGCCCGCCGGTGTTCAACGTGGCGCTGTGGGACGCGCCGAACCGGGAGGAGACGATCTATCGCTCCAAGGCGGTGGGGGAGCCACCGTTCATGCTGGGGATTTCGGCCTTTCATGCGCTGCAGCAGGCCTGCATGGCCTGCGGGCCGCATTGGCCGGCGCTGCGCGCGCCCGCGACCGCCGAAGCGGTGCTGGCGGCCTGTGCCCGGGCGCGGGGGGCGCCATGAGCCTGGATCCGGAAGCGCTGGCGCGGGCGGCGGCACGGGGGCCCTTCGTGCGGGTGCTGGTGGCGGAGGTGCGCGGCTCGGCCCCGCGCGAAGCGGGCGCTGCGATGCTGGTCTGGCCGAACCGGACCGAGGGCACGATCGGCGGCGGGCGGCTGGAGCATGAGGCGATCGCGCGGGCGCGGGGCCTGAGCGCGCCGCGGCTGGAGCGGGTCGCGCTCGGGCCTGCGATGGGGCAGTGCTGCGGCGGATCGGTGGTGCTGGCCTATGAGCCGATGGCGGGGCCGCCCGAGGCTCGCGGCTGGCACGCGCGGCCGATGGTGCCGGGGCCGATGCCGCTTTCGGTGCGCCGTGCGCTGGCGCGGGCGCGGGACCGGGGCGCGGCCCCTGCCCTGCTGCTGGACGGCTGGCTGATAGAAGCGGTGGCGCCGCCGCGCGAGGAGCTGTGGATCTGGGGCGCGGGGCATGTCGGGCGGGCGCTGGTTTCGGTGCTGGCGCCGCTCGACGGGCTGCGGATTTTCTGGGTGGATACCGGGGCCGAGCGCTTCCCGGAGGGAATGCCGGAGGGGGTGATGCCGCTGATTGCGCAGAACCCGGCCGAGCTGGTGACCTCCGCGCCCGCCACGGCGCGGCACCTGATCCTGACCTATGCCCATGCGCTGGACCTGGAGCTGTGCCACCGGCTGCTGGCTCACGGATTCGTGGCCTGCGGATTGATCGGCTCGGTGACGAAATGGGCGCGTTTTCGGGCGCGCCTGCGCGATCTGGGCCATTCGGACGCCCAGATTTCCCGCATTGCCTGCCCGATAGGCGACCCGGCGCTTGGAAAAGCGCCACAGGCGATTGCGATATCCGTCGCCGCCGCGCTATTGAAGGACCTATGCGCGAGCAGAGCCGCAAAGGCCGCAGCCAGAGGGGAACGCACCGCGTGACGGGGACATTGCTGAAGATCGAGGGCCTGACCAAGGCCTATCCGGGGGTCGTCGCGAACGACCATGTGGGCTTTGCGGTGGCGCCGGGCGAGGTGCATGCGCTTCTGGGCGAGAATGGCGCCGGGAAATCCACGCTGGTGAAGATGATCTACGGGCTGGTGAAGCCCGACAGCGGTACCATGCAGTTTCGCGGCGCGCCCTATGCGCCGCCGGAGCCGCGGGCAGCGCGGGCCGCGGGCGTGGCGATGGTGTTTCAGCATTTCTCGCTGTTCGAGGCGCTGAACGTGGCCGAAAACGTCGCGCTCGGGATGGAGAACCCGCCGAAGATGCGCGACCTGGCGGCGCGGATCCGGGAGATTTCACAGGCCTACGGGCTGCCGCAGGATCCGGCGCGGCTGGTGGGGGACCTCTCGGCGGGCGAGCGGCAGCGGGTGGAGATCGTGCGCTGCCTGCTGCAGGATCCGAAGCTCTTGATCATGGATGAGCCGACCTCGGTGCTGACGCCGCAGGAGGTGGAGATCCTGTTCCGCACGCTGCGCAAGCTTTCGGCCGAGGGCACGGCGATCCTCTATATCAGCCACAAGCTCGAGGAGATCCGCGCGCTGTGCGACGGCGCGACGATCCTGCGCGGCGGCAAGGTGGTGGGCAGCTGCACCCCGCGCGAGAAAACGGCGCGGGCGCTGGCGGAAATGATGGTGGGCGGCGAATTCGCGGTGACGGACCGGGCCGGGCGCAGCCTCGGCGCGCCGGTGCTGGAGGTGAGGGGGCTGAGCCTGCCGCCGATGTCGCAGTTCGGGCCGGCGCTGAAGGATGTGACGCTGACGCTGCGGGCGGGCGAGGTGCTGGGCATCGGCGGGGTTGCGGGCAACGGGCAGGAAGAGCTGCTGGCGACGCTCGCCGGAGAGCGGCCCTCTGCGCCGGGCACGGTGCTGATGAAGGGCGTGGACATCTCGGGCCTCGGGCCCAATCCGCGCCGGGCGCAGGGGATCCTGTCTGCGCCCGAGGAGCGTCTGGGCCATGCCGCGGTGCCGGCGATGAGCCTCACCGAGAACACGCTTGTCACAGGAACGATCCGCAAGCCATTGACCCGCAACGGCTTCATCAACATGAACGAGGCGCGTAGCTTCGCCGAGGAGATCATCCAGGAATTCGACGTGCGCACGCCCGGCCCGCATGTGGCGGCGCGCGCGCTTTCGGGCGGCAACCTGCAGAAATATGTGATCGGGCGCGAGGTGCTGCAGGGCCCCGAGGTGCTGATCGTGAACCAGCCGACCTGGGGGGTGGATGCGGCGGCGGCGGCCTCGATCCGGCAGGCGATCCTGAACCTCGCCCGGAAGGGCGCGGCGGTGATCGTGATTTCGCAGGATCTGGATGAGCTGATGGAAGTGGCCGACCATTTCTGCGCGCTGAACGAGGGCCGGCTGAGCGCGCCGCGCCCGACCGACGGCCTGACGATCGACGAGATCGGGCTGATGCTGGGCGGGGCGCATGGGATGGAGGCGGCGGAATGATCCGGCTGATACGGCGGCCGACGCCTTCGAAATTCTGGGCCTGGACGACACCGCTGATCGCCGTGGTGGCGACGATGGTGGCGGGGGGGCTGCTGTTCGCGCTTCTGGGCAAGAACCCGGTGGAGGCGATCCGCACGATCTTCTGGGAGCCGCTCTTCGGCGACAATGCCGATTATTTCCGCGGCCAGCTGCTGGTGAAGGCGGGGCCGCTGATCCTGATCGCCTGCGGGCTGGCGGTGGGGTTCCGCGCCGGGATCTGGAACATCGGCGCCGAGGGGCAGTATATCATGGGGGCGCTGGCGGGGGCGTCGCTGGCGCTGGCGGCCTATCCGGCCGAAAGCTGGCTTTTGTTCCCGGCGATGGTGGTGCTGGGGGCGCTTGGCGGGCTGGTCTGGGCGATGATCCCGGCGCTGCTGAAGGTGGTGTTCGGCACGTCGGAGATCCTCGTTTCGCTGATGCTGGTCTATGTGGCGCAGTTCCTGCTGGCCTATATGGCCTTCGGGCCGCTGAAGAACCCCGAGGGCATGGGCTTTCCGGGCTCGCGCAACCTGCAGCAATATCCGGCCGCCTATAATGCCGATCTGATCCCCGGCACCGGCGCGCATTGGGGCGTGTTTGCGGCGCTTGGCGCGGTGCTGCTGGTCTATGTGCTGATGCAGCGCCATATCGCCGGGTTCCGGATCCGGGTGGCGGGCGAGGCTCCGCGCGCGGCGCGGTTCGCGGGGGTGGTTCCGGCGCGGCTGGTGATGTTCTGCCTCTGCCTCTCGGGCGCGCTGGCGGGGATGGCGGGGCTGTTCGAGGTCTCCGGCCCCTCCGGCCAGATCACCGACAGCTTCAACGCGGGCTATGGCTTCACCGCAATCATTGTGACCTTCCTCGGGCGGCTGCATCCGGTGGGGATCCTGCTTGCGGGGCTCCTGATGGCGCTGACCTATATCGGCGGCGACATGGCGCAGCTGATGCTCGGGCTGCCTTCGGCCGCGATCCAGGTTTTCCAGGGGATGCTGCTGTTCTTCCTGCTCGGGTTCGACCTGCTGACCAATTACCGCATCCGGCTGAAGGGGGCACGCGCATGATCATCGGCGGGATTGATATCGTCACCCTGATCGCGATGCTGATGGTGGCCTCCACCCCGGTGCTGCTGGCCGCGACCGGCGAGCTGATCGCGGAGAAGTCGGGCGTGCTGAACCTCGGCGTGGAGGGGATGATGATCGTGGGCGCGGTGGCGGGCTTTGCCACGGCGGTCTCGACCGGGAGCCCGGTGCTGGGCTTTCTGGGCGGCGCGCTGGCGGGGGCGGCGATGGCCGCGCTGTTCGCGGTGCTGACGCAGGTGTTCCTCTCCAATCAGACGGCGACGGGCCTTGCGCTCACGCTGTTCGGGCTCGGGCTCTCGGCACTGGTGGGCAAGCCCTTCGAGGGCGTGCGCCCGCCGCCCACGCCGAAGCTCTCCTTCGGGGCGCTGAGCGAGATGCCGGTGCTGGGCCGGATCCTGTTCTCGCATGACTGGATGGTCTATATGTCGCTCCTGCTGGTGGCGGCGGTCTGGGCCTTCCTGAAATATACCCGCGCCGGGCTGATCCTGCGCGCGGTCGGCGAAAACCACGACGCGGCCCATGCGCTTGGCTACCGGGTGATTGCGGTGCGCTGCGCGGCACTTGCCTTCGGCGGCGCGCTGGCGGGGCTGGGCGGGGCCTATCTGAGCCTCGTGCGTGTGCCGCAATGGACCGAAGGCATGACCGCGGGCGCGGGCTGGATCGCGCTTGCGATCGTCGTCTTCGCGAGCTGGCGCGCGGGGCGGGTGCTGATCGGGGCCTATCTGTTCGGCGGCATCACCGCGCTGCAATTGCAGCTGCAGGCCGCGGGCTATGCGATCCCGGTGCATCTGCTGTCGATGGCGCCTTATGTGCTCACCATCGTCGTCCTCGTTCTTCTCTCTGCCATCCACCGGCACGGGGTGCAGGCTGCGCCTGCGGCTCTCGGCCGGTCGTTCCATGCCTCGAACTGAGGCCCAACTCCGGGAGTTCCCATGAACCGCAGATCCTTCCTGCAAACCTCCGCCGCGACGGCCGTCGTCGCCGCATCCGGCGCCGCCGCCCGCGCCGCCGACCCGCTGAAGGTGGGCTTCATCTACGTCGGCCCGGTGGGCGACATGGGCTGGTCCTACCAGCACGACCAGGCCCGCCTCGCGGTGCAGAAGGAATTCGGCGACAAGGTCGTCACCTCCTTCATCGAGAACGTCCCCGAGGGCCCCGATGCCGAACGCGCGCTGACCCAGCTCGCGCTGCAGGGCAACACGCTGATCTTCGCGACCTCCTTCGGCTTCATGGATGCGACGGTGAACGTCGCCAAGAAATTCCCGAAGGTGAAGTTCGAGCATGCCACCGGCTACAAGCGCGCCGAGAACCTGGCCACCTATGATGCCCGCTTCTATGAGGGCCGCGCGATCCAGGGCACCATCGCCGGTCGGATGACCAAGACCAACAAGATCGGCTATATCGGCTCGTTCCCGATCCCGGAAGTGATCCAGGGCATCAACGCGGTCTATATCCACGCCAAGAAGGTCAACCCCGACGTCGAGATCAAGGTAGTCTGGGCCTACACCTGGTTCGATCCGGCGAAGGAAGCCGATGCAGCCGCCGCGCTGATCTCCGAAGGCTGCGATTTCGTGCTGCAGCACACCGATTCCACCGCGCCGCAGGCAAAGGCGCAGGAGGCGGGCAACGTCTATACCTTCGGTCAGGCCTCGGATATGGCCTCCTTCGCGCCGAAGCCGCGGGTCGGCTCCACCATCGACAACTGGGAGCCCTACTACAAGCTGCGCGTGCAGGCGGCGCTGGATGGCAGCTGGAAATCCGAAGCGACCTGGGGCGGCATCGGCACCGGCATGGTCGGCATCGGCGAGATCACCGATGCGGTGCCGGCCGAGGTGAAGGCCGAGGCGCTCGCGCTGAAGGACAAGATCGCCGCCGGCAGCTACCACCCCTTCACCGGCCCGCTGAACAAGCAAGATGGCTCCGCCTGGCTGAAGGACGGCGAGACCCCAGATGACGGCACGCTCGCCGGGCTGAACTTCTACGTCGAAGGCATCAAGGCCGAACTGCCGAAATGAGCCCACGGCAGGGGGCGCGCCGCAAGGCGGGGCCCCTGCTTCCCAACCGGAGGGCGGCTCCGCTGCCCTCGCCTTTTGGTCAGAACAGCAGCTTGTAGCTGTTGCCGCGGGTATCCACGGCAGTCCCCGTGCCGGAATTGGTACCGGAGCCGGAGATGAAGTTGCCCTGCACCCGGGTCCCGTCGGCGCAGACGGCATAGAGCTCGCCGTTGTTCACCCCGCCCACATCTTCGATCGCATTCTTGTAGCGCCCGCCGGTGTCGCGCAGCGTGAGCGACAGGCCGCGCTCGCGCGTCGTCACCTTCGGCCGCACCGAGCTCCACTTGCCGCGGCATTTGGTCGGGTTCGGTTCGGGCAGCTTGAACGCCACCGTTCCGGAGGCGAGGTCGATATTGTCGGCGCTCACATTGATGACGCTGGAGGGCGCGATATCGTTGATCGGGCCCGCGATCTGATAAAGCTGCATCTCGCCGTCCTTCTCGCCGCAGGCGGCGAGCGGCAGCAGGGCCAGAACGATCAGTGCGCGGACATCCACGACGGTTACCTTTCTTCGGAGAACCGCCCGGAGGGAGGGGCGGCAGGGGAATTCTGCCGCACCCATGATACAACGCGAAATTGATGTCAACGGGCGGCGGCGTGCCGCCCCTGCCCCGCGCTCAGCCCTGCATCTCCACGCCCAGATGGCGCGCCACGGTAAAGATGTCCTTGTCGCCGCGGCCCGAGAGATTGACCACGATGATGTGATCCTTGGGCAGCGTCGGCGCGAGCTTGATCACATGGGCGATGGCGTGGCTCGGCTCCAGCGCCGGGATGATGCCTTCGGTCTTGCACAGGAGCTGGAACGCCTCCAGCGCCTCGGTATCGGTGACCGAGACATATTCCGCCCGGCCGGTATCATGCAGCCAGGAATGCTCCGGCCCGATCCCCGGATAGTCGAGGCCGGCCGAAATCGAATGCCCCTCCAGGATCTGGCCGTCGGCATCTTGCAGCAGATAGGTGCGGTTGCCGTGCAGCACGCCCGGGCGCCCGCCGGTGAGCGAGGCGCAATGCTCCATCCGCTCGTCCACCCCGTGGCCGCCAGCCTCGACCCCGATGATCCGCACCGACGGATCGTCAAGGAACGGGTGGAACAGGCCCATCGCATTGGAGCCGCCCCCGATCGCCGCGATCACCGTATCGGGCAGGCGGCCGGGGCCTTCCTGCTCTTCCAGCTGCCAGCGGGTTTCCTTGCCGATGATGGCCTGGAAATCGCGCACCATGGCCGGATAGGGATGCGGGCCCGCGACGGTGCCGATGCAATAGAACGTGTCGCGCACATTGGTCACCCAGTCGCGCAGCGCGTCGTTCATCGCGTCTTTCAGCGTGCCCTTGCCCGAGGTCACGGCATGGACTTCGGCGCCCAGAAGCCGCATCCGGAACACGTTGGGCGCCTGGCGCTCCACATCGGTCGCGCCCATGTAGACCACGCATTTCAGCCCGAAGCGCGCGCAGACGGTTGCGGTGGCGACGCCGTGCTGCCCGGCGCCGGTCTCGGCGATGATCCGGGTCTTGCCCATGCGCCGCGCGAGCAGGATCTGGCCCAGCACGTTGTTGATCTTGTGCGAGCCGGTGTGGTTCAGCTCCTCGCGCTTCAGATAGATCTTGGCGCCGCCCAGATGCTCGGTCAGGCGCGGCGCGAAATACAGCGGCGACGGCCGGCCGACGTAGTACTTCCAGAGGTCATCCATCTCGGCCCAGAATTCCGGGTCGTTCTTGGCGAATTCGTATCGCGCCTCGAGTTCGAGGATCAGCGGCATCAGCGTCTCCGACACGAAACGCCCGCCGAAAATGCCGAAACGCCCGTTCTCGTCGGGGCCGGTGCGGTAGCTGTTGGGAAGGTCCTCGGCCATGGTCATACCTCGCGCTGCTTTGCACTGCGGCTTAACGCGAATGCCCGGAGGGGTAAAGCGGCTCGCACTGCGCGCGGCGCAAAAGTCAGCCGCGCGCGGCACCGATGAAGGCCGCGATGCGCGCGGGATCCTTCTCGCCCGGCGCGCTCTCGACGCCGGAGGACACATCGACCTGCGCCGCGCCGGTCAGCCGCACGGCCTCGGCCACATTCTCCGGGGTCAGCCCGCCTGCGAGCATCCAGGGCCGCTCCCATGCCCGCCCGGCAATCAGGCGCCAGTCGAAGGCGAGGCCGTTGCCGCCCGGCAGCGCCGCGCCCTTCGGCGCCTTGGCATCGATCAGGAGCTGGTCCGCCACCGCCTCATAAGCCGGGATCCGGTCCAGATCCGCGGCCTCTGCCACGCCCAGGGCCTTCATCACCGGCAGGCCGTAGCGCGCGCGCAGATCGGCCACCCGCGCCGGGCTTTCCTGGCCATGCAGCTGCAGCATGTCGAGCGGGACGGCCTTCACGATCGCATCGAGCTCGGCATCGGTGGCATCCACGCTCAGCGCCACCTTGGCTACGCCGAACGGCGCCTCGAGGGCCAGATCGCGCGCCTGCGGGATCTCCAGATGGCGCGGGCTTTTCGGGAAGAACACGAAGCCGACATAGGCCGCCCCCGCCTCGGCCGCAGCGCGGACATGCTCGGGCCGGGTCAGACCGCAGATCTTGACCCGGACGCCGCCGGGGCGGCCGCGGTTGACGGCAATGGTGACCATCTCAGCGCGCGGGCTTGTCGAGCAGCGCGAGGACCTCGTCCTTCGGCTTCTCGTCGGCCTTGGCCTTGAGCCGGTCGACCTCGCCCTCGAGCCAGGCCACCTCGCGGCTGGCCTTCACCGCGGTGACGCGGTGCCGGCGCTCGCGCGCCCATTCCCAGACGAAGCCGAGAAGCAGCCCCGCCAGCATCGCCGCGAAAATCACCAGGAACAGCGGCAGCTGCAGGCTCCAGCTCAGCCCAAGGAAATCGCCCGCTTCGGGGGGCAGCGCATGCACCAGCACCGGCGCGCGGTTCGCCACGCCGATGATGACGAGAACGGCGGCAATCACCACCAGGATCAGATAGCGCAGGATCCGCATGGATCAGTCCTCGGCGCCGTTCAGCCGGTCGCGCAGGAGCTTGCCGGTCTTGAAGAAGGGGACGTGCTTTTCATCGACATCGACGGAATCGCCGGTGCGCGGGTTGCGCCCGGTGCGGGCGTCGCGCTTCTTCACCGAGAAGGCACCAAAGCCGCGCAGTTCGACCCGATCGCCGCGCGCCATCGCCTCGATGATCTCCTCGAAGATCGTGTTCACGATCTTCTCCACATCACGCTGAAAGAGATGCGGATTTTCCTCGGCGATCTTCGCGATCAATTCGGAACGGATCATGCGTCATTCCCCCCACGGATCTGCACGGGCGTCGGCCTGGCTATCGGATTTTGGCTGACTATACGGACAATTTTCCGCCGCACAAACAGCAAACGCTTGGAACTTCACGGGAAATGGCAAAGTGGCGCCGAAGCGACGCTCCGTCGCGGCCCGGACGCAGGGGCAAGCGCCTGTCCGGCAGGCAGCGGGCGCGGGTTTGGGCTGCGGCAGATGCGCCGCGGCTCCGGCGCGATTCGGGGTGGAATGGAAAAACCCCGCCCTTTCGGGCGGGGTTCGGGTGCTTCGCAGGGCTGCGGATTATTCGCGGCCCTTGAGCGCGGCGCCCAGAATGTCGCCGAGCGAGGCGCCCGAGTCGGACGAGCCGTATTGTTCCACGGCTTCCTTCTCTTCGGCGATCTCGCGCGCCTTGATCGACACGCCGAGCTTGCGGGTCTTGCTGTCGACGTTGACGACGCGCACATCCACATGGTCGCCGACCTGGAAGCGCTCGGGGCGCTGGTCGCCGCGGTCACGCGCGAGGTCCGAACGGCGGATGAAGGACTTCATGCCGTTGTATTCGACCTCGATGCCGCCGTCTTCGATCGCGGTGACGGTCACGGTGATGACCGAGCCACGCTTCACGCCGTCAACCGCGTCGGAGAAGGTGTCGGCGTCCAGCGCCTTGACCGAGAGCGAGATACGCTCCTTCTCGATATCGACTTCGGTGACCGCCGCGCGGACGACATCACCCTTGCGGTAGTCCTGGATGGCTTCTTCGCCACGCTTGTCCCAGGACAGGTCCGACAGGTGCACCATGCCGTCGATGTCGTTGTCGAGGCCGACGAACAGACCGAATTCGGTGATGTTCTTGACTTCGCCTTCGATGACCGAGCCGACCGGATGGGTTTCGGCGAAGACTTCCCACGGGTTGCGCAGGCATTGCTTCAGGCCGAGCGACACGCGACGCTTCGCGGTGTCGATTTCCAGGACCATGACGTCCACCTCTTGCGAGGTCGAGACGATCTTGCCGGGGTGCACGTTCTTCTTGGTCCAGGACATTTCGGACACGTGGACCAGGCCTTCGACACCGGCTTCCAGCTCGACGAACGCGCCGTAGTCGGTGATGTTGGTCACGCGGCCCTTGTGGACCGAGCCGATCGGGAACTTGCTTTCGACCGAATCCCACGGATCCGACTGCAGCTGCTTCATGCCGAGGCTGATGCGGTGGGTTTCCTTGTTGATCTTGACGACCTGGACCTTCACGGTCTCGCCGATCGACAGGATTTCCGAAGGATGGTTCACGCGGCGCCACGCCATGTCGGTGACGTGCAGCAGGCCGTCCACGCCGCCCAGGTCGACGAACGCACCGTATTCGGTGATGTTCTTGACCACGCCGTCGACCACTTGACCCTCGGTCAGGTTGCCGATGACTTCGGCACGCTGCTCGGCGCGCGATTCTTCGAGGATCGCACGGCGCGAGACAACGATGTTGCCACGGCGACGGTCCATCTTCAGGATCTGGAACGGCTGCTTCAGACCCATCAGCGGGCCGGCGTCGCGCACGGGGCGCACATCGACCTGCGAGCCCGGCAGGAACGCCACAGCGCCGCCCAGATCGACGGTGAAGCCGCCCTTGACGCGGCCGAAGATGGCGCCTTCGACGCGCTCTTCCGAAGCGTAGGCCTTTTCGAGGCGATCCCAGGCTTCCTCGCGGCGGGCCTTCTCGCGCGAGATGACCGCTTCGCCACGCGCGTTCTCAACGCGGTCGAGGTAAACTTCGACCTCGTCGCCGATGGCGATCGAGGGAGCTTCGCCGGGGTTCGCGAATTCCTTCAGGTCGACGCGGCCTTCCATCTTGTAGCCGACATCGATGATGGCCTGGCCCGCCTCGATGGCGATGACCTTGCCCTTGACGACAGACCCTTCATTCGGGGTGTCAATTTCCAGGCTCTCGCTGAGGAGGGCCTCAAATTCTTCCATAGTCGCTTTAGCGCACATGCGTTTCAGTTTCCTTTGCGTGTGTTTCACTGGCCATGCGGTTGGCTCCGCCGGTCTTTCATTGAGAATCCGGTCTTACGGATCGCGCCCATATAGGGGCAAAAGCCCAATGGAGCAAGCCTTTCCGCGCCGTCCCGGGGATCAGTCGCAGATCTTCCAGCGCGGCCTTTGGCGGGCATCGGCGCTGGCGCGCGGGCGCGGGACGGTGAAGCCGCCGCCCTGCCCCGCCGGCAGCGCCGCCGCCGCAGGCAGGCGCGGACGCTCCGTGAAGGGCCGGGCGAAGGGGGGCAGCGCGCCCTCGGGCGTGGTGGGCGGGGGCTGGTCGGGGGGCGGCAGCACCTGCGCCGGCCGGCGCGTGGGCGGCAGATCGGTTTTTGGCAGCGGCTGCGGGGTGAGGCCGGGGCCGGCGCGGGGGCGGGTGCTGGTAAGATCGGCCGCCTCGCGGGTATCCTGCGCGCGGCACAGGCCAAACAGCTGCACGGTTTTCGCCTCCCGGCGCAGGTCGATCAGGTGCCCCACCCGGCGGCTGGTGCCCTCGACGCCGAAATGCAGCGGCCCGTCGATCTCCAGATGGCCCGTGCCCGGGCCGAACAGCGCGGTCTCGCCGCGCCAGCCGTTGCCATAGGCGAAGCGCACGAAATAGTCTCCGGGCGGCACCAGCACCCGGAACACCGTGCCGCCGCGGACATAGGCCGCGAGCACCGCCTGCCCGGTATCGGGCCGGACCAGGGTCAGATACCAGTCGCGCCCCGGATCGGTACGCACCTGCAGCGGCAGCGTCGCGGGCAGGCCCGAGCGGTTCCACATCAGCCCCTGCGGGCGCAGCTCCGCAAGCGCCGGGGCAGGCAGAAGCAGGAGCAAAAGGGCAAGTATCCGGATCATGCGCCGATCATGCGCCCGATTGGCGGCGCTGGCTAGCCGATCCTGCGCTGCACGAGATCGGCCGCCTGCGCCACCGCATCGGCGATGCTGAGCGTCGAGGTATCTATCAGCACGGCATCCGCAGCCGGGCGCAGCGGCGCATCGGCCCGGTTCATGTCGCGCGCGTCGCGCTCGCGCACTTCGTCCAGCACCTGAGCGGCATCGCCGCCCACTTCGAGCCAGCGGCGATGCGCGCGCACCTCGGCGCTCGCGGTGACGAAAAGCTTCACCTCCGCCTCCGGGCAGATCACCGTGCCGATGTCGCGCCCGTCGAGGACCGCGCCACCCGGCTGCCGCGCAAAGCGGCGCTGGAAATCGACGAGGGCCGCGCGCACCTCGGGGATTGCCGCCACGCGCGAGGCCGCCTGCCCGGCGGCAAGCGTGCGCAGATCCGCACGCGCCAGATCCGCCGGCAGCAGCCCGCGCGCCGCCGCGATCGGGTCCTCGCCCTCTGCGGCCCGCGCCCCGACCGCACGGTACAGAAGCCCGGTATCGAGATGCGCGAAGCCGAACCTCTCGGCTAGCGCCCGGCTCAGGGTGCCCTTCCCCGCCGCCGCCGGGCCGTCGATCGCCACCGTGAATGCCATGATCCGCGCCCCGTGTTCCGCCGCCATTTTTTTCGGGATACCGGGGCGTGCGGCGAAGCTCAAGCACCCCCGCGCCCTGCCCCTGTGGCCATTAAACACATGTGCAAATATTACCGCTGCACCCCCTATCAAGACACACGCTAAAGGCGTATTCGGTCGTTACATGGTTGACAAAATATTAACTGGCGCAACCAGAGAGCGTATTATTCCATACCCGGAGACGACGAGATGAAGTCCCTGACCGCAGCGGTGGTGATGATCGGCCTGATGAGCGGCGGCGCGCAGGCGGCCACCGTATTTGCCGATAATTTCGACGCGGACCGCACCGGCGCCAAACGCGATTTCGACAGGTTCCTGCAATTCACCGTCTCGGACGGCACCGTCGATTACATGCGTCAGGGCACCTACAAGCTGAGCTGCGCGGGCGGCAAGGGCGGCTGCGTGGATCTCGACGGCTCGACGCTGGATGCGGGCGTGATGACCTCCACCGCCTTCGCGCTGACCAAGGGCGCGACCTATACGATCAACTTCGATCTGGCGGGCAACGGCCGGGTCAAGAGCTCCGATTCGGTCAGCTTCGGCATCACCGGTGGGCTGTTCGACGGCGCGGTCAATGCGATCGCCTGGAACCAGCTGTTCCAGACCTACACCTACAGCTTCGTCGCCGCACGCACCGGGCGCGAGTCGTTCTTCATCGGGACGGAGGGCGGCGATTACTTCGGCCCGCTGCTGGACAACGTGCTGATCAGCGAATCGAACGTGCCGACGGCGGCACCGGAGCTGCCCTCCGTGCCGCTGCCGGCGACGCTGCCGCTGCTGGCGGGCGGCATTGCCGCCGCGGGTCTGCTGCGGCGGCGCAAGAGCTGAGAACCGACGGCGGGTCAGCGGCGCGCGATCTGCGCGCCGAGCCCCGCCATCAGGCTTTCGAACACCGGGAAGGATGTCGCGATCGGCGAACCATCGTCGATCGCGATGTCGTTTTCGGCGGCCAGGCCGAGCACGAGGAAGCTCATCGCGATGCGGTGGTCGATATGGGTGGCGCAGGTTGCCCCCCCCGGCACCCGCCCCGCGCCATGGACGATCAGCGTATCCTGATCCTCCTCGATGCTCACGCCGCAGGCCTCCAGCCCGCGGGCCATGGCGTCGATCCGGTCGGATTCCTTCACCCGCAGCTCTTTCACCCCGCGCATGACGGTGGTGCCCTCGGCGGTGGCGGCGACGGCGGCGAGGATCGGGTATTCGTCGATCATCGAGGCCGCGCGCTCGGGCGGCACGGCGATGCCGCGCAGCCGGGAATGGCGCACGCGCAGGTCGGCGACCGGCTCGCCGCCCTCTTCGCGCGGGTTCTCGAAGGTGATGTCGGCGCCCATCTCCACCAGCGTGGTGAACAGGCCGTTGCGCGTCGGGTTCTGGCTCACGCCCGGCACGAGGATTTCCGAGCCCGGCACGATCAGCGCGGCGCAGACCGGGAAGGCCGCCGAAGACGGATCGCGCGGCACGGCCACGCTCTGGCCGGTCAGCTCGGGCTGGCCCTGCAGTGTGATCACCCGGCCCTCGGGCGTATCCTCCACGCTCAGATCGGCGCCGAAGCCGCGCAGCATGCGCTCGGTATGGTCGCGCGTCGGCTCGCGCTCGATCACCACGGTCTGGCCCGGCGCGTTCAGCCCCGCGAGCAGCACCGCGGATTTCACCTGAGCCGAGGGCATCGGCACGGTGTAGCGCACCGGCACCGGCTCGGCCGCGCCCACCACCGTCATCGGCAGCCGCCCGCCCGCGCGCCCGACCGCCCGGGCGCCGAACAGCGCCAGCGGATCCGTGACCCGGCCCATCGGCCGCTTGCGCAGGCTGGCATCGCCGGTGAAGGTCGCGCTGAGGGGCGATGTCGCCATCGCGCCCATGATCAGCCGCACGCCAGTGCCGGAATTGCCGCAGTCGATGATGTCGGCGGGCTCGGCGAAGCCGCCCACTCCCACGCCCTCCACCGTCCAGTGCCCCGGGCCGTAGCGCGTCACCGTGGCGCCGAAGGCCCGCATCGCCTTGGCGGTATCGAGCACGTCCTGGCCTTCGAGCAGGCCGGTGATCTCCGTGCGCCCGACCGAGAGCGCGCCGAGGATCAGCGCCCGGTGCGAGATCGACTTGTCGCCCGGCACTTCGGCCACGCCGGTCAGGGCGGCGCTCCTGCGCGCGATCATCGGAACTGGTTCACCGTGGCCGGACATGAGGCGCCTCCCTGATTGGTCGGGCCTCTGTTAGCGCATGTCCCCGCCTGCCGGAAGGGGTCAGGGCCGGTGGAAGGTGGCGTAATCGGGGGTGCGGCCCTCGCGCAGCGCCTTCTGTTCGTAGCGGGTGGAGATCCAGTCCGCCCAGGGCGCGGGGCTGTGCGCGCTCAGGCTGAAGCCCGCCTTCGGGGCTTCTTCCAGCGCCTGCTCCATGTAGCTCGGGATGTCGGTCGCGACGCGGAACTCCGCGCCCGGCGCCAGGATCCGGTGCAGCGGCACCAGATAGCCCTGGGTCACGAAGCGGCGGCGGTGGTGGCGGGTCTTGGGCCAGGGGTCGGGGTAGTTCAGGAAGGCCCTGGCGATGGCGCCATCGGGCAGCACATCCATCAGGTCGCGCACATCGCCCGGATGCACGGCGAGGTTGGTGACCCCGGCCGCGCGGATCTTGCCCAGCAGCATGGCGACGCCATTGATGAAGGGCTCCGCGCCGATGATATTCACCTGCGGGTAGGTCGCCGCCATATGGACGAGATGTTCGCCCCCGCCAAAGCCGATTTCGAGCCAGACCGGATTGTCGTTGCCGAAGATCGTGGCCGGGTCGAGCAGGTCTCGGGCCGGGTTCTCCTCGCGGGTGATGCCGCGCGGGCGCAGGCTTTCCAGATCCTCGCTCAGATAGGTCTTCTGGCTCGCCCGCAGCGTCTTGCCGGAGCGGCGGCCGTAGAAGTTGCGCCAGGCGGGGGGGTGCGGATCTTCGGTCATGTGGCGCCTGTATGCTGCGCGGGGCGATGGGTCAAGTCCCGAAGCCCTTGACACGAAACAAGAACACTGATAGAACCTAGCGCGAACTGCAGGACAGAGCAAAGGCGGGGACAAACCACATGCTGACGCGCAAGCAGCTGGAATTGCTTGAATTCATCCAGAAACGCGTGGCGCGCGATGGGGTTCCGCCCTCGTTCGACGAAATGAAGGACGCGCTCGACCTGCGCTCCAAATCGGGAATTCACCGCTTGATCACCGCTCTGGAAGAGCGCGGCTTCATCCGCCGCCTCGCGCACCGCGCCCGCGCCATCGAAATCGTCAAGCTGCCCGATGCCCTGGAGAGCGGCGAAAAGGCCCCCGGCTTCGCCCCCCGCGTGATCGCGGGAGACAAGGTGGATCCGCCACGCGGCGCGATGCCGGTGGAAACGGTCGGCGCGATCGAGATCCCGGTCATGGGCCGGATTGCGGCCGGGGTTCCGATCGAGGCGATCGCTGAGGTTTCGCATCACGTCGCCGTGCCGGGTGCGATGGTCTCTGGCCGCGGCGAGCATTACGCGCTTGAGGTGAAGGGCGATTCGATGATCGACGCGGGGATCAACGATGGCGATGTCGTCGTGATCCGGGAGCAGGGCACGGCCGACAATGGCGATATTGTCGTCGCGCTGGTCGAGGGCCACGAGGCGACGCTGAAGCGCTACTACCGGCGCGGCGGGATGATCGCACTGGAAGCGGCCAACCCTGCCTATGAGACGCGGCTGCTGCGCGAGGATCAGGTCAAAGTGCAGGGCCGTCTGGTCGGGCTAATCCGGACCTACTGAACGCGACCAGACAAGGCGTGCCCTGCGGGAGCGATCATAGACGGGCACGGTACGCCTTTGCCCGGCTATGATCGCGTTTTTGGTGCATTCCCGCAGCCCGGATTATCCGCCCTGCGGGCGTGTTGATGCATCGTTAAAGCGGTGCTTCGGTTGCGCGGCTGTGCGGGGCGGGATTTTTCTCTGGCTTCAGCCACAAGCGATGCGCTCGGCCGTTTAGCCGCGCCCCAGTCGCGGCTCAGGTCATTTCGGCAGGCGTAGGGCTGCAGGCAGCACCTCGCAGGCTGCCGATCCGAGATCGGGTGCTGCTTAGATCCGGGAACCTAGAATTGCGACGTGTCTCCATCCCGAGCCATATTTTCGCTATGAGCAAGAGCTGCGGCATCTTTCTTCCTCCTCAGGGAGAGAGCGCCCTCTCAGGCCTTGCAAGTGCTCCTGCGATTATCATCTCATCCTCTCCGTCTGCGGGAAACGCTGCGCGGGACGCTCTTCTGCATGCGGCACAGCCACGAGCGCGTTCTGGCCCCATAGGGATACACCCTGAATCAAGCTTCGCTTAAGATGCGCCAGCATCCGCCACCAGTGAGCGGAGATCGGACGCACGGGCCCTAATGCTTGCCTCTCGCAACCGGCAAATGGCGCTGCCTCCGGCCCGGCCAGAATGCATCGAAACAACAGCTATCCCGGCCGCCCTAAGGTTGCCTGACCGCCGGCCCAAAGACAAATCGGTTGCGTACCGGGGCGGGCATGATCAGGGCGCGCAGGCCAGGCCCGCCCAGCCTTCGGGCGGCGCGTTGCGCCATTATGCGCCGCGAGCCACTCAGCAGGAGCGCCCGATCACGATTGGATCAGACGACGCACGCAAAACCTGTCCCCGGGCGCAGAAGGCCCTCCGGCACTCCCAACCTTCTCAATGTGTGCGGACCGACCTGCCCGGCTGGCTGCTGAACAGCACGTTTGCCCACTTTCAGCGAAACGCGCTCGGCGCCCTGTTGAGGGCGCATCAGCCTGCCTGGGCACGCGGCCCGGTGGAGGGCATTATCTGGCGCCGGTCCATAATCTGCGCCCCGCCTCCGTGATCTCCAGGCCCCCATCAGCCCCGAATGCGAGCGCGCCGGAGGCTTCGAGGCGCGCCAGATCCCAGAGGTCGCAGCCGGACCGGGCCGCCGCATTCGCCACGCGCACCGCGACTACGACCAATGCGCCATCCTGGCATGCAGAGTCGAGGAGGCCGGGAGCGGCCTTGCCGGTGAGATGCACGATCCGGCGCCCCTGCCAGACCGCGCTGCGGGCGCCGGGCGGGCCTTCGAAACCGGGGCGGGCCGCGGCGTCTTCGGGGCTGGCCTCGTCGCCATCCGCTTCGAGCCAGTTCGTCGCCAGAAAGCCCGCGCCGGGCTTCGACATCACCCGCCCCTCGGGCCCGAGCAGCCCGACGAGCTCCGCCTCGCCCCCGACCAGGAGCGCGGGCCGGTCGGATTGCAGCCAGATCCAGCCCGCGGCCAGACAGGCGCAGACCGCCACGCCGCGCAGGAGGCCCCGGCTCAGCAGCGCGACCATCGCCCCCGCCGTCATCAGCGGCACCACCACCGCGGGCGGCGCAGGCATCATCGTCACCGATCCGCCGAGCTCCGCCACCCGGTCGGCCACGAACAGCATCCAGCGCGTGCCCATCTCCATCACCCAGAGCGGCAGGCCGGAAAGGCCGAACGGCGCCAAAACCGCCGCTATCACTCCGGCCGACATGATGAACGTGCCCATGACCGGCACGGTCAGCATGTTGGCGATCACGCCGTAGCCCGAGACGCGGTTGAAATGCGCCGCCGCCAGCGGCCCGGTCGCGGCGCTGGCGATCAGCGAGGTGACCAGAAGGCCCAGCACCGGGCGCAGCCAGCCCGGGATCCCCGTCGCATGGTTCTCCCAATGGCCATAGACGCCGATCAGCGCCACCGTCGCCGCGAAGGACATCTGGAAGCCCGGCTCGGTCAGCCCTTCCGGACGCAGCACCATCAGCACGATCGCCGCCAGCGCGACCGTGCGCAGTGAAAGGGCACGGCGGTCGAACAGAACGGCGAGCAGCATTACCCCGGTCATGATATAGGCCCGCGCGGTCGCGACCTCCGCCCCCGCGATCCAGAGATAGACCGTCGCGGCCAACAGCGCGACCACGGCCGCGATCTTCTTCGCCGGGACCCGCAGCGCCAGCGTGCCGCAGGCGGCGATGCCGATCCGGATCGCGGCAAATACGAAGCCCGCCAGCATCCCCATGTGCAACCCGGAGATGGAGACGATGTGATAGAGGTTCGAAGCGCGCATCGCGACATTCGTCGCCTCCGAGATGCCGGAGCGGTCGCCCGTCATCAGCGCGGCGGCGACGGCTCCCGCCTGCCCCTCCATCCGCGCCTGCATCGCCCGCGAGATCGCCATCCGCGCGCGGTGCCCGGCCATGGCCCAATCGCCCTGCGGGGCGGGTTCGAGCAGCATCACCGGAGTGCGCGCATAGCCCACGGCGCCCAGCCCCGCGAACCAGGCCATGCGGCGGAAATCCCAGGCGCCGGGTTCTGTCGGGCCGGAAGGCGGCTGCATATTGGCCGTCATCATCACCCGCAGGCCGGGCTCCAGCAGCAGATGCCGCGGCGCGTCCTGCAGCGAAATCCGCACGGCCTGCGGGGTGCGCGCGGGAGCCACATCATCGAGCACGACCTGATCGAGGGTGATGCGGATCCGGTCGCGGGAGGAGCGGTCGATGCCGATGATCCGGCCCTCCACCGGGCCGTAGTAGCGAAACGACAGGACCGGCGCCGCGACCGACTGGGCGCGCAGCTCCGCCAGCACGAAGCCGAGCGCGCAGAGCGCGACCATGCCCGCCGCGAAACGCGCGGTTTCGGGCGCGCGGAACAACGCGACCGCGCCGAAAATCACCGCGGCAACCGCGCCCCAGACCAGGATCGCGGGAGGTTCGTCGCGGAGCGCGAAATAACCACCGATGCCGCAGGCGAGCGCCAGCGGTGCCCAGAGAACGAGGTCCACCCGGGCCTGGATCAGCCCCGCCGCAAGGCCCGCCCCCAGCCCGCGCAGGGACGCCACGAGGCCGATTGCCGGCTTCGGCCCGGCCCAGGCAGGCTCCGCTGACCCCGACACCTTGTTTCCCGCCCCCTGCGCGCATAGAAATCCCGCGAGCCGCAGCCTATCGGCCGCATGGTTTACAGATGGTTAACGCGAGCCCGGATGGCGCGCGAGAAAGGCCCCCGATGTCCGAACAGATCGTCACCCGCTTCGCCCCCTCGCCCACCGGCTACCTCCACATCGGCGGCGCGCGCACCGCGCTTTTCAACTGGCTGTTCGCGCGCGGCCATGGCGGCAAGTTCCTGCTGCGGATCGAGGATACCGACCGCAGCCGCTCCACCCCGGAGGCGACCGAAGCGATCCTGAAGGGCCTGACCTGGCTTGGCCTCGACTGGGATGGCGATGTGGTCAGCCAGTTCGAACGCGCGCCGCGCCATGCCGAAGTGGCGCGCGAGATGCTGGCCCGCGGCCGCGCCTACAAGTGCTTCTCCACGCAGGAGGAAATCGAGGCCTTCCGCGAAGCCGCCCGGGCCGAGGGCCGCTCCACCCTGTTCCTCAGCCCCTGGCGCGACGCCGACCCCGCGACCTACCCGGACCGCCCCTATGTGATCCGCCTGCGCGCGCCGCGCGAGGGCGAAACCGTGATCCGCGACAAGGTGCAGGGCGACGTGACCATCCGCAATGACCAGCTCGACGACATGGTCTGCCTGCGCTCCGACGGCACGCCCACCTACATGCTGGCGGTGGTGGTGGACGACCATGACATGGGCGTCACCCATGTGATCCGCGGCGACGACCACCTGGTGAACACCGCGCGGCAGATGCAGATCTATCACGCGATGGACTGGGCGGTGCCGGTGCATGCGCATATCCCGCTGATCCACGGGCCGGATGGCAAAAAGCTGTCGAAGCGCCATGGCGCGGTCGGGCTGGAGCAGTATCAGGCGATGGGCTACCCGGCGCCGGGCATGCGCAACTACCTCGCCCGCCTCGGCTGGAGCCATGGCGACGACGAGTTCTTCAGCGATGCACAGGCGCAGGCCTGGTTCACGCTGGAAGGAATCGGGCGCTCCCCCTCGCGGCTGGACTTCAAGAAGCTGGAAAACATCTGCGGCCAGCACATGGCGGTGATGGAAGATGCTGAACTTCTAGGCGGTGCGCAGGGCTATCTGGAGGCTGCGGGGCTCGCTCCGCTCACGGATGCACAGGCCGATGGGCTGCTGCGCGCAATGCCCGCGCTCAAGCAATCCGCAAAGACCTACCCGCAACTCATTGAGAAAGCGGAATTTGTACTGGCATCGCGGCCTCTGTCCCCGGATGAGAAGGCACTGAAATCGCTCGATACGGTATCCCGTGGTATACTCGCCGAATTGACGCCGCAGATGCGAAATGCTAGCTGGACGCGAGAGGCTCTGGAGGCCATTGTCGCAGACGTGGCGCAGGCGCATGGGGTGGGAATGGGCAAGCTCGCCGCCCCCCTGCGTGCCGCGCTCGCCGGGCGGTCGGTGACCCCCAGCGTGTTCGATATGATGCTTGTTCTCGGTCGGGAGGAGACCCTGGCCAGGATCACAGATCAGGCGGCCTGAGGCCCGGCCGCCTTCCCGGGGAACCGGAAGCGACATCCCGGCGTGGCCCCGCCGGAAGACAGGAAAGGGAACCTCATGGCAGATACGAATCGCGTAGCCAAGCTTGAGCTGGACGGGAAGACCTACGAGCTCCCGGTGCTCTCGCCCACCGTCGGCCCCGACGTGCTGGACATCCGCAAGCTCTATGGCCAGGCGGACGTCTTCACCTATGACCCGGGCTTCACCTCGACCGCCGCCTGCGACTCGGCGATCACCTATATCGACGGCGACAAGGGCGAACTGCTGTACCGCGGCTACCCGATCGAACAGCTGGCCGAGAAATCCCACTATCTGGAAGTCTGCTACCTGCTGCTGAACGGCGAGCTGCCGAACAAGGAGCAGATGGAAGCCTTCGAGCGCACCGTGACCCGTCACACGATGGTGCACGAGCAGATGCACAACTTCTTCCGCGGCTTCCGCCGCGATGCGCACCCGATGGCGACGATGGTCGGCGTGGTCGGCGCGATGTCGGCCTTCTATCACGACTCGACCGACATCAACGACGAGCGCCAGCGCGAGATTGCGGCCTTCCGGCTGATCGCGAAGCTGCCGACGATCGCGGCGATGGCCTACAAATATTCGATCGGCCAGCCGTTCGTCTATCCGCGCAACGATCTGGGCTATGCCGCGAACTTCCTGCACATGTGCTTCGCCGTCCCGGCCGAGCCCTACAAGGTCGAGCCGGCGCTGGCGCTGGCGATGGACCGGATCATGACGCTGCATGCGGACCACGAGCAGAACGCCTCCACCTCCACCGTGCGTCTGGCGGGCTCTTCGGGGGCGAACCCGTTTGCCTGTATTGCGGCCGGCATCGCCTGCCTGTGGGGGCCCGCGCATGGCGGCGCCAACCAGGCCTGCCTCGAAATGCTGCAGGAAATCGGCTCGGTCGACCGGATCCCGGAATATATCGCCCGCGCCAAGGACAAGAACGATCCGTTCCGTCTGATGGGCTTCGGCCACCGGGTCTACAAGAACTTCGACCCGCGCGCGAAGGTGATGAAGCAATCGGCGGATGAAGTGCTGGATCTGCTCGGCGTGCACAACAACCCGATCCTGCAGGTCGCCAAGGAGCTGGAGAAGATCGCGCTGGAGGACGACTACTTCGTCTCGAAGAAGCTCTATCCGAACGTCGATTTCTACTCGGGCATCATCCTCGAAGCGATGGGCTTCCCGACCTCGATGTTCACGCCGATCTTCGCGCTGTCGCGCACCGTCGGCTGGATTTCGCAGTGGAAGGAAATGATCGGCGATCCCACGCAGAAAATCGGCCGTCCGCGCCAGCTGTACACCGGCTACGCCGCGCGCGATTATGTCGAGGTGGAGGGCCGCTGAGCCCCGCTGCGGCGGGCGAGCCCCGCCGCCCAGGAAATCCGGCACCGGATCGCCCGCGCGGTCCGGTGTTTTCTTTAGAGATCAGCGCGAGGCGGGCGGCCCCCGCACAGCCTCGCCCCCGCGCGCGAATGGGCTCGGCGCGCACGGCCTGGGAAGTGCCCACGCCCTGCGGGATACGCAGTAACACGCCCGGACAGGCTGACGCCAGGACCTCCGCGCCCCTGCGGGCAAGGCCACGCTGCCGCAGATCCGAAGTACCGGAGCAGCGCAAAGACAGACGAGAGCCTGCCTCTGCCTGTCGTGCCCAAGCAGGATCCCCCATGCCGGGTACAATGCCCGCCTGACAGGCACCCTGCGGCATCGCGCCGCCGGGCGAGGCTGTGGCATCTGCAACATGGCGCCCATGCTGCCGCAGCGCCGCGATGCCGCAGGGGCGCCCCCTTGCGCTGCGCCGGGGCCTCTGCCAAGACAATCGCCATGAGTGATACGAAACCGATCGCCCTGGTGACGGGGGCCTCGCGCGGGCTGGGCGCAGCACTTGCCGAAACGCTGGCCGCGCGCGGCTGGCATGTGATGGCCGTCGCCCGGACCGTGGGCGGGCTCGAGGAGCTGGACGACCGGATCCAGGCTGCAGGCGGGACGGCGACGCTCGGCCCGCTCGACGTCACCGAACCAGCGCAGATGGAACATCTGGCGCAACAGCTCGCTGCCCGCTGGGGGCGGATCGGGCTGTGGGCGCATACGGCGATCCATGCGGCACCGCTCGCGCCCGCAGCCCATGCCGATGCCAAGGATCTGGCAAAGTCGCTCACGGTGAATGTCACCGCGCCGGCGGGCATGATCCCGCTGCTCGATCCGCTGCTGCGGGCGGGCGAAGGCACCGCGCTGTTCTTCGACGATCCGCGCGCGGGAGAGAAATTCTTCGGTGCCTATGGCGCGACCAAGGCCGCGCAAATCGCGCTCGCGCGCAGCTGGCAGGCCGAGAGCACCCGGATCGGGCCGCGCGTGGTCATCGCCGCGCCCCGCCCGATGGCGACGGCGGTGCGTGCGCGCTTCTTCCCCTCGGAGGACCGCGCCCCGCTGGCCGATACCCGGGCCGAGGCGCAGCGGATCCTCGACGCACTCTGAGTCCATCGGGGCACAGTCGCGGGCCTTTTCCCGCCCCCTGCCCCGCAGCGCTTGTCGGGGCCCGGGGCGCGCGCTAATCAGGAGCGAGACAGCTCCGGGACCGACATGCGCATTCTGATCACCAACGACGACGGCATCCACGCCCCCGGGCTGGAGGTACTGCTGGACATCGCCTCCGAGCTCGCCGGGCCCGAGGGCGAGGTCTGGACCGTCGCCCCCGCCTTTGAGCAATCCGGCGTCGGCCATTGCATCAGCTACACCCGGCCGATGATGATCGCGAAACACGGCGCGCGCCGCTTCGCAGCCGAAGGCAGCCCAGCCGATTGCGTCCTTGCGGGGCTCTATGATGTGCTGGCCGATGGCAAGCCCGACCTGGTGCTTTCGGGCGTCAACGCGGGCAACAATTCAGGCGAGAACGCGCTCTATTCCGGAACGGTGGGCGGCGCGATGGAGGCGGCGCTGCAGGGCGTTCCGGCCATAGCGCTCTCGCAGTTCTTCGGGCCGGGCTGCGGGCCCGATCCGTTCGAGGCCGCGCGCACCTTCGGCCCCGACCTCGTGCGCCGGGTCTGGGAAAAGGGCGTGTGGGACAATGGCCCCTACCGCGTGTTCTACAATATCAACTTCCCGCCGGTGGCCGCGGCCGCGGTGAAGGGGTTCAAGGTGGCAGCCCAGGGCTACCGCACCGACAGCTTCTTCTCGGTGGAATCGATGCATTCGCCCTCCGGGCGGCGGTTCCTGTGGGTGAAGGGCGGCCAGCAGCATGTGGCGAGCGCGCCGGGCACCGATGCCGCGCTGAACCTCGAGGGCTGGATCTCGGTCACGCCGATGCGCGCGGACCTGACCGCGCATGACGTTCTGGGCACGCTGGAGGCACAGCTGGCATGACGGAGGGCGAAGAGGACGACGGTGCCGCCGAGCGCAAGATGCGTTTCCTCTTCAGCCTGCGCCAGCAGGGCATGACCGACGCCCGGGTCCTTTCGGCGATGGAGAAGATCGACCGCGGCCGCTTCGTGCGCGGGATCTTCGCCGAACGCGCCTATGAGGATATGCCGCTGCCGATCTCCTGCGGCCAGACGATCTCCCAGCCCTCGGTCGTGGCGCTGATGACGCAGATGCTGCATGTCGGCCCGCGCGACACCGTGCTCGAAATCGGCACCGGCTCGGGCTATCAGGCGGCAGTGCTGTCGTGCCTCGCGCGGCGGGTCTATACGGTGGAGCGGCATCGGCGTCTGGCGCAGGAGGCACGCGAGATTTTCAATGCCCTCGGCCTGTCGAATGTCGTCGCCATCGCCGGGGATGGTTCGCGTGGATTGCCCGATCAGGCCCCGTTTGATCGCATTCTTGTCACCGCTGCCGCCGAAGACCCGCCCGGCCCCCTGTTGTCGCAGCTGAAGTTCGGCGGTATCATGGTCGTCCCGGTCGGTCAGTCGGATGCGGTGCAGAGCCTGATCCGCGTCACCCGGACCCAGACCGGCTACGACTATGAGGAACTGCGGCCGGTCCGTTTCGTCCCGCTCATCGAGGGGATGGCGAACGACTAGCCGCCCCAAGGCCCCGGCAACAGGGGCCGCCGAACATGACGAGGACGAGCGATGACCCTTTCCGCGCCCCGGAAACTGACGATGACCTGCGCCCTGTTGGCGCTTTCGGCCTGCAGCGGTTTCGATCCGGACATGAGGGGATATACCTCGCTCGGCTTCGACACCCGCGACGCGGCGCAAACGGCGACGCAGCCGCGCCCGACGCCAGACAGCCGCGGGGTGATCTCCTATCCGAATTATCAGGTCGCCGTGGCGCAGAACGGCGATACGGTGGCCACGATCGCACGCCGGGCGGGCGTGGATCCGCAGGAGCTCGCCCGCTACAACGCCGTCTCCGCAAATACGCCGATGAACAAGGGCGCCGTCCTGGCGCTGCCGCGGCGGGTGGCGAGCGCCACCGCAGCGGCCCCGATGGCGGCCCCGGTCACCGGCGGCGGCAGCGAGCAGATCGACGTGACCAGCCTCGCCTCGGCGGCAATCGACCGCGCGGCGCCCACCAGCGCCGCTGCGGCCCCTGCCCCCGCCCCGAGCGCCGGGACCGAGCCCGTGCGCCACAAGGTCGCCCGCGGCGAAACCGCCTATTCGATTGCGCGCTACTACAATGTGCCGGTGAAATCGCTCGCGGAATGGAACGGGCTGTCTTCGGACCTAAGCGTGCATGAAGGGCAGTTCCTGCTGATCCCGCCGGCCAGCGGCGCGGCCACCCCCGCGACCGCCGTGGTGACCCAGCCGGGCCAGGGCTCGCCCACGCCGGAGCCGCCCTCCGCGGCCAAGCCCCTGCCCGCCGAAGTGCCGCCGAAGGCTTCGGAGCCGGTCAACAAATCCGCGGCCCCCGACCTCGGCGCCGGACGCTCGGCCACGCAATCGCAGATGGCCATGCCGGTCTCGGGCTCGATCATCCGCCCCTATGTGAAGAAGAAGAACGACGGCATCGACATCGCCGCGAGCGCGGGCACCCCGGTCAAGGCCGCAGCCACCGGCACCGTGGCCGCCATCACCAAGGACACCGAACAGGTGCCGATCCTGGTGCTGCGCCATCCCGACGGGCTGATGACCGTCTATGCCAATATCGACAAGATCAGCGTCGCCAAGGGCGACACGGTGAAGCGCGGCCAGACGATCGCGCAGATCCGCTCCGGCGGCGATGGCTACCTGCATTTCGAGGTGCGCCAAGGCTTCGACAGCGTCGACCCGGTTCCCTATCTGGAATGACGGCGGGCTAGAGCGCGAGCCCGTTCCGCCCGGCAAGGTCGCAGAAGAACTGCCAGGCGACCCGGCCGGAGCGGCTGCCGCGCGTCGCCTGCCATTCGATCGCCTCGGCGCGGAGCTGCTCGGGCGGAATGCTGAGCCCGTAGCTCATGCAATAGCCCTCGATCATGGCCAGGAACGTGTCCTGATCGCTGGGGTGGAAGCCCAGCCACAGGCCGAACCGATCCGAGAGCGAGACCTTCTCCTCCACCGCCTCGGAGGGGCTGATGGCGGTCGAGCGTTCGTTCTCGATCATGTCGCGCGGCATCAGATGACGCCGGTTCGAGGTGGCATAGAGCAGCACGTTGGCGGGCCGCCCCTCGATCCCGCCATCCAGAACCGCCTTCAGGCTCTTGTAGTGCTGATCGTCATGGCTGAACGACAGATCGTCGCAGAACAGGATGAAGCGCGCGTCCGAGGCCCGCAGATGCCCGAGCAGCCGCCCGACCGTGGGCAGATCCTCGCGCGCGAGCTCCACGAGCTTCACCGGCAGCCCCTGGCGCAAAACCTCGGCATGCACCGCCTTCACCAGCGAGGACTTCCCCATCCCCCGCGCGCCCCAGAGCAGCGCATTGTTCGCAGCCGCCCCCCGCGCGAATTGCAGCGTATTGGCCAGCAGTGTATCGCGCGCCCGGTCGATGCCGCGCAGCAGGCCGATATCGATCCGCGCAACCCGCTGTACCGGCACAAGCCGGTCCGGCCCGGTGTGCCAGGCGAAGGCATCGGCCGCGCTCAGGTCCGGCGCAGGCGCAGGCGGCGGCGCGAGGCGCTCCAGCGCCTCGGCGATGCGGATCAGCGGGTCGCTCATTCGTCTTCGTCGTCCTCGACCCAGGTGCCTTCGGCGCGCATTTTCGCCTCGCGGGTTTTCTCGATGCGGCGGATGATCCAGATCGAGACTTCATAGAGCGGGTAGATCGCCGCAAACAGGATCAGCTGGCTCATCATGTCGGGGGGGGTGACGACGGCGGCCACGATCAGGATCAGCACGATCGCATATTTGCGCACCGAGGCGAGGCCCTTCGCGCTCACCAGTCCGGCCTTGCCCATCAGCGTGAGCAGCACCGGCAGCTGGAAGCAGATCCCGAAAGCCATGACGAATTTCGTCGTCAGTGCGAGGTATTCCTCGACCGAGCCCTGGAAGCCGATCCCGGCGAGCTCGTTGCCGCCCTCGACCACACCGCCCTGCTGGAAGCTCAGGAAGAAGCTGAAGGCGATCGGCAGCACGACATAATAGGCGAAGGCCGCGCCCAGCAGGAACATCACCGGCGAAGCCACCAGGAACGGCAGGAAGGCGGAGCGCTCGGATTTATAGAGCCCCGGCGCCACGAAGCGCCACAGCTGGTAGGAAATCACCGGGAAAGACAGTGCGAAGCCGCCGATGAACGAGATCCGGATGGCGACGAAGAAGCCCTCCTGCAGCTTGATCAGCACCAGGTTGCAGGCCTGCCCGCGCAGCTCCAGCGCATGGCAGATCGGCCGGGTCAGGAAATTGAAGATCGGGTTCCAGACGGTATAGGCGACGATCATCGCCACCACGAAGGCCGCCAGCGCATAGAGCACGCGGTTGCGCAGCTCGGCCAGGTGCTCGATCAGCGGGGCGGCGGAATCGTCGATCTGGTCTTCGGGCGCGGCGCTCATGCCTCATCCTTCTTGGCTGCGGCCTTCTTGCGCGGCTTGGGCGCGGCCCCTTCGGCCTTCGGCTTGGCGGCGCGGGGCTTGGGCGCAGCGCCTTCGGCCTTGGGCGCGCGCGGTTTCGCGGCGCGGGGGTTCGCGGGAGCTGGAACTGGGGCCAATGCGGGCTCCGGGGGAGCGGCCGCAACCGGCGCCTCGTCGGGCTCGAATGCGGTTTCGGCCGCATCCAGATTCGGATCGGGCTGCAGCGCCGCCGATGCCGCCGGGCGGGCGGCGTTCGGGAATTTCGGCTCCCATTTCTCGAATTTCTCGGTCGCGCGCTCCAGCGCATCGAGACCGAGCGACTTCTTCGAGGTCATGTTCTTCAGGTCCGCGGCATCAAGCCCGGTGTCCTTCGCCGCATCTTCCATGGCGCGGCTGAACTCCCGCGCCATCTGCCGGGCACGCGCCGTGATCCGCCCCAGCGTATGGAACATCACGGGCAGGTCCTTCGGCCCCACGACGATCAGCGCCACGACGCCGATCAGCAACAGCTCGCTCCAACCGATATCCAGCATCGTCGATAGCCGACCGCGGTCAGGCCTTGTCCTTGTCGGCGGGCGCCGGGGTCACGTCGCGGGCGCCATCGACCTTCGCGTCCTCGATTTCCTTGGTGCCGTCGTTCACGCCTTTCTTGAAGGCGGTGATGCCTTTGCCGACCTCGCCCATCAGCGACGAAACTTTGCCCTTGCCGAACAGCACAAGAACCACAACAGCGATCAGAAGAAGGCCCGGCAGGCCGATATTGTTGAGCATGTCAGTCTCCCCGGCGCGTCTCGTGCGCACCTGTTGATGTCGGCTACAACATGTATGCCCCCCGGCCGCGCAATCAAAGAGCGATTCCGAGTTTCACGCAAGATTTTCGGCATCGCGCGCTGGATCGCGGGGCGGCTGCCCGATAGGCTGGCACCATGCCGATGTCCGACGCCATTGCCGCCTTCGTGACGCTATTCGTCGTGGTCGATCCGATCGGCCTCGTGCCGCTGTTCATCGCGCTGACGCGGGGCATGAGCACTCAGGCGCGGCTCGCGGTCGGGGTGCGGGCGCTGCTGGTGGCGGCGGGGCTGCTGACGCTGTTCGGCCTCTTCGGCGAGAAGCTCCTGTCCACGGTGGGCATCTCCATGCCCGCGTTCCGGATCTCGGGCGGGGTGCTGCTGTTCCTCACCGCGCTCGACATGCTGTTCGAGCGGCGCACGCAACGGCGCGAAAACCAGTCCTCCGCCCATGCCGGAGACCCGACCGACGACCCTTCCGTGTTTCCGCTGGCCACCCCCCTCATCGCCGGGCCGGGCGCGCTTGCCACCATGGTCCTGCTTGCGGGCGGCCCGCCGCGCGGCTGGCTGCGGCTGGCAGAGGTGCATCTGGTCATGCTCGCGGTGCTGGGCTGCGTGATGGCGATGTTCCTGATCGCTGCGCCGGTCGCGCGCCTGCTCGGGCGCACCGGCATGATGGTGATGACGCGGCTGTTCGGGATGCTGCTCGCGGCCCTTGCGATCCAGTTCATCCTGGATGGTCTGCGCGGCGCCGGGCTGATCGCCACGCTCACTGGGCGCTAGGCCCGGGTTCTGGACAGGGCGCGCCCCGCTTCCTAGATCAGGGGCAGGAGGCCCGATGCCCGCAGACCTGTCGCCCGATCTGATCTACCTTCTGCTGCTGTTGCTGGCCGTGGGCGGCTATGCCGTGACGGCCCTGCGCGCGCGGCCGGGGCGGACATTGCAGCAGATTTCGGTCTGGGGCCTCATCTTCATGGGGCTGATCGCCGTTTTCGGCATGTGGGACGGGATCAAGGCCAGCCTGCTGCCGGCGCAGGCGGTGCTTTCGGATGGCCGGATCGAGGCGCCCCTCGGCCCCGACGGGCATTATTACCTGACCGCCGAGGTAAACGGCACGCCGGTGCGCTTCGTCGTCGATACCGGGGCCACGCAAATCGTGCTGAACCGGCGCGACGCCGCCCGCGCGGGCATAGATACCGGCGCGCTGGCCTTCACCGGCCAGGCGCGCACCGCCAATGGCACCGTCGCCACCGCGCCCGTCCGGCTGCAGAGCGTGGTGCTGGGCCCGATCCGGGACCATGACCTGCGCGCGGTGGTGAACGGCGGCGAGATGGGCACCTCGCTGATGGGCATGGCCTATCTGACCCGCTTCGCGCGGGTGGAGTTCGGCAAGGATCGGATGATCCTCGAACGCTGATCTTGCCGCGCGCCCGGCTGCGGCTATCTTTGCCGCAGATGACCGGAGAAGCGCATGAACCACACCCGTTTGATCGCCGCCGCCCTGATGATCGCCCTCGCCCTGCCCGCAGCGGCGGCCGACAAGAAGACCCCGCCGATCATCATCAAGAACGACCGCGGCGGGCAGATCACCGATTATGTGCTCCGCCGCCAGCAGCTCGCCGCCTCCGGAAGGCGGGTCCAGATCCATGGCTTTTGCGATTCCGCCTGCACCATCTTCACCACGCTGCCCAATGCCTGCATGGTGCCGGGCGCGCTGATCGGCTTTCACCAGCCGCATATGACCGGCACCGATATCGGCCTGCCGATGCTGACGCCCCTCCTGGGGCAATATTACCGCAATGGCATCCTGAAGAAATGGAACAGCACCTGGAGCCGCTCCACAAGGCTGGTGCGGATCCGCGCGGAGGAATACCTGCGGCTGGATCCGCAGGCCCGGATCTGCCGCTAGAGCCAGTTGCGCCATTTGAAGAAGGCCCAGGTCCCGAGCGCCGATATCAGCATCAGCGCGAGGGCGAAGGGGTAGCCCCAGCTCTCGTTCAGCTCCGGCATGTTGGCGAAGTTCATGCCATACATGGAGGCGATCAGCGTCGGCGGCATGAACAGCGCCGCGACCACCGAGACGATCCGCACCGTCTGGTTCTGCGCGAGGTTGATCATGCCGAGCGTGGCATCGACCGAGAGCGAGACCCGAGAGCTGAGGAAATCGCCATGGACGGCGAGCGAGCCGATGTCGCGGATCTGGCCGCGGATGATGGCGTGCAGCTCCTTGCCCTGCGGGTGGCTGGAGGCGGTCTGATCGAAGAACGACAGCGCGCGCTCCAGCGTCAGCAGCCCGAGCCGGATCCGCCCGAGCAATTCCCCCTGCCCGCCGACCTGGCCGAGGGCATGCTGCAATTCGTCCTGGTTCGCATCGCCCAGCACCCGCACCGAGACCGCATCCAGCGCCCGCCCGATGCCTTCGAGCAGATCCGCCTGGCGCGAGACGATTTCCTCGATCAGCCCGAGGAAGATCCGCTCGGGCGTGGTGCAGCCCGCCGTCGCGCGGTCGGCGCGGTCGGGGAAGGTCTCGAAGCTGCGCGGCGTGTGGTGGCGCACCGTGATCAGCCGCTGCGGCGTCAGAATGAAGCTCACCGGCCCAGACATCGACTGCCCGTCGGGCAGCTGCCCCGGCAGCACCACGGTCATGT
Source organism: Paenirhodobacter sp. (assembly GCF_041916475.1). Lineage (GTDB taxonomy): Bacteria > Pseudomonadota > Alphaproteobacteria > Rhodobacterales > Rhodobacteraceae > Rhodobacter. The sequence continues at coordinate 146,682 of NZ_JAYRZN010000001.1, forward strand.
AATCCGCGCCGCTTTCGCGGTAGAGCCGGTTCGAGATCTCGATTTCTTCCATGTCGGCCAGGGTCGGCACTTCGTTCCCGAGCGCCTCCACCGCCGATACCTGGCTATCGAGCGGCCGGTAGAGGTCGATCCAGAGCGCCTGCCCGATCTGCTCTCCGGGCACCATCGGGGTGTCCTGATCCAGCCTCTTCAGGCCGCGGGTTCCGGGGATGTAGGCATGCAGCATGGCGGCACCTCGCGTACTGACGTGCTGCCTTGGTATCGGTCGGGGCGCTGAAATCAAGCCCCTGAAATCGGCAAATCATCGCTAGCGCGCACACGTGCCCGCGAGCCGGGGCAATGCACCCTCGATTCCCCCGCGACACCATGATACGGCGAAGCGAAGCACCGGTGTGAGCGTTATCATACCCCCGGGGCACCACCGCCCCAGAACCCGACAGATCCGGAGATGGCAGCACATGGCTGCAAGCGAGACCCCATCCGTGGATGACCAGCCCCTCGGCCCGCCGGTGAACACGGAGGAAATGACCGTGCGCGCGGCGCAGGCCTCGGCGCTGCTGAAAGCACTGTCCCATGAGGGGCGGCTGATGATCCTGTGCCACCTCTCCACCGGCGAGAAATCGGTGACCGAGCTCGAACGCCTGCTCGGTCAGCGTCAGGCGGCGGTGAGCCAGCAGCTCGCCCGGTTGCGCGCGGATGGGCTGGTGCAGGCCCGCCGCGAGGGCAAGGCGATCTTCTATTCGCTGGGCGACCCGCGGGCGGGCCAGGTGGTGGGCCTGCTTTACGAGATGTTCTGCCGCTGCTAGGCGCGGAAGATCCGGTAGATCGCCGGTATCACCAGAACCGTCAGCAGGGTCGAGCTGAGAAGCCCGAACAGCAGCGAGATCGCCAGCCCCTGAAAGATCGGGTCGGTCAGGATCACCGCGGCCCCGATCATCGCCGCGATCGCGGTGAGCAGGATCGGGCGGAACCGCACCGCCCCCGCCGCGATCAGCACCTCTATCTGCGATTTGCCGGCATGATCGCCGTGGCGGATGAAATCCACCAGCAGGATCGAATTGCGCACGATGATCCCGGCAAGCGCGATGAAGCCGATCATCGAGGTGGCCGAGAACGGCGCCCCGAACAGCCAGTGCCCGAGCATGATCCCGAGGAAGGTGAGCGGGATCGGCGTGAGGATCACCAGCGGCAGCCGGAACGAGCCGAACTGCGCCACGACGAGGATATAAATCGCCACCAGCGCCACGCCGAAGGCCGCGCCCATGTCGCGGAAGGTGACCCAGGTCACCTCCCATTCGCCGTCCCACAGCAGGGTAACCCCGGTCTCATCCGAGGGCGCGCCGTGCAGGCGCACCGCGGGCCGGGTGCCCGGCGCCCAGTCCATCGCCTCCAGCGCCCGGTCCACCGCGATCATGCCATAGACCGGCGCCTCGTAAGCCCCGGCGAGATCGGCGGTCACCATCTCTGCCGCGCGGCCATTGTGGCGAAAGATCGGGTAGGAGGCGGTCTCGGGGCGCACCGCGATCACATCGCCAAGCTCCACCACCCCGCGCCCGCCCGGCAGCACATTGGCGGGAATCGGGGTCGAAAGCGTCGCCTCGTCCATCACCCGCATCGCCTTCGGCCGCTGCATCACGATCGGCAGCGGCATCCGCTCGGCGCCGCGGTGCGAATAGCCGACCGTGGTGGTGCCGTTCAGCAGCGCCAGCGTATCGAACACATCGCTCTCCTCGACCTGATGGAACTCCAGATCATCGGCATTGATCGTGGCGCGCAGCCGCCGCGCCGGCGTGCCGAAGCTGTCATCGACATCGACGATATAGGGCACACTCTCGAAGGCCGCGCGGATGCGCGCGGCCGCCGCGCGCCGGGTCTCGGCATCAGGGCCATAGACCTCGGCCAGCAGCGTGGCCATCACCGGCGGCCCGGGCGGCGGCTCCACCACCTTCAGCACCGTGCCCGCGGGCATCGGCACATCGGCGATCAGCGCGCGGATCTGCAGCGCGATGGCATGGCTCTCGCGGCTGCGCGCGCCCTTCGGCAGCAGGTTCACCTGCACATCGCCCTGCCAGGGATCCGCGCGCAGGTAATAGTGCCGCACCAGCCCGTTGAAGTTGAACGGCGCGACCGTACCGGCATGGGTCTGAACAGAAACCACCTCGGGCAGTGCCGTCACCCGCGCGGCCACGGCCTGCGCCACCGCATCCGTGCTTTCCAGCGATGCCCCCTCGGGCAGGTCGATCACCACGCTCAGCTCCGACTTGTTGTCGAAGGGCAGCAGCTTCACCGTCACATGTTTCGTATAGATCAGCCCCAGCGAGCCGAAGGACAGCACGATCGCCGCGATCAGGAAGATCCAGGCCGTGCGGCGGCTGCGCAGCACCGGCCGCGCGACCCGTTCGTAGAGCCGCCCGAGCCGCCCGCCGCCGTGGTCCTCATGCGCCACCGGCGCGCGCCCGGCGATCTTCACCATCAGCCAGGGCGTCACGATCACCGCGACGAAGAACGAAAACATCATCGCCGCCGAGGCCACCGCCGGGATCGGGCTCATATAGGGCCCCATCAGCCCCGAGACGAACAGCATCGGCAAGAGCGCCGCCACCACCGTGAGCGTGGCGACGATGGTGGGGTTGCCCACCTCCGCCACCGCCGCGATGGCCTTTTCGATCCGCGTGCCGCCCGGCATCGCCCAGTGCCGGGCGATGTTCTCGATCACCACGATGGCGTCATCGACCAGGATCCCGATGGAGAAGATCAGCGCGAAGAGGCTCACCCGGTTCAGGGTGAACCCCATCGCATGGGCGGCAAACAGCGTGAGCAGGATCGTCACCGGGATGACGATGGCCACCACGATGCTCTCGCGCCAGCCGATAGCGATGAGCACGAGGCCGATGATGGAGACCGTCGCGAGGCCGAGGTGGAACAGGAGTTCGTTGGCCTTTTCATTGGCGGTCTCGCCATAATCGCGGGTGACCTCCACCGCCACATCCGCAGGGATCAGCCGCTCCGAGAGCTGCGCCACCCGCGCGCGGATCTGCTCCCCCACCACCACGGCATTGGCCCCGGCGCGTTTGGCAATGGCCAGCGTTACCGCCGGGCGCCGCTCGGGCCCCGTATCGCCGCGCGTCACCGTGGCGGTGATATGCTCGGCCGTATCGCCCACATAGGCCACCCGCGCCACATCGGCCACATAAACCGGGCGGCCATCGCGCGTGCTCAGCACCAGCCCCGCCACCTCCGCCGGCGCCGTCAGCGTGCGCCCGGCGACGAAATCCACCTGCTGGCCGCCATCGCGCAGCCGCCCGGTGCCGAAGGCGCGGTTCGCCTCCCCCACCTTCTGCGACAGCTGCTGCAACGTGACCCCATAGAGCGCGAGCCGCTCCGGATCCGGCTCGATCCGGATCGCCTCCACCGCCTCGCCCACAAGGTAACTCAGGCCGACATCGTCGATCTTGGTGATCTCTGCCTGCAACGTGTGCGCGATCCGGGTCAGATCGGCCGCGGGCACCGCCGCCCCCGGCCGCGCCGAAAGGGTCAGCGCCATGATCGCCACATCGTCGATCCCGCGCCCCACCACCAGCGGCTCGGCGATGCCCACTGGGATCCGGTCCATATTGGCGCGGATCCGGTCATGCACGCGCAGCACCGCCGCATCGGGCGAGGTGCCCACATCGAACCGCGCCATCACCAGCGCGCCGTCGTCCACCGTCTGGCTATACACATGCTCGACATTGTTGATGGCCTTGACGATGGTCTCCATCGGCTCGGTCACCAGCCGCACCGCATCCTCGGCCTTCAGCCCCGGCGCCGAGATATGGATATCGACCATCGGCACCGAAATCTGCGGCTCCTCCTCGCGCGGCAGCGCAATGAGCGCCACCAGCCCCACCGCCAGCGCCGCCAGGATGATCAGCGGCGTGAGCGCCGAGCGGATGAAGCCCTGCGTCAGATGCCCCGCGATGCCGAGCTTCATGGCAGCACCAGCGTTTCACCGCCCTCGAGCCCGGAGACAATCTCCACCCTGTCGCCGCGCCGGGCGCCGGGCAGGACGACGCGCTCCCCCTGCCCCTCCAGCCTGACGAAATCGAGCCCAACCCGCGTCTCTACCGCCGCCTGCGGCACCAGGATCGCCTGGCGCGTGGCCAGCGGCAGCCGCACCAGCATCCGCGCGGCCACGAACCGCGCATCCAGCGCCGGCACCTCCACATCCGCCTGCACGCGCCCGCCCTCGATCAGCGGATATACCTTGGCCAGCCGCCCCGCCAGCGTGCCCTGCGGCGTGTCCATCTCGATCGGCGCGCCCTCGGCCAGCGCGGCGGCGAACCGCTCGGGCACCGAGAGACGCAGGTAGAACCCGCCGCCCGCCACCGTGGCCACCGTCTCCCCCGCCATCACCACGGTGCCGCGCGTGACCGGCACCGTCAGCACCCGGCCGCTGACCGGCGCCAGCACCGCGCCCTCCAGCGCCTGCTGCTCCGTCACCTTGCGCCCGGCGCGCAGGGCGGCGATCTGCCCGGTGTACACATCCACCTGCGTGCGCAGCGCATCCAGCTGCTGGGTGGAGCTGATCCCGCGCGCGGTCAGCTCCTGCCCGCGGCGCAGCTCGGATTGCGCATTGGCCAGCTGCGCCTCGACCGCCGCAATCTGCGCATCGGCCGCGCTGAGCTGATAGCCGATCTTCTCGTCCTCGACCCGCGCCAGCACCTGCCCGGCCTCCACGCTGTCGCCCTCGCTCACCGCCATATCCACCAGCGTGCCGCTGAGCCGGCTACGCGCCGCAATTTCATCGCGCGCCGAGACCTGGCCGTAAACCGCCTTCCAGTCTGTCACCTGCTCGGGCAGCACCGCATAGGTTCCGCCGCCCAGAGCGGGCAGCGGCAGGGCGAGCAACAGCAGAGGCAGCAGGCGCATATCACATTCCATATTTAGAATGTTTATTCTTTACACCAGTACAACCACACCGCGCAAGCCCGGCAGGGCTTTCCTGCCCGCCGCTTCCGCGCTAAACGCGAGGGCGAGACAACGAGGTGATCCCATGCACGACATCCGCGCGATCCGCGAAAATCCCGCCCAGTTCGATGCCGCCCTTGCGCGCCGGGGCCTCGCGCCGCTGTCGTCCGAAATCCTCCAGCTGGACGAACAGCGCCGCGCCGCCATCCATCAGGCCGAAACCGCGCAGGCGGAGCAGAACGCCGCCTCGAAGCTGGTGGGCGCTGCGAAGGCCAAGGGCGACGAGGCCGAATTCGAGCGTCTGCGCGCGCTGGTGGCGGAAAAGAAGGCGGAAGTCGGCGAAATGCAGGCCGAAGCCGCGCGCCTGGATACGGAGCTGCGCGACCGGCTGCTGGTGATCCCGAACAGCCCGCTCGACGAAGTGCCCGATGGCGCCGATGAGGCGGACAATGTGGAGATCCACCGCTGGGGCACGCCGCGCGCGCTGGATTTCAAACCGCTGGAGCATTACCAGCTGCCCGCGGTCCAGGGCGGGATGGATTTCGCCACCGCGGCGAAGCTCTCGGGCGCGCGCTTCGTGGTGCTGAAGGGCGGCGTCGCCCGCGTTCACCGGGCGCTGGCGCAGTTCATGATCGACCTGCATGTGGAGGAGCACGGCCTGACCGAGGCAATCACACCGGTTCTGGTGCTGCCCGAAGCGATGCTGGGCACCGGCAACCTGCCGAAATTCGCCGAGGACAGCTACGCCACCACCAACGGCTGGTGGATGATCCCGACGGCCGAAGTGACCCTGACCAATTTCGTCGCGAACGAGGTCTGGGACGAGGCCGTGCTGCCGGTGCGGATGACGGCGCATACCAACTGCTTCCGCTCCGAAGCCGGCTCCGCGGGCAAGGATACCGCCGGCATGCTGCGCCAGCACCAGTTCGAGAAAGTGGAGATGGTCACCATCTGCCGCCCCGAAGAGGCCATCGCCGAGCACGAACGCATGGTGAAATGCGCCGAGGCCGTACTGGAGAAGCTCGGCCTGCCCTACCGCCGCATCGTACTCTGCACCGGCGACATGGGCTTCGGCTCGCAAAAGACCTACGATCTGGAAGTCTGGCTGCCCGGCCAGAACACCTACCGCGAAATCTCCTCCTGCTCCACCTGCGGCCAGTTCCAGTCCCGCCGCATGAACGGCCGCTTCAAGCCCGCCGCGGGCGGAAAGCCGGAATTCGTGGCCACGCTGAACGGCTCCGGCCTCGCCGTCGGCCGCTGCCTGATCGCGGTGCTGGAAAACGGCCAGCAGGCCGATGGTTCGGTCGATCTGCCCGCGGTCCTGCACCCCTATCTCGGCGGCAAGACCCGTCTCACCGCCGAAGGCACCCTCGCCTGACCGGAGGCGTCCGGGCCCGGCCCGGAGGCCGACACATGAACCGAAAGCCCGGAGCATGCTCCGGGCTTTGCCTTTTGGTCACTTCTTCGGCGGGCGCTGCCCCTTGGGCTTCGGCTTGTCCGGCCGCATCGTGCCGCCCGGCGCCACGCCACCCGCCGCCTTGCCCTTCCGCTCCGCGGCCTTGCGCGCCTCGACGTGCTTCGTCAGCCGCGAGGGGATCGACTTCTTGCGCTCCTTGTAGGGGTTCGATGTCCCCTGATCGCGGAAAAAGATGCGGATCGGCGTGCCCGGCATGTCGAAATCCGCCCGAAGCCCGTTCACCAGATAGCGCCCGTAGCTTTCGGGGATCTTGTCGGTATGCGTCGCCTTGATCACGAAGCCCGGCGGCCGGGTCTTGGCCTGGGTCATGTAGCGCAGCTTGATCCGCCGCCCGCCCGGAGCCGGCGGCGGGTGCGCCTCGGTCATGGCCTGCAGCCACATGTTGAGCTTCGCCGTCGAAATCCGCCGGTTCCAGATCTCATAGGCCTTGATGATCGCATTGTGCAGCCGGTCCAGCCCCTTGCCGGTCTTGGCCGAAACCGTCACCAGCGGCGCCCCCTTCAGCTGCGGCAGGAGCTTCTCGAAGCTCTCGCGCAGCTCCTTGAGCTTCTCGGGCTTGTCCTCTTCCAGGTCCCACTTGTTCGCGGCCAGCACCACTGCGCGGCCCTCGGTCTCCGCCAGATCGGCGATGCGCAGGTCCTGCGTCTCGAACGGAATGTTCACATCCAGCAGCACGACCACCACTTCGGCGAAACGCACCGCCCGCAGCCCGTCGGCCACCGACAGCTTCTCCAGCTTGTCGTTGACCTTGCCGCGCTTGCGCATCCCCGCCGTGTCCCAGATCCGCATCGGCGTGCCCATGAACTTGGCCGAAACCGAGATCGCATCGCGGGTGATCCCGGCCTCGGGGCCGGTCAGCAGCCGGTCCTCGCCGAGGATCTTGTTGATCAGCGTCGATTTGCCCGCATTCGGTCGCCCGATCACCGCAAGCTGCAGCGGCCGCGCCTCGGTGGGCATGCGAATCGTGCCCTCTTCCTCGGAATCCTCCTCGATCTCCACATCGGTCTCGGGGATGTTGGCGGCGTTCTTTTCCGCGAATTCGTCGGCCAGCGGCTTCAGCACATCATAGAGATCGTCGAGCCCCTCGCCATGCTCGGCGGAAATCCGGATCGGCTCGCCAAGACCCAGCCCCCAGGCCTCGATCGCCCCGGCATCGCCCGCAGAGCCCTCGGCCTTGTTCGCCGCCACGATCACATGCGCGTTCTTGCGGCGCAGGATATCGGCGAAAATCTCGTCCGCCGGGGTCACGCCCGCCCGCGCATCGATCAGGAACAGGCAGATATCCGCCTCCTCCACCGCGCGTTCGGTCAGCCGCCGCATCCGGCCCTGAAGGCTGTCATCCTCGGCGAGCTCCAGCCCGGCCGAGTCGATCACCACGAAGTGCAGGTCCACGAGCCGCGCGTCCCCCTCGCGCAGGTCGCGCGTGACGCCCGGCTGATCGTCGACCAGCGCGAGGCGCTTGCCAACCAGACGGTTGAACAAGGTGGACTTGCCGACATTCGGGCGGCCGACGATGGCCAGGGTAAAGCTCATGATCCGCTCCTTCGGGCGAAGAAGCCGCCCCTCTACACGGGTTTCACGTCAACGGAAAGCCAGAAGGTTGCCATCCTGGCTGAGCACATACAGCGTTCCGCCCGCCACGACCGGGTCGGAGGCCGCGCCACCGGGGATCTCGGCCTGGCCGATCGGATTGCCCGAGACCGGATCGAACACCCGCAAAAGCCCGTCCGTGGAGACCACGAACAGCCGGTTCCCCGCAAGCACCGGGCCGTAATGGACATAGATCTCGTTCTGCTTCTTGGTCTTCGCGGCGGTGTAATAGGGCAGGTCGTGCGACCAGACCCGCGCCCCCGTCGCCGCATCGAGCCGCACCAGCCGGCCCTGATCGGACACCAGGAAAATCGAATTGCCCGCGACCTGCACCGGCGAATTCGGGCCCTCGTCCGCGGTCCAGATCCGGTCCCCCGATTCCATGTCGAAGGCCGAGAGCCGCCCGGCCGAGGACCCGGCATAGAGCCGCCCGCCGAGGATCACCGGCTCCCCGGTCAGATCGTTCACGATCGTATAGCCGCGCCCGGTCCGCGCGCCGGAGACGTTGGTGTTCCACAGCGTCAGGCCATTGCCCTTCAGCGCGCCGATCAGCTCGCCGGTGGCATAGGGCATCACCACCATGCGGCCATCGACCGCCGGAGCCGAGACCCCGCTCATCGAGGCCCGCGCGGGCGCCGAGCCCAGCTGCCACAGCACCTTGCCGTCGTTTGCCCGCACCGCCCAGGCAGAACCATCGCGCACCGCGACATAAACGACGCCCTCATCCACCGTCGGCGCCCCGCCAATGGCCGCGTCGAAATCCTGCCGCCAGATGACGGCGCCCGTGGCCGCATCGAGGGCCGCCAGCTGCGCATAGCCCGAAGTCACATAGAGCCGCCCGCCATCATAGGCGAGGCCCGCGCCCGAGGCTTCGGTGCCGCGGTCGCCGGGCGGCGTCACCGACGCCTGCCAGACCTTGCCGCCGTTCAGCGCCGTCGCCGTCACCAGGCCGCGGCTGTCCACGGTATAAATCCGCCCGCCCGCGACCACCGGCTCCGCCACCAGGCGGTAGCGGCGGCTGTTGCCCTCGCCGATCGAGGTGCTCCAGGCGAGCGTGGTGCCGCCGCCGAGCGCCGGATTGACCAGATTGTGCTGCGCATTGCCGCCGCGCTGCGGCCAGTCCGCATTGGAGCGCGGCGCGGGCAGGCTGACGGAGGGCGCGGCATTGCCCGGCGCCACGCTGGCCGTCCCGGCCATCACGTCGCGCGGATCGAGCCGGTCGCCGGTGAGGATCACCTCTTTCTCGCAGGCGATGAGCGTCGCAGCCATGCCCAGCACGGCGATTCCATGGATCAGCTTCACAGCCATTCTCCCTGCCCGATCAGCATCCGTACCCGTCATTGCGCCGGGACCGCGGCGGGGGCCGGGGTCGGCATCACGGGGTCTGCGCCAAGCGCCACAATCAACTCACTCGCGCGCTGTTGCAAGCCCGGTGTCAGGGCGGAATCCATCAAGATCTCCCGGGCCTTGGCGATCGCTCCGTCCGTGTCGCCCTGGGCCAGCGCGGCAATCGCCTGCTGCTCCACCGCCATCAGGCGATAAGGCGCACCGGGCTTTGCAAGCTCGGCAAGCGCGGCGGTGCGCTCGGCCTCGGGCATCGCCGTGCCGCCAATGATCACCGCCTTCAGCAGCGCGAGGTCGCGCAGGTTGCGCGGCAGCTTCGCATCCGCCGCCACCGCCTTCAGCGTGCTCACCGCCTCCTCGGGCTTGCCATCGCGCAGCGATTGCGCCGCAGCCCCGATCCGGGCCAGCGCGCCCTGCGTGCCCTCCGCAGGCAGTCCCTGCAGCAGCGTGCCCGCATTCTCCGCCTGCAGCGCCGCCAGCAGCTGGTCGCCGAAGGCGCGGGCGTCTTCCTGCGCGCTCTGCTTGCGCCATTCGTACCAGGCCGCACCGCCGACGATACCGAGCACCGCGACGATGCCGATCCAGCCATACCGGCGCATCAGCATGAAAAGCCGGTCGCGGCGGACTTCGTCGGTCACTTCGCTGATAAAGCTGTCAGTCTCGCTCACGGGGCGGCTCCTTGAAGTTTGGCCCGTTCTACACGGAAGCCGCGGGCCTTGCCAAGGCGGGGGGTTCGTCCTCTTCGGCGGATTGGCGCGCCCACATCGCCGCATAGCGCCCGTGCCGGGCCAGCAGCATCTCATGCGTGCCGGATTCGACGATCTGCCCCTGCTCCAGCACCACGATCCGGTCCGCATCCGCGATGGTGGAGAGCCGGTGCGCGATGGTGATCACCGTGCGCCCCTGCCCCATCGCCTTCAGGCTTTCCTGGATGTCGCGTTCGGTCTGGGTATCGAGCGCAGAGGTCGCCTCATCCAGCAGCAGGATCGGCGGGTTCTTCAGCAGCGTGCGCGCGATGCCCACCCGCTGCTTCTCGCCGCCCGAAAGCTTCAGCCCGCGCTCGCCCACCATCGTGTCGTAGCCTTCGGGGAGCGACAGCACGAAATCGTGGATCCGCGCGGCGCGGGCGGCGGCCTCGATCTCGGCCTGGGTCGCATCGGCGCGGCCATAGGCGATGTTGTAGCGGATCGTGTCGTTGAACAGCACCGTATCTTGCGGCACCACCCCGATCGCCGCATGCAGGCTCTCCTGCGAAACGCCGCGGATATCCTGCCCGTCGATCCGGATCGCGCCGCCCGTCACCTCATAGAAGCGGAACAGGAGCTTGCCGATGGTGGATTTGCCCGACCCCGACGGCCCGACCAGCGCCACCGTCTGCCCGGCCGGGATCGAAAGCGAGATCCCCTTCAGGATCGGCCGCGCCGGATCATAGGCAAAGGCCACATCCTCCAGCTCCACCGCGGCGCCCGCCACCTGCAGCGCCGGCGCTCCGGGCGCATCGGTGATCTCGGCGGGCTGATGCAGCAACTCGAACATGTCGCCCATGTCCACCAGCGCCTGGCGGATTTCGCGATACACCGTGCCGAGGAAGCCGAGCGGCATGGTGATCTGGATCATATAGGCCTGCACCATGACGAAATCGCCCACGGTCAGCTTGCCCGCGCGCACCTCCAGCGCCGCCATCACCATCACGCCCACCAGCCCCGCGGTGATGATCAGCGCCTGGCCGAAGTTCAGGAAGGCAAGGCTGATCCCGGTCTTGACCGCCGCCGTCTCGTAGCGCGCCATGGACTGGTCGTAGCGGGCGGCCTCGCGCTTCTCGGCGCCGAAATATTTCACCGTCTCGAAGTTCAGCAGGCTGTCGATCGCCTTCTGGTTGGCGGCGGTATCGGCCTCGTTCATCCGCTGCCGGATCGCCACGCGCCATTCGGTGACCTTGAAGGTGAACCAGACATAGGCGGTGATCGTGACCATCACCACCACCGCATAGCGCCAGTCGAACACGATCGCGAAGATCGCCGTCACCAGCGCCAGCTCGATGATCAGCGGCCCGACGGAGAACAGCATGAAGCGCAGCAGGAAATCCACGCCCTTCACGCCGCGCTCGACGATGCGGCTCAGCCCGCCGGTCTTGCGGGTGATGTGATAGCGCAGCGAGAGTGCATGGATGTGGCGGAAGGTCTCCAGCGCGAGCTTGCGCAGCGCCCGCTGCGCCACCCGCACGAAGACCGCGTCGCGCAATTCGCCAAAGCCGATGGAGGCCAGCCGCGCCACGCCATAGGCCACCGTCAGCGACACCGCGCCGAGGGCGAGCAGCATGCCTTCGTCGCGCGCAGTGCCCGCAAGGCTGTCGACCGCCGCCTTGTAAAGAAACGGCGTCGCCACCGAGATCACCTTCGCCAGCGCAAGGAGCAGCAGCGCGCCCACCACCCTGCGCTTTACCCAGCCCTCCCCCTGCGGCCACAGATACGGCAGAACCGAACGGATCGTACGGGCATTGCGGGCGCGCTCAGTGGCACTCATCTTGCCGGAGCTGGTAATCTGGGAGGGGGGCATCGTGGACTTTCGGCGGCAGAGAAGTTTCTTGCTGCCTACCTATACATTCCGCGCGGCGAATACAGCCCCTGTCGCGCAGCGGCCTTACTGGCTGATCGCGGCAGGGAGCGTGAACACCTGCCCCGGATAGATCAGGTTCGGATCGCGGATCTGGTCGCGGTTCGCCTCGAAGACCCGCACATACATGAACGGGTCCCCGTAAGCCTCTCTGGCAATGGCCCAAAGTGTCACGCCCTTACCGATGGTGACGGATTGCGCACCCCCTCCGGCCTCGGCGCGCAGGGCCTCGGGCGCGGCCGATACGAATTCGGTCTCGGCGCGGGTTTGCACATTGCCCTGTGCATCCAGTGCATCAACGCGCAGCGCATGCATCCCGGCCTTCGGGCGCGGCAGCAGCATCCGCCAGCTGCCATCGGTGCCCGGCGCGGTCAGCCCGGCCTCGGCATTATCCACATAGGCGCGCAGCACCGAACCGGCCGGCGCGCCGCGGCCGCTGATCTCCACCCGCCCCTCGGCATCGAAGGCCAGCGTATCGATCACCAGATCGTTCGAGGCCGCCGCCAGAACGCGCACCCCCTCGGCATCGGCCACCAGCGGCTTCGCGGCCAGGGCTTCGGCCTGGGCGACCTGATCGGCGACGGTCTCGGGCGCGGCGCCGGCCGCGGCTGCGGCCTTGGCCACCGCTTCCGGATCGGGCGCCACGGTCAGGCTCTGCGCCGAGAGGGCCGCGGCGCCATCCGCGCCCGTGACCCGGACCTTGAGCTCGCGCGGCGCGGCCGTCGGCGCGCCGATGAGCACGGAGGCAAAGCGCCCGTCCGCCCCCGCGGTCAGCACATCCGCGACCTGACCATCGAGCAGCACTTCCACCTGCGCCCCGGGCGCAACCGCGCCCGCCACCGTGACCGAGCCGTCCGGCGCCGCGCGCAACAGATCGAAGCGCACCACATCCGCAGGCGCTGCCGCTGCCGGTTGCGGCACGGGCGCTGCGGGCTGCGCAGGCGCCGATGCGGGCGCCGGGGCGGGCGCTGGCGCCGGTGCGGGCGTTGCGGCCAGCTGCGGCTCCGGCGGCACGGCCGGATCCGGGCTTTGCATCGCCCACCAGAGCAGCCCCGCCGCCACGATCGCCGCCGCGGCCAGAGCCCCTGTCATCGCGCCGCCGAACCCGGAGCGCGGTCTGTCTTCGCCCTCTGCCATAGCCTTCCCTTTCCCAATGCCCCGCGGTCTTGCGCCGCCTTGAGCCTCTCCATCTCACCCGGTATCACGCGACAAGGCAACTCCCCTCGCGCAATGCGTGTCCGAGTCGCGCCCCCATCTGTCAAGAGGCAATCCATGACCAGCCCCAGCCATTCCGTCTGCGTGTTCTGCGGCTCGCGCGCGGGCGCACGCCCGGCCTATCTGCGCGCCGCCCATGAGACCGGCGTCGGGCTGGCCGAACGCGGCTGGCAGCTTGTGTACGGGGCCGGCGACGTGGGCCTGATGGGCGAGGTGGCGCGAGCCGCGCAGGCAGCGGGCGGGCGCACCTTCGGCGTGATCCCCGAGCACCTGTTCCCGCGCGAAGTCGGCAAGCGCGACCTCTCGACCTTCGTCGTCACTGAAACCATGCACGAGCGCAAGAAGGTCATGTTCATGAACTGTGATGCGATCGTGGTGCTGCCGGGGGGCGCGGGCTCGCTCGACGAATTCTTCGAGGTGCTGACCTGGCGCCAGATCGGCCTGCACGAAAAACCGATCATCGTGCTGAACACCGAGGGCTACTGGGACCCGCTGATCGCCACCATCGAGCGGATCATCGCCGAGGGCTTCGCCGCCCCCAGCCTGCGCGAGTTCGTCTCCGTGGCCGCGGATGTGCCCGCGCTGATGGCAAGGCTCGAGGCCGCCTTCAGCGCCTGAGGCTCGCGACCGAGTAGATTGCCAGCGCGGCCCAGATCAGCGGGAAGGCCACCGCATGCGCATGGGTCAGCGGCTCGCCGAAAGCAAGGAGCGCGACCGCGAATTGCAGCGTCGGGTTCAGGTATTGCACCAGCCCGACCGTGGAGAGCCGCACCCGCTGGGTGGCATAGCTGAACATCATCAGCGGCAGGCCGGTCAGCACGCCCGAGAACATCAGCATCAAGGTGGTCTGCAGGCCGGAGCCGAAAGCACCGGGCCGCGCGGCCATCCCCCAGCCGAAATGCTCGGCCAGCAGGAAGCCGAGCGCGAGGGGGGCGAGCAGCACCACCTCCGCCGCCACGGAGACGGTCGAGGTCAGCGGCAGCCGCTTCTTGACCAGCCCGTAGATCCCGAAGGTCCCTGCCAGGAACAGCGCGATCCACGGCACCCGCCCCACCGACCAGGTGAGCCAGAGCACCGCCGCCGCCGCCAATGCCACCGCCAGCGCCTGCGAAGGCGTCATCCGCTCACGCAGGAATACCACGCCGAGCCCCACGGCCACGAGCGGGAAGATATAATAGCCGAGGCTCGCCTCCATCGCATGGCCGTTCTGGACCGACCAGATGAAGCCGAACCAGTTCAGCGAGATGACCACCGCGGCGATGGCGACCACCCCCACCCAGCGGCTGCTGAGTGCGCGCCCAAGATCCGCGAGCCCGCCCCGCGCCAGAAGCACGAGGCCGAAGAACACCAGCGACCAGAGCGTCCGGTGCGCGAGGATTTCCAGCGGCGGCACCGCGGCCAGCATCTTGTAAAAGAGGCCCGATACCCCCCAGGTGGCGCAGGCCGCGATCAGCGCCCACAGCCCCTTCGTCTGCTCGCTCATGTCCACTCCCATGCAAAGGCCCGCCGCAGGGCGCGGCGGGCCTGATGTCGTGCAGTCCGGGGGTCAGAGGCGCGAGGCCACGTTTTCCCAGTTCACCAGCTTGTCGAGGAAGTTGGTGAGGTAGGCCGGGCGCTTGTTGCGGAAGTCGATGTAGTAGGAATGCTCCCACACGTCGCAGCCCAGAAGCGCGGTCTGGCCGAAGCAGAGCGGGTTCACGCCGTTCTCGGTCTTGGTGACCTTGAGGCTGCCGTCCTTGTCCTTCACGAGCCAGGCCCAGCCCGAACCGAACTGGCCGGCGCCCGCGGCGGCGAAATCTTCCTTGAATTTCGCGACCGAGCCGAAGGATTCGACCAGCGCCTTCTCCAGCGCGCCCGGAATAGCCTTGGCGCCCGGGCCCATCACTTCCCAGAACAGGTTGTGGTTCCAGTGCTGCGAGGCATTGTTGAAGATGCCCGACTGCGCCACGGCGCCGGCCTGATAGGTGCCCTTGACGATTTCTTCGAGCGACTTCGTTTCCCACTCGGTACCGGCGATCAGCTTGTTGCCGTTGTCGACATAGGCCTTGTGGTGAATGTCGTGGTGGAATTCGAGCGTTTCCTTCGACATGCCCAGATCTGCAAGCGCATCATGGGCATAGGGGAGTGCGGGAAGTTCAAAAGCCATTTTTCCGTCCTTTCGCGAAGGTTTGCGTTGCCCCTATAGAAGCCCGCAATTTGAAGAGGTCAAGGGAGAGCTGTTGCTTTCCGCACCGGTTGGCCGAACCATGCAGCTCCGCTTTGCGCGCCCGCGCAGGGCCCGGCGGCGCTCGGTGCCCGGGCGCACAGGGGCCCGCCGCTCCGCGCAGAAGAGGCCCCGGCAGGCCGGGGCATCTTCTGCGCGATCCATGCGGATCAGTAGATCTCGCCGCCCTTGCGCGCGGCGACTTCCAGCAGGCCGAGCACATAGCCCGCGACCGAGCGGAAGCAGATCAGCCGGAATTCCTCGGGGCCCGAGCGCCACAGCGCCACGCCGGTCTGCGCGGCGCGGGTGCGGCGCATCTCCATCTGCGGCAGGGTGGCGAAATCCACCGGGCAGAGCTTCATCAGCACTTCGTCGCCCCTGGCGCCGGTGATGATGAAAACGGAGCGCATGTCGGAGACATCCACCACCAGGGAATGCTCGGCCCCGAGCGCCGCGACCAGACCGGCCACGACCTGAACCGCCTCGGCATAGCCGCAGAAGATCATCAGCTCGTCCGGGCTCATCCAGGCGACGGAGCGGGCACCGCCCGCCACCACCTGCCGCTGCCCCGGCACCGAGAGCCCGAGCGCGCCCAGCCCCGCGGCCAGCGCCGCCGAGCCCAGATCCGCCCGCACCGAGACCATGCCGGTGAGCCCGGCCTCTGCCACCGTGGCGAAGCCCGTGTGGCTCTTGCCTTTCAGCGCGGAAACCGCCTCAGACATCGGACTTCTCCCCTTCCTTGTCATAGAAGCACGGATCGACGATGCGTGCCTTGACCGCCACATTCTTGCCGACGAATTCGAGCACCTCGCCCATGCGCTCCGGCCCGTTGATCACCAGCCCCATAGCGATGCCCTTCTTCAGCGTCGGCGAATAATAGGTGGAGGTCACGCGGCCCTGGGTGTTGCGCTGGCCATTGACGTTGTTGCCCGGCGCCACCGCATAGATCCCGTCGGGGAGCACCGATCCGTCGAGCGTTTCGAGGCCGACGAGCCGCCAGCGGTCCTTCGAGACCATGAAGCTGCGCTCCTGCGCGCGCTTGCCCAGGTAATCGGCCTTCTTCTTCGAGATCGCCCAGCCGAGGCCCAGATCCTGCGGGATCACGGTGCCGTCGGTTTCGTCGCCGATCATGATGAAGCCCTTCTCGGCCCGCATCACGTGCAGCGCCTCGGTGCCGTAGGGCATCACGCCGAATTCCTGCCCGGCCGCAACGACCTTCTCCCAGAACGCCGCGCCCATATTCGCGGGGACCGCGATTTCATAGCTCAGCTCGCCCGAGAAGGAGATCCGGTAGACCCGCACCGGGAAGCCCCCGAGCGTGCCGTCGGCCCAGGCCATGAACGGCAGCGCCTCCTTCGACAGATCCATGCCGCCGAGCTTTTCCAGCACCTTGCGCGCCTTCGGGCCCACAACGGCGACCTGGGCGTATTGCTCGGTCAGGTTCGCGGTATAGACCTTCCAGTCCCACCACTCGCATTGCAGCCAGTCTTCCATATGCGCATGGATCCGGTCCGCCCCGCCCGAGGTGGTGTGGCACAGCCAGCTGTCCTCGCTCAGGCGCACCACGACGCCGTCGTCGATCAGGAAGCCGTTCTCGTTGCACATCAGGCCGTAGCGGCACTTGCCCACAGGCAGCGTCGACATGAGGTTGGTGTACATCATGTCGAGGAACTTGCCCGCGTCCGGCCCCTTCACCAGGATCTTGCCCAGCGTCGAGGCATCCAGCACGCCGACGTTCGTGCGCGCATTACTGATCTCGCGCTTCACCGCATCGGCATGGCTCTCGCCCGCCTTCGGGTAGCAATAGGGCCGGCGCCAGAAGCCCACCGGCTCCCAGTGGAAGCCCTGCGCCTCATGCCAGTCCTGCATCGGCGTGCGGCGGCGGGGCTGGAACAGCTCGCCCCGCGCCTCGCCCGCCATCGCGCCGAAGCTGATGGGCGTGTAGGGCGGCCGGAAGGTGGTGGTGCCGGTGGTCGGGATCGCCTGGCCGAGCGTGTCCGACAGGATCGCGAGGCCGTTGATGTTGCTGAGCTTGCCCTGGTCCGAGGCCATACCGAGCGTGGTGTAGCGCTTGGTATGCTCGACCGAGGTATAGCCTTCGCGCGCCGCGAGCTCCACGTCGGAGACCTTCACGTCGTTCTGGTAATCGAGGAACGCCTTGAACCGCAGCGCCTGCTTCGCGCCCGCCGGCATCACCCAGACCGGGGTCAGCGGCGCTTCGGCTTCGGTGGTGGCGCTCAGGCCCGCTTCGGCCGCGATCGCGTCGAGCGTCAGGTGGCCATTGGCCGCGCCCACTGCCGTCACCAGCACCGCGCCATCGGCGCCCGTCGGCGCCCGGGAGCCATCGGGGCGGAACATCGCCGCCGCTTCATCCCAGATGAGCTTGCCGCCCAGATGCGAGAACAGGTGCACGACCGGCGACCAGCCGCCCGACATCGCGACGCAGTCGCAATCGAGCGTCTCGGTCACGCCGCCCTCGCCGGCCTGCGAGCAGACCTGCACATGGCTGACCGCCTTGCCGCCCAGAACGCCCGCGATGCCGCGGCCTTCCAGCACGCGCACGCCCCGCGCCCGCACCGCCTGCGGCAGATCGCCGCCCGCGCGCTCCCGCGCATCGACGACCGCCACCACGGTGAGGCCCGCATCCAGCACCGCGAGCGCGGTGCGGTAGGCGTCATCGTTGTTGGTGACCACAACCACACGGTCCCCGGGGCTCACCGCCCAGTTCACGATATAATCGCGCACCGCCGAGGCCAGCATCACGCCGGGCACATCATTGCCCGCGAAGGCGAGCGGGCGTTCGATCGCGCCCGTCGCCGCCACGGTTTCGCCCGCCCGCACCCGCCACAGCCGGTGGCGCGGCCGCCCGTCGCCCGGGGTATGATCGGCCACGCGCTCGTAGCAGATGGCATAGCCGTGGTTATGCAGGCCCGCGACCATCGTGCGCGGCATCAGCCGCACATTCGGCAGCTTCGCCAGCGCGGCCAGCTGCGCGTCGATCCAGGCCTGGGGCTCCTGCCCCTCGATCAGCCCGCCATCGACCGGCGCACGCCCGCCCCAATGCGGGGTCATTTCCATGACGAGGACGCGCTTGCCCTCTTGGCCTGCCTTCAGCGCCGCTGCGAGGCCCGCGACACCGCCGCCCGCGATCAGAACGTCGCAATAGGCATAGGTCTGCTCGTAGCGATCCGGATCGGCCTCTTTCGCTGCGGTGCCGAGGCCCGCCGCCTGCCGGATCACCGGCTCGAACAGGTGCTTCCACGCCGCCCGCGGCGCCATGAAGGTCTTGTAGTAGAAGCCCGCCGGCAGCATCTTGCTGACCGCGTTGTTCAGCACGCCGATATCGAATTCGAGGCTCGGCCAGTGGTTCTGGCTGCTGGCCTCGAGGCCGTCGAACAGCTCGGTCGTGGTGACGCGCTGATCGGGCTCCTGGCGGGCATTGCGCCCGAGGTTGACGAGCGCATTCGGCTCCTCCGCGCCCGAGCCCACCACGCCGCGCGGCCGGTGATACTTGAACGACCGGCCCATCAGGACCTGGCCGTTGGCCAAGAGCGCCGCCGCCAGGCTGTCGCCCGCGAAGCCGCGCATCGGCTTGCCGTTGAAGGTGAAGGCCATCGGCCGCGCGCGGTCGATCAGCCGCCCGCCCCTGGACAGACGCGTGCTCATTTCCAGCCCTCCCATGCCGGGCATTTTTCTTTGATCTTGGCCACCAGATCCGCCGGCGGCTCGGTGGTCTGCGCCGGATAGGTCCCGAAGACCTCCAGCGTTACGGTGTGGCGCGCGGCCAGGAACCACTTGCCGCAGCCGAAGGAATGCCGCCAGCGTTCGAAATGCACGCCCTTCGGGTTCTTCCGGTTGAACAGGTAATCCTCGAAATCGTCATCGGTGGAGCCGGGCCCGAAGCGCTTCAGATGCGCCTCGTGGCCATAGGTCAGCTCGGTTTCCTCCGCGGCCACGCCGCAGCAGGGACAGGTAACGGTCAGCATTTCCGGCCCTCCTCAGTGTGCCACGCCGGCGGCGACGGATTCGTCGATGAACCGGCCTTCCTTGAAGCGGTCCAGGCTGAACGGTGCGGCCAGAGCCCCCGGTTCGCCCTTCGCCACCAGCTCCGCCATCGCCCAGCCCGAGCCCGGAATGGCCTTGAAGCCGCCCGTGCCCCAGCCGCAGTCGAGGAACATGTTGCGCACGGGGGTCTTGGAGATGATCGGCGAGTGGTCGCCGGTGATGTCCATGATGCCGCCCCATTGCCGCAGCATCTTCAGCCGCGAGATCATCGGGTAGGTTTCCACCAGTGCGCGCACGGTTTCCTCGAGCGTGTACCAGGAGCCACGCTGCGTATAGTTGTTCGGATGGTCGATGCCACCGCCCAGCACCAGCTCGCCCTTGTCGGACTGGCTGATGTAGCAGTGCACCAGGTTCGCCATGACGACGACGTCGATCACCGGCTTGATCGGCTCCGACACCCAGGCCTGCAGCGGGCAGCTCTCGACCGGCAGGCGGAAGCCCGCCATATTCGCCAGCACGCCCGAATGCCCGGCCACGACGCCCGCGAGCTTGCCGCAGTCGATCTGGCCCTTGGTGGTGTTGATGCCCTTCACCTCGCCGTTCTCGACGCGGATGCCGGTCACTTCGCATTGCTGGATGATATCCATCCCCATCGCGTCGCAGGCGCGCGCATAGCCCCAGCACACGGCGTCGTGCCGCGCGGTGCCGCCGCGTTCCTGATAGAGCGCGCCGAGGACCGGATAGCGCGGCCCGTCGAGGTTGATGATCGGCACCAGCTCCTTCACCCGCTCGCGCGAGATCCATTCGGTCTTGATGCCCTGCAGCGCGTTCGCATGCACGGTGCGCTTGTAGCCGCGCATCTCGTGCTCGGACTGCGCCAGCATCAGCAGGCCGCGCGGGCTGAACATGACGTTGTAGTTCACGTCCTGCGACAGGCCCTCATAGAGCTGCAGCGATTTCTCGAAGATCGCCGCGGAGGCGTCCTGCAGGTAGTTCGAGCGGATGATGGTCGTGTTGCGGCCGGAGTTGCCGCCGCCGAGCCAGCCCTTCTCGATGATGGCCACGTTCTTGATGCCGTGGACCTTGCCCAGATAATAGGCCGTGGCGAGGCCATGGCCACCCGCGCCGACGATAATCACGTCGTACCGCTTTTTCGGTTCGGGGGCGCGCCAGGCGCGCTCCCATCCCGCATGGTAGCGCAGCGCCTCGCGCGCCACGGCGAAGATCGAATACCGTCTCATGCGTTCCCTTTCGAGCGGCGAATCCCTGTCGCGCGGTTGCCCGCGACCTGCTCTCTAGATGGACCTGTCGCGGCGCGGAAAGCCACCCCCAAGCGGCATAAGCGGGACAAAAGCGACATCGCCTCTCCGCGGCATGCAGACACGATGAAATGGACACGGTTTCGTGCCCCTCTTTCGTGGCCCGGCCAAACCGCCTAAACGGGGGCAAGGAGAAGGAGACGCCATGCTGTTCTGGATCATCGCCGTCGCATTGGTCGCCGCGATCGCCACGTTGTTCGGCCTTGCGATGCTGCGCCGGCAGCCGCAGGAGGAGACGACCACCGCCAGCCGCGACCTGCAGGTCTACCGCGACCAGATGGCCGAGGTGGACCGCGACCGCACGCGCGGCACCCTCTCCGCGCCCGAAGCGGAGCGCGCCCGGCTCGAGATCGCGCGGCGGATGCTGGATGTGGACCGGCAGGAGCGGCAGGGCCGCGGCCTCGGCGCGCGCGCGGGCGCAGCCCCCCTGCGCGCCTCCGTCACCGCCTTTTGCGCCGTGCTCGCGGTGCTGGGCGCGGCCTTCGCGGGCTATCTGTGGCTCGGCGCCGCAGGATACCCGGACCAGCCGCTTGCCGGGCGGCTGCAGGCGGCCGAGGAGCTTTATGCATCGCGCCCGGCTCAGGCCGAGGCCGAGGCCCGCGCCGCCGCGAACCGCCCGCCGCTGCCCGCACCCGATCCGCAGTTCACCGCCCTGATGGAGAAGCTGCGCGCCGCCGTCGCGCAGCGCCCGGAGGACCCGCAGGGCCTGGCGCTCCTTGCGCGCAACGAGATGACCCTGGGCAATTTCAACGCCGGCTGGCAGGCGCAGAAAAGGCTCATTGCCGCGAAGGGCGCCGAGGCCACGGCCGAGGACCACGCCCAGCTCGGCGAGGACATGGTGGTGGCCGCGGGCGGGCTGGTGACGCGCGAGGCGGAAGCGGCCTTTTCGGAGGCGCTGCGCCTCGATCCGCGCAACGGGCTGTCGCTCTATTATGTCGGGCTGATGATGGCGCAGAACGGCCGCGGCGACCGCGCCTTCCGGCTCTGGGACGGGCTGCTGCGCAACACGCCCGCCGATGCGCCCTGGCAGCAGCCGATCCGGCAGAACATCCGCGACCTCGCCTGGATCGCCGGGGAGGAAAATTACGACATGCCCGGCACCGCCCCCGGCCCGACCGCCGCAGACATTCAGGCCGCGCAGGACATGACGCCCGAACAGCGCACCGAAATGATCCGCGGCATGGTCGGGCGGCTGGGCGACCGGCTCGCGGCCGAGGGCGGCCCGCCGCAGGACTGGGCGCGGCTGATCTCCTCGCTGCGGATGCTGGGCGAGGTGGAGCACGCAGGCCAGATCGCCGAGGAAGCCCGCGCCCGCTTCGCGGCCGATCCGGCGGCGCTGAAGGCCATAGATCAGGCGCTGTCGGCGCCGGCGGGGGTGGTGCAATGATCTGCGCCAGCATCGAGGATTTCGCCGGCTCCCTGCCCCGGACGGGCGCTGTGCTCGGGCTCGACCTCGGCACCAAGACCATCGGCGTCGCGGTCTCGGACCTGCGCCGTCAGGTGGCGAGCCCGCTGCGCACGATCCGGCGCGAGAAATTCACGCTCGATGCGGCGGAGCTGCTGAAGATCGTGGCCGAGCGCGAGATCGGCGGGCTGATCCTCGGCCTGCCGATGAACATGGACGGCAGCGAAGGGCCGCGCTGCCAGTCCACCCGCGCCTTCGCCCGCAACCTCGAGAAGCTCACCGCGCTGCCCATCGGCTTCTGGGACGAGCGCCTCTCCACCGTCGCGGCCGAGCGCGCGATGCTGGAGGCGGATCTGTCGCGCAAGAAGCGCGCGGAGCGGATCGACAATGTCGCCGCCGGGTTCATCCTTCAGGGCGCGCTCGACCGGATGAGCTACCTTGGACATTGAGACGCCCTGCACCAAGGTCTGCCGGATCGTGCCGGACAGCGGCCTGTGCGCAGGCTGCAGGCGCACTATCGACGAGATCATGCGCTGGCGCGAGATGACGCCCGCCGAACGCAGGGCGGTGATGGCCGCCCTGCCCGGCCGCAGCCCCGGCCGCTAGATCGAGATATTCGCCGCGCCGCCGTCGAGCATGATGTTCTGTCCGACGATGAAGCCTGCATATTGCGAGCACAGGAACGCGCAGGCCGCGCCGAATTCGGCGCGCGTGCCGTAGCGGCCCGCCGGGATGGTGGCGGCGCGCTGTGCCGCGGCCTCCTCAATGGTGATCCCCTGCGCCTGCGCCGCCGCCGTATCGAGCGAGACCGCCCGGTCCGTGGCATGCAGCCCGGGCAGCAGGTTGTTGATGATCACGCCCTTGCCCGCCACCTGCCGCGACGTCCCGGCGACGAAGCCGGTGAGCCCGGTGCGCGCGGTATTGGACAGCCCCAGCTGCGCGATCGGCGCGCGGACCGCGGCCGAGGTGATGTTCACCACCCGGCCCCAGCCACGCTCGATCATGCCGGGGATCACCGCCTGCATCATCGCGATCGGGGTCAGCATGTTGCCATCGAGCGCCTTGATGAAATCCTCGCGCGACCAGTCGGACCACAGGCCCGGCGGCGGCCCGCCCGCATTGTTCACGAGGATATCCACCTGCCCCGCGGCGGCGAGCACCTTCTCGCGCCCCTCGGGCGTGGTGATATCGGCCGCGATGGCCGTAACGCGCGCGCCAGTCGCCGCGATTTCGGTGGCGGTGGCCTCCAGCGCCTCGGCGCCGCGCGCATTGAGGATGATCTCCACCCCGGCCTCGGCGAGCTTCTCGGCGCAGCCGCGCCCGAGCCCTTTCGACCCCGCACAAACGATGGCGCGCTTGCCCGCAATACCCAGATCCATGATGCCCTCCTGATTGCTGCGACCCGCCTAGCACGAACCGCTGGCGCTGACAGCCTCACTTGGCCATTATCGCGCAGAATGACCGAGAGGATATATGGGAAATCAACAGCATCTCGAATGGCTGCTTCAGGGCGCACAGTTCTGAAACGACACGCGGCGGCAATTGCGCTTTGTCCTGGATCTTTCGGGGCTGGACATAACGGCCGCTTTGGAACGCGCCGATACACAGAAGACCCGCTGGCCGTCGTTAAGCGCGTACAATCTGGACAGCGCAGATATGTCGCGCGCGCGACTGGATAAGGTTCTGTTTGAATGGGCTTGGCTCGGCGAGGCCGACCTTTCCGGCGCCAGCCTGCGCCATACAGATTTTTCCAATGCACATATGCCTGGCGCCAAACTGAATGGCGCAGACCTGTTTTCGCGGCGCGCATCTGCGCGGTGCGGATGTGAGAACTCTTGCCCTCGGGTCCGGACGCCTCATCGTCACCGATCTGTCACGCAGCACATGGCTGGTCAGCGCGCAGGTGAAGGAGATGCTCGGAGACCGCGCGACAATGCTCCCGGCCCGGCTATCGCGCCCGGAGACCTGGCCCGAAGCTTCTTTCGATACGCAAATCGAAGCGACATACCGCATCTGGCCCTGGACGCGCCGCTGGTTCGGGCCTCGGCCATGGATTTCGCTTTCACAGAGCAGGGGATCGAGGCCCATATCGCCGACGATCAGGCCATCTTCGCGCGCAATTTCACTGGAGATCGCGGTGATCGGTCTCGTGCCCTCATCGAGAACGCCCGTCACATTGCCGTGACATTGCGCAACCACCTTGCGCAGCACATTCGCGACGATCTCAATGCCTATGCACACCACCTTGAGACAGCGCAACCTGCCAATCCGCATCGGCTGAGTTTCCTTGCGACGGGGATTGAAGCCGATCTGGAGGACGCGTTCCGCAGCGAGGGTTTCGACACGCGCGCGAAGCGGCACCTGCGCGCGTTCCTGATTCAGCATCGTGATTTCATGGATCAGTGCGTGCCGAATGCGGCGGAGGCCATCCGGGTGAAGCGCGAGACGAGACTCGACCAGCCCATCTCCAAGGCCGAGGTAACCGACGCGCTCGACAGGCCCGAAAGCGCTATCGCACAGACCGACGCCGCGACCGCCTCCGTCGCCCAGGTCCTCGCCGAGATGCGTCGCCACGATGATGCCCTCAACACCGAAGAAATCAGGGTCTATTCGGGCCACGACCAGCACCGCTTCGGCTCCGCCGTCGAAGCCGAGGCGAAAGAGGTGATCACGCACACCTCGCGGCTCTACTGGCGCGCACGGGCGGCGCAGATGTGGCGCGCGGCTGAGGCAATGCAGATGGCCGTTACCATTTCCGGCAAGACGGTGCCCGAGATCGCGCGGATCCTGACCGAAGCGCTTACCCCTCTCATGCACGGGTTCGGCCAGCTTTTGCAGGGCCTTCCCCCGCTTTAGCCCCATTGCCGAAAGCCCGCCGAGCGGCTAAAGCCACGCCATGACCCAGAACGCCCTTCCGCCCGAAATCGCCCGCCGCCGGACCTTCGCGATCATCGCGCACCCGGATGCCGGCAAGACCACGCTGACCGAAAAGTTCCTGCTGTTCGGGGGCGCCATCCAGATGGCCGGTCAGGTGCGCGCGAAGGGCGAGGCGCGGCGCACGCGGTCGGACTTCATGAAGCTGGAGCAGGACCGCGGGATTTCCGTCTCGGCCTCGGCGATGTCTTTTGATTTCAAGGAATTCCGGTTCAACCTGGTGGATACGCCCGGCCACTCGGATTTCTCCGAGGACACCTATCGCACGCTCACGGCCGTGGACACGGCGGTGATGGTGATCGACGGCGCGAAGGGGGTGGAAAGCCAGACCCGCAAGCTGTTCGAGGTCTGCCGCCTGCGCGACCTGCCGATCCTGACCTTCTGCAACAAGATGGACCGCGAGGCGCGCGACACCTTCGAGATCATCGACGAGATCCAGGAAAACCTGGCGATCGACGTGGCCCCCGCGAGCTGGCCGATCGGCTCCGGGCGCGAGTTCATCGGCTGCTACGACCTGCTGAACGACCGGCTGGAGCTGATGGACCGGGCGGACCGCAACCGGGTGGCGGAATCCATCGAGATCAAGGGGCTGGACGACCCCCGCCTGGCCGAGCACATTCCCTCCGACATGCTCGCGAAGCTGCGCGAGGAGATCGAAATGGCGCGCGAGCTGCTGCCGCCCTTCGACCGGGAGCGCTTCCTCGAGGGCTCGATGACGCCGATCTGGTTCGGCTCCGCGATCAATTCCTTCGGCGTCAAGGAGCTGATGGACGGCATCGGCGCCTATGGCCCCGAGCCGCAGCCGCAGCCCGCGGCCGAGCGGGTGGTGCACCCCGATGAGAAGGCCGTGACCGGCTTCGTGTTCAAGGTGCAGGCGAATATGGACCCGAAGCACCGCGACCGGGTCGCCTTCGTGCGGCTGGCGTCCGGGCATTTCGAGCGCGGGATGAAGCTTCTGCATGTGCGCTCGAAAAAGCCGATGGCGGTGTCGAACCCGGTGCTGTTTCTGGCCGCGGACCGTGAGCTGGCCGAAGAGGCCTGGGCGGGCGATATCATCGGGATCCCGAACCACGGCCAGCTGCGCATCGGCGATGCGCTGAGCGAAGGCGAGACGCTGCGCTTCACCGGCATCCCCTCCTTCGCGCCGGAGCTGCTGCAATCCGTGCGCTCGACCGATCCGATGAAGGCCAAGCACCTGGAAAAGGCGCTGATGCAATTCGCCGAGGAGGGCGCTGCGAAAGTGTTCAAGCCGGCGATCGGCTCGGGCTTCATCGTGGGCGTCGTGGGGGCGCTGCAGTTCGACGTGCTGGCGAGCCGGATCGAGATCGAATACGGGATCCCGGTGCGGTTCGAGGCCTCGCAATTCACCTCCGCCCGCTGGGTGCTGGGGCCGAAGGAGCTGGTCGAGAAGCTGGCCAATGCCAACAAGCAGCATATCGCCACCGACAACGACGGCGACACCGTGTTCCTGACCCGGCTGCAATGGGATATCGACCGGGTGCTGCGCGATTATGAGGGCGTGACGCTGAGTGCAACCAAGGAAATGATGGTCTGAAGCGGTTTGCCTTTCCGGGCCCGGCGGCGCAGTATCGCGCCACGGCCCGGCGCCGCTGAGGAGACCGCATGACCACCCCGCTGCCCCCCGATCTGATCACCCGCCTGTGCGAGGCCGCGACCGCGCCCGAGGGCGTCCATACGGTCGAGGCGCTGGCCGATCTGTGGCTCACCGATCACCTCACCGACGATGGCGATCCGGAGGAGATGGCCTGGTCCGACCTCTGTGTATTCGAGCTCGATGCGCATCCCGAGGTGCTGTTCGCCTTCATCCTGCGCGCGATCCGCAAGGCGGAAAACCCCTGGCAGGTGGGCCTGATCGCCGCCGGGCCGCTGGAAGACCTGCTGACGGTGCAGGGCCCGGCCTATATCGACCGGCTGGAGGATCAGGCGCGGCGCTCGGCGCGGATGCGCTATGCGCTGACCGGCGTCTGGACGCAGGACCTGCCCGAAGAGGATGTGCGCGCGCGCATCGACGCCGCGCGCCTTGCGGCGATGGACAGCGGCCTCGACATCGGTGCGCCGCTGCCCCCCGCCTGATCTATTCGCGCACGGTGACATAGAGCAGATCATCGCGCAGCGGGATCTGCTCGGTTCCGGGCCGTTCGGCCATGAACAGCATGTGGGTGGCCGACGTGCGCCCGCCGCAGCGGCCGCTCGACACGATAATTCGCCCGGTGGCATGAACCGTCTGCGCCTCGACCGGCCCCGGGCTCAGCCCCTCGCAGCTCTCCCGCACGCCACGCAGGACGGCGGATTGCCCGACCTTCAGATCCAGACTGCGCTGGACCCTGCCCTCACTGCCTTCGGAATGCGCCCCCATGGAAAACGCGGACACGAGAACCGCGCCTGCAACGCCAAAATCGCGGAACATTCTCCCCTCCCAAAGATAATATTCCATAAAATAGAAACAAAGCCGCCCGGACGTATCCGGGCGGCAAAGTCTATCCTGTTCAGGCCGAGTCGCGCAGAGCCTCAGGCGATTGTCAGCTCCATGCCCACGTCGCAGGCGAGCACCTTGGAGACCGGGCAGCCCGCCTTCGCGGCTTCGGCGGCGGCACGAATGGCAGCGGCGTCGCCCTTTCCCGCCACCGTCACATGCAGGATCGACGAGGTGATGGTGAAGCCGCCGCCGGAATTGTCGAGGCTCACCTGCGCGGTGGTGTCGATCACCGCATCGGTGACGCCCGCCTCCTCCAGCCCCTTTGACAGCGCCATGGAAAAGCAGGCGGCATGGGCGGCGGCGATCAGTTCTTCGGGGTTGGTGCCGGGCACGCCCTCGAACCGGGTCTTGAAGCCATAGGGCTGTTCGGACAGGGCGCCCGATTGGGTCGAGACCTGCCCCTTGCCGGTGCGGATCGGGCCTTCCCAATGGGCGGAGCCGGATTTGACGATCATGATGTCCTCCATTTCTGAGGGAAACGCAGGACCGGCCATTCGGTTCCCCCGGGTCAGAGCGCCGGTAGCGCCACCCGCAGCTGCGCCGCCAGCTGCGCCATATCCGCCTGATGCGCGCCCCAATCCGCCGTGCGCGCGGCAAACAGCGTCGCCTGGCTCTGATGGACCAGCCCGTCGGAGAGGATCTTCAGGTGGTTCGCGCGCAGTGTCTCGCCCGAAGAGGTGATATCGGCGATGGCCTCGGCGGTTAGGTTCTTCACCGTGCCCTCGGTGGCGCCCTGGCTATCGATGAGCTGCCAGTCCGCCACGCCCTCGCGGGTCAGGAACTCGCGCACGAGCCGGTGGTATTTGGTGGCAATCCGCAGGCGGTGGCCATGCGCCTCGCGAAAGGCGTGGGCGGCGGCGTCCAGGTCTTCCAGCGTGTCCACATCCTGCCAGCAGGCAGGCACGGCGATGATCAGATCGGCATGGCCAAAGCCCATCGGCGCCAGCTCCGCCACCAGCCCCTGCCAGTCTGCCAGCTTGTCGCGCACGAGATCGGAGCCGGTGACGCCGAGGTGAATGCGCCCCGCCGCCAGCTCGCGCGGGATTTCTCCGGCCGAGAGCAGCACCAGCTCCACCCCCTCCGCCCCTTCCACCGCGCCGGCATATTCGCGCTCCGATCCGGTCCGGCGCAAGGTCACGCCGCGCGCGGCGAACCAGTCGAAGGTCTTTTCCATCAGACGGCCCTTGGAGGGCACCCCGAGCTTGATCATCCGCGGGCCTCCATATCGGCGACGATGCCGGGGCGGATCACGCCGCCCACGGCCGGGATCTCTCGCCCACCGCCCAGAACCCGCGTCAGCGCGTCGTAGCGCCCGCCCGAGGCCACCGGCGGCAGCGCCGGATCCTGCGCGGAGAAGGTAAAGACGAAACCGTCGTAATATTCCATGGAGCTGCGGCCGTGGCTCGCCTCGAAGACCAGCGCCGAGGTGTCGATGCTGCGCGCGGCCATCGCCGCGAGGCGCCGCTCCAGCCGGGCGATGGCGGGGCTGAGCGCGGGAATGCCCAGAGCCGCGAGCCGCTGCGGCGCCTGATCCGCCGGGCAGGCCAGCGCGAACAGCGCATCGAACTGCGCCACCACATCGGCCGGGATCGGCGCGGCTTCGGCATCCATGCGCAAGACCTCGATCCGGGCCTGCATTTCCTCGGGCGTGCGCTGGCCGATCCAGGGTGCGCCACCGCCTTCCGCCGCCCCTGCCAGAAGCGCCGCGCGCGGCGCGGGCACCGGCGCGAGCCCGGCATAGCGGGTCATCAGCGCATGGAACCGCCGCGGGCGCCAGATATGGCGCGCGAGCGCCGCCTTGCGCGGGGCGATCGTGTCGATCCCGGCCACGGCCGCGCGCAGGATGCCGATATCGCCCACCGTCGCCGTCAGCCGCAGATGCGCGAGCAGCCGGGCGAACAGCGCGAACACTTCCGCGTCCGCGGTATCGGGGTCGGTGCGGTCAAACACCTCATAGCCGGCCTGCAGATATTCATTGGCCCGGGCCGCGCCGCGATGATCCTGCCGGCGGAACACCTCGCCCATATAGCAATAGCGCGCGGGCTCGGCGCCCTCGGCCATATGCGCTTCCACCACCGGCACGGTGAAATCCGGGCGCAGCATCATCTCGCCGCGCAGCGGATCGGAGGTGACGTAGGCGCGGGCGCGAATGTCCTCTCCATAGAGATCGAGCAGCCTGTCGGCCGGCTGCAGCAGATCCGGCGTGACCTCCGCGGCCCCCGCGCGCAGGAAGGCGCCGAGGAGCCGTTCGCCTGCCTCGCGGGCGCGCGCTTTCGTGGCCATCAGCCCAGCCCCAGCATGCGGCGCACGCTCTGCACCATCGCATCCCGCGGCACTTCCACCTGCGCGGGCTGGTTTTTCCATTCCTCGAGGCTCGCCTCCGCCGCGATCTTCGCACCGAGCACCAGATCCTTGATCTGTACCACGCCGCGGGCGGCCTCATCCGTGCCCTGGATGATGGCGACCGGGCTCGCGCGCTTGTCGGCGTATTTGAGCTGGTTACCGAAGTTCTTCGGATTGCCGAGATAGACCTCGGCGCGGATGCCCGCGCGGCGCAGCTCCGCCGCCATCGCGAGGTAATCCCCCATCCGGTCGCGGTCCATCACCGTGACCACCACCGGCCCCTGCGCCGGGGCGCCGATCCGGCCCTTGGCGCGCAGCGCCGAAAGCAGCCGGTCCACCCCGATGGACACACCGGTGGCCGGGACTTCCTGCCCGGTGAAGCGCTTCACCAGATCATCATAGCGCCCGCCGCCCGCGACGGAGCCAAAAGACCGCTTCCGGCCCTTCTCGTCGAAGATCTCGAAGGTCAGCTCGGCCTCGAACACCGGGCCGGTATAATAGCCGAGACCGCGCACCACAGACGGGTCGATCACGATCCGGTCGGCGCCATAGCCCTGCCCATCGAGGAGCGATGCGATCAGCTCCAGCTCATCCACCCCCGCGGCGCCGAGCGCCGAGCCGCGCACCAGCTCGCGCAGCCGCGCGACAGTGGCCGCCCCGCTCTCGCGCCGCGCGGCCATGAAGCCCATGACCACATCGGCCTGCTCCGCCGAAAGCCCCGCGCCCTTGGTGAAATCGCCCGATGCGTCCAGCCGTCCCGCGCCCATCAGCGCGCGCACACCCGCCTCGCCGAACTTGTCGAACTTGTCGATCGCGCGCAGCACGATGCCACGCTCCTGCGCGAAGCGCTCCGGATCCGAGGGATCGAGCACGCCCGCGACCTCCATCACCCCGTTCAGCACCTTGCGGTTGTTCACCCGCACCACATAATCGCCGCGCGGGATGCCCACGGCCTCCAGCGCATCCGACAGCATGCCGCAGATTTCCGCATCCGCCGCCACCGAAGGCGCGCCCACGGTATCGGCATCGCATTGATAGAACTGGCGGAACCGCCCCGGGCCGGGCTTCTCGTTGCGCCAGACCGGGCCCATGGTATAGCGCCGGTAGGGGCTGGGCAGGTCGTTGCGGAACTGCGCGGCCACGCGGGCGAGCGGCGCCGTCATATCGTAGCGCAGCGCGAGCCAGTCTCCGCCCTCGTCCTGCCAGGCGAACACGCCTTCGTTCGGGCGGTCCACATCGGGCAGGAACTTGCCGAGCGCCTCCACGGTCTCGACCGCGCTGGTCTCCAGCGGATCGAAGCCATGCGCGCGGTACACCTCGGCGATGCTCGCAAGCATTTCCGCGCGCTCAGTCACCTCCGCGCCGAAATAATCGCGAAACCCCTTCGGCGTCTCCGCGCGCGGACGGCGCGGCTTCTTCTCGCTGGACATGGCTTGCACCCGATCGTTTCTCGCGCGAGGGTGTAGCGGATGGGGTGCCGCGCGGCAAGCACCGGAGGCAGGGAAACATGGACCGGATCGAGCGCATGGAAGAACAGCTGGCCTTCATGGCCAAGGCGGTCGAGGAGCTGTCGGACGTGCTGGCGCGGCAAACGCGCGAGATCGACCGGCTCGGCCGCATGGTCGGGCTGCTGATGGAGCGCGAGGCCGACCGCGAATTCGATGCCGGCGGGCAGATCCCGCTGGCGGACCAGAAGCCGCCGCACTGGTAGGCGGCGCGGGTCAGCCGGCCAGCGCGCGGGCCAGCCGGTTCTGGGTCTCGATCACGCGCGGCAGCTCGATGCTGGTGAGCCGCCCGCCGCGCACCACGCCGCGGCCATTCACGAACAGATCGCGCACCCGGGCAGGCCCCGAGAGCAGCAGCGCCGCGACCGGATCCCAGGCGCCCGCCGCCTCCAGCCCCGAGACATCCCAGATCGCCAGATCGGCGCACATACCGGGCGCAATCGCCCCGCAGTCGTCCCGGCCCAGAACCTGCGCGCCCCCCAGCGTCGCAATCTCCAGCATCTCGCGCGCGCTCATCGCATCGGCGCCGTTCTGCACCCGCTGCAGCAGCAGCGCCATCCGCGCCTCAGCGATCAGGTTGCCCGCGTCGTTGGAGGCAGAGCCATCCACCCCGAGAGCCACCTTCACCCCGGCGTCGCGCATCGCGCGCACCGGCGCGATACCGGAACCGAGGCGGCAATTCGAACAGGGGCAATGGGCCACGCCCGTCTGCGAGCGGGCGAACAGGCCGATTTCCGCGGCATCCAGCTTCACGCAATGCGCATGCCACACATCGGCGCCCGTCCAGCCCAGATCTTCGGCATATTGGCCGGGGCGGCAGCCAAACTGCGCCAGCGAATAGGCGATATCCTCGTCATTCTCGGCCAGATGGGTGTGCAGCATCACGCCCTTGTCGCGCGCAAGAACCGCCGCGTCGCGCATCAGCCCGCGGCTGACCGAAAACGGCGAACAGGGCGCCACGCCCACCCGCACCATCGCGCCCGGGCGCGGGTCGTGGAAGGCGTCGATCACCCGGATGCAGTCGTTCAGGATATCGGCTTCGCGCTCCACCAGGCTGTCGAGCGGCAGCCCGCCCTGGGACTGGCCGATGGACATGGCGCCCCGCGTCGGGTGGAAGCGCAGGCCGATTTCTGCCGCGGCCTCGATCGTGTCCTCCAGCCGCGCGCCGTTCGGATACATATAGAGGTGATCCGAGCTGAGCGTGCAACCCGAGAGCGCCAGCTCCGCAAGCCCGGTCAGCGCGGAGACCCGGATTTCCTGCGGCCCCATCCGCGCCCAGATCGGATAGAGCGTCCTCAGCCAGCCGAACAGAAGCGCATCCTGCCCGCCCGGGACTGCGCGGGTGAGGGTCTGGTACAGGTGGTGGTGCGTGTTCACCAATCCCGGGGTGACGACGCAGCCGGTGGCGTCGATCACGCTTCCAATGGTGCTAAGCCCCGGGCCCACCGCCGCGATCCGGTGATCGCGCAGCAGCACATCGGCGCCCTTCAGCTCGCGCCGGGTGGCATCCATCGTCACCACGACATCGGCGCCGCGGATCAGGGTTTCATGCGGGACAGGCGTGGTCATGCATCCTCCACCCCTTCGGAGGAACTATGCGGGCGCCCGACAGAAGGGGAAAGGACTCGGAAGCCGCGAGGATCAGGCGTTCAGCACCGCGAGCGCCGCGGCATGGATTTCGGGGTTCGCGGCGGCGATGACCTGGCCGCCGCCCCAGGCCGGGCCGCCTTGCCAGTTTGTCACGATACCGCCTGCGGCCTCGATCACCGCGATCGGGGCGCCGACATCATAGGGCTGCAGCCCGGCTTCGACCACGAGGTCGATCTGCCCGGCGGCCACCAGCGCATAGGCGTAGCAATCCGTGCCATAGCGGGTCAGCCGGCATTGCGCCGAAAGCCGCGCGAAGGCCGCGCCTTCGGCAGGCTGGCCCACCTCCGGATAGGTGGTGAAGATCGTCGCCTCCGAGAGCGCCCGCGGCCCGCGCGCCTTCAGCGCATGGGTGCCCATCGGGCCGGTGACGCGCGCCACACCCGCGCCGCCGATGAAACGCTCGCCGATGAAGGGCTGGTCGATGATGCCCAGAAGCGGCTGCCCCGGGCCCTCCGGCCGCTCCTCCGACAGGGCGATCAGCACCCCCCAGGTCGGCGTGCCGGACATGTAGCTGCGGGTGCCATCGACCGGGTCCAGCACCCAGGTCAGGCCGCTTTCGCCGCGCTGGACCCCGTATTCCTCGCCCCAGATGCCATCCTGCGGCCGCAGCCGGGCCAGGATCCCGCGCATGGCATGCTCGGCCGCGCGGTCTGCGATGGTCACCGGATCGAAGCCCGTGGCGAGCTTGTTCTCCGCCGCGAGGCCGCCATCGGCGCGGAAATGGAGCAGCGTCTCAGTGCGGGCGGCCTCGGCCAGTGCCTCGGCCACAGCCAGAAGATCCGCGGCCTGCGCGGGATCGAGGGAAAGGGTCATGCCAAACTCCAGGTCCTGCCCGATCGGTAGCCGCGCCCCGGCGAAGGGTCAAGCAGCCTCGGAGAGCACCTTGGCCAGCTCGAACAGACGCCGGCGCTGCGCCTCCGGAATGGCATAATAGGAGCGCACCAGCGCCAGCGCTTCCTTGTCGCTCATCAGGTCGGGCGCGGCTTCCACGATTTCCGCCTCCTCGCTGAACCCTTCGAAGAAGAACGCCACCGCGACCCCGAGCGCATCGGCGATATCCCACAGCCGGGACGCAGACACCCGGTTCATCCCGGTCTCGTATTTCTGGATCTGCTGGAACTTGATTCCGACCCGGTCGGCCAGCTGTTGCTGCGTGATGCCGGTCATCCAGCGGCGGTGACGAATGCGTTTGCCAACATGAACGTCAACAGGGTGTGCCATGAAACCTATCCCAAATACTCGTAAGCGAACTTCCGCAGATTATTGTTAGCACAACAGGCCCTGCGAATTCGCGCAAAGATTGCATGAACAGACCGCAAGCGGGAGGCAAATGATGCAAAAACAGAAGAAAGCCTTAAAATCGGTATATGTTTACGATCACTTTTCAGAGTGATTTCGTTCAAAATTGATCCAAATCCCACGGAACTTCCCCGGTCGAAATTCGTTTCCGGAAACGGTCCCGCCGCAGAGGTGGTGCGGCGACGGAGGCCCGCCGGGAGCTGCGGCTGCGACTTTCGGCCTGATTCGCCGGTTTCGAATCAGTTCTGGCTGGCCCGGCACAGCCGCAGCCGGTAGGCTCCGGCCCAAACCAGCAGAGAGACCCCCATGCGCGCCTTCCAGCTGAGCCGGACCGGAACCGCCCCCGGCCTTGTGGACCTTCCCCTGCCCGCCCCCGGCCCGGGCGAGCTCGCCGTCCGCATCGAAGCCTGTGGGCTGAACTTTGCCGATCTGCTGATGATCGACGGCAAATATCAGGACACGCCGCCCACGCCCTTCGTCATGGGGATGGAGGCGGCCGGGATGGTGACCGCGGCGGGGAGTGGCACGCAGATCGCGCCGGGCACCCGGGTCGCGGTCTTTGCCGGACAGGGGGGCCTCGCCGAGGCGGGCGTGTTCCCCGAGGAGCGCTGCACGCCCCTGCCCGCGAGCATGAGTGCAACCCAGGCCGCGGCCTTCCAGATCGCTTATGGGACGTCGCATGTGGCGCTCGTGCACCGCGCGCGGCTGCGCCCCGGCGAGACGCTCGCCGTGCTGGGCGCGGCGGGCGGCGTCGGGCTGACGGCGGTGGAGATCGGCCACAAGATCGGCGCGCGGGTCATCGCGCTCGCCCGCGGCGCGGAGAAGCTCGAGATCGCCCGCGCGGCCGGGGCCGACATCGTGATCGACAGCGAAACCCCGGACCTGCGCGGCGCCTTGCGCGCGGCGGGCGGGGTCGATGTGGTCTATGATGCGATCGGTGGCGCGGCGGGCGAGGCCGCGTTCCGCGCGCTGCGGCCTGCGGGGCGGTTTCTCGTCATCGGCTTTGCCGCGGGCAGCCTTCCGGTGCTGCCGCTCAACCATGCGCTGGTGAAGAACATCGAGATCCATGGCCTCTATTGGGGCGGATACCTGACGCTGGATCCCGGGCTTCTGCGCGCCTCGATGGCCGAGCTGTTCGGCTGGTTCGCCGAGGGCGGCCTGCACCCGCATGTCTCCGCGAGCTTCCCCCTCGCGCAGGCGGCCGAGGCGCTGGACATGTTGCGCGCGCGCCGCTCTACCGGCAAGATCGTCGTCACCATGCCCTGATCGCGGGGCCCTGATCGCGGGAATTTCACTATATCCGTGGATTTTCGTCGTATTTTTTCCGGGCACCGCGCTTGAATTCGGGGGCCGGCTTTCCAATATCGTGTCGGAAAACCGGCGGCAGTGCGGCCGCGCAAGACCCGAGGGAGAAACCAATGCCTGATTTCAATACGATGCGCGCCGGCTCCACGACTTCGCGCGCGACGCAGATCGACGAGGGTCTGCGGGCATATATGAACAAGGTCTATGGCCTGATGTCGCTAGCCATGGTGATCACCGGGGCGGTGGCCTGGGGCGTGGGCTCCAACCCGCAGCTGATCGCGGCGATCTGGGGATCGGGCCTGAAATGGGTTGTGATGCTGGCGCCGCTGGCGGTGGTCTTCGCCTTCTCGGCGATGCTGAACCGGATGTCGACCGCCACCGCGCAGATGGTGTTCCTGGGCTATTCGGCGCTGATGGGCCTGTCGATCAGCTTCATCTTCGCCGCCTATACCGGCATTTCGATCGCGCAGACCTTCCTCGTTACCGCCATCGCCTTCGCCGGCCTGTCGCTTTATGGCTATACCACCAAGCGCGATCTGGGGCCGGTGGGCTCGTTCCTGATGATGGGTGTGATCGGGCTCGTCGTGGCTTCGATCCTGAACATTTTCATCGCCTCGAGCGCGCTGCAATTCGCGATCTCGGTGATCGGCGTGCTGATCTTCGCGGGCCTGACCGCCTATGACACCCAGAACATCAAGAACACCTACCTGCAGCTGGCCGCGACCGAGCATGATTTTCTCGGCAAGGCGGCGATCATGGGCGCGCTTCAGCTCTACCTCGACTTCCTGAACCTGTTCATGTTCCTGCTGCAATTCATGGGCGATCGCCGCGAGTGATCCCGCCCCGAGCGCAGATACGGCGTCCGCCTTGCGGTGGGCGCCTTTTTCATTAGCCTCGGGGCGCCGCGAGGCCCTGCCCCGGAATGGTCATCATTCGGCCTCGGGCCGACCATAGACATCCTGTCTTCTCCTACAGGAAGAGATTGAAGAGGATGAATTTTACAATGACCCGCATTCAGCTGACCCTCGCCCTTCTGGCCACGGCCATGGCCGTGGCCGCCTGCGAACCCGTGCAGCCGCTTCAGGAATATCGCCCGGCAGTCGACCCGGCGAAGGTGAAGCCTGCGAAATTCGAGCGCGATCTGGAGGAATGCCGCTCCATCGCGCTGCAGGTCGAGGCGGACTACAAACAGCGCCAGCAGAAAGAGGCCGGGCAGCGCCTCGTCGGCGGGCTGGTCGCCGGGGCGCTCCTCGGGGCGGCCGTCGGCACCCGCAGCGTCAATCAGGGCGACATGATCGCCACCGGCGCCGCGACCGGGGCCGTGGTCGGCGCAGGATCCGGGGACTACGGCCACGACATGGTCACCTACGGGCCCCGCCGCGTCGTCGACCGCTGCATGACCGGGCGCGGTTATACCCTGCTGACGGATTTCGGCCGCGGCTGAGCATTGGTTCTGTCGTAACGAGTTTTCTGTCACCGTTCACGAGTGCGCCCGCCGCCCCGCCGCGGCGGGCCGTTTTCGTGAGAACACCCAGTGCCTGCACTGGACAGGAACAGGCCAGATCTGGTTGGATGCCGCAATCTGCCCGGAGACTTTCGATGCGCCCGTTCCTTGCCCGGCTCCTGCTGACCAGCCTCATCCTCGGCGCCATGATGTGGCCTGCAACACGGGCGGCGGCGCAGGACCCGGCGCCTCAGTCGTTCCGGCTCGGTGTATTTATCTCCTCGCTCTCGGGCATTTCGCCCAGCAACGGCAGTTTCCGCATCGCCGGCTATCTTTGGCTGGTCCTCCCGCCGGGCTCTGGCGATACCATGCCGGGGCTGAAACTATTCGGCCGGTCCGTGACCCTCACCCCCTTTTCCGGCACCCCCATGCCCGAAGGCGGCCGATAGCAGTCCTACAGCTTTGAGGCCATCGTCGATCACGATTTCGACCTGCGCGACTATCCGTTCGACCGGCAAGCGTTGCAGCTGACCATCGAGGCCACCGATCCGGATACGGAAATCCTGCTAACGCCCGATATCGCGGATTCGGCGATTGCCGATTTCGTCAGTCTGCCGGGCTGGTCGATCACCGGCCTGTCCCTCGCACCCTCCCGGCACAGCTACGCGACCGGGTTCGGCCACCGCGCGACGGGCACCAGCTTTTCGCGGCTCTCTGTCCTGATCGATGTGGAGCGCAGCCGCTCGCCACTCCTGATCGAAAAATTCCTGGGCTATTTCGTTTCCTTCCTGCTCAGCGGCCTGGTGTTGCTGATCCCCGTCAGCGAGCTGGGAACCAGGGTCGGGATGACGACCGGCTCCCTGTTTGCGGCCGTGTTCAACAGATATCGGCTGGAGGATACGATCGGCTTCGATGCCACCTTCGGCCTCGTCGATCAGCTTTCGCTGCTGACCTTCAGCGAAATCCTCCTGATCCTTCTGCTGTCGCTTCTGGCGCACCGCATGGCCCGCCATCAGCGCGCCGACAGCGCCCGGCGCCTGAATCGGCGCTACGGTCCGGCCCTTGTGGGCCTGCACTCCCTGGGCTGGCTCGCGGCCCTGTGGCAGGCGATGTCCTGAGGCGACCCCCGCGGTATCAGGGAACCGAGCCCGGAGCCGCTGCGGCGGCTGATGTTTTCGGAAAATCTGTGTTATACAGGAGCTGGGAGGGGTGCACGGACGCCTTGCTCCATCGGGGCGATAGCAACCGATGGCAGGCCGAAACGCCCGGAGGCGCATGACGGCGGGCTTCAGCCCCGCGTCACAGCCTCAGACGGAGGCGGTCTTTCGGGCCCAAAAGCCCCGGAAAGACCTTGCTTCGAGACATGAGACGCGGCCGGGCCGGCCGGATGGCTATCGATATGCAGGCCCGCTCGCACAGTTTGAGCATAGATATTGAAAATACGCCGCGTGATCCGATGCCCGTCACCCCGGGGCAGCAGATCTGCGCGGCCCGACCGGGCGGCCGAGGTTCAGGAGGAGGACCGAAGCCCATGACCGGCACAGCGACCGTCCTCGGACCGGTCGCGACAAAACGACATTTGTGGAGGGAGGAGTTACTGTATGACATCACCACGATTCGCCAATTGCTCCGCCGCCGGACCCCCACCGCCAGCCAGCGACACCCGCGCGCTGACGCGCAGGCCGCTGCGGTTCGGCTGATCGGTCGTCCCCGCGATCATCGAACATCAAAGGTTCGACGAGGCGCGGATCAGCGGGGAGGCACGACGAAAGCGCCTCGCCCCTCGACTTCGGGTCCATACACGCCCCCGCTCCACCCACACATCTGCTGCGCGCGTGCGGACGGCCGCCGCCCACAGCCATGAACCCCATCTCACCATGCTGCTTGCAGGAGATTGCTGGTGAAAAATTTCGTTTGGATATCGTTTGCCGGCCTGATCGCCCTTGGCGGCTGCGGCTCCGAGGAGGTCACCTATATCGTACCGGCCGAGGCGCAACAGGCCTGCCTGCGCGACGTCGCCAAGGTGACGCATAACAACGATGTCGCATTCGTTACCGGGAAGCCGGTGGAGAACGGGGCCGATCTGACAATCGGCGTCGGCCCGCAACGTGCGCCCTGGCGCTGCATCGCGGTGACCGGAGGCGGCACGACCGGCATCGCATCGCTCACCAACGAAGGAGCCATGTAAAGCTCCTACTCGGGTGATGCCCTGCGCATCACCCGAGGCCCCAATAAATCTGCCCGCGATCTCGCCCAACGGTGCATGATGCCGGAGAACCGTTACTCTCGGCCGCGTAGTATATTTTCAGGTTGCGCGGGATGCACTGCCCCGAAGAATGGCGATCGGTCAGCGCGTAAATACTTAATATTTTCAATATATTAAGAAATTTCTCGGAGCATTTCGACCGCCACACCAGCCATTTGTGGCCAGCACTCCGCGCGGCCCAGGTGAAATATTTCTGTATCGACTGCATTTCAGGGCTTGCAACTCCGCCCCAGATTCGTCAATTAGGCGCCGGACCGGTAGCTCAGTGGTAGAGCAGCTGACTCTTAATCAGCGGGTCGAGGGTTCGAAACCCTCCCGGTTCACCATAATTCCACGATTTTATTAGGATTTCACGTCAAGATATTGATTTTCACCCCGAACTGAGGCGGTTGGGCGCGTAATTTTCATTAAGAATTGAGCCATGTGAACCTTCCCCCTGAGCGGAGAGCGGCGGGGGCAACGGAGTGATCAACATGGGACCTTTGACCATCATCGGCCGGATGCATTTGCTGCAAAACCGACTCTTTTACGCAATTCGGCTGCTAGGCGAGGTTCCCCTATCCCCGGACAGACTTATTCCACGACTTCAGTGACAGGTATGCCGAGCGTGGTGTAGCCATTCATGACGGCTATGCGGATCTGGAGCTCAGCGACCT
>NZ_JAYRZN010000002.1:0-88758 GCF_041916475.1 Paenirhodobacter sp.
GCGCGGTTGTCTGCCCGGCCTCGGCGATGAAGCTGAGCCCGCGCAGCACCTCCTTGGCGCCATAGTTCAGATAGACGTCATCGAGCCGCACATCCATCTGCTGCGGCCGCGGCAGCGCCGGGACCGGATCGTGGATCTTCGGGCGGATGTCGAACACGCGGTAGATCCGCTCTAGGCTCGCCGCCGCCGATTGCCAGGTGCCCGCGAGGCCCCCCAGCCGCCGCAGCGGCTGGAACGCCAGCGCCATCGCCGTGAAGAACGACATGAACTCGCCCACGGTACGCTGCCCCTCGGCGATCTCGTGCCCGCCGAGCACCAGCACCGCAAAGAAGCCGAAGCCGGTGACCACGTCGATCAGCGCCGGGATCATGGATTGCGTGAGCGCCATCTTGATCATCGCGCGCCGGATCCGCTCCACCAGGAGCGCGAAACGGCCGATCTGATAGTCCTCCAGCCGGTTCAGCTTCACCGCCGCGATACCGTGGAACACTTCGTCGAGCCGCGTGGCCCGGGCGCCGGCCTGCGCGCGCATCTGGCCGGTCTTGCGGCGGATGTATTTCTGCGCCATCGCCGTCGGCGCAATCAGGAGCGGCGCCCCCACCAGCGCGGCCAGCGTCCAGCGCCAGTCGATCGAGACCGCCACGGCGAAGAGCGACACGAGGGCGATGGCATCGCGCCCGGCGCCGGTGATGAACACCTGCCACACGCCCTGTACGGCCTGGGTATCGCCCTGCACCCGCTCGATCAGGGCGCCGGGGGAGTTCTCCATGAAATAGCTCTGATCGAGGGTCAGCATGTGGCGCACGAGGTCCACCTGCATCTGCGAGGACGAGCTTTGCGAGATGTTCGACA
Source organism: Paenirhodobacter sp. (assembly GCF_041916475.1). Lineage (GTDB taxonomy): Bacteria > Pseudomonadota > Alphaproteobacteria > Rhodobacterales > Rhodobacteraceae > Rhodobacter. Next base: position 853 of record NZ_JAYRZN010000002.1, read on the forward strand.
GCATCGTGCGCGAGCCCACCGATGTGAGCGCGCGCAGCAGGAACAGCCCGAAGATCGCCCCGCCCGCGCCCCAGATCATGCCCGCGCGGCCTTCCACGAACACCTTGTCGAACAGCGGCTCCAGCATCCAGCTGAGCGCGCCGAGGGTCGAGCCCTCCACCACCATGAGCGCGATGGCCACCAGCATCTTCGGCCAGTGCTGGACCAGGTAGCTGCGCCACATCCGGGCAAACAGCCGGTGCGATCCGTAGGGATCCGAGTTGCTGGCCACGACACCCTCCACCTGGTTTCGGAACACGGGACTTAGCGCGAACCGGCCTGCGCGGCAAGAACGGGCCGCTGGTGCGGCGCTGCCATGCTCCGGCTGGAAAGGCCTCATGGGCCAACACTGTCGCTACCCTGGCCCGTACTGGCTCCATACAGGCGGCGCCAGCACTGGCCCCGCCGGACCGGGAAATGGCTTAGGTTTCCCCTGCCGCGGTCGGCTGGTCCGGCGATCGGGGAAGTGAAAACAGTATGAGCCCCCTGCGCCCGCCTGGCAAAGCTGCGCCAGCCGCCCATGGCGCAGAGATACCGGCGCGACCGCCCCGAAATGCCCGAAAGGCACGGCCTCCGGATCCGCCGCGCGGGGCTCGCTTCTCCCGCCGCGCATCGCCGCTTTGGCATCAGACCGGCCGCAGCCGCCGCAGCGGCGGGCCCTGCGTGATTTGTGTCGGGTACAGCCCGCCCGTTGACCGGCGCGGCAGGGTTCAGTAACCCAATCCCGCAATCAGCCTCAGGAGCAGATGATGAGCCTCGCGCAGGGCCGCCCCTATCTTGCCATTCCCGGGCCCTCGGCCATGCCCGACCGGGTGCTGGCGGCGATGCACCGCCCGGCACCGAATATCTACGAAGGCGATATCGTCGCGATGACCGAAGGCGTGATCGACGGGCTGCGCCGCGTCGCGCTCATGCAGCAGAACGTCGCCTTCTATATCAGCAACGGCCACGGCATCTGGGAGGCGGCGATCGCCAACCTGTTCTCGCGCGGCGACAGGGCGCTGTCGCTGGTCACGGGGCGCTTCGGGCTGGGCTGGGCGCAGCACGCGCGCGCGATGGGTGTGGAGGTCGATATGATCGACTTCGGCCTGCGCACACCGGTGGATCCGGGCCGTGTGGAGGCCGCGCTGCGCGCCGATCCCGCGGGGCGGATCAAGGTCGTCCTGCTGACGCATGTCGATACCGCGACGGGGGTTCTGAACGATGTGGCGGCGGTGCGCCAGGCGATCGATGCCGCGGGTCATCCGGCGCTCTTGGCGGTCGATTGCATCGCCTCGCTCGGCTGCGACCCGTTCCGCTTCGATGACTGGGGCGTGGATATCATGGTCGCCGCCAGCCAGAAGGGGCTGATGGTGCCGCCGGGCGTCGGCTTCCTGTGGTTCTCGGAAAAGGCGCGTGCGCGCTGCGCCAGCGCCGATCTGCGCACCCCCTATTGGGACTGGACGCCGCGCGCCTTCCCGCAGTTCTACTACGAATATTTTGCAGGCACCGCGCCCACGCACCATATCTTCGGTCTGGCTGAGGCGCTGAAGATGCTGCTGGACGAGGAGGGGCTGGAGCACGCCTGGGCCCGGCACGAGACGCTCGCGCGCATGGTCTGGGTGGCGTTCGATGCCTGGGGGCAGGGCGGCGATATCCGCCTGAACATCGCAGATCCCGCGCAGCGCGGCCATTCGGTCACCGCGGCGCGGCTGGGCGGCGGCGTGGCCACCCGGTTGCGCAGCTGGTGCGAGCGCGAGGCGGGCGTGACCCTCGGCATCGGGCTCGGCATGGCCGAACCCGGCACGCCGGAGGCCGACGATTTCCTGCGCGTCGCCCATATGGGCCATGTGAACGCGCATATGACGCTGGGTGTGCTCGCGGTGATGGAGGCGGGGCTGCAGGCGCTGCAGGTGCCGCATGGCGCGGGCGCGCTGGCCGCGGCCACGGCCATCTGCGCCGGGGCCTGACATCCGGGCGCGGGCGGCGCGGGGAGGGATAGACCCGCGCCGCCCGTGCTCCTCCGGGATGGGGGATGGATCCCCGGAGGTATCTCTACTTGGGCTCGTGCTGCGCAAGCTAATCCTTCATCCAGGCGATCTCGCCCTGCTGCGCGGTGATGATGTCCTGTGCCAGCTTGCGCACATCCGGATCCGAGCCGTAATCCAGCACGACTTTCGCCATGCCGATCGCGCCCTCGTGGTGGGCGATCATGCCGCGGACGAAATCCACATCGGCATCGCCGGTGTAGGGGATTTCCATCCCGGCATGCATTTCCTTGTTCACCGCGATGTAGCCCTGGGTGGAGGGCGCGGCATCCGCGGTGGAGGCCTCGGTCGACATCTTGCTCATGTCATGCCCGCTATGGGCCGCATCCTGCGCCAGCGCCGGCAGCGCGGCCCCCAGAGAGGCAAGCACGACCGCGCAGCGCAGCATATCTCGTCCGGTCATCTTTCCAGTCCGTTCTGATCCAAGGCCTTCGCCCGCAGCCTGCGGCAGAAACCGCGGCCGTGCAAATCACCAGACGGAGAGAGAAACGTGACGCGGCGTGTGCTTCAGCGGGCCCGGGCGAGGGCGCCCGGGAGGGCTGCGGCGAAGGCGGCCATCTCCGGCTCCGGGCCGCAGGATACGCGGATGCAGCGGTCTTGTGGCGCGACCCCCGGCATGCGCACGAAAATGCCGGCCGCGGCCAGCTCCTCCAGCACCCGGCGCGCGAAGGCGCCATCGGCGCCGCAGTCGATCGCGACGAAATTCGTGGCCGAGGGCAGCGGTGCCAGCCCGTTTTCCCGGGCGATGGCGGCGATCCGGTCGCGCGAGGCGGCGATCAGGCGGCGCATATAGGCGGCCCAGGTGGTGTCGCCGAGTGCCGCGAGCGCGCCGGCCTGGCCGATGCGGCTCATGCCGAAATGGTTGCGCACCTTGTCGAAGGCCGCGATCAGCGGCGCCGCCCCGATCGCATAGCCGACGCGGGCGCCCGCCATGCCATGCGCCTTGGAAAACGTCCGCATCCGGATCACGCGGGCATCATCCGGGTCCAGAGGCGCCTCGGTGCCTTCGGGCGCAAGCTCCACATAGGCCTCGTCCAGCACCAGCAGGCTGCCCTGCGGCACCTGCGCAACCATCCGCGCGATCTCGGCGCCGGGATGGGCGCTGCCCATCGGGTTGTCCGGATTGGCAATATAGATCAGCTTCGGCCCGACCTGCCGCGCCAGCGCGATCAGCGCCTCCGGGTCTTCGTGGTCGTTCTTGTAGGGCACCCGGTGCAGCACGCCGCCGAAGCCCGACACATGGAAATTGAACGTGGGATAGGCGCCGAGCGAGGTGACGACGGCATCGCCTTCAGCCACCAGCATACGCACCAGATAGCCCAGAAGCCCGTCGATCCCTTCGCCGACGACGATATTTTCCGGGCGGCAGCCGTGATGGGCGGCCAGCGCCTGCTTCAGGTCGTGGTTCTCCGGATCGCCATACATCCAGGCCGTCCCGGCCGCCGCGGCCATGGCGGCAATGGCTTTCGGGGAGGGGCCGAAGCCGTTCTCATTGGCGCCGAGGCGGGCGGTGAAAGGGTGCCCCATGCGGCGCTCCTGCGCCTCCGGCCCGACGAAGGGCACAGTGGCGGGCAGGGTCTCTACGAGCGGGGTGTAGCGTGGTCCGGTCATGCGCCTGTGCTAGGCGCAAAGCGGCGCCCGGGCAAGTGGCTAGCTGCGTGGCGGGCAGAGCGTGACCGCCGTGTGCCACTCCGTGCAGCGCCGCGCGAGGTCTGCGGGCAGGGGCGCGTCGGTGAACAGCCGGTCCACCTCCGACAGGCTCGCGATCCGCGCCGGGGCCGGGCGGCCGATCTTGCTGTGATCGCTCACCACGAAGGCCTGCCGCGCCTGGCGCAGGATCGCCCGGCTGACCCGGACTTCCGCGAGGTCGAAATCCAGCAGGTCGCCCTCCTGATCCAGCGCCGAGGTGCCGATCACCGCGTAATCCACCTTGAACTGTTCGAAGAACTGCGTCGTCAGCTCCCCCACCAGGCCCCCGTCCTGCCGGCGCAGCCCGCCGCCCGCCACCATGATCTCGCAGCCCGGATTGGCCAGCAGGATATTGGCCACATTCATGTTGTTCGTCACCACCATGATGTTCTTGTGCCCGAGCAGCGCGCGGGCGACGGCCTCGGTCGTGGTGCCGATGTTCAGGATCAGGCTGGAATTGTCGGGGATCGCCGCCGCGCAGGCCGCGCCGATGGCGGCCTTGGCCTCGGCATTCATGCGCCGGCGCGCCTCGTAGCCCAGGTTCACCACGCCTGCGCGCGGCACCGCGCCGCCATGCACCCGCTCCAGCAGCCCGGCCTCGGCCATGTCCGTCAGGTCGCGCCGAATCGTCTGCAGCGTCACGTCGAACCGCGCCGCCAGATCCTCCACCCGGACCTGCCCCTCTGCCCGTGCGAGCTCCATGATCGCGCTCTGGCGCATGTTCAGCGGCATGGTTCCTCCATTTTGGCCCAGTCTATGGGCTTCGCACCCGTTCGCAATGGCTTCGCGCGAATTGTGCGCGAAATTGTTCGGTATCGCGCAAAAACGCGCTATAAGGAGCATAGGGCATATCTGGCGGAGGCGGCGATGACACAGGCGGTAGCGGATCTCTTCGTGATCGGCGGCGGCATCAACGGCTGCGGCATTGCGCGCGATGCGGCCGGGCGCGGGCTTTCCGTGACGCTGGCGGAGCAGGGGGATCTTGCGCAGGGCACCTCTTCCGCCTCGACGAAGCTCTTCCATGGCGGGCTGCGCTATCTCGAATATTTCGAGTTCCACCTCGTGCGCGAGGCGCTCGAGGAGCGCGAGACCCTGCTCTGCGCCATGCCCCATATCAGCTGGCCAATGCGCTTCGTGCTGCCCTATTCGCCGCAGATGCGCTTCGAGAACGACACGCCCACCTCGCGGCTGCTGTCGGCGGTGATGCCCTGGATGAAGGGGCGCCGCCCGGCCTGGCTGATCCGGCTCGGGCTGTTCCTCTACGATCACCTGGGCGGGCGCAGGATCCTGCCGGGCACCCGGCGGCTGGACCTGAGCCGCGATCCGGCCGGCCAACCCTTGCGCCCGGGCTTCCGCCGCGCCTGGGAATATTCGGATTGCTGGGTGCAGGATTCGCGACTCGTGGTGCTGAATGCGCGCGATGCCGAGGCGCGTGGCGCGCGGATCCTGACGCAGACCCGTGTCGTCTCGGCGCGGCGCGTGGGCGATCTGTGGGAGATCGCCACCGAGGGCCCGCAGGGCGCAGCGCGCCATCAGGCCCGCGCGCTGGTGAATGCGGCGGGGCCCTGGATCGGCGCAGTGATCCACGATGTCGTCCATCTCGAGACCCGCGAGGGCGTGCGCCTCGTGCGCGGCAGCCATATCGTGGTGCCGAAGCTTTACGACCACGACCGCTGCTATTTCTTCCAGGGCACCGATGGGCGGATCATCTTCGCCATCCCCTATGAGCAGGATTTCACCCTGATCGGCACCACCGACAAGGACCACCACGGCACTCCCGAAGAGGCCCGCTGCACCGAGGAGGAGCGCGACTACCTTTGCGCCTTCGCCAGCCGCTATTTCACCCGCCCGGTGCGGCCCGGCGATGTGGTCTGGACCTATTCCGGCGTGCGCCCGCTCTATGACGATGGCGCAAGCTCCGCCACCGCCGCCACGCGCGATTATGTGCTGCGGGTGGATGCGGCGGGCGCGCCGGTGCTCAATATCTTCGGCGGCAAGATCACCACTTACCGGCGGCTGGCCGAACATGCGCTGGAGAAGCTCGCGCCGTTCTTCCCGCAGGCGGGCGCGGCCTGGACGGCGCGGGTGCCGCTTCCGGGCGGGGATTTCCCGGTCGATGGCGTGGCTGCGCTCACCGGGCGGATCCGGGCCGCGCATCCCTATCTCTCCGCCGCCCATGCCGCGCGGCTGGTGCGGACCTATGGCACCGAGGCGCTGGCGCTTCTTGGCGCCGCGCGCAGCTTTGAGGACCTCGGCCCGGATTTCGGCGCGACCCTCACCGGGGCGGAGGTGAATTGGCTGGTCGCGCATGAATTCGCCCGGAGCGCGGCCGATATCCTGTGGCGGCGCACGAAGCTCGGGCTGCATCTCGATCCCGCGCAGGTGGCGGCGCTTGACGCCTATCTCTTGACCTCGGGCGCCGGGGCGCAGAGGCTCGGCCCCGGAGGAGGCCCGCGCGGGCCTGAGGAGACCCCGCGCCCGCCCGACAGGCTTTGATTCAGCCCATCCCTGCGGGATCGGGCCGCCCGTTCTCATGACAGGAAGACGCGATGCCCCATATCCTTGCCATCGACCAGGGAACCACCTCGACCCGCAGCATCCTCTTCGATGCTGCGCTCCGCCCGGTCGCCTCGGCCCAGCAGGAATTCCCGCAGCACTATCCGCAGCCGGGCTGGGTCGAGCACGACCCGGCCGACCTCTGGGCCTCGGCCGCCGCCACCGCCCGCGCCGCGATCGAACGCGCGGGCCTGCGCCCCGCCGATGTGGCCGCGATCGGCATCACCAATCAGCGCGAAACCACGCTCCTGTGGGACCGGGCAACCGGCCAGCCACTGTATAACGCCATCGTCTGGCAGGACCGGCGCACCGCGGAGCGCTGCGCCGAGCTGCGCGCGGCGGGCCATGCGGAGCTGGTGCAGCGCCGCACCGGGCTGCTGCTGGACCCGTATTTCTCGGGCACGAAGCTCGCCTGGCTGCTGGACCGGATCCCCGATGCCCGCGCCCGGGCGCGGCGCGGCGAGCTGGCCTTCGGCACCGTCGACAGCTGGCTGATCTGGAACCTGACCGGCGGGCGCGTCCATGCGACCGATGCCACCAATGCCGCGCGCACCATGCTCTTCGACATCGGCGCCAATGCCTGGGACGCGGAGCTGTGCGCGCTGCTCGATATCCCGATGCAGCTCCTGCCCGAGGTGAAGGATTGCGCGGCCGATTTCGGCATGACCCGGGCCGACCTGTTCGGCCGCGAAATCCCGATCCTCGGCGTCGCCGGGGATCAGCAGGCGGCGACGGTCGGGCAGGCCTGCTTCGCGCCCGGGATGATGAAGGCCACCTATGGCACCGGCTGCTTCGCGCTGCTGAACACCGGGGCGGACCGGGTGCCCTCCAGCCACCGGCTGCTGAGCACGATCGCCTACCGGCTGGAGGGGCGCACGACCTATGCGCTCGAAGGCTCGATCTTCATCGCGGGGGCGGTGGTGCAATGGCTGCGCGACGGGCTGAAGCTGATCCGCACCGCGCCGGAGACGCAGCCGCTGGCCGAGGCCGCGGATCCGCTGCAGGAGGTGGTCATGGTCCCCGCCTTCACCGGCCTTGGCGCGCCCTACTGGCGGCCGGACTGCCGGGGCGCGGTGTTCGGGCTCACGCGGAATTCGGGGCCTGCGGAATTTGCCCGCGCGGCTTTGGAAAGCGTGGGCTATCAGACCCGGGACCTGCTGGAGGCGATGCATGCCGATTGGGGCGCGCGGGAGGCGGGCGTGCTGCGCGTCGATGGCGGCATGGCGGCGAGCGACTGGACGATGCAGTTCCTGGCCGACATCCTGGGCGCGCCGGTGGACAGGCCGAAGGTGACGGAAACGACCGCGCTCGGGGCGGCCTATCTCGCGGGGCTGCGCGCCGGGATCTGCGCACCGCCCGAGGCGTTCGGCCGCGGCTGGGCGCTGGAGCGCCGCTTCACGCCGCATATGGCGCCCGCGCTGCGCGCACAGAAATATGCCCGCTGGCAGCGCGCGGTAGAGGCCACGAGGGCCGCCGCCGGATAGCCGATTATTGCTCCGGGGGCTGCGTGCGGGCGGGGCGCCCGCAGCCCGGGCGCTCAGTAGCCGCGCGCGCGGTCCACCAGATGCAGGAATGGCGCGCCCGCCTCGCCGCGGCGGATGTTCTCGGCCACCACGCGCGCGGCCGAGGACGGCCGCGTGGCCGCCGCGATATGCGGGGTGACTGTTACTTGCGGATGCGCCCAGAACGGATGCGCGGCGGGCAGGGGCTCCTGGCGGAACACATCAAGCACCGCATGGCCGAGCGCCCCCGCATCCAGCGCCGCCAGCAGCGCCGCCTCGTCGATCAGGGTGCCGCGCCCCGGGTTCAGCACCACGGCGCCCTTCGGAAGCAGGGCGATGGTTTCGGCATTGAGCAGGTTCTCGGTCTCGGGCGTGTTGGGCAGGATCAGCACGAGGATTTCCGCCCCGCGCAGCGCCGCCTGCAGCCCCTCCGGCCCGCTCAGGCAGGTGATGCCCGCAAGCGCGCGCGGGCTGCGGCTCCAGCCGGTGACGCGAAACCCGAGCCCTGCGAGCGTGCCCGCGCAGGCCGCGCCCAGCACGCCGAGGCCCAGCACCGTCACCTGCCGCTCCGCCGCGAGGGGGGCCGCCTGATCGTTGCGCCACTGGCCATCCTGCGCGCCGCGCCAGAAATCCAGCCGCAGGTGCTGCGCCAGCACATGGCCGGTCACCCATTCGACCATGCCGCGCTCCAGCCCCTCATCGACCATCCGGCACAGCGGCTGGGTCAGGGTCTGGTTGCCCACCACGCGCTCCACCCCGGCCCAGAGGCTCAGCACCGCCTTCGCGCGGCTGTAGGGCGCAAAATCGCTCAGCGGCCCGGTGGGGGCATAGACGATGTAATCCACGCTCTCGGGCGCCGCCGCGCCGGGCAGGACCAGCCGCGCCTTAACCCCCGCCGCATCCAGCGCCTGCGTGAGCGCGGGCGCATATTCGCCCCATTCTCCGGCCTCTCCGGCATACAAAACCGTGAGCATCAGCGCGGCCTGTGCACGTTCGCGCTCTGCACGAGGCCGAAGGCGCTCAGCAGGATCATCATCTGGGTTCCTCCATAACTCACCAGCGGCAGGGGCACCCCCACCACCGGCATCAGCCCCATCACCATGCACATGTTGATCGCGAAGAAGAAGAAGAACGTCCCCGCCACCCCCATCGTCAGCAGGCTGGAAAAGCGGTCCTTGTTCACCAGCGCCGCCTGCAGCGAGAAGGCGATGATGCCGGCATAGAGCATCAGGAGGCCGAAGGCGCCGACGAAGCCGAATTCCTCGGCCAACGTGGTGAAGATGAAATCGGTGTGCTTCTCGGGCAGGAAGTTCAGCCGCGATTGCGTGCCCTGCATGTAGCCGCGCCCCGAATAGCCGCCCGAGCCGAGCGCGATCTGCGCCTGCATGATGTTGTAGCCCGCGCCGAGCGGATCCTGGGTCGGGTCGAGGAAGGTATCGATCCGGCGGAACTGATAATCGTGCAGGAGCTGCCAGTCGGTGCCCCGGCTCTCCAACACCCCGAACACGAGGGCCACGATCAGCGCGATCACCGTGCCGAAATACCACAGGCTGACCCCGGCCGCGAACATGACGAAGCCGCCGCCCAGCACCAGCATCACCGCCGTGCCGAGGTCTGGCTGCGTGAGCACGAGGAAGGTCGGCATCAGGATCAGCGTCACCGGGAGCAGGACCCAGAGCGGGCGCGAGACCTTCTCCACCGGCAGCCAGTCGTAATAGGCCGCAAGCAGCATCACCAGCGCGATTTTCATCAGCTCCGAGGGCTGCAGCCGCAGCGGCCCGAGGTCGAGCCAGCGCTGCGCGCCCATGCCGATTTCACCCACCAGCTCCACCGCCAGCAGCAACAGCAGCGCCACCGCATAGGCCACGCCCGAAATGTTGCGCCAGAACCAGATCGGCGTGAAGCCGATCACCACCATCAGCAGCATCCCGGCTGCGAAGCGCTCCATCTGCGGCTCGGCCCAGCGGCTCACATCGCCGCCCGCGACCGAATAGAGCATCAGGAACCCGGTGCAGCTCACCGCCGTCAGCAGGATCATCAGCGGATAGTTCAGATACAGGACCTTGCGCAGCCCGGTCGGAACCGTCTTCAGGTTGTTTTCCAGATAGCTCATCGCTCAGGCCCGCGTCCTTGTGCCGCCCGGGGCATTGGGGTCGACCAGCTTCATGCTGTCGAACCGGCTCTGTACCTCGTCGCGCTGGCCCGAAGGATAGGCCTCCAGCGGCGGCAGCCCGCCCGCAAGCGCAAACAGCAGGATGTCGCGCGCCATCGGCGCCGCCGCGGTGGAGCCGCCGCCGCCATGCTCCACGATCAGGCTGACCGCATATTTCGGGTTGTCCGCCGGCGCATAGCAGACGAACAGCGCATGGTCGCGCCGGTTCCAGGGCAGCTGTTCGTTGCGCAGCACGCCGCGGGCGCGCTCGGCGGTGGAAATATTGCGCACCTGGCTGGTGCCGGTCTTGCCCGCCATCTTCCATTCCGCCAGCGCGATGCGCGATTTGGCCGCAGTGCCGCGGTTGCCGTTCATCACCATGATCATGCCGCGGCGCACATTGTCGAGCCAGCTTTCGCGCAGGCCGAGCGCCGGGGCCGGGGCCGGCGGCACCTCCACCCCGTTGCGCGAGCGCACGAGCCGGGGCTCCACCGCGCGCCCGGAAGCGAGCCGTGCCGTCATCACCGCGAGATGCAGCGGCGAGGCCAGCACATAGCCCTGGCCGATGGAGGCGTTGATCGTATCGCCGATCCGCCATTCCTTGTCGTAGCGCTCTTTCTTCCAGGCCTTGGATGGTGCCACGCCTTCGGCCACCGCCGACATCGGCAGGTCGTGGCGCACGCCCACGCCCATGCGCTTGGCCATCTCGCCGATCTTGTCGATGCCGACGCGCTGCGCGACCTCGTAGAAATACACGTCGCAGGATTGCTCGAGCGCCTGCGAGACATTCACGCGCCCGTGGCCGGAATGCTTCCAGCAGTGGAACTTGCGCCCGCCCATTTCATAATAGCCCGGGCAATAGACGGTATCATCGGCGCCCACGACGCCCGCATCCAGCGCGGCCAGCGCCGTCACCACCTTGAAGGTCGAGCCCGGCGGATACAGGCCCTGCACGGATTTGTCGGCCAGAGGGCGGTGGTCGTTCTCCATCAGCGCCTTGTATTCGGCCGAGCTGATCCCGCGCACGAACACGTTCGGGTCGAAGGACGGATCCGAGGCGATGGCCAGAATGTCGCCATTGGTCACATCCATCACTACCGCAGCGGCGGATTCGCCCTTCAGCCGCTCGTGCACGAAATTCTGCAGCCGGTAATCCACCGTCAGCTGCAGCGTGACCCCGGGCTCACCCTCGCGCCGGTCGATCTCGCGCATCTCGCGGCCCATGGCATTGACCTCGATCCGCCGCTGCCCGGCCTTGCCGCGCAGATCGTCCTCGAGCTTTGCCTCGACCCCGGTCTTGCCGATCTGGAATTTCGGGATCCGCAACAGCGGGTCCGGATCCTCGATCTTCTTCAGGTCGTAATCCGAGACCGCGCCGACATAGCCCAGCACATGGGCGAAATCATAGCCCCGCGGATAGATCCGCGAGAGGCCCGCATCGGGCGAGACGCCGGGCAGGGCGGGGGTATTCACCGCCACGCGCGAAAATTCCTCCCAGCTCAGCCGGTCAGCGACCTGAACCGGGGCATGCGGCGGCTGGCGGCGGATCTCGGTGAGCACATCCTCGGCCTGCGCATCGCTCAGCGGGATCAGGCGGCGCAGGTCGGTCAGCACCTTTTCCACGTCGCCCGCATCCTCGCGGGTGATGGTGACGCGGTAGTTCTGCTCGTTGCCCGCGATCAGTACGCCGTTGCGGTCATAGATCAGCCCGCGCGCGGGCGGGATCAGCCGGATCTTGATCGAATTGCCATCAGCCAGCAGCCGGTAGTCGTCGGCATGCTCCAGCTGCATCTTGCGCATCCTCAGGCCGATGACCGAAATCACCGCCGCCTGCGCCACGCCCAGCATCAGCCCGCGCCGGGTGATCGCGGAGCGGCTGGCCTGAACGTCCTTTTGCGACTTCTTCATGCCCGCACCCCTTACAGCCTGCGCCCATAGGACGCATCGCCCCCCGGCACCGGCCGGCGCAGCCCGAAGGCCATCGCCGAAAGTGCCACGACGAAGGGATAGGCGACAAGCGTCATCAGATAACGCAGCAGTTCCAGCCCGAGCGCGGGCTGATCCACCATGAACAGCGCCAGCACCAGCCGGGTCGTCAGCAGCATCACCAGCATCGCCGCCGCGACGATGAGAATTTCCGCCGGCAAGGACAGACTGCGCGCCGGATTGACCCGGCTGCGCAGGAATTCGGTGCCACCCAGCACAATCAGCGGCACAAGGCCGAGCGGGCGCCAGTAGATCAGGTCCTCGAACAGGAAGATCGCCACGATCAGCAGCGCGGGCACATAATCGGGGCGCCGCAGCAGCCAGGCGAAGGTGAAGGCCAGCATCAGGTCCGGCCCCGGAATGCCGTGGCTGACCGGGCTGATCGGCAGAAGGCGCAGGAAGGTCGTCACCGCCGCGATCGCCGCGAACAGCGCCATATGGCCCAGCCTGCGCGAGGCGACCGGATCAACCATTGCTGCCGCCCGGGCCCGGCGCCGTCGGCGGCGGGATCAGGGGGCCTGCGTCATGTAGCTGCTCGGCCGGATGCGAGCGCAGCACGCGCAGGAAATCGAGCCGCCCATAATCGGCCGCGAGCCGCACCCTGAGCCGCCGGTCCTGACCCTGCATCACCTGCCCGACCAGAAGCCCCGCCGGGAACACGCCGCCATCGCCCGAGCTCACCACGCGGTCGCCGGGGCGGACCTGATCGGGGTTCTCGAGGAAATCCACCGCCGGGAAGGGGGTGTTGTCGCCCGACAGGATCGCCCTCTGACCGGAGGGCTGGATCGTGACCGGGATTCGGCTGGAGGTATCGGTGAGCAGCACGACGCGGCTGGTCGAATTGCCAACGCCGGAGATGCGGCCAACAAGGCCGAGTCCGTCCATCGTTGCCCAACCATCAACAATCCCGTCGCGGGAGCCAACATTGAGCAGCACGGATTGCCGGAACGGCGAGCCGCTATCGGCCAGGACGACGCCCGAGACCGACGTGAGCTTCGGATCCAGCCGCACCTGGTTCTGCGCGAGCAGCTTGGCGTTCTGCTGCTCCAGCTGTACGGCGGCTTCCTTCCAGGCGCGCATCTGCTGCAATTCGCGGCGCAGTTCCTGGTTCTGTTCATAGATCCGGGCGTAGGACTGGAAGTTCTCCACCATGCCCAGCACCTTCGTCACCGGCACCATAGCCCAGTCGAAGGTCGGCACGAAACGGTCCACGAAGGCGGAGCGGAACCGCTCCACCCGCGGGCTGTCGATGCGCCAGACGAGGAAGGTCGCAGCCAGAGCCAGCGCCAGGATCGCAATCGCGATCCGGCGCAGCGGGCCTGCGTAGTCCTCGTCGCGGTCTCTGGCCATGGGCCTCAGCTGTCGTAATCGATCACGTGGCGCAGTTGCTTCTCGTATTCCAGCGCCTTGCCGGTGCCGAGGGCAACGCAATTCAGCGTCTGATCCGCGATCGAGATCGACAGGCCGGTCTGCTCGCGCAGGCTCAGGTCCAGCTCGCCCAGCAGCGCGCCGCCACCGGTGAGCATCACGCCCCGGTCGACGATATCGGCCGCGAGATCGGGCGGGGTCGCTTCCAGCGCCTGCATCACGGCGTCGCAGATCTGCTGCACCGGCTCGCTCAGCGCCTCGGCGATCTGCGCCTGGGTGATCTCCACTTCCTTCGGCACGCCGTTCAGCAGGTCGCGCCCGCGTACCATCAGGCTCGCGCCGCGGCCGTCGTCGGGCATGCGCGCGGTGCCGATCGTGGTCTTGATGCGCTCCGCCGTGGCTTCGCCCACCAGCAGGTTCTGGTTGCGGCGCAGATAGCTGATGATCGCCTCGTCCATACGGTCGCCGCCGACGCGGACCGAGCGCGCATAGACGATGTCACCGAGGCTCAGCACCGCGACCTCGGTGGTGCCGCCGCCGATATCGACGACCATCGAGCCGGTGGGGTCGGTGATCGGCATCCCCGCACCGATCGCCGCCGCGATCGGCTCCGCGATCAGGCCGGCGCGGCGCGCGCCCGCCGAGAGCACCGATTGCCGGATCGCGCGCTTCTCCACCGGGGTGGCGCCATGGGGCACGCAGACGATGATCTTGGGCTTCGAGAGGGTGGAGCGCCTGTGCACCTTGCGGATGAAATGCTTGATCATCTCCTCGGCGCTGTCGAAATCCGCGATGACGCCCTCACGCATCGGACGGATCGCCTCGATGCTACCCGGGGTGCGGCCGAGCATCAGCTTCGCATCCTCGCCCACGGCGAGCACCTGTTTCTTGCCGTCCTTGACATGATAGGCGACGACCGAAGGTTCGTTCAGGACGATGCCCTTGCCCTTCATATAGACGAGCGTGTTCGCCGTCCCGAGGTCGATCGCCATGTCCGAGGAGAAGATCCCGCCAAGTCCCATATGTCCGAATCCCGCTTGCCCTGTGCCGCGACTCGCCCCGAGAGCGGCTTTGCGCCCATATAGGCAAAGGCTCCGCGCGGCGAAAGGCGATTTCCCGCAGGCCCGCGCGGGCTCAGCGGCATTCCGCGGGGGGGGAGTGTACTGCTATCACTTTTACAATATTAGCCTTCTCGCTCCTGCATCTTATCCAGCAATAATTTCACTTATACAACCTGTCACGAAATCGTGCGGTTCTCGCGCCGTTGCCATGAAAAAGGGCGCCGGAAACCGGCGCCCTGGAGAAGCTGCGCCGAGGGCGCTCAGACCTTGTAGCTCACCGTCTTCATATCGGCATCGGGCGCGGTCTTCTGGCTGCGTACCCGCAGCCGGTTCAGCGCGCCGACATATGCCTTCACGCTCGCCAGGATCGTATCGGTATCGGCGGCGGAGCCGGTGACGATGCGCCCGTCCTCCTCCAGCCGCACGCTCACCGTGGCCTGCGCATCGGTGCCCTGCGTCACCGCCTGCACCTGATAGACCTTCAGCCGCGCATTGGTCGGATAGATCGCCTTCACCGCCTTGAAGCAGGCATCGACCGGCCCGTCGCCCGGCACGCGGGCGGATTTCTCGGTGCCATCCACCGTCATCTTCAGCTCGGCTTCCTGCCCGTCCGATCCACAAACCACGCGCAGCCATTTCACCTGCAGATAGTCGTTCTCGGTGTTCGCCGTGGAATCCGACATCAGCGCGACCAGATCCTCGTCGTAGATCTCCTTCTTGCGGTCGGCCAGCGCCTTGAACCGCACGAAGACGTCGTTCAGCTGGTTCTCCGCCAGATCGAAGCCCAGATCGGCCAGCTTCGAGCGCAGCGCCGCGCGGCCCGAATGCTTACCCATCGCGATGTTGGTCTCGTTCAGGCCGATATCGGCGGGGCGCATGATCTCGAAGGTCTCGACGTTCTTCAGTACGCCGTCCTGGTGGATGCCCGATTCATGCAAGAAGGCGTTCTTGCCGACCACCGCCTTGTTGAACTGCACCGGGAAGCCCGAAACCTGGCTCACCCGGCGCGACAGGTTCATGATCTTGGTGGTGTCGATCGCGGTGGTGTAGGGCATCAGGTCGCGCCGCACCTTGATCGCCATCACCACTTCTTCCAGCGCGGTGTTGCCCGCCCGTTCGCCCAGCCCGTTGATCGTGCACTCGATCTGCCGCGCGCCCGCCGAAACCGCCGCCAGCGAGTTCGCCGTCGCCATGCCCAGGTCGTTGTGGCAATGCGTGGCGAAGATCACCTGATCGGCGCCCGGCACCTTTTCCAGCAGCATGCGGATGATGTCCGCGCTTTCCTGCGGCAGGGTGTAGCCCACGGTGTCGGGGATGTTGATGGTGCTGGCGCCGGCCTTGATCGCGGCCTCCACCACCCGGCACAGATAGTCGCGCTCGGTCCGGATCGCATCCATCGCCGACCATTGCACATCCGCGCACAGGTTGCGGGCATGGGTCACGGTGTCATGGATGCGCTCGATCATCTGGTCCTGATCGAGGTTGGTGATGCCGCGGTGGCTCGGCGAGGTGCCGATGAAGGTGTGGATGCGCGGCTTCGCGGCGTGCTTCACCGCCTCCCAGCAGCGGTCGATATCCTTGTAATTGGCCCGGCTCAGGCCACAGATCACCGAATTCTTCGAGCGGCGGGCAATTTCGGAGACCGCCTCGAAATCGCCTTCGGAGGCGATCGGGAAGCCCGCCTCGATGATGTCCACCCCCATTTCATCGAGCAGCTGGGCAATCTCCAGCTTCTCGTCATGGGTCATGGTGGCGCCGGGCGATTGCTCGCCGTCACGCAGGGTGGTGTCGAAAATCAGGACGCGGTTGTCGGTCATGGGTCAGGTCTCCTCGCGGGGTGTTCCTAGCTGTGCGTGGGTCCGAAGGCCAGCGGTCGCGTGGGCTTCGGTGCGGTCCGGGCGCTGGATACCCCTGAGCGGTCGCGCCCGAAGGCACGCTCAGAGGCTGCTAAGAAGAAGGAGACCACGGACGGACGGGCCGACGGCCGAAGCCCCGGTCAGATGCGTCAGATTGTTCAGCGTCCGTGTCATGGGTCGGACTATGCCCTGCGATCCCGGAATTGAAAAGCGGAAAATTCCGGCGCGATTGCCAGTGCTTCGGGCGGAGCGCGAAGCGCCGCGCCGATTCGGGCTCATTGCTGCGGAGGGGCGCTGGTGTCGAGTGTGTCGTTCGTCCAGTTCCCCGCGGCCACGGTGCCGCTTCTGTAGCGCATCGTGCCCTGGCCCTGACGCTTGCCCATGACGAAGGTGCCCTCATAGACATCGCCATTCGCATAGGTGGCGGTGCCGGTGCCGTCGATCTCGCCCGCGCGCCAGCTGCCCTCGTAGCGGAAGCCGTCGGGCATGCTCAGCAGGCCGTGCCCCTCACGCTTGCCGCCGATGAAGCCGCCCTCGTAGACGGTGCCATCGGCATAGGTGGCGCGGCCCTGGCCCTCGCGCTGGCCATCGACCCAGTCGCCCTCATAGACATAGCCGTCGGGGTAGGTCATCCGGCCCTTGCCCGCATTGCGCGCAGCCTTGAAGCCGCCCTCATAGACCAGCCCGTTGGCATAGCGCGCGATGCCCTGGCCCTCGATCACGCCCGCAACCCAGTCGCCCTCATAGCTCGACCCGTCGCGATAGGTGATCCGGCCGCGGCCATCGGGCTGGTCGTTTCGGAAGCTGCCCTCATAGACGGAGCCATCCGGATAGGTCACGCGGCCCTGGCCCTCGATCCGGCCCTCGGTCCACTCGCCCTCATACAGGTAGCCGTCGGTGCCGCGGAACTGGCCCTTGCCCTGACGCCGGTCGGCCACGAAGCCGCCCTCGTAAACGTCGCCGTTGGCATAGCTGACGCGGCCCTGGCTCTCGCGCTTGCCGCCCGCCATCTGGCCTTCGTAGGTGTCGCCGTTGGGCTGCACGAGCTTGCCGGTGCCGTTCATCTGGCCGCCGGCCCAGGCGCCCTCATAGACGGTGCCATTGGCGAGCGTGAGCCGGCCCTGGCCCGCGCGCTGGCCCGCGGCCATGCCCCCCTCATAGACGGAGCCATCGGCATAGGTGATCCGGCCCTGACCCTCCTTCACACCCTTCACCCAGTCGCCCTCGTAGCGGTAGCCATCGGCGCCGGTGAGCACACCGCGCCCGTCGTGCAGGGCATTGCTGAAATGGCCGCTGTAGCTGGTGCCATTGGCATAGTGCGCCACACCTTCGCCGGTGATCTCGCCCGCCTGCCACTGGCCCTCGTAGGTGCCGCCATCGGCGAAGGTGATCCGGCCCTGGCCATCGGGCTTGCCGCGCGCGAAATGGCCGATATAGACCGAGCCATTGGGGAATTTCGCCCGGCCCTGGCCGAGGATCTCTCCCGCGACCCACTGGCCTTCGTATTCATAGCCCGAGGGCAGCCGATAGATGCCCTCGCCATGCTGCTTGCCGTCCTTGAAGGTGCCTTCGTAGACGCCGCCGTCCTCGTATTGCTTGGTGATGACCTCTTGCGCCGAAGCCGCGCCCGCGGCGAGCACGAGCGCGAGGCCGAGGATCCGTGCCGCCTGCATGCTTCCCCCTGTCCGTCCGGCGCCAGACTAGTGCGCCTGCCGCGCGGGCACAAGCCGCCCTCCGGCGGGGAATGCGCGCGGGGCGGCTTTCCTTGGCGGGGATCAGCCGCTAAACCGGGGGCGCAGTTACAGGGACCTCCTCCGCATGGCCGACACTTTCCGCCTCACCCTCGCGCAGCTGAACCCGACCGTGGGCGCGCTTGCCGCCAATGCGGCCAAGGCGCTGGAGGCCTGGCAGGCCGGGCGCGCGGCCGGGGCGGCGATGGTGGCGCTGCCCGAGATGTTCCTCACCGGCTATCAGACCCAGGACTTGGTGCTGAAGCCCGCTTTCGTGGCGGATGCAATGGCGGCAATGGAGGCGCTGGCGGCGCAGATCGTGGATGGCCCCGCGCTCGGCATCGGCGGGCCCTATTGGGACGAGACCGGGCATTACAACGCCTGGTGGGTGCTGCACGAGGGCAAGGTCGCGGCGCGGATCCTGAAGCACGACCTGCCGCATGAGGACGTGTTCGACGAATACCGGATTTTCGATTCCGGCCCGATTTCCGGCCCCTACCGGATCGGGCCGCTGCGCATCGGCACGCCGGTGTGCGAGGACAGCTGGCACCCGGAGGTCTCGGAAACGCTGGCCGAAACCGGGGCGGAGATCCTGCTGGTGCCGAATGGCTCGCCCTATTTCCGCGGCAAGATGGAGACCCGGCTCAACGTCACCATCGCGCGGGTGGTGGAGACGGGGCTGCCGCTGGTCTATCTGAATGCCGTCGGCGGGCAGGACGACCAGCTGTTCGACGGGGCGAGCTTCGTTCTCAATCCGCATGGCGAGATGGTCGCGCAGCTGCCGGCCTTCGACGAGGTGATCGCGCATATCGATTTCGCGCGCGGGCCCGAGGGCTGGCGCGCGCTGCCGGGCCCCTTCGCCGAGCAGCCCGATGCCTGGGAGCAGGATTACCGCGCCATGGTCATGGGGCTCCATGATTATCTCGCGAAATCCGGGTTCTCCAAGGTGGTGCTGGGCCTGTCCGGCGGGATCGATTCCGCGCTGGTGGCGGTGCTGGCGGCCGATGCGATCGGGGCCGAGAACGTGCATTGCGTGATGCTGCCCTCGCGCTATACCTCGCAGGGCTCGCTCGACGATGCGGCGGAGCTTGCCCGGCGGCTGGGCGCGCGGCTCGATACGGTAGAGATCGAGGGCAGCCGCCATGCGGTCGCGGGCGCGCTCGATCATCTGCTCGCGGGCACCACCCCCGACATCACCGAAGAAAACATCCAGTCCCGCCTGCGCGGGGTGATGCTGATGGCCCTGTCGAACAAGTTCGGGGGCATGCTGCTGACCACCGGCAACAAATCCGAAATGGCGGTCGGCTACTGCACGATCTATGGCGATATGAACGGCGGCTACAATCCGATCAAGGACCTGTACAAGACCCGCGTGTTCGAGACCTGCCGCTGGCGCAACAGCCATCATCGGCCCTGGATGAAGGGCCCGGCGGGGGAGGTGATCCCGCCTGCGATCATCGACAAGCCGCCGAGCGCGGAGCTGCGCGACAACCAGAAGGACCAGGACAGCCTGCCGCCCTATGACGTGCTGGACGATATCCTCGAGCGGCTGGTGGAGGGCGATCAGTCTGTGGCCGAGATCGTGGCGGCGGGGCACGAGCGCGCCACGGTGAAGCGGGTGGAGCACCTGCTCTATATTTCCGAATGGAAGCGGTTCCAGGCCGCGCCCGGCCCGCGGCTCACGCGCCGCGCGTTCTGGCTCGACAGGCGCTACCCGATGGTGAACCGCTGGCGCGATACCTCGGGCGCCTGATCCGGCGGCGGCCCTGCGCCGCCGGAGGCCGGGTCACTTCGTGACGGGGATGACGTAGCTCGCCGGATATTCGCGGTGCTTGTCGGTGATCGCATCGACCATGCCGAAATCCAGAAACACCGCACTTGCGACGATCTTGCCGCCCATGGTGCTCGGGATGGCGCCGGTGGCCTCCTTGCCGCGCGCGGTCTGGCAATCATATTGCAGCGCGTCGTCGGAGCGGCGGACCTGAACCGCGCCGGGGATATTGGCCGATTGCGCCTGCCGCTTGTTGCGCAGCGCGCAGGAGCCCGAATCGCCCGAGCTGAACGACAGCGCGACGGGCACGTTTTCGTCGTTGGTGAGGGTGGCGCAGCCCGAAACGCCGAAAGAGGCAATGAGAGTCAGAATGAGGGAAGATCGAAGCACTGAATACAGTTTCTGATGCCGCTACTGAAACAGTGGCGCCAGAAAATACGCATGCGGTTCGGAATGTGTTAACCCGACGGTCTGAGGTTTTTATAAATTAAATCAATTTGATGCCGGATCATCTGCGCGCCGGATCAGAGCGCGGTAAGGGCGCAGCCCTTCAGCATCGCCCGGAAATCCGGCCGCAGGCACAGCCCTGTGGCGGGCGTCATCACCGCCGCCGCAGCCGCCGCAGAGCCCCAGCGGAGCGCCTCCGGCTGGCTCAGCCCCTTCGCCCGCGCGAGCGTGAAGGCCGCAACGAAACTGTCCCCCGCGCCGACCTTCGAGACAACCTGCGGCGGCACCGCCTGCGCCACCCAGCGGCCCTCCGCCGTGGCCAGCACATTGCCATCCGCGCCGCGCGCCACGATCACCGCATGCGCAATGCCGCGCCGCACCAGCCCCTGAGCGAAATCGGCGGTATCGGTGCGGCCGGGCAGGGGGCGGGCCGCCAGCTCTTCGGCCTCCAGATCGTCCATCCGCAGCACATCGGCAGGCTTCGCCCCCGCCGTCATCAGCCGGTGCAGCGCGGGGCCGGAGGTATCGAGGAAGAACCGCGCCCGGGTGCGCGCCAGCCGGGTGGCCAGGCGGGCGGGGAAATCTTCGGGCACGCCCGGCGGCTGGCTGCCCGAGAGCACCACGATCCCGTCCTCGGGCGCGGCGCGCGCGATCCGGTCGATCACGCGGGCCACGTCGCGCGACCCCCATTCCGGCCCGGGCATCACGAAGCGGTATTGCGCGCCGGTCGCGGCATCGGTCACCGTCAGGCTTTGGCGGGTCTCGCCTGGGGCGGGGAAGGGGCACAGCCCGATCCCCTGTTCGGAGAGCAGATGCATCACCTTGTCGCCCGTCGGCCCGCCGAGCGCCACGAAGGCGGTGGAATGCCCGCCAAGCGCCGCGATCGCGCGGCTCACGTTCAGCCCGCCGCCGCCCGGGTCCGTATCCGGGCGCGAGCAGCGCAGCTTCCGCTCGGGCAGCACATGATCGGCCGAGATCGACAGATCGACCGTCGGGTTGAGCGTGATGGTCAGGATCGCAGCCATGGGCGGGCACCGTCAGCAGGGGAAGATGCACCGATCATGTCAGCAATCCTGACCTCCTGCCAAGAGGAACCGCTCACAGGTCCAGCTGATAGCTCGCCGGCACGAAGCGGTACCCGGGCCCTTCGGCCTGCAGGAAGCCCACGCCGGGGAAGGGCATGTGATAGCCGATGAACGGGATCTTCTGTTCGGCGATCTGGCCCAGGATGCGGCGGCGGGTCTCGGCGGCCAGGGCCTTGTCCATGTCGAAGCGCACTTCCCAGTCTGGCTGGCCCAGCGACCAGACATAATGGTTCGCGGTATCGGCGGTGAGCATCAGCCGCCGCCCGCCGCTTTCCAGCAGATAGGTCATGTGCCCCGGGGTATGGCCGGGCGCCAGCATCGCGGTGATGCCGGGGGCCGGGCTGTCTCCATCGCCGATCAGCCCGAACTCAGCGGCCAGCGGCTTCACCTTGGCGGCGAAGGTCTCGTTGCCCGAGGCGTTCCAATGGTCGAATTCCGCCTGCCCGGTGACCTAGCGCGCCTTCGTGAAGGTGGGCCCGTCGCCGTGGAGCCCGCCGATATGGTCGCCATGCATATGGGTGATGACCACGAGGCTCACATCCTCCGGCGCATGCCCCGCGGCGGCGAGCGCGGCGGTGATCGCGCCCGGATTGATCCCGGTGTCGAACAGGATCACCTCCGAACCGGTGTCCACCAGCGTCGGCACATGGAAGCTCATGCCGCGGTCGGCCGGGATGAAATGCGCGGCCGATAGGGCGGCGAAGTCCTCGGGGCGCGCGTTCATGCCGAAGGTGCCCTGCGGGTTGTCCATCGGCTGCGCCGCGGTGAGCAGCGTCGTCACGGTGAAATCGCCAAGGCGCATGCGCCGGTAAAGCGGGATCGCGGGGGGCATCGGTCTTTCGGTGGCGGCGGCCATCTGCGGCATCAGGGCGGGGGCCGCCAATGTGCCGGCGGCGGTGATCATGGCTGCGCGGCGGGTGAGCCGTGTCGTCATCGTCGGGCCTCCTCTGGGATGTTGGCCGAAGGTAGCCCGCACCTGGCTCATGGCAAGGAATTCATTCCCACCAGTGGTCGATGGCCGCGATATCCGCATCCGACCAGCCGAAATGATGCGCGAGCTCGTGCACATAGACATGAGCGACAAGCGCATCCAGCGCCACGTCGCCGCGCGCGACCCATTCATCCAGGATCGCGCGGCGGAACAGCCAGATCACATCCGGCCCGCCCGGATCCATCACCGATTTCTGCGTCATCGGGATCCCGTCATAGAGCCCGGTGAGGGCGAAGGGATCGTCGATCTCCATCTCCTGCAGGATCTCCTCGGCGGCGAAATCCTCCACCCGCAGCACTACCGCGGCCGCGGGCCCGGCGAAGGCCGCGGGCAGGGCGGCGCGCGCGGCCTCTGCCAGCGCCGCGATATCGTCGAGCGAGGGCGCGTCGCGCCCGGTCCATTCGGTCATTGGGTCCTCCTGTCTGCCTTGCCGATATGGACAAAACGGCGCCTTTGTGAAAGAGCGGGGCCAACAGGAGAGCTCCGAATGACCACCGTTACCCGCTTTGCCCCGTCGCCCACCGGCTATATCCACGTCGGCAACCTGCGCACCGCCCTGATGAACTATCTCATCGCGCGCAAGTCCGGCGGCACTTTCATCCTGCGGATCGACGATACCGACCAGGAGCGCTCGAAGCAGGAATATGTGGATGCGCTGAAGGCGGATATGGAATGGCTGGGCCTGACGTGGGACCGGGAGGAGCGCCAGTCCGCGCGCCTCGGCCGCTATGAGGAGGCCGCGCAAGACCTGCGCGACAAGGGCCGCCTGTATGAGGTCTTCGAGACCCCGACCGAGCTCGACCTGAAGCGCAAGAAGCAGCTGAACATGGGAAAGCCGCCGGTCTATGACCGCGCGGCGCTGAAGCTTTCGGAGGCAGAGAAGGCCGCCTTCCGCGCCGAGGGCCGCGAGGGCTACTGGCGCTTCTTGCTGGATCAGGAACGGATCGAATGGGCCGATGGCATCCTTGGGCCGATCTCGATCGATGCGGCTTCGGTCTCGGATCCGGTGCTGATCAAGGCCTCGGGGCAGGTGCTCTATACCTTCGCCTCCTCGGTCGATGATGCCGACATGGGCGTGACCGATATCGTGCGCGGGGCGGACCACGTCACCAATACCGCGACTCAGATCCAGATCATCCGCGCGCTCGGCGCCACGCCGCCGAATTTCGCGCACCATTCGCTGCTTTCGGGTCCGCATGGCGAGGAGCTGTCGAAGCGCCTGGGCGCGCTGTCGCTGCGCGACCTGCGCGCGGGCGGCATCGCGCCGGAGGCGCTCCTGAGCATGATGGCGCGGCTTGGCTCCAGCCAGCCGGTGGAGCTGAAGATGTCGCTCGACGAGATCGCCGAGGGCTTCGCGCTGAGCCAGTTCGGCGCGGCGCCGACGAAATTCGATGCTGAGGACCTGGTGCCGCTGACCAGGCACCGCAATCAGCAGCTGCCGTTTGCGGCCGTGGCCGCGCAGATCGCCGAGCTGGGCATTCCCGCGGAGCAGGCGGAGGCGTTCTGGAAGGTCGCCTCGCAGAACATCGACCGGCTGTCGGACCTGAAGCAATGGGCTGATCTGTGCCTGAACGGTGCCGCGCCGGTGATCGAGCCGGAGGATGCAGGCTTCATCGCCGAGGCGCTGGCCATGCTGCCCCCGCAGCCCTGGGGCCCGACCACCTGGGCCGACTGGACCGCGCAGGTGAAGGCCGCGACCGGGCGCAAGGGCAAAGGCCTGTTCATGCCGCTGCGCAAGGCGCTGACCGGGCAGGCGCACGGGCCCGATATGGCCGAGCTGCTGCCCCTGCTGCACAAGATCCCGGCGAAGGGCTGAGCCGGGCTCAGACCCGCAGCACCCCGCCGATCAGCGAGAGCGCGACGAAGGCGAGCCAGCCCGCCGCGACCCGCTGCACCACCATGAGCCGCGGCCCGGACAGACCCGTCCGGGCCAGCGCGCCGGCCGCCCCCCAGAGCACCGCCACCGCCGCCACCATCGTGCAGAAGGCCGCAAGCCGCGGCAGGTAGCCCTCCGCCCCCGGCGCAGGCAGCAGCACCAGCCCGAAGATCAGCGCCTTCGGGTTCAGCACCGTCGTGAGATAGACCCGGCCCCGGCCCACGGCCGCCACCCCGGCCGCCGCCGCACCCGGCCGCCAGAGCCGCACCGCCAGCACCAGCACCCAGGCCGCCGCCGCCAGCTTCAGCCCCATGCCCGCCTGCGGCCAGTGCATCAGCGCGGCCCCGAACCCTCCGAGCGGCAGCACCGCCGTCAGATAGCCCAGAACCTCCGCCGGGATCAGCCGCAGCGCCCCGCGCAGCCCGGCGCGCGCGCCCGCGAGCGCAATCAGCGTATTGGTGGGCCCGGGCGCGAGCAGCAGCGCGAGCACGGCCGAGGCAAAGGCGAGCAGGGTCATCGGGCGGTCCTCCGTGGCAGCGGGGGTATAGCGGCGCCTGGCCCGGCGCAACATGACCTGGATCATGCCCGCTGTGCGCCGGTTTTCGCGGCATTCGGGGCCTGCGCGTCGCTTTTCCGGCCTGAATGGTCGATTCCGGTTTTTCCTGTTGCGCAGGCGGGGGATGCTCGGCTATCCGATGCGCGACGGAATCGGGAGAAGCTGGCCCCGCGCCAGTGCCGAAGGAGCAACCGCCCCGGTAAACTCTCAGGCAAAAGGACCATTCCGGCCAGAACTCTGGAGAGGGCATCCGCCCGCCGAAGGATAACGATCTCAGGCGCCCTTCGGGGCAGGGACAGAGGGGGCATCGAGAGGGTCGCAAGGCCCGGAGAATCGATGCCGGGCATCCGGCAGGACAGGGGACGACATGGCCGGAGACAGCCTGAAGCGCACGCCGCTCTACGATCTGCATCTCGAACTGGGCGCGAAGATGGTACCCTTCGCGGGCTGGGAAATGCCCGTGCAATATCCGATGGGCGTGCTGAAGGAGCATCTGCACACCCGCGCGGCCGCCGGGCTGTTCGACGTCAGCCATATGGGCCAGGTGATCCTGCCCGCGGCGGGCATTCCGGCGCTGGAGGCACTGGTGCCGGTGGATGTGGCGGGGCTGGGCCTGAACCGGCAGCGCTATGCGATGTTCACCAATGCGGCAGGCGGCATCCTCGACGATCTGATGATCGCCAACAAGGGCAGCCACCTGTTTCTGGTGGTGAATGCCGCCTGCGCGGAGGCCGACATCGCCCATCTGCAGGCGCATGTGCCGGGCGTAGAGGTGCTGCGGCGCGGGCTTCTGGCGCTGCAGGGGCCGCAGGCGGCGGCGGTGCTGGAGCGGCTTTTGCCGGGGGCTGCGGCGCTGCGGTTCATGGATGTGGCCGAATTCGGCTGGGAGGGCGCCGTGCTCTGGGTCTCGCGCTCGGGCTATACCGGCGAGGACGGCTACGAGATCTCGCTGCCCGAAGAGGCGGCTGGGGCCTTCGCCCGCGCGCTGCTGGCCGCGCCGGAAGTGGCACCCATCGGCCTTGGCGCGCGCGACAGCCTGCGCCTGGAGGCGGGGCTGTGCCTTTATGGGCATGACATCGACACCACCACCACCCCGGTCGAGGCCGATCTGACCTGGGCGATCCAGAAGCGGCGCCGCACCGAGGGCGGCTTCCCGGGCGCCGAAACGATCCTGGCCGAGATTGCCCGGGGCCCCGCGCGGCGCCGGATCGGCCTGCGCCCCGAGGGCCGCGCGCCGATGCGCGAAGGCACCGAGATCTATGCCGCGGCCGAGGGCGGCACCCCGATCGGGCGGGTGACATCGGGCGGCTTCGGCCCCTCGATCAACGCACCGATGGCGATGGCCTATCTGCCCGCCGATTGCCCCCTGGGCGCGACCGTCTATGGCGAAGTGCGCGGCAAGCGCCTGCCCGCGACCGTCGCTGCCATGCCCTTCCACCCCCATTCCTACAAACGCTGAGGAGCGCCCCATGACCGTCAAATTCACCGAAGATCACGAATGGCTGCGCATCGAGGGCGACCTCGTGGTGGTGGGTATCACCGAGCATGCCTCCGAACAGCTGGGCGATGTCGTCTTCGTCGAGCTGCCGGAGGTGGAGACAAAGGTCGCCAAGGGCGACGAGGCCTGCGTGATCGAATCGGTCAAGGCCGCCTCCGACATTCTGGCGCCGCTCGACGGCGAGGTGGTGGAGGTGAACGTCTCGCTCTCGGACAATCCGGCGCTGGTGAACGAGAACCCGATGGAGGCATGGTTCTTCAAGCTGAAGGTCGAGGATCTGTCGCAGCTCGATGGTTTCATGTCCGAGGAAGAATACAAGGACTTCATCGGGTGAGCGTGCGGCGGATCGTGGCCAATCTGCCGGGAGATCCGGCGGTGGCGTCCTTCTACCGGGCGCTTCTGGGCCTCGATCCGCTGATGGACCTCGGATTTCTGGTGACGCTGGGCGCGGCCCAGCCCGGCCCGGTGCAGCTGAGCATCGGGCGCGAGGGCGGCTCGGGTACTGCGCTGCCCGCCATTTCCATCGAGGTCGACGATTTCGACGCCGTGCTCGCGCGCGCCCATGCCCTGGGTGCCGCGATCGTCTATGGCCCCGCGGCCGAGCCCTGGGGGGTGCGGCGCTTCTACCTTCGTGATCCGGCGGGAACGCTGGTCAATATCGTGACACATACCGAGGCATGACATGGCCTACACCCCATCCACCTACGACCCCTATGATTTCGCGAACCGTCGCCATATCGGCCCCTCGCCCGCCGAAATGGAGGCGATGCTGAAAGTGGTGGGCGCGCCCACGCTCGATGCGCTGATCGACGAGACGGTGCCCGCGAGCATCCGCCAGGCCGAGCCGCTCGACTGGGCGCCCCTGTCGGAGCACGAGCTGCTGGCGCGGATGCGCGCGGTGGCGGCGAAGAACCGGGTGATGACCTCGCTGATCGGGCAGGGCTATTACGGCACGGTGACGCCGCCGGCGATCCAGCGCAACATCCTGGAAAACCCGGCCTGGTACACCGCCTATACCCCCTATCAGCCCGAAATCGCCCAGGGCCGGCTGGAGGCTTTGCTGAATTTCCAGACCATGGTCGCGGATCTCACCGGGCTGCCGGTCGCGAATGCCTCGCTCCTCGATGAGGCCACGGCGGCGGCCGAAGCGATGACCATGGCCGAGCGCAGCGCCAAATCGAAGGCGCGCGCCTTCTTCGTGGACAGCGGCCTGCATCCGCAGACGATCAGCGTGATCCGCACCCGGGCGCTGCCGCTCGGCATCGAGATCATCGAGGGCGCGCCCGCCGAGCTGATCCCCGAACAGGTCTTCGGCGCCATCTTCCAGTATCCGGGCACGCATGGCGCGGTCACCGATTTCACCGATCAGATCGCCGCGCTGCATGCGGCAAAGGCGCTCGCCGTGGTGGCGACGGATCTGCTCGCGCTGTGCCTGCTGAAGGAGCCGGGCGCGATGGGCGCCGATATCGCCGTGGGCTCGGCGCAGCGCTTCGGCGTGCCGATGGGCTACGGCGGGCCGCATGCGGCCTTCATGTCCTGCGCCGATACGCTGAAGCGCGCGATGCCGGGGCGGATCGTTGGGGTCTCGATCGACAGCCGCGGCAACAAGGCCTACCGGCTCAGCCTGCAGACCCGCGAGCAGCACATCCGCCGCGAGAAGGCCACCTCAAACGTCTGTACCGCGCAGGCGCTCCTCGCGGTCATGGCGTCGTTCTATGCGGTGTTCCATGGGCCGATGGGGCTGCGCGCCATTGCCGAACGGGTGCATTTCAGCGCCGTGCGGCTGCGCGACGCGCTGGTGGCTGCGGGCGCCGATGTGGCGCCGGGCGCCTTCTTCGATACGCTCACGGTGCGCGTGGGCGTGGGCCAGCAGGGCATCATGGCGGCCGCGCGCCACCGCGGCATCAACCTGCGCAAGGTCGGCCGCGACCGGGTGGGCATTTCCGTCGATGAGCTGACCGACGCCGGGGTGATCGCGCGGGTGCTCGATGCCTTCGGCATCAGCGAGCCCGCGCCCGCGCCTGCGGGCCTCGGCTTTCCGGAGGCGATGCTGCGCCAGAGCGCTTACCTGACCCATCCCGTGTTCCACATGAACCGCGCGGAATCCGAGATGATGCGCTACATGCGCCGCCTGAGCGATCGTGACCTCGCGCTCGACCGGGCGATGATCCCGCTCGGCTCCTGCACGATGAAGCTCAATGCCGCCGCCGAAATGATGCCGATCACCTGGCCCGCCTTCAACGCGCTGCACCCGTTCGCGCCGCGCGCCCAGGCCGAGGGCTATACCGAGGTGATCGCGGATCTCACCGGGAAGCTGTGCGAGATCACCGGCTACGATGCCTTCTCCATGCAGCCGAATTCGGGCGCGCAGGGCGAATATGCGGGGCTTCTGACCATTGCCGCCTATCACCGCGCCCGCGGCGAGGGCCACCGCGACATCTGCCTGATCCCGATGTCGGCGCATGGCACCAATCCGGCTTCGGCGCAGATGGCGGGGATGAAGGTGGTGCCGGTGAAATCCGCGCCGAATGGCGATATCGACCTCGAGGATTTCACCGCCAGGGCCGCGGAGGCGGGGGCGCGGCTTGCGGCGTGCATGATCACCTATCCCTCGACCCATGGCGTGTTCGAGGAAACGGTGACGCAGGTCTGCGCCATCACCCACCAATATGGCGGCCAGGTCTATATCGACGGGGCCAACATGAACGCGCTGGTGGGGCTGGTGCGCCCGGGCGAGATCGGTGGCGACGTGAGCCACCTGAACCTGCACAAGACTTTCGCGATCCCGCATGGCGGCGGCGGCCCGGGCATGGGCCCGATCGGGGTGAAGGCGCATCTGGCGCCGTATCTGCCGGGGGATCCGGAGGCGGGCGAGGGCGCGGTTTCTGCGGCGCCGTTCGGCTCGGCCTCGGTGCTGCTGATCAGCTGGGCCTATTGCCTGATGATGGGGGGCAGGGGGCTCACGCAGGCGACCCGCGTCGCGATCCTGAACGCGAATTACATCGCCGCCAGCCTGAAGCCCGATTACCCGATCCTGTTCATGGGCAACCGGGGCCGGGTGGCGCATGAATGCATCCTCGATACCCGGGCCTTCGCCGATATCGGCGTGAGCGTGGACGACATCGCCAAGCGCCTGATCGACAACGGCTTCCATGCGCCGACGATGAGCTGGCCGGTCGCGGGGACGCTGATGGTGGAGCCGACGGAATCGGAAACCAAGGCCGAGCTCGACCGCTTCATCACCGCGCTGCGCGCGATCCGGGCGGAGATTGCGGATGTGGCCGAAGGCCGCATCACCGCCGAAGCCAGCCCGCTGCGCCATGCCCCGCATACGGTGGAAGATCTGGTCGCGGACTGGACCCGCGCCTACCCGCGCGAGCAGGGCTGCTTCCCGCCGGGCTCCTTCCGCGAGGACAAATACTGGCCGCCCGTCGGCCGGGTGGACAATGTCTATGGAGACCGCAACCTGGTTTGCACCTGCCCGCCGGTGGAGGCCTATGCCTGACGCGAAACGCCGCCCCTTGGGGCGGCGTTTTCCGGGGCGCGGAAGTGCCCAGGCGCTTCGCGGCGTTGGCGCGGCAGGGCCCGGCGCCCTGAGGATGCTGCCCCCATCCTGAGCCCTCGCTTCAGTGGATCGGCTCGTCCGGATTGCGCGGCACCTGATCCTCGTCTTCCGTCATCTCGCCCGGGATCACATAGGAGCCGTTCAGCCAGCGCGCCAGATCCACATCCGCGCAGCGCTTGGAGCAGAACGGGCGGTATTTCGGATCCGTGGCCTTGCCGCAGATCGGGCAGCTCATTCCCGCCCCTCCAGCAGCGCGCCGAGCGCCACCCGGTCACGCTTGCGCACCAGCTCGAACATGCCGAGCGGGGTCCAACCGGCAAGGCTCGTCTCCGCCGCCTCGCCCTTGAACGCCACCCGGATCTGCTGCTCCAGCGTGGCGCGGTCCTTCTTCGGCATCGGCGCAAAATCCACCACCACCTGCCCGCCAAGGCCGCGCAGCCGCAGCTGCCGCGGCAGGTCGCGCGCAGCGGCGATATTGGCCTTCAGGCTGGCGGCGGGGCTGGTATCGGGCCCGGTGTTCACATCCACCGCGATCAGGGCGCGCGTGGGTTCGATCATCATGTGGCCGCCGCCGGGCAGCGCCACGCGCGGGCTCAGCAGCGCATCCACCGCCTCCAGCACGCCGTTCTCGTCGAAGCCCTCGGCCACCTCGTCGGGCAGCGGATCGGCCCATTCGCGCCAGGCCTCCTCATGCGGGCCCGCCGCATCGACCAGCAGCTCGGGCTCGCCGGCCGCATCCGCCGTCACCGCCTCGGCCAGCTCGCGCAGCCCGGCAATGTCCTCGGCGATCTCGCCCTCTTCGGCGCCCTCGCAGGCCGAGCGCAGGATCAGCCCCATCTCGGAGCCCTCCATCACCACCCGCGCCAGCGCCTGCAGCCCCTCGCGGGTGTCTTCCTCGCGGATCCGGCGCGAAACGTTCAGCCCCGGCGCGCCGGGGGTGACAATGCCGTAGCGGCCCTTGAACAGCAGCCTCAGCGATTCCGGCAGCGCCTTGCCGGGCTCGGTGCCGCCCGTCACCTGACAGATCACCGTCTGCCCGGGCGTCAGGCCCTTCACCTCGCGCAGGAAGCCCGTCTCGCCGCCCGGCAGCCGCACGAAGACGCCGCCCTGGCCCTTCATCTGCCGCTCGATCCGGCCGCGGCAGATGGCACCCGGCGGCAGGCTCACCGCCTCCGACGTATCCACCAGCAGGTCCTCGATCTGGCCATCGACCATCAGCGCGGCCGCCTCCAGCCCACGCAGCACCCCCAGAACGACGATCCGGCCCTTCATGCCCGCACTCCGGCCGCCTGCAGCAGAACCGCCGTCTCGGCCAGCGGCAGGCCGACGACGCCGGTGAAGGATCCCTGGATCCATGGAATGAAGGCGCCGGCGAGGCCCTGGATGGCATAACCCCCGGCCTTGCCCTCCCATTCGCGCGCGGCGAGATAGCCGTTCACATCGGCATTGGACAGCGCGCGGAACTTCACCACCGTATCCACCAGCCGCTCGCGCAGGCTGCCTGCGCTGCGCACGGCAATGGCGGTGAGCACATGGTGGCGCCGGCCGGAAAGCAGCCAGAGGAACTCCGCCGCCTCCTTCTCATCCGCGGGCTTGCCGAGGATGCGCCGCCCGCAGGCGACGGTGGTATCGGCACACAAGATCACCTCACCCGGCGCGCAGGGCAGGGCGGCGGCCTTCTCGCGCGCCATCCGCGCCACATAATCGCGCGCGATCTCGCCCTTCAGCGGTGTCTCGTCGATGTCGGGCGCCCGCACCTCGGCGGGCGTGAGCCCCAGCTGCGCCAGCAATTCGCGGCGGCGGGGGCTGGCGGAGCCGAGGATCAGCTTCACTTGAACCGGTAGTTGATGCGGCCCTTGGACAGGTCGTAGGTGTTCATTTCCACCTGCACCTTGTCGCCGGCCAGAACCCGGATGCGGTTCTTCCGCATCTTGCCTGCCATATGCGCGATGATCTCATGGCCGTTTTCCAGCTCGACCCTGAACGTCGCATTCGGCAGGAGTTCCTTCACGACGCCGGGGAATTCGAGCATTTCTTCCTTGGCCATGGTCACTCCAAAACATGCACCCGCGGGAGTCGCGGGCGCCGGTCATATGCGCCGGGATGAGGCAAAATTCAAGCCATATGTCAAGTTTGGGCAGGGGTTTCCCGCGCAACCGTGACCTGCGCCGCCTGCGCGGCCTGTTCGGGCCAGTGCGCGAAGGGCAGCACGGCGCCATCCGCGCGGCTCTGCGCCACCAGCCGCAGGTCCACTTCGGCGCGCACCCAGCCCGGCGCATCGAGCGCGCCTTCGGCGATCACCCCGGCCTCCGGCCAGCCCCGGTCCGAGGGGCCGTAAACCGCCGCCGCGCCCCGGTTTTCGTCGATGGCCGGGCACCAGAGCGCATCGCCCACCGTCGGCGCCTGGACCGCCACGCACTGGTTTTCCAGCGCGCGCGCCATCGCCCCCACCTTTACCCGCCAGTAGCCCGCCACCGTATCCGTGCACGACGGCACCAGCAGGATTTCGGCCCCGGCCTCGCACAGCGCCCGCGCGAGCAGGGGGAATTCGCTGTCATAGCAGATCACCACCCCGATGCGGCCGAGCGCGGTATCGAACAGCGTCAGCCCGCGCCCCGCCTCCACCTGCCAGATCTCGCGCTCGAAGCGGGTCATGATCGCCTTGTCCTGGTGGCCGATCAGGCCTTCCGGGCCAAAGAGGCTCGCGCGGTTGATCCGCCGCCCCTCCACGATCACCGGCCCCGAAGGCGCCAATATGTGCACGCCCTGTGCCCGCGCGAGGCTTGCAAACAGCGCCTCCATCGCCGGGCGGTGGCGCACCACCTCCATCAGCGCGCGGTCCACATCGGCGGCCACTTCGGGCCCGCCGAGCGAGGCAAGCTCCATCGCGCCATATTCCGGGAAGACCAGCAGGTCGGCCCCGGCCGTCTCCACCCAATGGCGGATCTTGGCCTCATAGCCCGCCCAGTCCTCGTGCCAGTCCAGCGGATAGGCCGCGGTCGCGATCTTCATAGCCTGCGCCCCCAGAATTGCAGCGGCTTTTCGCTCTGGGCGCTCTCGCCCAGATCGGTCCAGCGGAAATGCGCGACCACGCCCGGCATCGGCGCATAGCCGCGCTTGCGCCAGAACCCGTCCAGCGGCCGGTAGTCCGCGGGCCGCAGCGGATGCTCCGCCGGCCGCACGACCGAGCAGAAGGCCGAAAATCCCCGCCCCAGAGCCCGGGCATGGGCCTCGCGCGCATCGAAAAACGCATGCCCCAGCCCGTGGCCCCGATAGGCGGGCAGCAGCACCGATTCCGCGCAATAGAACACCTCGCGCAGATCGAGCCCGGTGCCCGCGAAGGGGGCCGCGAAATCCTCGGCATGGTCCTCGAGCGGGGTGCCCGTGGCCGCGCCCACCAGCTGCGCCCCGTCGAAGGCGCCCACCACCACCGCGCCGGGGCTGTGGTAGCTTTGCAGATAGTCGCGCTCATAGGCGAGCGAGCCCTCGTAGATATAGGGCCAGTCGCGGAACACCGCGATGCGCAGACGCGCCACATCCTCCAGCGCGGCATCCAGCGCCGCGCCGGTCAGTACCCGGAGGTCGATCATCAGCTGACCTGACGGATCCAGTCGGACAGGTTGTAATAGGTGGTCACGCGCTGGATCCGCCCGCCCTTCAGGGTGAAGAACGTGCCCGCGGGCAGGACATAGGTCTGCCCCTTCGCCTCCGGCAGGCCCTCGTCGGTGGCCAGATAGGTGCCGTTCACCACGAATTCGGCCGCCGCGCGGGTGCCGCTGTCATCGGCCATCACCACGATGTCGGTCAGGTTCTCGCGGTAGCTGCGGGTCATATGGGCATTGAATTCGCGGAATTTCTCCACGCCCTTGCGGATGTTGCCCTCATTGACGTGGTGCTCGAAGTCATCCGAAAGCAGCGCCTCCATCGCGGCGGTATCGCCGGCGTTGAAGGCTGCATAGTAGCGGTGGATCGTATCCAGGGCCTGGTCGCGCATCATGTCTCCGTAGGTGGTCCGAAACGTCTGAGAAGGTTTTCGCGGATCTGGTCGCGGGTGAGCCGGTAGGCGTTCAGCCGGGCGTCGCGCCCCTCGCCAAGGCCGGTCGGGTCCATGATCGGCCAGTATTCCACGTCGATATGGTTGTAGCGGCTCAGCTCCTGCGCCTGGCGCAGCGAGGCCGGGCTCAGCGCCACGATCAGGTCGAAGGCGCCGAGGTCGTCGCCCCATTCCTGCAGCTCGGTGAAGGAGCGCGCCCGGTGCCGCTCCAGGTTCACCCCGATCTCCGCCGCCGCGGCAATGGCGAAGCCGTCGATGTCGAGGTCGGATTTCACGCCGACCGACTGCACATAGACGGCGCGGCCATAGTATTTCTTCATCATCCCCTCCGCCATCGGCGAGCGCGTGGCGTTGTGGTCGCAGCAGAACAGGACCGATTGGGGGAGTTCCGGCATCACTTCACGGGGGTCAGCACGCAAACGAGGGTGAAGAGCCGCCGCGCGGTATCGATATCGAGCGCGGCCTTGCCCTCCAGCCGCTCCTGCAAGATCCGCGCGCCCTCGTTATGGATGCCGCGCCGGGCCATGTCGATCGCCTCGATCTGGCTTGGCGGCAGCTTCTTCACCGCCTCGAAATAGCTCGCGCAGATCTGGAAATAATCCTTCACCGCCTGCTTGAACGGGCCGAAGGAGAGGTGGAACTCCGCCACCTTCGCGCCATCCTCGGTCGCGGTGTCGAACACCAGCCGCCCGTCGCGCACCGCCAGCGTCAGCGCGAAGGGCCCTTCGGGCGCAGGCGCGCCCTCCCGCCCCGGGATCGCGAAGCTGTTGTCCTCCAGCAGGTCGAAAACCGCGACCTTGCGTTCCTGCTCTATCTCCGGGCTCGGCGCATACTGGCCGGTGTCTTCGATATCGAGCCGGATGATGCGGGGCATCAGGCGTCCTCCTCCCTCAGGGCGTCTGCAGCATTCAGCGCATCAAGCCGGGCCCGCACGGAAAGGCCGTGCGCCTCGAGGCTTTCGGATTTCGCGAGCGTCTCGGCGGCGGGGCCGATGGCGCGCAGCGCCTCGGGCGTCATCTTGGCAAGGGTCGTGCGCTTGAGGAAGTCCAGAACCGACAGGCCCGAGGAAAAACGCGCCGAACGCGCCGTCGGCAGCACATGGTTGGGCCCGCCCACATAATCCCCGATCGCCTCGGGCGTCCAGGAGCCGAGGAAAATCGCCCCGGCATGGGTGATCCGCCCGCTCAGCGCATCCGGGTCCTCCACGCAGAGCTCCAGATGCTCGGGCGCGATCCGGTTCGACAGCGCCGCCGCCTCCGCCAGATCGCGGCACAGCACGATGGTGCCATAGTCGCGCCAGCTCGCCCCGGCGATCTCGCGCCGCGCGAGCGTCGCGAGCTGCGCTTCCACCGCGGCCTCCACCCGCCGGGCCATATCGGCCGAGGGCGTGATCAGGATCGATTGCGCGCTCTGGTCGTGCTCGGCCTGGCTCAGCAGGTCGATCGCGACCCAGTCCGGGTTCGCGGTCTCGTCGGCAATCACCAGGATCTCCGATGGCCCGGCGATCATGTCGATGCCGACCTTGCCGAACACCCGCCGCTTCGCCGCCGCCACATAGGCATTGCCGGGGCCGGTGATCTTGTCCACCGGGGTGATCGTGGCGGTGCCATAGGCCAGCGCCGCCACCGCCTGCGCGCCCCCGATGCGGTAGACCTTGTCCACCCCCGCGAGCCGCGCCGCCAGCAGCACCAGCGGATTGACCGCGCCCCCCGGCGTCGGGCAGACGACGACGAGCCGCTCCACCCCCGCCACCTTGGCCGGGATCGCATTCATCAGCACCGAGGAGGGGTAGGAGGCCAGCCCGCCCGGCACATAAAGGCCCGCCGCCGAGACCGGCGTCCAGCGCCAGCCGAGCTCAGCGCCATCGGGCTCCTTCCAGCGCGCGTCCTGCGGCATCTGGCGCTCGTGATAGGCCCGGATCCGTGCCGCCGCGAGCTCCAGCGCGGCGCGTTCGCCCGCGGGCACCTGCGCCACATGCGCATCTATCTCGGCCTCCGAAAAGGCGAGCGTCCCGGGCGTCAGCTCCAGCCGGTCGAACCGTGCGGTCAGCGCGATCACCGCATCGTCGCCGCGGGCGCGGACATCGGCGATGATATCGGCCACCGCCGCATCCACATCCGGGCTGTCCTCGCGCTTCAGCCCGAGGATCGCGGTGAAGCGAGCGTCGAAATCGGCGTCACGGGTATCGAGGATATGCGGCATCGGGCGGCCTCCTTGGTCGTAGAACGGGATAGGCCCTCCGCGCGCGCAGGGCAAGCGTCAGAGGTAGCGTCCGCCGCGCTCCAGCACTTCGATCTGATAGCCATCAGGGTCCGCGATGAAGAAAAACCGCGCGATCACCGCGCCTGCGGGCGCGAAATCCACGATTTTGCGCGGCGCAAGCCCCGCGGCTTCCAGCCGCGCATGCTCCGCCGCCAGATCGGGCACCGAAACGGCCAGATGGCCATAACCATCGCCGAGCTCATAGGGCGCGGTGCGGCCCTTGTTCACCGTCAGCTCCAGCTCGAAGCCGGTCTCGGCATTCGACAGGTAAATCAGCGTGAATTCGGGGAAATCCAGCCGCTCCGCGACCCGGAGCCCGAAGGCCGCCTCGTAGAACGCCACCGACCGCGCCGCGTCGAGAACGCGAATCATCGAATGGATCATCTTCGCCATGCCGGCCTCCCTGTTGTCCTGCTTGGACATAGGGGCAGGGCGCGCCCCGGGCAAGCCTCGGCCTGCGATGCTTCAGCCTTCTATGAAGGGGATCGGCAGGCCGAAGAAGGCCGCGAGCAGGATGAAATTCAGGCACAGCACCGCCGCCGCCCCCGCCGTGGCCAGCGTCCGCGTGAGCGGCCGGCTGACGAATTCGCCCATGACCTTGCGGTTGCCGATGAAGTGGATCAGCGCCAGCATCGGCACCGGCAGCGCGATCGAGAGCACCACCTGCGAGAGCACCAGCGCATCGGTGGCATTCACCCCCGCCAGCACCACCGCGAAGGCGGGCACCATCGTCACCGCCCGGCGCAGCCACAGCGGCACATGGAAGCGCAGGAAGCCCTGCATCACCAGCTGCCCCGACATCGTGCCCACGACCGAGGAGGAAATCCCCGAGGCGATCAGCGAGACGAGGAACACCCCCGCCGCGGCCGAGCCCAGAAGCGGCGTTAGGGTATGATAGGCGGTCTCGATCTCGGCCACCTCGGAATGGCCCTGATGGAAGGCCGAGGCCGCCATCATCACCATCGCCATATTGACCATGCCCGCCACCGCCAGCGCGATCACCACCTCGATATTGGAGAAATGCAGCACCCGGCGTTTCTGTTCGGCGCCGTGGGTGGCGGCGCGGTTCTGGGTCAGGCCGGAGTGCAGATATATCGCATGCGGCATCACCGTGGCGCCGATGATGCCCACCGCGATGGTCAGCGCGCCCGCATCGGGCAGCTGTGGCGTGATCAGCCCGGTCGCGGCGCCGGCCCAGTCCACCGGGGCGATCACCACCTCGATCAGGTAGCACACCCCGATCACCCCCACCATCGCGCCGATGATCAGCTCCATCGGGCGAAAGCCCAGCCCCTCGAAGGTCAGGATGCCATAGGTCACCACCGCGGTGATCCCCATCCCCCACAGGAGCGGCATGCCGGTGAGCAGCGACAGCCCGATCGCGCCGCCAAGAAACTCCGCGAGATCCGTGGCCATGGCGGCCACCTCGCTCACCGCCCACATCGCCCAGACCAGCGGCCGCGGCAGGTTCTCGCGGCTCAGCTCCGCGAGGTTGCGCCCGCTGACGATGCCGAGCTTTGCCGAAAGCCCCTGGAACAGCATCGCGATCAGGTTCGCGACCAGCACGATCCACAGGAGCGAATAGCCATAGCCCGCGCCCGCCTGAATATTCGTGGCGTAATTGCCCGGGTCCATATAGGCCACCGAAGCCACCACCGCGGGCCCGGCGAAGGCCAGAGCCGCGCGCGGCCCCCGCCGCCGGCCCTCCAGCACCTCCGACATCGTCGCCTGAGTCCGTCCCGAGAGTGATCCGCGCATCCGTCGCCTCCGTGTGTCGCGGCGATATTTAGCCAAGGCTACATTTTTGTCAAATGGCAACATCGGCGCTCGGTTCACAATCTGTTGCCGGGGCTGTAAGATCTGCCGCAGCAGACAGGAGGCCCCATGCCGCAAGACGAATCTCCGGATGATCCGGGCCGCGGGTCGGAGCGGTTCCACCATGCGCGGGCGGCGCAATCGGTCGCCGTGCTGGAGGATTACGCCGAGATGATCGACGACCTGATCGCCGAGATGGGCGAGGCGCGGATCACCGACATTGCGGCGCGGATGGGGGTGACGCATCCGACGGCCACCAAGGCGGTCGGGCGGCTGAAGCGCGAAGGGCTGGCGGTGTCGCGGCCCTATCGCGGCGTGTTCCTGACGGAGGAGGGCGCGGCGCTGGCGGCGCGCTGCCGCACCCGGCACCGGGTGGTGGTGGATCTTCTGGTGGCGGTGGGCGTACCCCCCGATACCGCCGAGATCGACGCCGAGGGGCTGGAGCATCACGTCTCCGAAACCACGCTGCGCGCGTTCGAGAGCTATCTCGCGGGGCGGCGGGGCTGATGGGGCTCGACGACAAGGCCCCGGCCCATCTGAACACCTATCTGGGCATCCGCGAGCTGATCCTGTGCGGCGATCTGGTCCCCGGTCAGCCGGTGACGATCCAGGGCCTGGTGGGCACGCTCAATGCCGGCATGACCCCGGTGCGCGAGGCGCTGCGGCGGCTGACGGCGGAAGGCGCGCTGCGCTTCCACGACAACCGCCGGATCACCGTGCCGGTGCTGACCATCGCCGAGGTGGACGAGCTGATCTTCGCCCGGCTGGCGCTGGAGCCCGAGCTCGCGCGCCGCGGCGCCGCGCGGATGCGCGCCCCCGATATCGCCCGGCTGGAGGAAATTGACCAGCATCTGGACCGCGCCATGCAGACCGGCAATATCCGCGACTATATGCTCTTCAACCACCGCTTCCACGCCGCGATCTATGCCGCCGCGGGCACGGTGGTGATCGAGCCGCTGGTCGATGCGCTCTGGCTGCGCTCGGCCCCGGCGCTGCGGGTGATGTGCGCGCGCTTCGGCGCCCAGAGCCTGCCCGACATGCACCGCGCCGCGCTCACCGCCATGCGCGCGGGCGATGCCGCCGCCGTGGCGGAGGCGATCCGCGCCGATATCCTGCAGGGGCTGGAGAATGTGCGCGCCCTCATCGCCGAAGGCGCGCCGCTGGTCTGAGGGGCTCAGGCGTCGGCCGTCGCCGCCTCCATCAGCCCCTCGGCCTTGGCCTGGGCATAGCCCTCGTCGAGCGACTTGCGCGCCCGCGCGATCAGGATATCGACTTCCTCACGGCTGATGGTCAGCGGCGGCGAAATGATCATCCGGTCGCCGACATGGCGCATGATCAGGTTGTTGGCGAAGCAGCGCTCGCGGCAGATATAGCCCACGGTGCCTTCCTTCGCGGCGAATTTCGCCCGCGCGGCCTTGTCGGGGGTGAGCGCGATCGACCCCATCAGGCCCACGATCTTCGCCTCGCCCACCAGCGGATGCTCCGCCAGCGCCTCCCACTGCGTTTTCAGATAGGGCGCCGTTTCCTCGCGCACGCGGGTGACGATGCCATCCTCCTCCAGGATCCGCAGGTTCTCCAGCGCCACGGCGGCCGCCACCGGATGGCCCGAATAGGTATAGCCATGGGCGAATTCCTCGGAGCCGTCGATCACCCGCGCGATCTCGTCCGACACGATCGAGGCCCCCATCGGGATATAGCCCGAGGTCAGGCCCTTGGC
This sequence comes from Paenirhodobacter sp., assembly GCF_041916475.1. Classification (GTDB taxonomy): domain Bacteria; phylum Pseudomonadota; class Alphaproteobacteria; order Rhodobacterales; family Rhodobacteraceae; genus Rhodobacter. The sequence goes on from NZ_JAYRZN010000002.1 coordinate 40,456, forward strand.
GCAGGTCATGATGTCGGGGGTGATGCCCATGGTCTGGCTGCCAAACCAGTTCCCGGTGCGCCCGAAGCCGCAGATCACCTCATCGGCGATCAGCAAGATGCCATGCTCGCGGCAGATCCGCTGGATTTCCGGCCAGTAGCTCGCGGGCGGCACGATCACGCCCCCCGCGCCCTGGATCGGCTCGCCGATGAAGGCCGCGACCTTGTCCGCGCCAATCTCCAGGATCTTGGCTTCCAGTTCGCGCGCCCGCGCCAGGCCGAAGTCCTCCGGGCTCATCTCGCCGCCCTCGGACCACCAGTCGGGCTGGTTGATATAGGCGATACCCGGGATCGGCAGGCCGCCCTGCTTGTGCATGCCCTTCATGCCGCCCAGGCTCGCAGCCCCCATGGTGGAGCCGTGATAGGCATTCCAGCGCGAGATCACCACGCTCTTCTCCGGCTTGCCGAGCGCCTGCCAGTAGCGGCGCACCATGCGCAGGTTGGTGTCGTTCGAATCCGAACCGGAGCCGTTGAAGAACACATGGTTCAGATCGCCCGGCGCCAGATCCGCCAGCCGCTTCGCGAGCGTGATCGCCGGGATGTGCGAGGTCTGGAAGAAGGTGTTGTAGAACGCGAGCTCGCGCATCTGCTTCGCGGCGGCCTCGGCCAGTTCCTCGCGGCCATAGCCCACGTTCACGCACCACAGTCCGGCCATGCCGTCGAGGATCTCATGCCCGTCGCTGTCGGTCAGCCAGACGCCCTTGGCGCGGGTAATGATCCGCGCGCCCTTCTTCGCCAGCGCGGCGCCATCGGTGAACGGGTGCATGTGATGGGCCGCATCGAGCGCCTGCAGTTCGGCGGTGGGCAGATGGTTCTCGCGCATGATGGCCTCCTGTGGGGTTTGCTTGCTCTGATAATATGATCAAATTATCCGAGGGTCAACGCGCCCGTCGCAGGCTGGAAGCCGGCGTGCAACGGGTGCATACCCGGGGCCGAACGGGCAGCGGATCAGGAGGATGCCATGACTGGACTGGACAGCGCGCTGAAGGGCTTCAGCCGCGTGAGCGTGACCGATATCACCGACGCGGAGCTGGCCGCGCGGCTCGCGGGGCTGCGGGCGCGGATGGCGGGGCAGGGGGTGCAGGCGGTCTGGCTCGATGCCTCCTCGTCGCTGCGCTATTATACCGGGCTTGGCATCGGCCTGTCGGAGCGGGTGCATGGCGCGCTGGTGCTGCCGGAGGCGCTGGTCTATGTCAGCCCGCGCTTCGAAGTGCCGAAGCTCGAGACCATGCTGCGCCTGCCCGGAGAGATCCTCGCCTGGGACGAGCACGAAGACCCCTGCGCCGCCATCCGCGCCCGGGTCGGCGGTACGCTGGCGCTGGATCCGGCGACGCCCTTCCTGTTCGCGTCGCGCCTGCTGCCCGCGGTGTCGGCCGGGCCGATGATCGCGGCGCAGCGGCAGGTGAAATCCGCAGCCGAAATTGCCATCATCCAGGCCGCGATGGACGCCAGCTACCGCGTGCAGCGCGCCGTCTGGCAGGGCCTGCGCCCCGGCATCTCCACCACCGAGGTCGGCCAGTTCGTGGATGCGGCGCATCGCGCGCTCGGGCTGTCGCCGCTGTTCGTGGCGGTGCAGTTCGGCGAGGCCACCGCCTATCCGCATGGCGTGCCCTATCCGCAGGTGCTGACCGAGGGCGATATGGTGCTCGTCGATCTGGGGGGCGTGCTGAAGGGCTACCGCTCCGACATCACCCGCACCTATGTGTTCGGCGCCGCCACCCCGCGCCAGCGCGCCCTGTGGCAGGCCGAGCACCGCGCCCATGCCGCAGCCTTCGCCGCCGCCCGCATCGGCGCGCCCTGCGCCGCCGTGGATGCCGCCGCCCGCGCGTCGCTCGCCGCCGATGGCTTCGGCCCGGGCTACGATGTGCCCGGCCTGCCGCACCGCACCGGCCATGGCCTCGGCCTCGATATCCACGAGGACCCGTTCATGGTGCAGGGCAACCTGACGCCGCTCGCCCCCGGCATGGTGTTCTCGATCGAGCCGATGCTGTGCGTTTATGGCGAATGCGGCGTGCGGCTCGAAGATATCGTGCATATGGGCGCGGCGGGCCCGCAGTGGTTCTGCCCGCCCGCCGCGCGCATCGACGCACCGTTTGAATAAGCCTTTACATGACGTCGCGTTGCGCCTTGAATGCCGCTCATAAAGATGTGAATAAGCGCCCATGATAGGATTTGTCCAATAGGTCAAAAGCGCCATCATGAACCCGCCGGCATTGTCATGGCGGGGGCCAAAATCTTCAACAGTGAGTGAAAGGACGCCTGATGAAACTCCGCACCCGCAGCCTTCTTGCCGCCTCCGCGCTGGCACTGACCGCCGCCGGGCCGCTGGCCGCGAAGACCTTCGTCTATTGCTCGGAGGCCTCGCCCGAAGGCTTCGACCCGGCGCCCTATACCGCCGGCACCACCTTCGATGCCTCCGCGCATCCGATCTACAGTGGCCTGGTGGAGTTCAAGCCCGGCACGACGGAAGTCGTACCCGCGCTGGCCGAGAGCTATGAAGTCTCGGAGGATGGCACCGTCTATACCTTCCACCTGCGCAAGGACGTGAAGTGGCAGTCGAACGACGTGTTCACCCCCTCGCGCACCCTGACCGCCGATGACGTGGTCTTCAGCTTCGTGCGCCAGGGCGATGCCGCCAACCCGTGGCACGAATATACCCCGGGCATCACCTACGAATATTACACCTCGATGGAGATGCCGGAGCTGGTGAAATCGGTCGAGAAGGTCGATGACCTGACCGTGAAGGTCACCCTGACCCATGCCGAGGCCCCGTTCATCGCCAACCTCGCCATGCCCTTCATGCGCATCGTCTCCAAGGAATATGCCGATACGCTGGAGAAGGCGGGCACCAAGGAAGACTTCAACAACAAGCCGATCGGCACCGGCCCGTTCAAATTCGTCGCCTATCAGAAGGATGCGGTGATCCGCTACCAGAAGAACCCCGATTACTGGGGTGAAGCGCCGAAGATCGACGATCTGGTTTTTGCCATCACGCCCGATGCCTCGGTGCGGCTGCAGAAGCTGAAGGCCGGCGAATGCCACCTGATGCCTTTCCCCGCGCCGGCCGACATCGCCGCGATCAAGGCCGACAGCAGCCTGAAGGTGGATGAGCAATCCGGGCTGAACGTCGCCTATCTGGCCTACAACACCACCGTCGCGCCCTTCGACAAGCCCGAGGTGCGCAAGGCGCTGAACATGGCGATCAACAAGCAGGCGATCATCGACGCGGTGTTCCAGGGCGCGGGCCAGGTCGCGAAGAACCCGATCCCGCCGACGATGTGGTCCTATAACGACAGCATCAAGGACGACCCCTACGACCCTGAAGCCGCGAAGAAAATGCTCGCCGATGCCGGTGTGAAGGACCTGACGATGGAGCTCTGGGCGATGCCGGTGCAGCGCCCCTACATGCCCAATGCGCGCCGCACCGCGGAGCTGATGCAGGCCGATCTCGCCAAGGTCGGCGTGAAGGCGGAGATCGTCTCCTATGAATGGGGCGAATATCTGAAGAAGTCGATGGAAGAGGGCCGCAAGGGCGCCGTCATCCTCGGCTGGACCGGCGACAACGGTGACCCGGACAACTTCCTGAGCGTGCTGCTCTCCTGCGCGGGCGCCAAGACCGGCGGCGCCAACCGTGCCTTCTGGTGCAACCAGGAGTTCTCCGACCTGCTGCTGAAGGCCAAGACCACCTCCGACATCGCCGAGCGTACCAAGGCCTATGAAGCCGCGCAGGTGATCTTCAAGGAGCAGGCACCGTGGGACACGCTGGCGCATTCGACGCAATATGTGCCGATGCGCAAGAACGTCACCGGCTTCACCCAGAGCCCGCTTGGCGATTTCACCTTCGAACACGTCGACCTGACCGAATAATCCCGGTCTGACAACAAGACGGGCGCGCGGGGGCCTCCCCCTGCGCGCCCGTTAAGGATCATCCCCATGATACGATTTCTTCTCACCAAGCTCGCCTATCTGGTGCCGACCTTCCTCGGTATCACCATCGTGGCCTTCGGCTTCGTCCGGGTGCTGCCAGGCGATCCTGTCCTGCTGATGGCGGGCGAACGCGGGCTCAGCCCCGAGCGCCATGCCGAGGTCGCCCGCCAGTTCGGCTTCGACCGGCCGATCTGGGCGCAATATCTCGATTTCCTGGGCCGCCTGTTCCATGGCGATCTGGGCAATTCGCTGGTGACGAAGAAGCCCGTGCTGGCGGAGTTCCTGCAGCTGTTCCCGGCCACGGTGGAGCTCTCGGTGGTGGCGATCATCCTCGCCACCGTGATCGGCGTGCCGGTGGGCGTGCTCGCGGCGATCAAGCGCGGCTCCTGGTTCGATCAGGTCTCCATGACCGCGGCGCTGGTCGGCTTCTCCATGCCGATCTTCTGGTGGGGGCTGCTGCTCATCATCTTCTTCTCGGGCATCCTGCAATGGACCCCGGTCTCGGGCCGGATCAGCCTGATGTTCTTCTTCCCGCAGGTCACCGGCTTCATGCTGATCGACAGCCTGCTCTCCGGGCAGAAGGGCGCCTTCGCCTCCGCGGCCGCGCACCTGATCCTGCCCTCGGTCGTGCTGGCCACGATCCCGCTCGCCGTCATCGCGCGCCAGACCCGCTCGGCCATGCTCGAGGTGATGGGCGAGGACTATGTGCGCACCGCCAAGGCCAAGGGCATGCCCTATGCGCGGGTGGTCATGGTCCATGCGCTGCGCAATGCGATGATCCCGGTGATCACCACGATCGGGTTGCAGGTCGGCGTGCTGCTCGCAGGCGCGATCCTCACCGAGACGATCTTCTCCTGGCCCGGCATCGGCAAATGGATGATCGATTCCATCGCCCGGCGCGATTACCCGGTGGTGCAGTCGGGGCTGCTGCTCATCGCCGCCATCGTGATGATCGTGAACCTGCTCGTCGACCTGACCTATGGTCTCATCAACCCGAGGATCCGCCACAAATGACCGACACCGCTGTCAAGCTTTCCGATGCGGCGATCCGGCGGCGGATGCTCACGGATTTCTGGTATCACTTCCGGCAGAACCGCGGCGCCGTCGCCGGGCTGTGCGTGTTCATCCTGCTGGTGCTGGCCGCGGTGCTGGCGCCGCTGCTGGCGCCGCATGATCCGACCATGCAATACCGCGATGCGCTCCTGGTGCCGCCGGTGTGGCAGGAGGGCGGGCGCAGCGCCTATCTGCTCGGCACCGATGCCGTCGGGCGCGACATGCTCTCGCGGCTGATCTATGGCGCGCAATATTCGCTCTTCATCGGCATCGTCGTCGTCTCCATCGCGCTGGTGGGCGGCATCCTGATCGGTACGGTCGCGGGCTTCTTCGGCGGCTGGGTCGATACCGTGATCATGCGGGTGATGGATGTGGTGCTTGCCTTCCCGTCGCTCCTGCTGGCGCTGGTGCTGGTGGCCATCCTGGGGCCGGGGCTGCTGAATGCGATGATCGCCATCGCCATCGTCTACCAGCCGCATTTCGCCCGCCTGACCCGCGCCGCGGTGATGGGCGAGAAGGCGCGCGAATATGTCACCGCGGCGCGGGTGGCGGGGGCAGGGAACATGCGGCTGATGTTCCGCACCATATTGCCGAACTGCCTCGCGCCGCTGATCGTGCAGGCGACGCTGAGCTTCTCCTCGGCAGTGCTGGATGCGGCCGCGCTCGGCTTCCTCGGCATGGGCGCGCAGCCGCCCGCCTCGGAATGGGGCACGATGCTCGCCGAAGCGCGCGAGTTCATCCTGCGTGCCTGGTGGGTGGTCACGTTCCCGGGCCTCGCGATTCTCGTCTCGGTGCTGGCGATCAACCTGATGGGCGACGGTCTGCGCGACGCGCTCGACCCCAAACTGAAGAAGGGCTGAGGCGATGGCACTGCTGAACATCCGCAACCTCACCGTCCGCTTCGCCACCGCCGCGGGCAGCTTCACCGCCGTCGACGGCATCGACGTCTCCGTCGATGCGCGCGAGGTGCTGGCGATCGTGGGCGAATCCGGCTCCGGCAAATCGGTGTCGATGCTCGCGGTCATGGGGCTTCTGCCCGATACCGCCACGGTCACGGCCGATGAAATGACCTTCGACGGCCAGGACCTGCTGCATCTGAGCGCGGCGGACCGCCGCCGCCTGATCGGGCGCGAGATCACCATGATCTTCCAGGAGCCGATCGCTTCGCTGAACCCGGCCTTCACCGTGGGCTTCCAGATCGAGGAAGTGCTGCGGCTGAACCTGGGCCTCTCGCGCCGCGCCGCGCGCGCCCGCGCGGTGGAGCTGTTCCGTGCCGTGGGCATCCCCGAGCCGGAGACCAAGATCCACTCCTATCCGCACCAGATGTCGGGCGGGCAGTGCCAGCGGGTGATGATCGCGATGGCGATCGCCTCCAACCCGCGGCTGCTGATCGCGGACGAGCCCACCACCGCCCTCGACGTGACAATCCAGAAGCAGATCCTCGATCTGCTGATGACGCTGCAGGAGCAGCACGGCATGGCGCTGATCCTGATTACCCACGACATGGGCGTGGTCGCCGAGACCGCGGACCGGGTGATCGTGCAATACAAGGGCCACAAGATGGAGGAGGCCGACGTGCTGAGCCTGTTCGAGGCGCCGAAGCATCCCTATACCCGGGCGCTGCTCTCGGCGCTGCCGGAAAACGCCACCGGGGACCGGCTGCCCACGGTCTCCGATTTCTTCGGGGTGGAGGGCGTGAAATGACGGCGGTCGTCGAAGGCATCGGCCTGACCCAGGACTATTACATCCCCGGCGGCATGTTCGGCGGCGCGAAGACGGTGCGCGCGGTGAAGGGCGCGAGCTTCGCGGTGCAGAAGGGCAAGACGCTCGCCATCGTGGGCGAATCCGGCTCGGGCAAATCCACGCTCGCGCGGATCGTGGCGCTGATCGACCATCAGTCGGGCGGCGTGCTGAAGATCGACGGGCAGGAGGTGGACATCTCGCGCCGCCGCCCGGACCATACCCTGCGCGCCAAGGTGCAGATGGTGTTCCAGAACCCCTATGGCAGCCTGAACCCGCGCCAGAAAGTGGGCGACGTGCTGATGGAGCCGCTCCTTCTGAACACGAAGCTGCCCGCGGCGGAGCGGCGCGCGCGGGCGGAGGCGATGCTGGTGAAGGTCGGGCTCGGGCCCGAGCATTTCAACCGCTACCCGCATATGTTCTCGGGCGGGCAGCGCCAGCGCATCGCCATCGCGCGGGCGCTGATGCTGAACCCGGCGCTTCTGGTGCTGGATGAGCCGGTCTCGGCGCTGGACCTTTCCGTGCAGGCGCAGGTGCTGAACCTGCTTGCGGACCTGCAGGAGGAATTCGGGCTGACCTATGTGTTCATCAGCCACGACCTTTCGGTGATCCGCTATATCGCCGATGAGGTGATGGTGATGCACAAGGGCGAGGTGGTGGAGCAGGGCAGCCGCGACGAGATCTTCGCAGGGCCGAAGCACCCCTATACGCAGCAGCTTTTTGCCGCGACCCCGGAGACGGATGTGGAGGCGATCCGCGCCCGTGTCGCCCGCCGCGCGGCGCTCAGACCCTGAGCGCTGGCGGGGCCGAGGGCGCGCGGGGGACGCCCCCCGCGACCCCCGGCGGCGGCCGTGCGCCCGCATCCTGCCACGGCCATCCATGCCGCTGGCGGGTGCCGGCTCTTGCCTGGGGACGGGCGCCTGCTTTGAGGGCGCGGCTCAGCGGTCAGGCGGTGATGACCCGGCGGATGGTCTGCAGTACCGCGCCCGCGTCTATCCCCTCGGCATAGGCCTGAACCGGCACCTCATCCCAATCGGTGGGCGGGAACACCATCTCCTCGGGCGCGGGCACCGTCATGCCGATGCCGATGCCCTCGGTGAGCACCCGCACCCGCGCCGGGCGCGTGCGGAACAGCGCCGGATCCGTGAGCGCCACGCAGGCGCAGCAATCATGCACCACCATGCCGCGGTGCCGGAGCGCCTCGTAAAAGCCCACATAATCCAGCGACAGATCGCGCAGCAGCGCGAGATCCGGCCCGATTGCGCCCAGCTCCTCGATCTCGGCGCGGGTCATTTCCACCTGCCGCGTCACATCGAGCCCCACCGCCAGCACCGGCCAGGGCGCGGCAAAGACCGCATCGGCCGCGGTGGCATCGCCGAAGATATTGGCCTCCGCCGCCGGGGTGATATTGCCGGGCACCGCGAAGGCCCCTCCCATCAGGATCACCTGGCGCACCATCCCGGCGATTTCGGGCGCCTCATAGAGCGCGCGCGCCAGGTTCGTCATCCGCGCCACGGCGACGAGGCTCACCTCGCCCGGATGGGCGCGCACGAGATCGATGATCAGCTGATGCGCCGGGCGCGGATCGGGCGCGCCCGCGGGCTCGGGCACACCGATATTCCCAAGCCCGTCATGGCCGTGGATATGCACCGGCCAATGCTCGGTGCCGCCGGCGCCGACGGGGCCCGCAGCCCCCGCCGCCACCGGGGCATCGATCCCCCAGGCCTCCTTCAGGAACAGCGCGTTGCGCGCGGTCAGCGCCACCGGCGCATTACCGAACACGGTGGTGATGCCGATCAGCTCCACATCGGGATGCCGGTGCAGGTAATAGAGCGCGAGCGCATCGTCCACGCCGGGGTCGGTATCGAAAATCACCTTCTGCATCGGGGCCTCCCTCTTTGGCCCCGGATTAGCCGCCCGGGCGGGCTACTTCAACTGGCTGTCCTTGGAGCCGCGCCGGTTGATGCCGCCGCGCGCCTGGGCCCGGCCGTCACGGGCCTTCTGGCAGTCGATGCAGAGCTTCACCCCGGGTATCGCTGTGCGCCGGGCCTCGGGGATCTCCTCGCCGCATTCGGCGCATTCCGGCAGGCTCTCGCCCACCAGCGCGCGCCGCGCCTGCAGCCGCTTCAGCTCATCCTCGATCGAAGCGTCGATCTGTTCGTTCACCGCGCCGTCGCGCGCCCAGCCACCGGCCATGCCCGTCCTCCTGTCTGGCCCAAGATGCGCGCCCGCCGCGCCGCGCGCAAGGGGGGCCTCTGCCCAAGCACTGATCATTCGGCGCGGCCCGCGCCCGATTCCGGGGCGCGGTGCTTGACAGCCCGGGCCGATCCGCCGAACCGTAGGCCATTACTGCAACAGGGAGATCCGCATGGCATATGCGACGGTCATCGGCCAGACGCGCTACAGCTTCGACACGCTGAAGGCGCTGCTCGCCAAGGCCACGCCGGAGCGCTCGGGCGACCAGCTCGCGGGCGTGGCGGCGGAGGGGCCGGTGGAGCGCCTGGCCGCGCAGATCGCGCTGGCGGATCTGCCGCTGAAAGCCTTCCTCGCGGAGGATGTGCTGGATGTGCCGGGCGACGAGATCACCGATCTGATCTTCTCCAGCCACGATGCCCGGGCCTTCGCCCCGGTGGCGCATCTGACCGTGGGCGAATTCCGCGAATGGCTGCTGCGCCCGGAAACCGGGGCCGCGGAGCTTGCGGCGCTCAGCCCCGGGCTCACGCCGGAAATGGTCGCGGCAGTGAGCAAGATCATGCGGCTGCAGGACCTCGTGGCGGTGGCGGCAAAGCGGCGCGTGGTCACGCAGTTTCGCAACACGCTCGGGCTCGCCGGGCGGCTCTCCACCCGCAACCAGCCGAACCACCCGACGGACGACAGCCGCGGCATCCTCGCCTCCGCGGTGGACGGGCTCCTGATGGGCACGGGCGATGCCGTGATCGGGGTCAATCCGGCGACCGATACGGTCGAGGATTACACCCGCATCGTCACCCTGCTCGACGAGCTGCGCCGCGCGCTCGAGATCCCCACCCAGCACTGCTGCCTCGGCCATGTCACCGTCGCGATCGAGGCGATGGCGCAGGGGGCGCCGGTCGATCTGGTGTTTCAGTCGGTCGCCGGATCCCAGAAAGCAAACAAGGGCTTCGGGGTCGATCTTCAGGTTCTGCGCGAAGCTCATGAGGCGGCGCTCTCGCTCGGGCGCGGCACCATCGGCACCAACGTGATGTATTTCGAGACCGGCCAGGGCGCCGCGCTCTCGGCCGATGCGCATTTCGGCATGGACCAGCAGACGATGGAGACCCGCGCCTATGCCGTGGCGCGCGCCTTCAGCCCGCTTCTGGTGAATACCGTGGTGGGCTTCATCGGCCCCGAATATCTGTTCAACGGCAAGCAGATCATCCGCGCCGGTCTGGAGGACCATTTCTGCGGCAAGCTGCTTGGCCTGCCGATGGGGGTGGATGTGTGCTATACCAACCACGCCGATGCCGATCAGGAGGATATGGACAGCCTGCTGATCTCGCTCGTGGCCGCGGGGGTGAATTTCGTCATCACCGTGCCCGGCGCCGACGACATCATGCTGAACTATCAGACCCTCTCCGCCCATGACGCGGTCTTCGCCCGCGAGACGCTGGGTCGCCCGCCGGCCCCCGAATTCGCCGATTGGCTCCAGCGCATGGGGGTGACGGACGGGGCCGGGCGCATGGCCGAGGGCCGCGCCCTGGTGGACCGCCTGCGCGGCGTGCCGCTCCTGGAGGCCGCGCAATGAGCGATGCTCCCGTGACCGCCCTCAGTGCCCGCCTGCGCGCGATGACGGCCGCGCGGGTGGCGCTCGGCCGCTCCGGCTCCGGCCTGCCCACGCGCGCGGCCCTCGCCTTCGCGCTGGATCATGCCCGCGCGCGCGAGGCGGTGTGGTCCGCGATGGATCTGCCCGCGCTGCGCACGGCCCTCAGCGCCTGGCCGCTCGCCGAAGTCGGCAGCGCCGCACCCGACCGTGCCGCCTACATCCGCCGCCCCGATCTCGGGCGCAGGCTCGCGCCGGGCACGGTGCTGAGCCTGCCGAAATCCGATCTGGTGATCGTGGTGGCCGATGGCCTCTCGGCCACGGCGGTGGATGCCCATGCCGCCACGGTGGTGAACGCGCTGCAGGCGCTGCGCGCCGCGCCCGCCTCCGTGGTTCTGGCCGAGCGCGCCCGGGTCGCTCTGGGCGATGAAATTGGCGCGGCGGCGGGGGCCGATGCCGTGGTGCTGCTCATTGGCGAGCGCCCGGGCCTTTCTGCGGCCGATAGCCTCGGCGCCTATATCACCTGGGCGCCGGAGCCGGGCCTCCCCGACAGCCGCCGCAACTGCATCTCGAATATCCGCCCCGGGGGCCTGGATCCGGAGGAGGCGGCGCATCGCATCGCGGGCCTGCTCGCGCAGATGAAACGCGCGAAAACCTCCGGCGTGGCGCTGCCCCGTGCCGTCCCGATCACGGCCGAGCCCGGCCCGGGCCAGATCGGCTGACGTTCCCGCCGGGGGTCGCGGGGGGCGTCCCCCGCGCGCCCTCAAGGGCCCCGCCGCCCCGCCCGGATGGGCGCCCCGCAAAGGGCGCCGCGCCCTAGCGCAGCCGCGCCGCCAGCTTTTCCAGATAGGCCGCAAGCAGCCCCGCCGCCGCGGCCTTGCTGTCGGCCTCCACATAGCAGCGGAACTCCGGCGCATTGCCCGAGGCGCGCAGATGCACCACCGATCCATCGGCGAACCGCGCCCGCAGCCCGTCGGTCAGGTCCACCTCGGTCACCTTGCCGGGCGCGAAGAAGGCATCGCGCCGCGCGGGTGCGTCCTTCAGCTCCGCAATCAGCTCCGCCGCCCGCTCGGTCGGGATCTCGGTCAGCCGGTCCGCGGCGGTGAACCGCGGCGGCAGCGCCGCCACCAGCCCCGCGAGCGGCAGCCCCGCGGCCTTCGCCGCTGCCAGCGGCGCCAGGATCGGCAGCAGGCAGTCGCGCGTCATCAGGGGCGCAAGCGGCCCTGCCGGCCCCTGCGCCTCGAAGCCCAGCAGGAAGCCGCCATTGGCCTCATAGCCCACCACGGCGCCCGTCTCCTGCGCCATCGCCGCGATCACGAAGGGCGAGCCGATCCGCGTCAGCACGATCCGCCCGAAGCCCATCCCCGCGATCATGCTGTTCGATGAAACCGGCGTGCAGATCACCTCCGCCCCCAGGCTCCGCGCCGTCAGCGCGCCCAGAATGTCGCCCGGGATCACTTCGCCCGCGGCATCGGTCACCATCGGCCGGTCGGCATCGCCATCGGTCGAGACCAGCGCATCCAGCCGGTTCTCGGCGCACCAGCGCGCGAATTGCGCCCGCGTTTCCGGGTCCACCGCCTCGGTATCCACGGGGATAAAGCTTTCGGAGCGCGCGAGCCGCACCACATCGGCGCCGAGCCCGGCCAGCACCTCGCCCAGGATCTCGCGCGCGACCGAGCTGTGCTCATACACGCCCACCCGCAGGCCGCGCAAAGCCTCGGGCCCGAAGCCCGCCACATAGCGCGCGCCATAGCGCCCCGCGGCCCCCGCATCGGCCTCCAGCGTGCCGCCGCCCGGGCCCGCAGGCGCCCCGAGCGCGCCAAGGATCGCGGTCTCGTCGGCCTTGGTGATCTCGCCTTCGGGGATATAGAATTTCAGCCCGTTGCGGTCTGCGGGGATGTGGCTCCCCGTCACCATCACCGCGCCGCAGCCTTCGGAAATGCAGGCCAGCGCCAGCGCGGGCGTGGGCAGCGCGCCGAGGTCTATCGCCCGGAGCCCGCATTCCGCCACCGTGCGCAGGACCACCTGCGCGATCTCGGGCGAGGAGGGGCGGTAATCGCGCCCGACCATCACGGCGCCGCCGGTCGGGCAGGCCGCAATGAAGGCGCGCGTATAATCCGCGACAAGCTCGGGGGTCAGTTCAAGCACGAGGCCGCGCAGGCCGCTGGTGCCGAATTTCGGAGCCATGCTGTTCTCCTGTGGATGCTGCCGCCCCTGTATGGCCCGTGGCCCGGGGCGGCGCAACAGGCGCCCTCAGGCGTTAAACAGGAAATGCAGAACGTCGCCGTCCTTGACCTCGTAGGTCTTGCCTTCCACGCGGAACTTGCCCGCCTCCTTGGCGCCGGCCTCGCCCTTGTGGGCGACGTAATCCTCATAGGCCACGGTCTCGGCGCGGATGAAGCCGCGCTCGAAATCGCCGTGGATCACGCCCGCGGCCTGCGGCGCCAGTGTGCCCTCGCGGATCGTCCAGGCGCGGGCCTCCTTCGGGCCCACGGTGAAATAGGTCTCGAGCCCCAGAAGCTCGTAGCCCGCGCGGATCAGCCGGTCGAGGCCCGCCTCGTGCAGCCCCAGCTCCTCGAGGAACATCACCGCCTCCTCGGCGTCGAGCTGGCTGATCTCCTCCTCGATCTTGGCGGAAATCACCACGATCCCGGCATGTTGCTCGGCGGCCATCTTCGCCACCGCCTCGGTCTTGGAATTGCCGGTCGCGGCCGATGCCTCCTCGACGTTGCACACATACAGCACCGGCTTCGCCGTCAGCAGCTGCAGCATGCTCCATTGCTTGCGGTCGTCCTCGGAGACCTGAACCGTGCGCGCGGGCTTGCCCGATTCCAGCGCCGCCAGCGCCGCCTTCATCAGCCGCTCCTGATCGAGCGCGTCCTTGTCGCCGCCCTTGATCTTGCGCTGGATGCCCTGCAGCCGCTTCTCGAGCGACTCCATATCCGCGATCATCAGCTCGGTCTCGATCGTCTCGGCATCGGCCACCGGGTCGATCCGGCCCTCCACATGGGTGATGTCGCCGTCCTCGAAGCAGCGCAGCACATGGGCGATGGCATCGGTCTCGCGGATATTGGCCAGGAACTGGTTGCCCAGGCCCTCGCCCTTGGAGGCGCCCTTCACCAGGCCCGCGATATCGACGAAGGTCATCCGCGTCGGGATGATCTGCTTCGAGCCCGCAATCGCCGCCAGCGTATCGAGCCGCGGATCGGGCACCGCGACCTCGCCCACATTCGGCTCGATCGTGCAGAAAGGGAAGTTCGCGGCCTGGGCGGCGGCGGTCTTCGTCAGCGCGTTGAACAGCGTCGATTTGCCCACGTTGGGCAGGCCGACGATCCCCATCTTGAAGCCCATGTCTCTCACCTCGCGGAAAACTCGGCCGCTACATAGGCACAAGCCCGCCGGCGCGCAAGCAAAGGCTTTCCGCTGCCGCCCGGTGCGCTATCTCTGTGGCGCAAGGAGGATCCATCATGTTCACACCCTATATGCACTTCCAGGGCTGCTGCGCCGAGGCGCTGACGACCTATTGCCGGGTCCTCGGCGGCACCGAACTGACGCTCATGACCTATGACGACGTGCCCGATGGCGGCTTCGGTGGCGCGGGCGCCGGGCAGCTGATCATGCACGGCAGCTTCCGGCTGCGCGACGGCATGCTGTTCGCCTCGGATTTCCCGCCGGGGATGGAGGGTGAGCGGCAGCAGGCGGTCTCGGTCCACCTCGATTTCCCGACCGATGCCGCCGCCCACGCGGCCTTCGATGCGCTGCGCGAGGGCGGGCAGGAGATCATGCCCTTCGCCGAGACCTTCTGGGCCACCGGCTTCGGCATGCTGCGCGACCGGTTCGGCACGCATTGGATGCTGTCGGGGCCGATGAAGGCGGGCTGAGGGCCGCGCCATCGGCGCGTATCGGCCATTGATTTCCCCTCTGCGATGCCGCAAACCGGGCGCCAACAGAGAGGATACGACCATGACCCGGATCGACGCGAAATTCGCCGCGCTGAAGGCGGAGGGAAAGAAGGCTTTCGTGGCCTACCTGATGGCCGGCGATCCGGATGTGGAGACGTCGCTCGCGGTGATGAAGGGCATGCCCGCCGCCGGGGTCGATGTGATCGAGCTGGGGATGCCCTTCACCGATCCGATGGCCGATGGCCCCACGATCCAGCATGCCGGCCAGCGCGCGCTGGAGGGCGGCCAGACCCTGCAGAAGACGCTCGAGATGGTCGCGGCCTTCCGCGAGACCGACCAGACCACCCCGGTGGTGATGATGGGCTATTACAACCCGATCTACAGCCGCGGGGTGGAGCGTTTCCTCACCGATGCCGTGGCGGCCGGGATCGACGGGCTGATCGTGGTCGATCTGCCGCCCGAGGAGGACAGCGAGCTGTGCCTGCCCGCGCAGGCGGCCGGGATCAACTTCATCCGCCTCGCCACGCCCACGACGGACGACAAGCGCCTGCCGGTGGTGCTGCGCAATACCTCGGGCTTCGTCTATTACGTCTCCGTCACCGGGATCACCGGCAGCCAGGCCGCGCAGGCGGGCGATGTCGGCCCCGAGGTCGCGCGCATCAAGGCCGCGACCGATCTGCCGGTGGTGGTGGGCTTCGGCATCAACACCCCCGAGGCCGCGCAGACCATCGCCGGGGTGGCGGATGGCTGCGTCGTGGGCTCGGCCATCGTGAAGCTGATCGGCGAGGGCCGCCCGGTAGCCGAGGTGCTCTCGCGCGTGGCGGCGCTGGCAGGCGGCGCCCACGCCGCCTGAGTTCTGTGCGCTGTGGCGGGCTGCTGGTCCGAATGCCCGGTCTCAGGGTCCGTCTGGCTGTGCAGGGAGCCAATGAAGCAGGGCTTCATTGCGGTGGCGCCGGTGAAGCGGCGTTTCATCGCTCCATGCTGACGCCGGGCTCTTGCCTGCGCTGATCCGCATGCGGGAGCCAGGGCGACGCATCCTTTGTGAAGGGCTGTCCCTGAGGCGCCGATGACCATGGCCCGAGGGTCGCGCCGCCCTTGCCCGGGCTCTCGCGCGCCACCCGGGCGGCCGCGGCGCTGCTGGCGGACCTTCTCCTGCGGGCGCCCTCTTTTCGCCTGCGGCCCGTGGAGCAAGCTGCGCCCACAGAGCGCGGCTTTGGGGCCGCGCGGGACGCTTTGCCGCCTGCGTTGATTTGGGCTGGTGCAAAGACCAGCCATATTCAGCCTCAGCGGCCCGCCGCCACGCGCGCGTTGACTTGGGCCCGGCTGCGGCGTACCCCGGTCGGATCGGAACCGGAGGTCTGTCATGCCCGTCATCACCTGTATCCAGGATCTGAAGGATCTGCACCGCAAGCGGACCCCGAAGATGTTCTATGATTATTGCGAGAGCGGGTCCTATACCGAGCAGACCTTCCGCGAGAATACCTCCGATTTCGCACAGATCCGGCTCCGGCAGAAAGTGGCGGTGGACATGTCCGGCCGCACCACGGAGACGACGATGCTCGGGCGCAAGGTGTCGATGCCGGTCGGGCTCAGCCCGGTGGGTATGACGGGCATGCAGCGCGCCGATGGCGAGATCAAGGCGGCGCGGGCGGCGGCGAAGATCGGGGTGCCTTATACGCTCTCGACCATGTCGATCTGTTCGCTCGAGGATGTGCATGCGGCCTCGCCGGAGCCGTTCTGGTTCCAGCTCTATGTGATGCGCGACGAGGACTTCGTCGACAACATCATCGAGCGCGCGCGGCGGGCGCAATGCTCGGCGCTGGTGCTGACGCTGGATCTGCAGATCCTCGGGCAGCGGCACAAGGACCTGAAGAACGGGCTTTCGGCGCCGCCGCGGCTGACGCTGCCCAATATCGTGAACATGGCCACCAAGGTGCAATGGGGGCTGGAGATGCTGCAGACCCCGCGGCGGTTTTTCGGCAATATCGTCGGCCATGCCAAGGGCGTGGGCGATGCCTCCTCGCTGGTGACCTGGACCAGCGAGCAGTTCGACCCGCAGCTGGACTGGGCCAAGGTGGCGCGGATCCGCGACCAGTGGGGCGGCAAGTTCATCCTGAAGGGTATCCTCGATGCCGAGGACGCGCGCATGGCGGCCGATTTCGGCGCGGATGCGATCATCGTGTCGAACCATGGCGGGCGGCAGCTCGATGGGGCGCTGTCCTCGATCCGCATGCTGCCCTCGATCGTGGAGGCGGTGGGCGGCAAGACCGAAGTCTGGCTCGACAGCGGGATCCGCTCCGGGCAGGATATTCTGAAGGCGCTGGCGCTGGGCGCGACGGGCACGATGATCGGCCGGGCCTATATCCATGGCCTCGGCGCGATGGGGCAGGAGGGCGTGGAGACCGCGCTGGAGATCCTGCGCAAGGAGCTCGACGTGTCCATGGCGCTGTGTGGCGAGCGCGATGTGAAGGCGCTCCGCCGCGAGAACCTGCTGATTCCGAACGGGTTCTTCGACACATATGCCTGAGCGGCGCAGCCCGCGCGCCGCACAGGGGGGATGCGGGGCGCAGGGCGCGCTTTTGCTGGCGTGAGGGCTTGCTAGGCCATGTGGAAGACCGCCCGCGACCTGCCTGCGGAGCGGCGGGAAGGGGCGGGGTGGCCCATTTTGCTGGGGGCAGGATGATGCCTGGCAGGCATCGCGGAGCCGATGCCCGGCGCGTCTGGCGGCCGCACGGGAGGCCAGCGCCGCCCGCGGGCGCCTATGATGTGTGGCAGGCCGCGCCGGGGCTGCCGCCGAGATCTTCGAGGATCGGGCAATCGGGCCGGTCGCTGCCGGAGCAGGCATCGGCCAGGTGGCGCAGGGTGCCCGCCATGGCCTGCATTTCCGCGATCTTGCGCTCCAGCGCCGCGACATGTTCGAGCGCGAGCGCCTTCACATCGGCGCTGTGGCGCTCCTGATCGCTCCAGAGGGCGAGCAGCTCCGCGATGGTGGCGACGGGAAAGCCCAGATCGCGGGCGCGGCGCACGAAGCGCAGGCTCTGCACTTCGCGCGGGCCATAGCTGCGGTAGCCCGCCTCGCTGCGCGCTGCAGCCGGGATCAGCCCGACGGATTCATAATAGCGGATCATCTTGGCCGAGACGCCGGAGGCGCGGGCGGCTTCGCCGATGTTCATCACGCGGCTCCTGTCTGCGGGGCGAAGCGTTTCAGCCGCAGCGCATTGCCCAGCACGAAGACCGAGGACATCGCCATTGCGCTGGCGGCAAAGACCGGCGACAGCAGGATGCCGAAGGCGGGCCAGAGCACGCCGGCGGCGAGCGGAATGAGCGCGGTATTGTAGGCGAAGGCCCAGAACAGGTTCTGCCGGATATTGGCCATGGTGGCGCGCGAGAGCGCGATGGCGGCGGGCACTGCCGTGAGCCGCCCCGACATCAGCACCACATCCGCCGCCTCGATTGCGACATCGGTGCCGGTGCCGACGGCGATGCCCACATCCGCCGCGGCCAGCGCCGGGGCATCGTTGATCCCGTCGCCGACGAAGGCGAGGCCTCCGGCCGCCTTCAGGCGCGCGATGGCGGCGACCTTGCCCTCCGGCAGCACCTCGGCCACGACCTCGTCTATGCCGAGCTGGCGGGCGATGGCCTGCGCGGTGCGGGCATTGTCGCCGGTGATCATCGCGACTTTCAGGCCGAGCGCATGCAGGGCGCGGATCGCCTCGGGGGTGGTGGCTTTCACCGGATCGGCTACAGCGAGCACCGCGGCGACCTTGTCGCCGATCGCGGCATAGAGCGGGGTCTTGCCCGCTTCGGCCAGGGTCTGGGCCGCCGCGCCGAGCGCCCCGATATCGAGCCCGAGGCTGGCCATGAACCGGTCTGCGCCCACCGCGATGCGCCCGGCGTCGCTTTGCGCCGAAACGCCGTGCCCGGAATGCGAGGCGAAATCGCGGATCTGCGGCAGGGCGAGCCCTTCGGCCGCCTGCACCAGCGCGCGGGCGATGGGATGCTCGGATTTCGCCTCCACCGCCGCCACCGCGGCCAGAACGGTGGCGCGGTCGAACCCCGGGGCGGGGGTCAGGTCGGTCAGCTGCGGTTTGCCCTCGGTCAGGGTGCCGGTCTTGTCGAGGGCTACGACCTTCACCTCCTGCAGGCTTTGCAGGGCCTCGCCGCGCCGGAACAGGATGCCCAGCTCCGCGCCGCGCCCGGTGCCCACCATGATCGAGGTGGGCGTTGCGAGGCCCATCGCGCAGGGGCAGGCGATGATCAGCACCGCGACGCCATTGACCAGCGCGAAGGTCAGCGCCGGGCTCGGGCCGAAGATCAGCCAGGCGAGGAAGGTGAGCAGCGCGAGCCCCATCACCGCGGGCACGAACCACAGCGTCACCCGGTCCACCAGCCCCTGGATCGGCAGCTTGCCGCCTTGCGCCTCCTCGACCATGCGGATGATCTGGGCGAGCATCGTCGCCTGGCCCACGGCGGTGGCGCGGAAAGTGAGCGCGCCGGTCTGGTTCACCGTGCCGCCGGTGACGGGGCTGCCCGTGCGCTTCTCCACCGGCAGCGGCTCGCCGGTGATCATGCTTTCGTCGATCCAGCTCGTGCCTTCGGTCACGGTGCCATCGGTGGGCACCCGTTCGCCCGGGCGCAGCTCGATCAACGCGCCCGCGCGCAGCTCGGCCACCGGGATTTCGCGCACCGTGCCGTCGCGCTGCACCCGCGCCGTGCGCGGCTGCAGGCCGACGAGCCGCTGGATCGCCTGAGAAGTGCGCCCCTTCGCACGCGCCTCCATCCAGCGCCCGAACAGGATCAGCGTGACGATGACGGCGGCGGCTTCGTAATACACGTTCACCGTGCCGGGCGGCAGCAGGCCGGGCGCGAAGGTCGCGACCAGCGAATAGCCCCAGGCCGCCAGCGTGCCCACGGCGACGAGGCTGTTCATGTCGGGCGCGGCCTTGGCCAGGGCCGGGATGCCCTTGCGGTAGAATTGCAGCCCGGGCCCGGCCATCACCGCCGTGGTCAGCACCGCCTGCAGCAGCCAGCTGGCCTGATGCCCGAGCGTGGCCATCACGAAGTCATGGACCGGCGGCAGCATGTGCCCGCCCATCTCGATGATGAAGACGGGCAGGGTCAGCACGGCGGCGAGCGCCAGCCTGCGCCGGAGCCCGGCTTCTTCTTCGGCCTTGCGCGCGGCGGTGTCGGCTGTGGCGCCGGTGCCTGCGAGGCGCGCCTCGTAGCCCGCGGCGGCCACGGCCCGGATCAGGGCCTCGGTGCTGGCCGTGCCGGTGACCTGGGCATGCTCCGTCGCCAGATTGACGCTGGCTGCGCTGACGCCCGGCACCGCACTGAGCGCGCGCTCGACCCGGCCCACGCAGGAGGCGCAGGTCATGCCCTCGATGTCGAGCTCGGTGGTTTGCGGCCGCACCTCGTAGCCGATCGCCTCCACCGCCTGGATCAGGCGGGCGCGGTCGATCCCGGCGCCCAGCACCTCGGCGCGCTCGGTCGCGAGGTTCACGGTGGCGCTCTCGACCCCGGGGGCCGCCTTCAGCGCCTTTTCCACCCGCGCTACGCAGGAGGCACAGCTCATGCCCTCGATATCGAGCACGACTTTCGCGCTCGAAGCGTCCTGAAAGGAGGCGGGTTTGGTCATGGCGGCATCCTCTGGTCATCCTGTCCGCATTCCCAGATAGGGGTTCCAGCCATGGGAAGGTCAAGGGGCGCAGAGAATTTTCTGTGGCCGCCGGGCGGGGCTTGACCTTCCTACGGTGGGAAGCCCCATCTGGAATGGCATGATCCGTATTCCCCAGAGGAGGGACCCATGCAATTCCACATCGAAACCATGACCTGCGGCGGCTGTGCGCGTGGCGTGACCCGGGCGATCCACGCGGTCGATCCGGTGGCCGAGGTGCAGGCCGACCCGCCTTCGCGCAAGGTCGAGGTGAAGACCTCGGCGCCGCGCGAGGCGCTGGCCGCGGCGCTGACGGCTGCGGGCTTCGCGACGGCCTGAGCCGCCTTGCACCTTGTTCCCGGGCGGGGGCCATCCTCCGGCGAGCAGGCATTGTGCGGGGGGCGGGGCCGGTACGGGCTGCATGTGCGGCGTTTTGCGGCGGCCTGCTGCGGTCTGCGGAATCCGTCCCGGGAGGAAGGCGGCTCCGTGGGGCGGTCGTGTGCTGCGCTCCGCTTGGCCAGCGGGCCGAGGCGGAATGGGCGGGCGGGCTTCTGCGGCGTGCCGTGAAGGCATGCAGCGGGGGGGCGATACCCGCCTGCGCCGGGTGGCCGGGGGCGGGCGCGCCGCCCCCGGCGCCTCAGGCCGAGATCGCGAGTTCGGTCATCATCCCGGCTGCGAGGTGGCCCATGTGGTGGCAGTGCAGCATCCATGGCGCCGCCTCGCCCGCATCGAAGGCGATCGTCACGCTGCCCATCGCGGGCACATGCACCGTGTCGCGCAGCGCGCCTGCGAACCGGGAGCCGTTGACCTCCACCACCTGAAACACATGGCCATGCAGGTGCATCGGATGCGCCATCATCGACATGTTGTGGAACATCAGCTCCACCCGCTCGCCGCTTCTGGCGGCGATGGGGAGGCGATCTTCCCAGACCCGGCCGTTGATCGTCCAGACATAGGGCTGCATCGCGCCGCCGAGCATCACCATCTGGCCGTTCTGCAGCGCCCGCGGGGGCAGCGGCGCCGCTGCGCGCAGGGAAAGCTCCTGCGTCATGTCGCCGGAGACGGGCGGATGCGCTGCATCCGACAGGGGCGCGAGCTTCGGCACCGTGGCGCCGGGCGGGGCGAGGATAATGCCGGTACGCTCGCGCGCGCCCTCGCGCAGCGCCAGTACCGGAGCCGCGGCGCCATCGTCGGGCAGGTCGATCTCGAGATCGAGCCGCTGCGCCGGGGCCACTGAAAAGCGCCGCCCCGCGAGCGGCAGCACCGGCTCGCCGTCCACCGCCACGAGCCGCGCCGCCGCGGCGCCGGTATCGATCCAGAAGGCGGTCATCGCGGCGGCGTTGATGACCCTGAGCCGCACCCGGCCACCGCGGGCGACCGTAATCACCTCCGGGTCATCGAGGGTTCGGTCATTGGCGAGATAGGCATCGAAATCGTAATCGTTGAGATCCATCGCCATTCCGCCCATGCCGGGCATTTCGGCCATATGCGGCATCCCCGCCATCGGCGGCGCGGAATGGTTCATCGCCCCGTGGTCCATTGCCGTGCCGCCGCTGACCTCGGCCAGCACCTCCTGCGGCGTGCGGAAGCTGAAATCATGCAGGAACATCACCACCTCCTGCCGGTCCGCCGCGGCCTCTTCGGAGCGGCGCACGATCAGGGGCGCGGCCAGCAGGCCGATCTCCTGTTCGGGGATGTGGCTGTGCATCCAGAAGGTGCCAGGGCGCGCGGCGAAATCATAGGCGCGGGTCTCGCCCGGCTTCAGCATCGGGTTGGTGTTGGGCACGCCGTCCTGCGCATTGGGCGGGATCTGGCCGTGCCAGTGCACGATCGTTTCTGTATCGAGCGTGTTGGTCAGATCGGTGCGGAACCGCTGCCCGGGATCGAGGATGAGGCCGGGGCCACCCTGCGCATTGGTGAGGCCGAGCACGGTGGCGGCGCGGCCCTGCACCTCGATCACGCGGGTGGTGGCCGAGAGGGCGAAGCCCTCGGGCGCGGCGCGTACCCGGGCGGGCAGGGTGAGAGACGCCGCAGCAGCGGCGGAAGCGGCGAGAAAGCCGCGGCGGGAAATCAGGGTCATGATGAGCTCCAGAACGAGGATGGGCGGAAGGCCGGTCTGTTCGGGGCTCAGAGGCGGGGGGGATGCGGCTCGGGGAGGGGCCAGAGCGAGGGCGCGGTTTCGGCATAGGGCAGGGCCGGCAGAGCGGCTGCGCGCGTGCGATGGGGCGCGGGGGCGGCCGTGGCAGGCAGCATGCTCAGGCCAAGGCAATGCGCGCGGCAGAGGTCGTCCGGGGCGATGGGCTGGCGGGTCTCGCAGCCCGCGTGCTGGGCCATGACGTGGGGTTCAGGCGGGGCTGCGCGCGCGGGTGCCGCGGGCAGGCCGACACCGAGCGCGAAAGCCACGACCAGGAAGAGACGCAAAAGGGCAGCCAGAACCGACATGGCGCGAGCATATCGCGATCGGGCGCGCGCGTCAGGTCATATCTGCGTTATGGCATCCGGCCGCGGCCTTTGTTACGCTTCTGAAATAGCCTGTTTTGACAGTAGTTTAAGAACATTCTTCACCGTCAGGACGGCAAAGGTACTGGTGATCATGCGCGGGACGGACGAGGCGAGCGGATCGCTTTTCAGCTATGTGGACCTCGCGGCGCGGATCTCGGCCCGGCATCCCCTGCGCAAGATCCGGCAGATCGTGAATGATGCGTTGGTCAGCCTGGATGGCGAGTGCGCGGCTCTCTACACCGACTTTGGGCGGCCCTCGATCGCGCCGTTTCTGTCGGACGACCACTTCTCGGTCGATGGCACGCTGGCGAAAGCCTGGGCTTCGATGAAGAGCTTCCAGCCAAAGGCGGAGTTCCCGCCGCCCGACGACGATCCGGCCCGCCTGTCCGAACCCGACACCGTCCCCCACCGCCAGAGCCGCAATGCCGAGGCCGACTTGCGGGGCGAGAAGCGGTCCAACGCCCCCCATGCCTCCACCACGATCCGGATGCCTGGCTTTGCAGGAAACCCCCGGGCACGGGCGCCATGCTTTGCCTTATCGGTCATGCGCCGATGGAGAACAGGTCCGGCTTGATCGTGCAGGGTGACCTCACGCGGGCCGATGGTCGTGCTGAGCGACGTGCCGCCATCGACATGATCGATGCCTCTCTGCTGGCGCGATCAGGCGGTTGACGGTTGGGGCCGGCAAGGGCTTCGACAGCGCCGACCTTGTGGCAGAGATGCGCAGGGCCTGCGCCCCCCGCATGTCGCCCGAAAGGCGCGGCAGTCCGCCATTGATGGGCGCACCAGCCGGCACGAGGGCTACGCCCTGTCGATCAGGCCCTGCAAATGGATCGATGAGGCAGTCGGATGGGCCAAGACCGTCGGTGGCGTGGCCCAGGCCATCTGGCGCGGCATGGAACGCGTGCGGTCCCGCTTCATCCTCACCATGGCAGCCAACCCCCTCGCATCACTGCCAAGGCGCCTCATGGTGTGACGAAGAGCAGAGGCTGAGGGCTGCCATCCCTTTGCCCTGGGCGCCCGAGCCAATCCGTCGCAAAACGCGATGACAGAAAGCCGTTCCGGACCCGAGACTTTCTCAGCGGCCTGCTAGGGATGCCGTCGCAACCCGCGCAGCGAGACGAGGATCGTCAGCACCACCAGGGCGATGGCCGCGAAGGCGAGCCGCAGGCCCATGGTTTCGGCCATGAGCCCCATCGCCACCGGGCCGATGAAGAAGCCGGTGAAGCCGATCATCCAGGCCCGCGCGATGGCGATGGCGAGCTGTTCGGGCGCGACGCGGCGCCCGAGCAGCGAATTCGCCGAAGGCACCAGCACCGCGATCCCGGCGCCGACGACAGCGACCCCGGTCACCGCGAGCCATTGCACGGGGGCGGCCGCGATGAGCAGCGCGCCCACGGCCGCGAGCAGCGCCGAGCCCGCGACCAGCCGCGCCTCGCCGAGCCGCAGCGCCAGCATCTGCCCGGCCATGCGGCCGAGGCCCATGGTGAGGCCCATCGTCGCCGGGCCGAGGGCGCCTTCGCCGGGGCGCCCGCCAAGCGAGCGCTCGATATGCAGCGCCGACCAGGCCTCGGTGGCGTTTTCTGTGACGAAGGCCGCAAACAGGATCGCGGCCGCGGGCAGCACGGCGGGCCAGGGCGTGCGGGCCGCGGGGCCGCCGGCGCCGGGCGCGGCGGGAACGCTTCGCTCCCAGGTGAGCGGGGCCATGGCCAGCAGGGCGAGCCCGACCGCGGGCTGGATCTGCTCGGGGCCGAGGCCCGCGCGCCGCGCCAGCCCCACCGCGAGCGCAGCGACCGCAAATCCGAAGGAGAACATCGCGTGGTTGAAGTTCATCAGCGGCAGGCCGGTGCGCGATTCCGTTTCCGAGACGCGCACGTTCACGGCGATGTCGAGGCTGGACATGGCGGCGCCCATCAGCACCAGGACCACCGCCATGCTTGCGGCGGAGTGGATGCCCACCGGCAGGAAGGCTGCCAGCGCCAGAAGCCCGGCCGAGACCGGCAATGTGCGCGCGCCGAGCCAGCGGCGCAGCCGCGGCGCCATTGCCATGGCCGCCATGCCGCCCACCGCGGTACAGATCAGCGCCGTGCCCATCTGCGCATCGCTGACATCGGCGCGCAGCTTGTAGGCCGGGACCATGGCGGCGAAGCTGCCCCAGAAGATGCCGATGGCGCCCAGCCCCGGGGCGGTGCTGCGGCTTGCTGCCGCGGCCTGTCGCAAACTCATGTCCGTCTCCTCTGGTCCGGCTCCGGCTAGCACGGCCGCGGGGGCGGGGCAAACCGGCAGGTGGCGATCCTGCGCCAGCTTTGTTACAGCGGTGCTGCGCGATTGGGCCTGTGCGGTGGGCCTGTGCGATTGGGGCTTGCAAAATTCCGGTTTTGCCCTTACGGCCACGCGCTCGTGGGCCTGCACCCTTGGAGGAGGCCCGGAACGCCAACTGAAGGAATTCGCAAATGGCAAAAGAGATCGAAACTCTCGAAGCCGTCGTGCGCACGGGGACGGGCAAGGGGGCCGCTCGCGCAGCACGTCGTCAGGGTCTCGTGCCCGGCATCGTCTACGGTGACGGCAAGGAGCCGGTGGCTCTGAACTTTGACTACAACAAGCTGCTGACCCGCCTGCGCAAGGGCCGCTTCATGTCCACCCTGTTCAACCTGAAGGTTGAAGGCCAGGACGACGTGCGCGTGATCTGCCGCGGCGTGCAGAAGGACGTGGTCAAGGACCTGCCGACGCATATCGACTTCATGCGGACGCACCGCGCCTCGCGCATCAACCTGTTCATCCATGTGAACTTCGACAACCAGGAAGCCTCGCCGGGCCTGAAGCGTGGCGGCACGCTGACGATCGTGCGTCCGGAAGTCGAGCTGGAAGTGCTGGCGAGCGACATCCCGGACCACATCACCGTGGACCTGACCGGCAAGCAGATCGGCGATGTGATCCACATCAACGACGTGGTGCTGCCGGAAGGCGTGAAGCCGACCATCGAGCGCAACTTCGTGATCGCGAATATCGCGGCGCCGTCGGGCCTGGTTTCGGCCGAGGCTGCGGAAAGCGAAGCCTGATCCTTCCGGATCGGTGACGGATCGGACGCGGGGCCATCGGCCCCGCGTTTTCTTTTGCGCCGCCGCATCCGGCCGGGTTTTTGCGCGTGGGGTGTGCCAGAGGCGGAGGCGTGCCAGGGGGCGGGCTGCGTGGCGGCCGCAGGGCCTGCCACCCCGGCCGCCACGCGCGTGTGGGAACGCTCCCCGTGAAGGGGATGCAGCGCTTTCCACCCCGGCTGCCGCACGTGGGTGAATGCCGGGGCGGGGCTATTCCGCCGCCGCGATGCGGAGCGAAATCGGCGCGAGCCCGTCGATGCCGCCGGTGATCTCGTCGCCCGCCACCACGGGGCCCACGCCCGCGGGCGTGCCGGTGAGCACGAGATCGCCCGGGCCGAGGTGGTAGTATTGCGACAGATGCGCGAGCAGCTCGCCCACCGGCCAGATCATGTCGTCGAGGTGGCTGTCCTGGCGCAGGGTGCCGTTGACCGAAAGCTGGATCCGCTGATGGCCGACGCGGAAGCCCCGGGTGAGCGGGGCGAATACGGCGGAATTCTCGAAATCCTTGCCGAGATCCCAGGACAGGCGCTTGTCCTTGAACACATTCTGCAGGTCGCGCCGGGTCATGTCGAGCGCGCAGCCCGCAGCCCAGATTGCGGCTTCGGCGGCGGTGGGCGTGGCGCGGAACAGCGGCGCTCCGAGAGCGAGGGCGAGCTCCATCTCGTGGTGCAGGTTCTGTGTGCCCGGCGCATAGGGCACGCTGGCGCCGGAAAGCACCACGGCGAAGGGCGATTTGGTGAAGTAGAACGGCGCTTCGCGGTCCACCGCGGCGCCCATTTCGGCGGCGTGGGCGGCATAGTTGCGCCCGACGCAGAAGATCCGGCGCACAGGGTAGGAGCCGCCGCCCTGAACTGGGATCTGTGGCAGGGCGGGGACGGGGAACTCGGTCATGGCAGCCTCCATAGGGTGGCGCCAAGGTGCCGCGCGGGCGCGGGGAGGGCAAGGGGGAAGGGCTGGCGCCTGCGCCGGCAGGGGGGCGGCCCGCAGGCGGAGGAGAGATGCGCTTTCTCAGCGGCGCTGTTCGGGCCGCCGCCTGTGCGCGCAGATCTGGGGAAGGCGCAGCGGGCAGGGCCGGGGGCGATGGTGACGTTGGGAGGAGCGGGGTCGCTGCTCCGGGGCGGCATCATCGGCCCCGGGGGAGGATGTGGCTCCGGCGTTCTGGCGCAGGCCCGGGGCTGCACGCGGGCAGGGATCGGCGCCGGGGCGTCAAGCGGCGCTTGCCCCGCGCGCGGCTTTCCTCTAGGCCAGATCGCGACCCGAAACCTGATACCGGACCCGGACATGCGCCTTTCCCGCTACTTCCTCCCCGTTCTCAAGGAAAACCCCGCCGATGCGCAGATTGCCTCGCACCGGCTGATGCTGCGTGCCGGCATGATCAAGCAGCAGGCGGCGGGGATCTATTCCTGGCTGCCGCTGGGCTTCAAGGTGCTCAAGCGCATCGAGCAGATCGTGCATGAGGAGCAGGCGCGCGCGGGGCATATTCCGCTGCTGATGCCGACGCTGCAGCCCGCGGACCTGTGGCGCGAATCCGGCCGCTACGATGCCTATGGCCCGGAAATGCTGCGCTTCAAGGACCGGCACGAGCGCGAGATGCTCTATGGGCCCACCAACGAGGAGATGATCACCGACATCTTCCGCGCCCATGTGAGCAGCTACAAGGACCTGCCGCTGACGCTCTATCACATCCAGTGGAAGTTCCGCGACGAGGTGCGCCCGCGCTTCGGCGTGATGCGCGGGCGTGAATTCTACATGAAGGACGGCTACAACTTCGACCTGACCCGCGAAGACGCGCTGCATGCCTACAACCGCCACATGGTGAGCTACCTGCGCACCTATGAGCGCATGGGCCTGACCGCGATTCCGATGCGCGCCGACAGCGGCCCGATCGGCGGCGACGATACGCATGAATTCCTGGTGCTGGCGAAAACCGGCGAATCCGAGGTGTTCTATGATGCGGCGGTGACGGATCTGAAGCTCGGCAACCGGGCGGTGGATTTCGACAACCGCGCGGAAGTGGCGGGGATCTGCAAGGAGTTCACCACGCTTTATGCCCGCACCGACGAGACCCACGACGCCGCACTCTTCGAGCAGATCCCGGAGGAGCGCCGCCGGGTGGACCGGGGCATCGAAGTGGGCCAGATCTTCTACTTCGGCACCAAATATTCCGAGGCGATGGGCGCCACCGTCGTCACCCCGGAGGGCAACCGCGTGCCGGTGGAGATGGGCTCGCACGGGATCGGCGTGAGCCGCCTCGTGGGGGCGCTCATTGAGGCCAACCACGACGACAACGGGATCATCTGGCCCGAGGGCGTGACCCCGTTCCATGTGGGCATCGTCAACCTCAAGCAGGGCGATGCGGCGACGGATACCGCCTGCGAGGCGCTTTATGGCGCGCTGCGCGCGGCGGGGCTCGATCCGCTCTATGACGACCGCGACGAGCGGGCGGGGGCGAAATTCGCCACCATGGACCTGATCGGCCTGCCGTGGCGGATCACCGTGGGCCCGCGGGGCCTCGCGCGCAACGTGGTGGAGCTGACCTCGCGCCGCAGCGGCGAGAGCGAGGAAATGACCGCCGAGGCCGCCGTGGCGAAGATCACGCAGATCTACGCGGGGCTGTGATGCTGCGGGTGCTGTCGCTGATTGCGGGGCTGGCGGGGGGCGTGGTCATCTCGCAGTTCCCGGAATTCTCGCAGCAATATCTGCAGCGTCTGGGCGGGCAGGCGGAGGCTTTGGCGAAAGTGGTGGCGGCGTTCGACGCCTCCGCCACGCAGGCCGGGCTCAGCCGCGAGCAGGCCCTGGGCCAGATTGCGGGCACCGGGTTTCTCGAGGCACATCAGGGCGATATGCGCGGCGTGATCACACGCGCGGAGCATGCGCAGGCGGATTATGCGCTGCTGCGCGCGGCGGGGCCGCTGGAGCGGCTGGCGCTGCCGCAGCGGTTTCGTGATGGCGAGACGCTGGCCGCGACCTGGGCCGATTTCCGCCCCGCAGTGCCGGTCACGCCCGATGGGCTGATCTGCGCCGCGATCGGCTTCCTGCTGGGCTGGGGCGGGCTGCGGGGGCTGGCTGCGCTGGCTTTGCGCCCGTTCCGCCGCACCGCCTGAGCGCGAAGCACCCGCACCGATCCAGGCCTGCACCGATACGTGAAGGCCGGGGCCTTGACCCCGGGCCCTGCGCAGGCCAGCTTGCGCCGACTTTCAGGAGCCTGTCATGGCCGCACGCACCGCGCCCTTTGCACCTTTCGAATTCATGATCGCCTGGCGCTACCTGCGCGCGCGGCGCGCCGAGGGCGGCGTCTCGGTCATGACCTGGATCAGCCTGATCGGGATCATGCTCGGGGTGGCGGCGCTGATCATCACGCTGGCGGTCCGGGCCGGGTTCCGCGCCGAATTCGTGGATACGATCCTCGGCTCCAACGCCCATGTGACGGTCTATTCCGCGCCGCAGGAGGTGGTGCCGGGATCGGGGATCTTCTCGCCCCTGATGCGCGATTACAGCGAGCGCGCGGCGCGGATCCGCGCGGTGCCGGGGGTGACGCGGACGGCGCCCCTCGTGCGCGGCCAGGTGATGGTGACGAACAACGACCGCTCCAATGTGGCGGAGGTCTATGGCATCAGCGAGGCCGACCTGAAGACGATCCCGCGGGTGGCCGATCCGAAGACCGGCTATGGCGATATCGACCGCTTTGGCGAGGGCATTGCCATGGGCTCGGAGCTCGCGCGCGAGCTCGGGGTGATGGTCGGCGACAAGGTGCTCCTGATGTCGCCCAACGGGGTCAAGACCGCCTTTGGCACCAGCCCGCGGGTGAATGCCTATGAGGTGGTCTATGTGTTTACCGCCGGGCGCTGGGACATCGACAAGACCCGGGTCTACATGCCCTTTGCCGAGGCGCAGAGCTTCTTCAACCGCGAGGGCGGGGCGGATGAGATCGAGGTCGATGTGACCGACCCGGAGAAGGTGGACCGCTGGAGCGCGCAGATCCTGGAGGCGGGCGGCGCGGGCACCATGCTGTGGAGCTGGCGCGATGCCTCGGGCAGCTTCCTGCGCGCGCTCGATATCGAGGACAATGTGATGTTCGTGATCCTCTCGGTGCTCGTGCTGATCGCGACGATGAACATCACCTCCGGGCTGATCATGCTGGTGAAGAACAAGGGCCGCGACATCGGGATCCTGCGCACCATGGGGCTCACCGAGGGCTCCATCATGCGGGTGTTTTTCCTGTGCGGGGCCTTCACCGGGGTGCTGGGCACGGCGGCTGGGGTGGCGCTCGGCGTGCTGTTCGCGGCCTATATCGACCAGATCATGGCCTTCGTGAACTGGCTGAACGGGGGCGGGGTGTGGGACCCTTCGATCCGGGGGATCTATGCGTTGCCTGCGAAGCTGCAGCCCTGGGACGTGACCAAGGCGGTGGGGCTGGCGCTGGGCCTGAGCTTCATCGTGACGATTTTCCCGGCGCGCCGCGCCGCGCGCATGAACCCGGTGGAGGCGCTGCGCTATGAGTGACGTGCTGCGGCTGGAACGGCTGGAGAAATCCTACAACCGGGGCAAGCCCGGCGAGATTGCCGTGCTGAAGGGCATCGATCTGGTGATCCCGCGCGGGCAGGTGGTGGCGCTGGTGGCGCCTTCGGGGGCGGGGAAGTCCACACTGCTGCATATTGCGGGGCTGCTCGATACGCCCGATGCCGGGCGCGTGGTTCTGGGCGGAGAGGATCTGAGCGGGGCCGGGGACCGGCGCCGGACCGAGGCGCGGCGCAACGAGCTGGGCTTCGTCTATCAGTTTCACCACCTGCTGCCGGAGTTTTCGGCGGAGGAGAACGTGGTGCTGCCGCAGCTGGCGAATGGCGTGGCGCGCGGTGCTGCGCGGGCGCGGGCGCAGGAGCTGCTGGGCCGGGTTGGGCTTTCGGGGCGGACGGCGCACCGGCCTTCGGCGATGTCGGGGGGGGAGCAGCAGCGCGTGGCCTTCTGCCGGGCGCTGGCCAATGCGCCGAGCCTGCTCTTGGCCGATGAGCCGACCGGGAACCTGGATCCGGGCACATCGGACACGGTGTTCGGGGTGCTGATGGAGCTGGTGCGCGAGACCGGGCTCTCGGCGCTGATCGCGACGCACAACCTGGAGCTCGCCGCGCGGATGGACCGGGTGGTGCGGCTCGAGGCCGGGCAACTGACGGAGGCATGATGATCCTGTACGGCATTCCCACCTGCGATACCTGCCGCAAGGCGCGCGCGGCGCTGGAGGCGGCGGGCCATGCGGTGCAGGTCCGCGACGTGCGGGCGGAGCCGCTTTCGCCTGCGGAGACGGCGCGGTTTCTGGAGGCCTTCGGCGAGAAGCTGGTGAACCGGTCCTCCACGACCTGGCGCGGCCTGAGCGAGGCTGCGCGGGCGGAGGCGCCTGCGGCGCTGCTCGCGGCGCATCCGGCGCTGATGAAGCGGCCGGTGCTGGTGGAGGGCGAGAAGGCCACGCTGGGCTGGGACAAGGCGGCGCAGGCGGCCTGGCTTTGACGCAGGCAGCGCTGGAGAAGGCACTGCCGGACCGCCCGCCGGCGGGGATTGCCGGGCTGGAAGCCGCTTCGCCGGCGTCTCGGGAGATGCGCAGCCAGTCTGCTACCGTGGGCCAGAGGGCGCTGCCATGGGCCGCTGCGGATGCGGTGATTTCCGAGGGCCGGGCGATTGGCCTTTCGGGAGACCAGGCAAACGGCCCGCGGGGCACACGGGCCGTCCGGGATGCTGAGGCGTGAAGCCGCTCAGAGCAGCTTCAGATCGCCCGCCGAGGACCGGCCGTCGCGGCCAGAGATCAGCTCGTAGCTGATCTTCTGATTGTCGGCGAGAGCTTTGAGCCCGGCGCGTTCGACCGCCGAGATATGGACGAACACGTCCTTGCCGCCGCCATCGGGCGCGATGAAGCCGTAGCCCTTGGTTGTGTTGAACCATTTCACGGTGCCAGTGGCCATTACCGTACACTCCTTCAAACATTCCCGGGGCGATATTGCCGCCGGACCGTGCAGCCAGGTCTTTCGGGTCTTCCGGCTGCCCGTTGAAGGGCCGGTAGGAAAGTCTGCTCTCACGCAAGACTGAAGCCTGCCATAGCAAAGACAAAAATCAACGAAAAACGCCGCGGGAGGCCGGGGCCCCCCGCGTGTTGATCGTTTTTGGAGCTTTGCCCGTTAATTGGCCACGGGGCGCAGATCGGGGGCCAGGGCTTCCGCGGAAATCTCGGCGAGAATCGCCGAAAGCGGCGCGGTTTCGGTCCGGTTTTCGCCCAGGCGGCGGACGGAAACGGTGCCTTCTTCGACCTCCTTCATACCCACGGCAAAGATATAGGGCACCTTGCCGAGGCTGTGCTCGCGGACCTTGTAGTTGATCTTCTCGTTGCGGATATCGGCCTCGGCGCGGATGCCCTGCGCGCGCAGCTGTGCCACCACGTCGCGCACATAGTCATCGGCGTCCGATACGATCGAGGCCACCACCACCTGCCGCGGCGCGAGCCAGAGCGGCAGCTTGCCCGCGTGGCTCTCGATCAGGATGCCGATGAAGCGCTCGAAGGAGCCGAGGCAGGCGCGGTGCAGCATGATCGGCCGGTGCCGGTTGCCATCGGCGCCGATGAAATGCGCCTCCAGCCGCTCGGGCAGGTTCGGGTCCACCTGCAGCGTGCCGCATTGCCAGTCGCGCCCGATCGCATCGGTGAGCACGAATTCCAGCTTCGGGCCATAGAAGGCGCCTTCGCCTTCCTGGATCTCGAAATCGTAGCCCGCGGCCTTGCAGGCATTGCCGAGCGCCGCTTCGGCGTGGTCCCAGCTCTCATCGGTGCCGATGCGCTTTTCGGGCCGGGTGGAGAGCTTGATCCGCCATTGATCGAAGCCGAGGTCCGAATAGACCGAGGCGAGGAATTCGATGAATTTCTTCGTTTCCGCCTCGATCTGCTCTTCCATGCAGAAGATATGCCCGTCGTCCTGGGTGAAGCCACGCACCCGCATGATGCCATGCAGCGCGCCCGAGGGCTCGTAGCGCGCGCAGGAGCCGAATTCGGCGATGCGCAGCGGCAGGTCGCGGTAGGATTTGATGCCGTGGTTGAAGATCTGCACGTGGCAGGGGCAGTTCATCGGCTTCAGCGCGTTGACCACCTTCTCCTTCGCGCCTTCCTCGTCCACCTCCACGATGAACATGTTCTCGCGGTAGTTCTCCCAGTGGCCGGATTTCTCCCACAGCACGCGGTTCACCACCTTGGGGGTGTTCACCTCCACATAGCCGTCGCGGTTCTGACGGCGGTGCATGTAGTTTTGCAGCTGGGTGTAGATGGTCCAGCCGTTAGGGTGCCAGAACACCTGGCCCGGCGCTTCCTCCTGCATGTGGAACAGGTCCATCTCCTTGCCGAGCTTGCGGTGGTCGCGCTTGGCGGCCTCCTCCAGCATGGTCATATGCGCCTTCAGCTCGTCGCGGGTGCGGAAGGCGATGCCATAGATGCGCTGCAGCATCGGGCGCGTGCTGTCGCCCAGCCAGTAGGCGCCGGCCACATGGGTCAGCTTGAACGCATCCGCCGGCACCTGCCCGGTGGATTGCAGATGCGGGCCGCGGCACAGGTCCTGCCAGTCGCCGTGCCAGTACATCCGCAGGTCCTCGCCCTCGGGGATCCGGTTCACCAGCTCGATCTTGTAGGGCTCGCCGCGTTCCTCGTAATAGGCCAAGGCCCGGGCGCGCTCCCAGACCTCGGTGCGGACCGGGTCGCGGGCGTTGATGATCTTCTTCATCTGCGCCTCGATCGCGCCCAGATCCTCGGGAGTGAACGCCTCGGCGCGGTCGAAATCATAAAACCAGCCATAGTCGCGCACCGGGCCGATGGTCACCTTCACATCGGGCCACAGCTCCTGCACGGCGCGCGCCATGATATGGGCGAGGTCATGGCGGATCAGCTCCAGCGCCGGCACCATGTCCTTCAGCGTGTTGATGGAGATCCGCGCATCCTGCGCGATCGGCCATTGCAGGTCATAATGCTGGCCGTTCACCTGCGCCGAGATCGCGGATTTCGCGAGCGATTTGGAGATCGATTCGGCCACTTCGCCCGCGGTGATCCCGGCGGGATAATCGCGCTTGTTGCCATCGGGGAAGGTGAGGGTGATCTGGGACTGGGACATCTGGTCCTCCTCGTCGGTTTGGCGCCCACGGAGCGCCCGGTTGCGGGTTATGTTGGCTGCGGTATGCGCTGTGGCGGCGGCGCTGTCAACGCGGGGCTTTCGGGGGTGCGGTTAGGGTTTTGTTAACCATGGCGCGCTCCAATGCGGCATGCGTGGCGTGATCCTCCTTCTCCTTGCCCTCCTGGGCGGCCTGACAGCGGAGCGCGCTGCGGCGGGGCCCTGGGCGCGCACGCCCGGGGAGGTGTTCGCCACCATCAGCCGCGAGATCCGGAAAGGCACGCACTGGGACGCGCTCTATGCCGAATACGGCTGGGGGGAGCGGATGACGCTGGTGCTCGATGCCGGGCGCAGCGCCTCGGGCGGCTGGATTGCAATTTCGGCGCTGCGGGTGCCACTGTGGACGCTGGGGGCGCATCGCTTCGCAGCCAGTATCGGTGCCGGGATCGAGCATGTGGTCTATCCCGACATGCCGCTCGATACCGACCCGCAGGCGCTGATCGACCTCGGGCTTGCGCCCGCGGATTACATGATGCTGCAGGCGGGGCTGAGCTGGGGCATGAGCTTCGACAGCCGCTGGGGCCCGGGCTGGGCGGCGGTGGACGGCACGCTGCGCCAGGCGGTGAGCGCGAACCGCGAGGAGCGCAAGCTCGATGCGACGGTGGGGGTGAACCTGAGCGAGCGCCGCGCGGTCTTCGGCCAGATGCAGTATTCCGACAACCGCTTCGATTCCGCGCAGATACGGCTCGGGGTCGGCTGGGTGGAGCATTTCGGGCCGCTGGCGGTCGAGGCGGGCCTGGGCCAGCGGATCCTGAACGATGGGGAGGCCGATGCGAAGATCGGTCTGTGGCTGACCTTCTGAGCATCTTTGCCGGTGCTGGGAGACGGCAGGACTGGGGGATCTGGCGGGGCGCTGCTGCGCCGGTTGTGGCCTGAGCGAACGCGCGGGCGGTCTGGGCCGCGGGTGGCTCAAAGGGTTCGGGTGATCGCCAGTCTTGGCTGGGGGCGCAGCATTTGCGCTGAGTGCAGGATTTGCGCTGAGTACGGGCGGCGCGGCAGGCCGCAGGATATGCGGTGGTGGTCCCTGCGGTTGTCCGGGGCGACCCGAGTGACGGGGCGGGCGTGTTACTGGGCGGGCGAGTTGCGGGGCGGGGCGGCGCGGGCTAGGGTGCGGCGCAACCGGAGGATGCCATGACCGAGTTCATCACCACGCCGCAAGGGCGGCGCATTGCCGTGAAGCGTCAGGACGGCGCGGGGCCCGGGATCGTGTTTCTGCACGGGCTGAAATCCGACATGGAGGGCACCAAGGCGGTGGCGCTGGCAGAATGGGCGGCGGCGCAGGGGCGGGCGTTTCTGCGCTATGATGCTTCCGGGCATGGCCAGTCCGGGGGGCGGTTCGAGGAGGGCGCGATCGGCGACTGGTTCGAGGATGCGCTGGCCGCGATCCGCGCCTGCAGCCGCGGGCCGCAGGTGCTGGTGGGCTCCTCCATGGGGGGGTGGCTTTCGCTGCTGATCGCGCGGGCGCATCCCGAGCTGGTGGCGGGCATGGTCACGATCGCGGCGGCGCCGGATTTCACCGAGGACGGGTTCTGGGCCTCCTTCACTGCGGCGCAGCGCCAGGCGCTGGCGCGGTTCGGCCATGTCGATCTGCCCTCCGATTATGGCGCGCCCTACCGGATCAGCCAGCGGTTGATCGAGGAGGGGCGCGGGCGGCTGGTGCTGCGCGATCCGCTGGCGCTGCCGATGCCGGTGCGGTTCCTGCAGGGCACGGAGGACAGCTCCGTCCCGGTGGAGACGGCGCTGCGGCTGTTTGGCCATGTCAGCGGCCCCGACATCCGGCTGACGCTGGTGAAGGGGGCCGATCACCGGTTTTCCACCCCGGACAACATGGCGCAGATCGAAGCCGCGGTGCAGGAGGTGCTTTCGCGCATCGGTTGAGCGGAAATCGCGCCCCGGGGGCTTTCCCTCGGCGCGCGGCTGCGGCACTAAGCCTGCGCGATCCAAGAGAGGGTGTCATGTCGGCCGATCCGCTGGTCTTCCTTCCGGGCTTCATGTGCGATGCGCGCCTGTTCTGGCATCAGGTGGTGCATTTTTCCGCGACGCGGATGGTGATCTGCGTGCCGCTGGAAGGCGATACGATCGAGGAAATGGCGGACCGGATCATCCCGCGCCTGCCCGAGCGCTTCACCCTGGTGGGCCATTGGCTCGGCGGCGTGGTGGCGATGGAAATCCTGCGCCGGATCCCGCACCGGGTGGCGGAGATCGTGATGATCGACGTCTCGCCCCTGGCGGAGAGCGCGCAATTCGCCTCGCAGCGCGAGGACCGGATCATCCGGGCGCTGAGCGGGCGGCTGGACGAGGCGGTGCTGGAGGAGGTGCCGGCGAGCACGCTGGGCGAGGGCGAGGGGGCGCTGGCGGCGCAGGCGATGCTGCTGGAGATGGCCGAGGCGCTCGGCCCCGAGGCCTTCGCGCGACAGTCGCGCGCGCTGATGCGGCGGCCGGACCTGCAGCGTGCGCTACGCTCCGCGCGGCAGCGGGCGCTGCTGATCTGCGGTGAGTTCGACACGATCTGCCCGCCGCGGCGCCACGAGATCCTGACCGAGCTGATGCGGCTGGCGGAATTCCGGCTGGTGCGCGGGGTCGGGCATCTGGCGCCGCTGGAGGCGCCGGAGGAGGTGACCCGGCTGATGGAGAAATGGTTCGCGATGGCGCGCAAGGTGCTGGACGACTGAGCGCGCGGCGGGACGTCAGGCCAGCGGCAGGATATGGTCGCGCGTGAGCGGGGCGAGCGGCAGGCTAGGCGCGCGCGGATCCACCCAGGCGATTTCGGCAATCTCGGCGGCGCGGTGCAGCGCGGTCTCGGTGAGCGCGATGCGGTAGATCTCCGCCGAGACGGTATAGCCCGGCTCGTTCGCCGCGGGGGCCTCGAACCGGCCGACATAGGCCGGCATATCGGGCGCGATGTGCAGCGCCAGCTCCTCGGCCAGCTCGCGGCAGAGCGCCGCGCGCGGGTCCTCGCCGGGCTCGATCTTGCCGCCTGCCTGCATGAAGGCCCCGGCGCCCCGCTTGCGCACCAGCAGGGTGCGCCCGTCGGGGGCCGAGAGGATGGCGGCGGCGATATCGAGGATCATACGCCGCGCGGGAGCGCCGCGACGCCGGTGCGGGCCACGTCGATCAGGCCGAGCGGGCGCATCAGATCGGCGAAGGCGTCGATCTTCTCCGGCGTGCCGGTGATCTCGAAGACGAAGCTTTCCAGCGTCGAATCCACCACATTGGCGCGGAAGATATCGGCGAGGCGCAGCGCCTCCACCCGCTTGTCGCCGGTGCCCCTGACCTTGAACAGCGCGAGTTCGCGCTCGACCGGGGTGCTCTCGACGGTGAGGTCGATCACCTCATGCACCGGCACGATGCGGCCGAGCTGCGCCTTGATCTGGTCGATCACGGCCTCGGTGCCGCGGGTCACCACGGTGATGCGCGAGCGGTGGCCCTTGTGGTCCACCTCGGCCACGGTGAGGCTGTCGATGTTGTAGCCGCGGCCGGAGAACAGGCCGATCACGCGGGCAAGCACGCCGGCCTCGTTGTCCACCATCACCGCGAGCGTGTGCGAGCGCACCGCCTCGGGGTGGTGGTCGCGCAGGTCGTAGGCGGAATGCGAGGTTGCGCCCTTCTTGATGTTGAGTGCGGACATGACTTCCTCCTCAGACCAGCACGGCGCCGGATTTGAACGCCTCGGCATCGGCCGAGAGCAGCATTTCATTGTGCGGCTTGCCCGAGGGGATCATCGGGAAGCAGTTCTCGTGCTTCTCCACCAGGCAGTCGAACAGCACCGGCCCGTCATGCTCGAGCATCGCCATGATCGCATCGTCGAGCTCCTTCGGATCCGAGCACTGGATGCCCTTCCAGCCGAAGGCCTCGGCCAGCTTCACGAAATCGGGCAGCGCCTCGGACCAGCTCTGCGAATAGCGCTCGCCATGCAGCAGCTGCTGCCACTGCCGCACCATGCCGAGGCGCTCGTTGTTCAGGATAAACTGCTTCACCGGGGTGCGGAACTGGGTGGCGGTGCCCATTTCCTGCATGTTCATCAGCCAGCTGGCCTCGCCCGCGACGTTGATCACCAGCGCGTCGGGATGGGCGATCTGCACCCCGATCGAGGCCGGGAAGCCATAGCCCATCGTCCCGAGCCCGCCCGAGGTCATCCAGCGGTTCGGCGCATCGAAATGCAGGTATTGCGCGGCCCACATCTGGTGCTGGCCGACTTCGGTGGTGATGTAGCGGTCGCGGCCGCGGGTCAGCGCCTCCAGACGCTCCAGCGCATATTGCGGCTTGATCGTCTTGTCGGAGGGGGCATAGGCGAGGCAGTTCACCTGCTTCCAGCCGTCGATCTGTGCCCACCATTTGGCCAGGCCCTCCTTGTTCACCTTGCGCCCGCGCGCCTTCCAGATCTTCAGCGCGTCTTCCAGCACATGGCCGACATCGCCGAGGATCGGCAGATCCACGCGGATGATCTTGTTGATCGAGGAGGCGTCGATATCGACATGCACCTTGGTCGAGCGCGGCGAGAAATCGGCGATGCGCCCGGTGATGCGGTCGTCGAAGCGGGCGCCGAGGTTGATCATCAGGTCGCAGTCGTGCATCGCCAGGTTGGCCTCATAGAGACCGTGCATCCCCAGCATGCCGAGCCAGTTCCTGCCCGAAGCCGGATAGGCGCCGAGCCCCATCAGCGTCGAGGTGATCGGGAAGCCGGTGGCATCCACGAGCTCGCGCAGGAGCTGTGCGGCCGCCGTGCCCGAATTGATCACCCCGCCGCCGGTATAGAACACCGGGCGCTCCGCGGTCTCCATCAGCTCGACCAGCTTGGTGATGGCCTCGATATCGCCCTTCACCCGGGGCTGGTAATGGTCCACCTTCGCGACCTTCGGTCCGGTATAGGTGCCGGTGGCGAACTGCACGTCCTTCGGCAGGTCGATCAGCACCGGGCCGGGGCGTCCGGAGGTGGCCACATGGAAGGCCTGATGGATGGTCTCCGACAGCCCGTCGGTGTCCTTCACCAGCCAGTTGTGCTTGGTGCAGGGGCGGGTGATGCCGATCGTGTCGGCCTCCTGGAAGCCGTCGGTGCCGATCATGAAGGTGGGCACCTGACCCGAGAACACCACCAGCGGGATCGAATCCAGCAGGGCGTCGGTCAGGCCGGTCACCGCATTGGTGGCGCCCGGGCCCGAGGTCACCAGCACCACGCCCGGCTTGCCGGTGGAGCGGGCATAGCCCTCGGCCATGTGCACCGCGGCCTGTTCGTGGCGGACGAGGATATGACGGACGTCGTTTTGCTGGAAGATCTCGTCATAGATGGGCAATACCGCGCCGCCCGGATAGCCGAAGATCGTATCGACCCTGTGGTCCTTCAGCGCCTGCACCACCATTTTCGCGCCGGTCATCTGCCGTTGCATCCGTCTCTCCATACCCTTGCCCCGGAGGGCGCCCGCGATCGCAATAAAAAACCCCCGCTGTTCGGGCGGGGGCGCATGGGAACCATCATGGTCAACCGTTACCGGCCCATGCGCCAAACCTGTACGATGACAATAAGCGAAAGCATCGCTGGCCCCTTCATTGCGTTGCCGGGACATTATTGGCGGCGAAAACGGCCGTCAACGCCAAAATCGCAAAGAAAGTGTCCCTGTGATGCGATTTTTCGTTCTAAAATTGCGCAAATGGGCCGCTGGCTGGGAATTTCCTGAAAACCGGCGGGAAAGGGAGGTGTTTTGCCGGGGCGGCGCCCCGCCCAGAGGGGCGACTCGGCCCCTGACGCGGCGGAAGGTCATGAAATCTGACCAAAAAGCCCAATTTTCTTGACGTTCCGGGCAAGACCGGCCAAGGACTGCGCACTGCCCCGAAGGGGCCAAACTCTTCAATGGGAGGAAGACTGATGGGCGCACTGATTGCCCTCTCACGTCTGATCGACCGCATCACGGACACGATCGGGAAATCGGTGTCGTGGCTCATTCTGGTCGCCATTCTGGTGGCGGCGGCGAACGCGGTCGTTCGCAAGGTTTTCAACACGTCGTCGAATGCGTGGCTCGAGCTGCAATGGTATCTGTTCGGCGCGGCCTTCCTGCTGGCCGCGGCCTATACGCTGAAGCAGAACGAGCATATCCGCATCGACATCCTCTATGGCGCGCTGAGCCGGCGCAAGCAGCACTGGATCGACCTGTTCGGCCATGTGGTGTTCCTGATGCCGATGGTCTGCCTGATGATCTGGCTGCTGGTGCCCTATGCGCTGATGTCGTTCCGCTCGGGCGAGATGTCCACCAATTCGGGCGGGCTGATCATCTGGCCGGCGAAGGCGCTGCTGCTGATGGGCTTCGTGCTGCTGTTCTTCCAGGGCCTGTCGGAAATCATCAAGAAGATCGCGGTCATGCGCGGCCTGATCGACGATCCGTTCCCGCCCGAGGAGGGGTATGACATGGATCCCGTCGCCAAGGAGGAGATGCGCTGATGCTGGAACTTATCGCGCAGAACATGGCGCCGATCATGTTCGCCTCGCTGATCATCTTCCTGATCCTGGGCTATCCGGTGGCCTTCGCGCTGGCCGCGAACGGGTTGCTGTTCTTCTTCGTGGGGGTGGAGCTCGCGCCGCTGTCGGGGGGCAGCATCAACCTGAGCTGGCCGCTCCTGTCGGCGATGCCGGACCGGCTCTGGGGGGTGATGTCGAACGACACGATGCTCGCCATTCCCTTCTTCACCTTCATGGGCATCGTGCTGGAGAAATCCGGCATGGCCGAGGATCTGCTCGATACGATCGGGCAGTTGTTCGGCCCGGTGCGCGGCGGGCTCGCCTATGCGGTGATCATCGTGGGGGCGCTGCTGGCGGCCACCACCGGGGTCGTCGCGGCGTCGGTCATCGCGATGGGGCTCATCTCGCTGCCGATCATGATGCGCTATGGCTACGACCGCTCGCTCGCTTCGGGGGTGATCGCGGCTTCGGGCACGCTGGCGCAGATCATTCCGCCTTCGCTGGTGCTGATCGTTCTGGCCGACCAGCTCGGCCGGTCTGTGGGCGACATGTATGCCGGCGCGATGATCCCGGCGCTGGTGCTGACCGGGTGCTATGCGCTCTATATCCTGATCATGTCGATCGTGAAGCCGAAGTCGATGCCGGCGCTGCCGCCGGAGGCGCGCACGCTGGGCTCGGGGGTGATGTCGCTGTTCGTGACCGTCGCGATCGGCGTCGGCGTGTTCTTCGCGGCGGAAAACCTGATCGACAAGAACCACGGCAAGGATTCGATGATGCTGGCGTTCTGCGCCGCGGTCATCGTCTGCTATGTGCTGGCGCTGCTCGACAAGGGGCTGAAGATCAACCGGATGTCGCGGCTCGCGCAGCAGGTGATCATCGTGCTGATCCCGCCGCTGGCGCTGATCTTCCTGGTGCTGGGCACGATCTTCCTCGGCATCGCCACGCCCACCGAGGGCGGCGCTATGGGGGCCGTGGGCTCGCTGATCCTCTCGGCGGTGAAGGGGCGGCTGAACATGACGGTGGTGCGCGAGGCCCTGGCCGCCACCACCCGCCTTTCGGCCTTCGTGATGTTCATCCTGATCGGGGCGCGGTTCTTCTCGCTCACCTTCTATGGCGTGAACGGGCATCTGTGGGTCGAGCATCTGCTGACCTCGCTGCCGGGCGGCGAGACGGGCTTCCTGCTGGTGGTCTCGGCGCTGGTGTTCTTCCTGGCGTTCTTCCTGGATTACTTCGAGCTCGCGTTCATCATCGTGCCGCTGCTCGCGCCCGCGGCCGAGAGCCTCGGCATCGATCTGATCTGGTTCGGGGTGATCCTGGGGGTGATGATGCAGACCTCGTTCATGCATCCGCCTTTCGGCTTCGCGCTGTTCTTCCTGCGCTCGGTCGCGCCGAAGGTGCCCTATCTGGACAAGGTCACCGGCAAGAAGATGCCGCCGGTGAAGACCTCGGAGATCTACTGGGGGGCGGTGCCGTTCCTGGTGATCCAGCTCGCGATGGTGGCCGCGGTGATCCTGTTCCCGGGGATGGTGATGCACTACAAGGGCAAGCCGGTCGATACCTCCAATATCGAGATGAAGCTGCCGGAGATGCCGGGTCTCGGCGGGGGCCTCGGGGGCGGTCTCGGGGCGCCGGGGGGCATGGGCCTGCCGCCGCTGGGTGGGCTGCCTCCGCTCGGTACGCCGCCCGCGCCCGCGCCGAACTGAGGCTGGCCAGAAAGCAGAACGCGCCCCTTCGGGGGCGCGTTTTCATTTGGTCTGGGCGGACGCGAGGAGGCCGTTTGCTTAGAGGGGCTACGCCGTTTTGCGGCTTGGGCTGGGGCGCGGGGCGGACTTGATCCTGATCCGTGCAGAGGCGTGGCATGGCCCTGCGCAGTGGGCGTGAGCGGCCATCCGGTAACAGGCAGGAAAACGGCCGCGCGCCTCGGATGCGGGATATCTACAGAGAGGTCGGAACACGGCCTGCGACATGGCCCCACGCCCAAAGGGCATTGGTATTGTCGCCATGGCTGCCGCAGATCCTCGGGCGCCGCTTCGCCCGCGAGGCGGCACGCCGGTTGATGAAATCCTGTGCCGTAGAGATTCCGGGCCCCGCTCCGCGTGGGGCGGGGCCCGGATATCAGGCTGCGCGGATGGGCGTGCGGCGGCGGCGCGTGCCGGGGTTGGCATCGTCCTGATCGTCGAAGAACTGGATCAGCTTCGGGCGGATGTGGTTGCGCCAGCTCGAGCCCGCGAAGATACCGTAATGGCCCGCGCCCGGCTCCAGGTGGCTGGCCTTCTTCGCCTCCGGCAGCCCGGTGCAGAGCCGCAGCGCCGCCACGCATTGCCCCGGCGCGGAGATGTCGTCGTTCTCGCCCTCCACGGTGAACACCGCGGTGGTGCTGATCCGGCCGAGGTCCACGGGCTTGCCTGCGACCGTGAAGCTGTTACGCCCGATCTCGACGTTCTTGAAGATCCGCTCCACCGTCGAGAGGTAGAACTCGGCGGTCATGTCCATCACCGCCAGATATTCGTCGTAGAACACATTGTGGCGGTCGCGCTCGGAGCCGTCGCCCTTCGCCTCGGCGACGATCTTGTCCTGGAAGGCGCCGGCATGGGTGTCGAGGTTCATGGAGATGAAGGAGGCGATCTGCATCAGCCCCGGATAGACCAGCCGCCCGGCGCCGCGATATTTGAAGCCCACGCGCTGGATCACCAGCTGTTCGAGCTGCCCCATGGTGACGCGGCGCCCGAAATCGGTGACTTCGGTATCGGCCGCGTCCGGATCGACTGGCCCGCCGATGAGCACCAGCGTGCGCGGCTGCGCCGCCGGATCCTGCTGGGCCAGCATAGCCGTCGCGGCAAGGGCGAGCGGCGCGGGCTGGCAGATCGCCACCACGTTGATATCGGGCCCGAGGGCGCGCATGAAATCGACGAGGTAGAGCGTGTAATCCTCGATGTCGAACTTGCCTTCGGAGACGGGGATGTCGCGCGCGTTCTTCCAGTCCGTCACATAGACGTCGCAGTCGGGGATCAGGCTTGCGACCGTGGCGCGGGTGAGGGTCGCGTAATGGCCCGACATCGGCGCGACCAGCAGGACCCGGCGCTTCATCGGCGCGCGGCCGTGGACCTTGAAATGGATCAGCGTGCAAAACGGCCGGTCGAGCACCGCCTCCTCATCGACGACGTGATCGCGGCCGTCCTCGGAGGGCACCGTTCGGATGCCCCAGTCGGGCTTGATCACCATGCGCGCAAAGCTGCGCTCGGTGACCCGTCCCCAGGCCGAGAGAAGCTTGAACATCGGATGCGGTGTCAGGCCCCAGGCCGGATAGGAGGCCATGGCGCGCGCCGAAGCTCCCATCCATTCGTTGGTGTTTCTGATGGTCTCCATCAGATCGTAGCTCATCATGCCTTTCATCGCATCTCCTGTCCGCCGGCGCGGCGCGGCGAAACGCCGCTTTGCTCTTGAATTACCGTGACACTGTGCTTTTCTGAACAAAATAAAGGGGGGAGCCTGACATGACAACAGCTGACGGAGTGCCATCCGCCGCTTCTGAGAGGATGAAGGCCAACCTTGACAGGATTGAGGCGCTGACGCGGCGTCTTATGGAAGCCCTGTCGCAGCGGCGCGCGCCGAATCCGGCGCTGGAGGGGCCGGGGCTGGACTTATATCTGAATACCAGCGCCGCGATGATGAAGGAGATGGCCGACAACCCGGCGCGGATCCTCGAGGCCCAGGTGAATTTCTGGGGCCAGGCGATGAAGCATTACGTCGAGGCGAGCCATATTCTGGCGCAGGGCGTGCTGAAGCCGCCGCCCGATCCGGGGCCTTCGGACAAGCGCTTCACCAATCCGCTTTGGAACAGCCATCCCTATTTCAACTTCGTCAAGCAGCAGTATCTGATCTCGGCGCGGGCGGTGGAGGATGCGGTCGCGCGGATCGAGGGGCTCGATGACGTCAGCCGCCGCCGCCTGGAATATTTTGCCAAGCAGATCATCGACATGATGGCGCCGACGAATTTCCTCGCGACCAACCCCGATGCGCTGGAGCGCGCGGTGGCGACGGAGGGCGAGAGCCTGGTGCGCGGGCTGGAGAACCTCGTGCGCGATCTGGAGGCCAATGGCGGCGACCTGCTTGTGACGCTGGCGGACCGCGACGCCTTCCGGGTGGGCGAGAACATCGGCACCGCCGAGGG
Source organism: Paenirhodobacter sp. (assembly GCF_041916475.1). GTDB lineage: Bacteria > Pseudomonadota > Alphaproteobacteria > Rhodobacterales > Rhodobacteraceae > Rhodobacter. The sequence continues at coordinate 84,949 of NZ_JAYRZN010000002.1, forward strand.
CTCGGTCGTGTTTCGCAACCGCATGTTCGAGCTGATCCAGTACAAGCCCACCACCGACACCGTGCACAAGGTGCCGCTGCTGATCTTCCCGCCGTGGATCAACAAGTTCTACATTCTGGACCTGAAGCCCGCGAACAGCCTGATCCGCTGGCTGGTGGATCAGGGCTTCACCCTGTTCGTGGTGAGCTGGAAGAACCCGGACCCGAGCTATGCGGATGTGGGGCTCGACACCTATGTGACCGAGGGCTACCTGACCGCGATCGATCAGGTGAAGGCGATCACCGGCGAGAAGAAGATCAATGCCGTCGGCTATTGCATCGCCGGCACCACGCTGAGCCTGACGCTCGCGCTCATGGAAAAGCGCAAGGACCGCTCGGTGGCGTCGGCCACGTTCTTCACCACGCTCACTGATTTCTCCGATCAGGGCGAATTCACCGCCTATCTGCAGGACGATTTCCTGGCCGGAATCGAAGCGCAGGTGCGCATGGACGGGGTGCTTTCGAGCTATTTCATGGCGCGCACCTTCAGCTTCCTGCGCGCGAACGACCTGATCTATCAGCCGGCGATCCGCAACTACATGATGGGCGAGGCGCCGCCGGCCTTCGACCTGCTCTACTGGAACGGTGATTCGACGAACCTGCCGGGGCGGATGGCGCGCGAATATCTGCGCGGCCTGTGCCAGCAGGACCTGTTCACCACCGAGGGCCTGCCGCTGCTGGGCGAGGTGCTGAAGATTTCGGATGTGAAGGTGCCGCTCTGTGCGGTGGCCTGCGAGAGCGACCATATCGCGCCCTGGATCGCCTCGTTCAACGGGGTGGCGCAGATGGGCTCCGCCGACAAGACCTTCATCCTCTCCGAATCGGGCCATATCGCCGGGATCATCAACCCGCCGAGCAAACGCAAATATGGCCATTACACTTCCGAGGCGCCGATCGCGAATGTGAACGAATGGAAGGGCCATGCCACGCGCCATGACGGCAGCTGGTGGCCGCGGTGGGGCGAATGGCTGGCGCTGCGCTCCGGGCCTCGGATTGCGGCGCGCGTGCCGGGGGTCGCGGGGCATCCGGAATTGATTCCGGCGCCGGGTGAATACGTCCGCGAAATCGTCAAGGTCTGACGTTTACGCAAGCGTAAATTCGGCGGAAAATCGCCGACTTAGCTTCTGCAGTGCAGCAATTTCTCTTGTAATGCTGCACTGCAGCATTTATCGTAATGAAGAGCGGTTGGCCCCGCGCAGATTTCCTGAATTCCTGGCCGCACAATCGGAGCGATAGACAGAATGGCGAAGACCCAAGATTTCACCAAGATCCTTCAAGACATGATGGCTTCGATGCCGGTGGATGCGTCGAAGTTTCAGGATGCGTTCAAGACCCAGGCCGCGATGAGCGAAAAGATGGCCAAGGTCGCGCTGGATGCGGCCGAGAAATCGACCGAGATCTCCTCGAAATGGGCCAAGGACGCGATCTCCAAGATCGGCACCCTGGCGACCAAGAAGGAAGAGCCGGCCGATTACGCCAAGGCGCTCAGCGATTTCGCCTCCTCCTCGGCCGAGATGGCTGCCGAGAACCTCGCTGCCTTCGCCGAAGTGGCAAAGAAGGTGCAGATGGAAACCGTGGAGCTGATGCTGGCTGCCGGCAAGGACTTCTCCGAAGACGCGACCGCGGCCGTCAAGAAGGCGACCGAGGAAGTGACCGCGGCTGCGAAGAAGGCGACCGCCGCGGTTCAGCCGAAATAAGAGAACCTCCCGCGATCCGGTCCGCTCCTCCCGGCCGGAGAACGGACTTGGGGCAGGGCAACCTGCCCCTTTTCTTTTGTTGCTTTTGCATAGCAGCAAAGCCTACTCTTTCTGCACCGCCGTAATAGCCAGGCGGCGCAGCCAGGGAGGTGAAGACATGGCCGATGACGCGAAACCCCTGTTGATCAAGCGTTATGCCAGCCGCAGGCTGTATAATACCGAGACATCGGATTATGTGACGCTCGAAGATATCGCGGGGTTCATCCGCGCCGGGCGCGAAGTGCAGATCGTCGATCTGAAGACGGGCGACGACCTGACGCGGCAGTATCTGCTGCAGATTGTCGCCGAACACGAGAGCCGGGGCGAGAATGTCCTGCCCGTCGATGTGCTGACCGATCTGGTCCGCAGCTATACCACCCAGGCGCAATCCGTGGTGCCGCAGTTCCTCGCGGCCTCCTTCGAGATGCTGCGCGAGGGGCAATCGAAGATGATGGAGAATTTCGGCGGCTTCCCGAATCCGATGGCGTCGATGCCGGGGTTCGAGGCGCTGCAGCGCCAGCAGCAGGCGTTCCTGAAGTCGATGATGTCGGGCTGGGCCTCGACCGCACCCGAGCTCGACCCGCAGGGTGGCACCACCGACCGCGAAGAGCTGAACGCGATCAAGAAGCAGCTCTCCGACCTGCAGGCGAAGCTCTCCAAGCTCTAGCGCTCAGCGGGCGCGGTAGGCGGCGCGGAACTGCTGCAGCTTCTCGGCATAGGCCGGGGCGAGGCTGTGGTCGGGTTCGACCTCCGCCGCGATCCGGGGCCGGGTACAGACGGCGGCCGGGTCTGCCCCCGTCGCCGCCATCAGCCCAAGCCGCGCCGCGCCGAAGGCCGCGCCGTAATCGCCGCTTTCGGGCAGCAGGAGCGGCCGGCCGAGCGCGGTGGCGATGGCTTTGAGCCAGTAGCGCGAGCGCGCGCCGCCCCCGAGCGCGAGCAGGGTTTCGGGATCGGAGCCCGAGGCCCGCAGCGCCTCCAACGTATCGGCAAAGGCAAAGGCCACCCCTTCGAGCACGGCCTGGGTCAGCTCCGCCCGGCCGGTGCGGGCTGAAAGGCCAGAAAAGGCGCCGCGCGCGGCCGCATCGTTGTGTGGCGTGCGCTCGCCGGTCAGATAGGGCAGGAAGGTCTCCTCCGCGGGGGCGCGCAGCTCGGGGCCAAGCGCATCGGTGAGGGCGGCCGGCGTGGCGCCGAGGATGCCCGCGAGCCATTCGAGCGCCGCCGAAGCCGACAGGATCACCCCCATATGCTGCCACATGCCGGGCAGGGTGTGGCAGAAGGCATGGACCGCGCGGGCGGGATCCGGGGCGAGGCGGCGGCTTGGCGTCAGGATCACCCCGGAGGTGCCGATCGAGACGAAACCCTGCCCCTCCACGACAGATCCTGCGCCCACCGCCGTGGCCGCGCCATCGCCCGCGCCGCCCGAGACCACCGTGCCCGGGCGCATGCCCCATTCGGCGGCGACCTCCGCGCGCAGCCCGCCCGCAGGCGCGCTGCCCTCGACAAGGGGCGGCATCTGCGCGCGCCGCATCCCCGAGGCTGCGAGCAGGGCATCGGACCAGGCGCGCGCGCCATTGTCGAACCAGGCGGTGCCGGCCGCATCCGACATATCGCCGATTTTTTCGCCGGTGAGCCACAGCCGCAGGTAATCTTTCGGCAGCAGCACCATCGCCACGCGGGCGAAGGCTTCGGGCTCGGTCTCCGCCATCCAGACGAGCTTCGGCGCGGTGAACCCCGGGAAGACCACATTGGCCGAAATCGCGCGGAACTGCGGATCGGCATTCAGCCGCCGGGCCTGGGCCTCGGAGCGGCTATCGTTCCACAGGATTGCGGGGCGGATCACCCGGTCCCCGGCATCGAGCACCACCGCGCCATGCATCTGCCCGGAAAGGCCGATCCCCTCCACGCCGGAGAGGTCATGTGCGGCGGCCAGCTCCGCCATCGCCTCCCGCATCGCGGTGATCCAGGCGGCCGGATCCTGCTCCGACCAGGAGGGATGCGGCCGCGCGACCGTGAGCCGCCGCGTGGCGGTGCCCAAT
>NZ_JAYRZN010000002.1:88768-177481 GCF_041916475.1 Paenirhodobacter sp.
GCCTCGCCCCCCGCCCGCCGGCGTCTTGGGGGTCCGGCGGGGGGCGGGCCGGGTGCGCGCGCGGGGGGGTGCCCCCCCCGCGACCGTGAGCCGCCGCGTGGCGGTGCCCAATACATTCTGGGCGCCATCCATCAGCAGCACCTTCACCCCGGATGTCCCGAGGTCAATTCCGAGAAACATGCGACCCTCCCGCGGTCTTGTCCTGTGAGCCGATCAGCCCGGCGATGAGGCCCGGCAGCTCCTCCGCCCGGGATGCTAGCGCATCGGGGTGCAGCGCCGGAAGCCTTGTCGCGAGGGCGCAGGCTTGGGCATGGCTGCCGCCCATGAAGCCCACGACGCGCATGCCCGCCGCCTGCGCCGCGCGGATGCCCGCGGTGCTGTCCTCGATCACGATGCAGGCGGCGGGCGGCACGCCGAGCCGCGCCGCGGCCAGCAGGAACAGATCGGGCGCGGGCTTGCCGTGATCTACCTCCACCGCGGAGCAGATCCGCGGCCCGAACAGATCCGCAAGCCCCGTGACCCGCAGCGAAAGCGCGATCCGCTCCGGCTCCGAGGAGGAGGCGACGATGCGGGGCAGGGCGTCCAGAGCGCGGATCGCTTCGGCGATGCCGGGGATCGGGCGCAGCTCGCGCGCCAGCCGCTCCGCGAGCCGGGCGCGGAACCGGGGCAGGGCGGGGGCGGCATCGAGCCCTTCCTCCGCGCGCAGAAGGGCGAGGATCGAGGCGGTGGAGAGCCCGATCATCCGCCCGGCAATCTCGGCATCGCTCACGCGCGCGCCGATCTCGCGCAGCGCCCGGCCAAGCTCGGCCACCGACAGGGGCTCGCTGTCCACGAGCACCCCGTCGCAATCGAAGATCAGCGCGGTCATCGGCCGAGATAGTGGCGCAGGGTGTAGCGCGTCCCGTGCTCGCCGAGCATCCGCAGCCAGTCCGCGAAGGGCGCGGCGAAGGCCGGATCTGCGCCGGTGGTGCCATAGATATCGGCCTGGGCGAGCCAGGCGGCGGAGTCGGCCGCGGCCCGGCGCGCCACCGCCTGCAGCCGGTCCCAGTTCGGGTCATTCGGCGCGATCTCGGCGCCGCTGTCGGTGAGCCCGGCGCAATAGTGGCACCAGAGCGCGCTTTCGAGCGCCAGCCCCCGCACCGGCAGGCCCTGGCGGAGCCGGTCCGCGATGGTGGGCACGATGAATTTCGGCTGCCGGTTCGAGCCATCGAGGCAGAGCCGCCGGATCGTGTCGCCGATCTTGGGGTTGGCGCAGCGCTCCTTCACCTTGGCGAAATAGGCGTGCAGGTCGGTGTTGGGCACTGGCGGCACCGCGGGGATGATCTCCTCGGTCTCGACCTTGTCGAGGAAGGCGCGCACCAGCGCGTTCTGCATCCCCTCATGCACATAATGGATATCCATCAGCCCCGACGGATAGGCGATGACCGCATGGCCGCCGTTCAGGATCCGGATCTTCATCAGCTCCCAGGGCGTCACATCGGGGACGAATTCCACGCCCACCTTTTCCAGCGCCGGGCGGCCCTGCGGGAAGTTGTCCTCCAGCACCCATTGGATGAAATCCTCGCAGAACACCGGGCTGTCGTCGGCGATGTCGAAATCGTCGCGGATCATCTGGCGTTCGCGGTCCGATGTGGCCGGGGTGATGCGGTCCACCATGCCGTTCGGGAAGGCGACATTGGCCGCGATCCAGGCCGCCAGCGCCGGGTCCGAGAGGCGGGCGGTTTCCACCACCGCCTCGCGGGTGACGCGGCCATTGTGGGGGATATTGTCGCAAGACATCACGGTGAAGGGCGCCAGGCCCCGGCTGCGCCGCGCGCCAAGCCCCGCGACGAGGAGGCCGAACACCGTTTGCGGCGCGGCCGGGGTTGCGGCATCCGCCGCAATGGCGGGGTGGGAGGCATCGAAATGGCCGGTCGCGGCATCGATGAAATAGCCGCCCTCGGTGATGGTCAGGCTCGCGATGCGGGTTTCGGGGGCGGCGAGGCGGGCGATGATGGCGGGGGCATCGCCCACGGGGAGGAAATCCACCGTGGCGCCCAGAACCCGCGCCTCCGAGGCTTCGGCCGATTGCTCGACCACCGTATAGAGGTAGTCCTGCGCGGCGAGCATCTCGCGCATGCGCGCATCCGAGGGCAGCATGCCTGCGCCCACGATCGCGAAATCATGGCCCTCGCCCAGGTTCATCAGCCGGTCCAGATAGACCGCCTGATGCGCGCGGTGAAAATTGCCGAGGCCGAAATGGACGATGCCACCGGCGAGGGCCGCCCGGTCGTAGCCGGGTTTCGCCACCTTGAGGGCGGCGAGGCTGTGCTGGTTCAATCTGGTGCTCATGGTCTCAACTCATCCAGTTGCCGCCGTCCACGTTGTAGGTCTGGGCGACGATGTAATCGGCCTCGGGCGTGGCGAGGAAAATCGCCATGCCGGTCAGGTCCTCGGCGCGGCCCATGCGGCCGAAGGGCACGGCGGCGCCGACCTCGCGCTTCTTCTGGCCGCGGGGCTTGTTCTCGTATTGGGCGAATTTGGCATCGACCCCGTCCCAATGCGCGCCATCGACCACGCCGGGCGCGATGGCGTTGACGTTGATGCCATGGCCGATCAGGTTCAGCCCGGCCGATTGGGTCAGGCTGATGACGGCGGCCTTGGTCGCGCAATAGACACCCACGAGTGCCTCGCCCCGGCGCCCGGCCTGGCTTGCCATGTTGATGATCTTGCCGCGCCGGCCGGTTTCGATCATGTGCCGCGCCACCGCCTGAAGGGTGAAGAGCGTGCCCGCGACATTGATCGCGAACAGCCGCTCATAGCTCTCGCGGGTGATTTCGGTGATCGGGGCGAGGTCGAAGAGAGCGGCGTTGTTGATCAGGATGTCGATGCCGCCCAAGGCTGCCACGGTTTCGGCCACGCCCGCGTCGATGCTCTCTTGCCGGGACACATCCATCCAGACCGGCAGCGCGCCGATGTCGGCCGCGGTGGCGCGCAGGGCCCCGGCGTCGATATCGGCGATGGCCACGCGCGCACCCTCGCGGATATAGGCCTCGGCGAAGGCCCGGCCGATGCCGCGCGCGGCCCCGGTGATGAGGGCAGAGCGCCCCTGAAGCCTCATAGCGCCATCCCCTTCTCGTCGAAGCGGTAGACCCGGCCCTCGGCCCCGGTCAGGTACAGCTCCTCGCCATAGCGCACCGGGAATTCGCCCGGCGCGCGCACGACGATATGGTTGCCGTCCTCCAGCGTCACATGCAGGTAGGTGTCGGAGCCCAGATGCTCCGAGACGGTGACATGGCCCTTCACCCGGCCCTCGCTGCGCGAGATCACCCAGTCCTCCGGGCGGATCCCGATGGTATGGGCGCCGCGCCGCGCCGCGGTTTCGCCGCCGAGGAAGTTCATGTTGGGGCTGCCGATGAAGCCCGCAACGAAGGTGTTCACCGGGTGGTTATAGAGCTCCAGCGGCGTACCCACCTGCTCGATCCGGCCCGCGCGCAGCACCACGATCTTGTCGGCCATGGTCATTGCCTCGACCTGATCATGGGTCACATAGACCATCGTCGTGCCGAGCTTCTTGTGCAGCTCCGAAATCTCGATGCGCATGTTCACCCGCAGCGCAGCATCCAGATTGGAGAGCGGCTCGTCGAACAGGAAGGCCGCAGGCTCGCGCACGATCGCGCGCCCGATCGCGACCCGCTGCCGCTGCCCGCCCGAGAGCTGGCCGGGGCGGCGGTCCAGATAGGGGGTCAGGTTCAGGATCGCGGCCGCGCGCTCCACCCGGGCCTGCTGCTCGGCCTCCGGCATCTTCGCCATCTTCAGCGGGAAGGCGATGTTCTTGCGCACCGACATATGCGGATAGAGCGCATAGCTCTGAAACACCATGGCGAGGCCGCGCTGCGCGGGGGGCGCGGCCGTCACGTCGCGCCCGTCGATCAGGATCTGGCCGGAGGTCACGTCCTCCAGCCCCGCGATCAGCCGCAGCAGCGTGGATTTGCCGCAGCCCGAAGGCCCGACGAAAACCACGAATTCGCCATTCTCGATCTCGAGGTCGACGCCGGGGATCACCTCGGTGCCGCCGAAGGCCTTGCGCACGTTTTTTAGCGTGATGCTTCCCATCGTGCTTCTCCTATTTCACCGCGCCGAAGGTCAGGCCGCGGACAAGTTGTTTCTGGCTGAACCAGCCCATGATCAGGATCGGCGCGATGGCCATGGTGCTCGCGGCCGAGAGCTTGGCGTAGAACAGGCCCTCGGGGCTGGAATAGCCGGCGATGAAGGTGGTGAGGGGGGCTGCGGCCGAGGTGGTGAGATTGAGCGTCCAGAAGCTCTCGTTCCAGGCCAGGATGATATTGAGCAGCATGGTGGAGGCGATGCCCGGGATCGCCATCGGCGTGAGCACATGGCGGATCTCGGCCCAGATGCCAGCCCCGTCCATCCGCGCGGCCTCGAGGATCTCGGCCGGGATTTCGCGGAAGTAGGTGTAGAGCATCCAGATGATGATCGGCAGGTTCATCAGCATCAGCACGACGAGCACCCCGATGCGGCTGTCGAGCAGCCCGAGCCGCTGGAACAGGATGTAGATCGGGATCAGCACCCCCACGCCCGGCATCATCTTGGTGGAGAGCATCCACATCAGCACATCCTTGGTGCGCTGCGCGGGCTGGAAGGCCATCGCCCAGGCCGAAGGGATCGCCACCACGAGGCCCAGCAGCGTGGAGCCGAGCGCGATGATGACCGAATTCATGAAATGGCCGAAATAATCGGAGCGCGCCTGCACCTCGTGGTAGTTCTCCAGCGTCCAGTCGAAGAACAGGAATTTCGGCGGGGTGGCGACGGCATCTGCCTCGGTCTTGAACGAGGTCAGGACCATCCACAGGATCGGAAAGAAGATCAGCAGCGCCACGCCCCAGGCGAGCAGGGTGAACACCCATTTGCGCGATTGCGGTATATTGCGTGCCATGGCGGGCCCCTCAGTTCAGCGTCCGGCCGATCATCCGCATCAGGAAGATCGCGACGATATTGGCGAGGATGACGGCGACGATGCCGCCGGCGGAGGCGGTGCCCACATCGAATTGCAGCAGCGCCTGGCTATAGACCAGATAGGTGAGGGTCGTCGTCTGATAGCCCGGGCCGCCATTGGTGGTGACCAGGATCTCGGCGAAGACGGAGAGCAGGAAGATCGTCTGGATCAGCACCACCACGGTGATCGCCCGGCTCATATGCGGCAGCGTCAGATGGGTGAAGCGCGCCCAGGCGCCGGCGCCGTCCATTTCCGCGGCCTCGATCTGTTCGCTGTCCAGCGACTGCAGCGCGGTGAGCAGGATCAGCGTGGCGAAGGGCAGCCACTGCCAGGCGACGATGATGATGATGGCAAGGAGCGGATGCTCGGCCAGCCAGTCCACCGGCTGCGCCCCGAAGGCGCGTGCGATCTGGCCCAGAAGACCGTTGACCGGGTTCATGAACATGTTCTTCCACACCAGCGCCGACACCGTGGGCATCACGAAGAAGGGCGCGATGATCAGGATCCGCACCCAGCCCTGGCCAAAGATCGGCTGGTCGATCAGCACCGCGAGCGCGATGCCGCCCACCACGGTGATCAGGAGCACCCCTCCCACCAGCAGCAGCGTATTTTGCAGCGAGGTCCAGAAGCCCGGATCGGTGAGGAAATAGCGGTAATTCTCCAGCCCGGTGAATTCCTCCATCCCCGGCATGAGCAGGTTGTAGCGCTGGAAGCTGAACCACAGCGTCATCGCCAGCGGCACGATCATCCAGAGCAGAAGCAGGATCACCGAAGGCGCGACCATCACGCGCGCCAGCGATCGCTGATGCTGAGTAGCCATGGCGGCCCCCTCCCGTTGCGCGGCCCGGATGGCCCGGGCGCTGGGCGCCCGGGCTCCGGTCAGCGGATCACTTGATGTAGCCGGCGCGGGTCATTTCGCGCGTGGTCAGCTGCTGCGCCGATTGCAGCGCCTGATCCACCTTCGCCTGCCCCGCGACCGCGGCCGAGAACTGCTGGCCGACGGCGGTGCCGATCGCCTGGAATTCCGGGATCGCGACGAACTGCCCGCCGGTGTAGGGCGTGTCCTTCACCGAAGGATGGTCCGGGGTGACGGCATCGATGGATTGCAGCGTGAGCGCGGCGAAGGGGGCTGCCTCCTGGTACTCGGGGTTCTCATAGAGCGAGGTCCGCGTGCCGGGAGGGGCGGCGCGCCAGCCCTCCTTGGCGGCGACGAGCTCGGTATAGCCCTTCGATGTGGCCCAGGCGACGAAAGCTTTTGCCGCATCCGACTTCTTCGACGAGGCCGGCACCGCGAGGTTCCACGACCACAGCCAGTTGCCGGTATTCTCCACGCCGTCCTTGTGCGGGAAGCGGGCGTAGCCCACCTGATCGGCCACCTTCGATTCCTTCGGATCGGTCACGAAGCTCGCCGCCACCGTGGCGTCGATCCACATGCCGCATTTGCCCTGCTGGAACAGCGCGAGGTTTTCGTTGAAGCCGTTGGTCGAGGCGCCGGGCGGGCCGTAGTCCTTCATCGCGCCCACATAATCGCCGAGCGCGGCCTTCCATTCCGGGCCGTCGAACTGCGGCTTCCAGTCCTGGCCGAACCAGGCCGCGCCGTAGCTGTTGGCCATCGCGGTGAGGAAGGCCATGTTCTCGCCCCAGCCGGCCTTGCCGCGCAGGCAGATGCCATAGACCTCGCCGGATTTGTCGGTCATCGCCTTGGCGGCATCGAGGATCTGGGCCCAGGTCGGGCTCTCGGGGATGCTGACCCCGGCCTTCTGCGCGAGATCCTTGCGGTACATCACCATCGCGGATTCGCCGTAGAACGGCACCGCATAGAGCTTGTCGCCCACCGAAAGCGCGCTGCGCACCGCGGGCAGCAGGTCGGCCGCGTCGTAGTCTGCGGGCATGCCATCCAGCGCCAGAAGCCAGTTCTGCTTGGCCCAGATCGGCACCTCGTAGTTGCCGATCGTCACCACGTCATACTGGCCGCCCTTGGTGGCGATGTCGGTGGTCACGCGCTGGCGCAGGACGTTCTCCTCCAACGTTACCCATTGCAGCTTGATGTCCGGATGTTTCGATGTGAAATCGTCGGTCAGTTTCTGCATGCGGATCATGTCGCCGTTGTTCACGGTGGCGATCGTCAGCGTCGTTTCAGCCAGGACAGGAAGTGCGAATGCGCCAAGCGCTACGGGAAATGCGGCTGCGCCAAGCGCATAGGCCCCCCAGAGGGAGCGAATTGTGACGGGCATTGATGTTCTCCTCCTCCAGCGCGACTTTTGCTCGCGCTCTTGGCAAATGCTCACAGCAAGATGTAGTTTTGTCAAATCCATTCTTCGGAGCGGCCGATGAGCGAGGACAAGAAGCTGGATCTGGCGGTGAAGGCGGCCTGGCTATCCTATGTCGCCGGACATACGCAGGACGAGATCGCGCGGGAGCTGGGCGTATCGCGCCAGACCGCGCAGCGGCTGGTGGCGCAGGCCCTGGCGGCGGGGATCGTGCGGGTGCGGATCGACCATCCGCTGACCCGCTGCCTGGAGCTGGCGGAGGGGTTGCGGCAGCGCTTCGGCCTCTCCTCCTGCGAGGTGACGCCGGCGGCCGGGGGGCTGGCGGGGGTTGCGATGACGGTCGCGACGCTGATCGAGCGCGAGCTGTTGCGGCCCGATCCGATCATTCTGGCGATCGGCACCGGGCGCACGCTGCATGCCGCGGCGGGGCAGGTGATGCGGGTGGACTGCCCGCAGCACCGGATCGTGTCGCTCACCGGAAATATCGCGCCGGATGGATCAACGGCGTATTACAACGTGCTGTTTTCGCTGGCAGATAAGGTCACGGCGCGGAGCTTCCCGCTTACCGTTCCGGTGGTAGCGGCCAGCCGGGAGGAATGCGAGGCGCTGCACCGGCAGCCGGGCAATGCGCGGGTGATCGGGATGGCGCGGGAGGCCGAGATCGCGCTCGTGGGCATCGGCTCGATCGGGCCGGATGCGCCCTTGCTGAAGGACGGATTCCTGAGCGCGGCGGAGATCGATGCGCTGAAGGCGCAGGGCGCCGTCGGCGAGATCATCGGGCGGGTCTATGACCGCGAGGGCCGGTTCCTGCCGCAGGATGGGCGGGTGGCCTCGGCCGAGCTGCCGCAGCGGCCCGGTGCGCGCGTCATCGGCACCGCCCTGGGCGAAGACAAGCGGCTGGCGATTCTCGGGGCGATTCGGGGCCGGATGATCAATGGCCTCGTCACCGACGAGCCGACGGCCGCCTGGCTGCTGGAGGCCTGAGCCGGGCGGGCGCCCAGCAGGAGCAGGGCGCGCCCCGCTGGGCCCTGCGCCGGGCGCAATCCTGCCCTTGCTTCAATGCGTTATGTCCAGCCGGACATGTTGACCGCGGCCCGGCCCGCGCTAGTTTGTCGCACTGCGCCGTAAATACCTGCGGCGGACCACCTCAAGGATTGATGCCATATGCTTAAATCCACCCTGACCACGGTGGCGGCCCTTGCGGTCGCTGCGGCTTTGGGTTTCGGGCTGTACGCCTACCACTCGCCCCTGCCCGAAATCTCGCCCGATGCGCGCCCGGCCTTCGACAAGGCCACGGTCGAGAAAGGCCGCATTCTGGCCGCGGCAGGCTATTGCGCCACCTGCCATACCGCCAAGGGCGGCGCGCCCTATGCCGGCAACTATCCGGTGGTGACGGCCTTCGGCACGATCTTCGCCTCCAACATCACCCCCGATCCGGAAACCGGCATCGGCGCATGGTCGCCCGAGGCGTTCCGCCGCGCCATGCATGACGGGGTGAACCGCGCGGGGCAGCATTTGTTCCCGGCCTTCCCGTTCGATCATTTCACCAAGGTATCGGATGAGGATGTGGACGCGATCTACGCCTATCTGATGACCGAGGTCGCCCCGGTGAAGGAAGCGACGAACGCGCCCACGATCCCGTTCCCGCTGAACCAGCGGATCCTGCAGGCGGGATGGAAGCTCCTGTTCGTGGATTTCGGGCGCTATGAGCCCGATGCCGCCAAATCGGCGGAATGGAACCGCGGCGCCTATCTGGCCGAAGGCATCGCGCACTGCGGCGCCTGCCACACGCCACGCAACCCGGTGGGCGCCGAGGAAAAGGGCCAGCAATATGCCGGCGCCAGCATCGACAGCTGGATCGCCCCCGCGCTGACGAAGGCCAACCCTTCGGGCGTGCCGTGGACGGCGGCGGAATTCACCACCTATCTGAAGACCGGCTCGGGCATCTGGCATGGCGTGGCCGCCGGGCCGATGGGGCCGGTGGTGCATGCGGGGATCCGCGAGCTGCCCGAGGCCGACATTGCCGCGATCGGCACCTATCTGGGCGATATCGTGGGCGCGAAGGATGCCGACCCGGCGCAGAACCCGGTTGTGCAGGCGAGCCTCGCGGCCGGGCGCCCCGATCCGGCCTACCGGCGCGACCTGGGCGCGCGGCTTTATGCCTCCGCCTGTGCGGCCTGCCACTACAACGCCTCCGCCGAAGGGATGAAGGCCGAGCGGCCCGATCTCGGGATCAACTCCGCGACAAGGCTCGACGATCCGTCGAACCTGATCCATGTGATCCTCGATGGCGTGCCGGCGAGCGAGGGAACGCATGGCATCGTGATGCCCGCGTTCCGCACCGCGCTGAACGATACCCAGATCGCGGCGATCGCGGAATATCTGCGCGCCAGCCGCGCGGACCTGCCGGCATGGCAGGACCTGGACGCGACGGTCGCGCGGCTGCGCGACTATGTCGGAACCCACTGACGAGGACGGGACCATGATCGAGTTCACACTCAACGGACAGAAGGTCAGCCTCGATGTCGATCCGGAAATGCCGCTTCTGTGGGCGATCCGGGACGAGACCGGGCTGACGGGCACGAAATTCGGCTGCGGCATCGGTATGTGCGGGGCCTGTACCGTGCATGTGGGCGGCCGGCCCACGCGCAGCTGCATCACCCCCATCAAGGACGTGGCGGGCGCCGAAATCACCACCATCGAGGGGCTGGACCCGAAGGGCGAGCACCCGGTGCAGGTGGCCTGGCGCGCGCTGCAGGTGCCGCAATGCGGCTATTGCCAGTCAGGTCAGATCATGACCGCGGCGGCGATGCTCAAGGATATCCCCGATCCGACGGACGAGGACATCGACGCGGTCATGACCGGCAACCTGTGCCGCTGCATGACCTACAACCGGATCCGCGCCGCGGTACGCGAGGCCGCGGCCGCCATGCGGGGGAGCGTGACCAATGGCTGACCACATTTTCCCGCCGCACAAGCGCCGGATGCCCGAGCTGAGCCGCCGCGGCTTCCTGATTTCGGCCTGCGCCGCCGGGGCGGCCTTCGGCTTCCCGCGCCAGGGTGTGGCCTCGATGGACCCGGGCGTGGCCAGCGGCCTGCCGGCCGCGGCCGTGGGCGCGCGCTACGAGCCGACGATCTGGTACTGGATCGACAGCACCGGGCAGGTGAACGTGAATGTCACCCGCGCGGAAATGGGCCAGCACGTGGGCACCGCCATCGCCCGGATCCTGGCCGACGAGCTCGGCGCGGACTGGAAGGACGTGCATATCGAGCATGTGGATACCGCCGCGAAATGGGGCATCATGGTCACCGGCGGCAGCTGGTCCGTGTGGCAGAGCTGGCCGCTCTACCGGCAGGCGGGCGCCGCGGGGCGGCTGGCGCTGGCCGAAAAGGCCGCGGCGCTCTGGGGCATCGCGCCGGCCGATGTGACGGTCTCGGGCGGTGTGGTCTCGGGGGCGGGCAAGAGCGCGACCTTCGGCGAGCTGGTCTCTCAGGGCCTCACGCGCAGCTTCACCGAGGAGGAGCTGAAGGCGCTGCCGCTACGGCCGCGGGCCGAGATGAAGCTGCTGGGCCAGCAGCTTGAGGCGCTGGACATCCGCGCCAAGACCACAGGCCAGACCATCTACGGCATCGACGCCCGCGCCGAGGGCATGGTCCATGCCGTGCCGATCCTTCCGCCCACGCGCTATGGCTGCGCCATCACCGCGATCGACGACAGCGCGGCGAAGGGGATCAAGGGCTATTCCCAGGTGCTGAAGATCGAGGATCCCTCGGGCACGGCGCCGGGCTGGGCGATGGTCATCGCCGACAGCCACTGGGCGGCCGAAAAGGCTGCGGCGGCGATCAAGGTCAGCTACAGCACCCCGGATGCAGTGAAGGTGGGCGAGGCCGAGCTGCAGGCCGAGAACCTGCGCCTGATCGAGGACCCGGCCACCGGCGCGATTCTCGATACCGGCAATCACGATGTGGACCCGGTCTTTGCGGGGGCGGCCGATGTGCTGCAGGCGGATTATTCCACGCAGACGGTGCTGCACTTCCAGCTGGAGCCGCTGAACGCGCTGGCCTTCCTGAACCCCGATGGGGTGTGGGAGATCCATACCGGCAACCAGTGGCAATCGCTCTGCCTGCC
Source organism: Paenirhodobacter sp. (assembly GCF_041916475.1). Taxonomy (GTDB): domain Bacteria; phylum Pseudomonadota; class Alphaproteobacteria; order Rhodobacterales; family Rhodobacteraceae; genus Rhodobacter. The sequence continues at coordinate 100,164 of NZ_JAYRZN010000002.1, forward strand.
CTGGCTGCAACAGGCGCTCGGCGTGGGCGAGGACGGGGTTGTGATGCGCAGCTACATGCTGGGCGGCGGCTTCGGGCGGCGCCTGAACGGCGATTATGCGGTGCCGGTGGCGCTGGCCTCGAAGGCGCTCGGCGGCAAGCCGGTGAAGATGGTGATGCCGCGCGCCGAGGATGTGCATTTCGACAGCGTGCGCCCGCCGACCCTGTCGCGCGTGCGGATGGCTTTTGACGGCGCGAAGAAGGTGGTGGCAATGGATACCGCCTGCGCCTCCGGCTGGCCGACGAAAGCGATGATCCCGGTGTTCATGCCGAAGGGCGTGAATGGCGCGCCCTATGACCCCTTCGCCTCCGATGGCGCCGACCATTGGTACGAGGTCGGTGCGCAGCGGCTACGCGCGATATCCAATGAGCTCGCCGAGGCGACCTTCCGCCCTGGCTGGCTGCGCTCGGTCTCTCCGGGCTGGACCAACTTCGCCATCGAGAGCTTCATGGACGAGGCCGCCCATCATCTGGGCCAGGATCCGCTGCAGTTCCGGCTCGATCACTTCACCGCCGAGGGCCGCAATGCGGGCGCCGCGCCGGATTCGGTGGGCGGCGCCAGCCGTCAGGCCGCGGTGCTGAAGCGGGTGGCGGAGCTCTCGGGCTATGGCAAGGGCGGCCTTCCCGCCGATACCGCGATCGGCATCGCCACCACCTTCGGCCAGGCCCGCACCATGCCGACCTGGGTCGGCGGCGCGGTGCAGGTCCATGTGGACCGCGCGACGGGCCAGGTGGATGTGCAGAAGGTCTGGCTGGTGGTGGATTGCGGCACCGTGGTCGATCCCGACGGCGCGCGGGCGCAGGTCGAGGGCGGCGCGCAATGGGGGATTTCGATGGCGCTCTATGAGGGCACGGAATTCGCCAAGGGCGCCGTGGTGGACCGCAACCTCGACAGCTACACGCCGCTGCGCATGATCGACGCGCCGCAGATCGAGATCGAGATGGTCGAAAGCACCGAGGTCCCGACCGGGCTTGGCGAGCCTGGCACCACGGTGATGGCGCCAGCGATCGCCAATGCGATCTTCAACGCGGTGGGGGTGCGGATGCGGCATCTGCCGATCTCGCCCGATGCGGTGCTGAAGGCGCTGAAGGCATGAGCGGCTGCGGCTGGGCGGCGCCCGGGGGCGGATGGCATCCGGCCCTGTGCGACCCCTGGGAGGCCGCGGCGGAGATGGGGCCCGGCACTGTGATCGCCCTTCTGGTCGCGACCGAAGGGCCGGCCTACCGGACGGTGGGCGCGGCCATGGCAATCGGGCCGGATGGGCGCTGCGCGGGGGCCATTACCTCGGGCTGTGTCGAGGCGGATCTGGTGCTGCAGGCGGCGTCGGTGCGCGCAGGCGCGCCGCGGCGGCTGCGCTATGGCGCCGGATCGCCCTTCTTCGATCTGAAGCTGCCTTGCGGCGGGGCGGTCGAGGTGATGCTGTTTGCGCTGCGCGACGCCGAAGTGCTGGCGGAGCTGGCGGCGCGCCGTGCCGCCCGGGCGCCGGTCTCGCTCATTGTGGATGCGCAGGGGCGGCTGCGGCTCGGCCGTGCCGGGGCGGGGGAATTCACGCTCCCCTTCGTGCCGCCGGTGCGCTTCGTCGTCGCTGGGGCGGGGCCGGAGGCGCTGGTCTTCACGCGGCTGGTGGCGGGGATGGGCCACGGCCATCTGCTGCTTTCGCATGATGCGGCCACGCTCGCCTCCGCGCGCGGGCTCGGCCTTTCGGCGCAGGAGCTGAGCCGCGTCTCCGATCTGGAGGCGGTGGCGTTCGATGCCCGGACGGCGGTGACGCTCTTCTATCACGATCACGATTATGAGCCCGAGCTGCTGCGCGTTCTGCTGCGCGGCCCGGCGTTCTATATCGGTGCGCAGGGCAGCCGGGGGGCGCAGCGCGGCCGTATCGCGCGGCTGCGCGATCTGGGCGTGCCGGAGGCGGAAATCGCGCGGCTGCGCGGCCCGATCGGGCTGATCGCCTCGGCCCGGAGCGCGGAAACGCTGGCCGTTTCTGTGCTGGCGGAGATCACCGCGCTGGCCGAAGGCATGGCCGCGCACGCGCCCGCCTGAGGGCCCGCCCGCGGCCTGGCCGCGGACGGGGTTCTGGCTCAGAAGCCCATGACCAGCGAGACACCGAAGGTGTTGTCGGTTTTTTCGCGGCCATCGACCGGCGCGCTGTTGAACTCGGTCTTGTAGCTGATCCGCGTGACCATCGTGTCGGTCATCTTCACGTTCAGCGCGAGATCGTTGGTATTCAGCGTGCCGGCATCGGATTTCAGAATGTCGGTGTCATTGGTGACGAACATCTGATCGTTGATCCGGTAGTAGAAGCGCGAGGACAGGATACCCGCGAGCTCGGTATCGTCGTCGCGGGCGGCGTTGTTCACCTGATAATACCGCGCGCCGAGGCCCGCCTGCACGCGCCAGGCCATATCCGCCTCGTTGAAGATCCGGTAGCCCGGGCCCATGCCGACGAAGCTGTCCTTGCGATAGGAGGCGAAATCGTCCTGCTCGTAGCGCGCGAGGCCGAAGCCATAGAAGCGGTCGTTGAAGTAGTAGTTGCCCTCGTAGAAGCCGAACACGTCCTGCTTCGTGCGGGAGCCCTCGTCCTTGCCGTATTCCACCCCGAGGCCGAAGGTGTGCTGCCAGGCGCCGGCGCCATAGGTCAGCTTGGCGGCGATGGCGAGGTCATCGGTATCGGTATTCCCCGAAGTCCCGGCATAGGTCAGCGCCACCGCGCCGCCCCAGCCCGGCTTGAAGGCATTGGGGCCGAAGCGCTGGCTGTCCTCCATGTCGGAGAGGTCCTTGTTGGCATCGTTGCGCACGTCGGTGATGCGGTCGTCGAGGCTGTCGATGCCGGTCACGGTGCTCTGTGCGAAGGCCTGGGTGCCGGTCAGGGCGGTGGCGCACAGGAGCAGGCTGCGGGTCAGGGTTTTCATGTCGGTACTCCATCGACTGTTCACAACGCGGGCGGGAACGCCCCGCCGCTGCCTTCAAAGATCATGCGCCAGGCCGCGGGAAACAGGGTTCCGGCCCGCCCGGATGGCCTGGGTGATGCATGAAAGACACAGCGTACCCCGCTGATTTTGCGGGTTTTTGCCGGGCGTGATCGGGTTCTGGCAGGATCGGGCCGGTTCCCCGCTTCAGGAAAAAGTGAACGGTTCGGTTCGGGCCCCGTGCCGCCCCGGTTGACGCGCATCCGGCCATCGGGTCTCGTGCGGCGGGCAGGCTGCACGGAGGCAGGATATGGACATCGCGATGATCGACGCGGCGCGGGCGCGCCTTGGGGAGAGGGTGCGGCGCACGCCGCTGCTCACCTCGCCCTTTCTGGACGAGATCGCCGGGCGGCCGGTCTTCGTGAAGCCGGAATGCCTGCAGCATACCGGATCGTTCAAGTTCCGCGGCGCCTGGTCGGCGGTGTCGGCGCTGGCGCCCGAGGTGCGGGCGCGGGGCGTGCTGGCCTATTCGTCGGGCAACCATGCGCAGGGGGTGGCGCTGGCGGCGCAGCTTTCGGGGATCCCGGCGGTAATCGTGATGCCTGCCGATGCGCCAAGGCTGAAGATCGACAACACCCGCGCCTATGGCGCCGAGGTGGTGCTTTATGACCGGTTCGGCGAGGACCGCGAAGTGATCGGCGCGGCGCTCGCGGCCGAGCGCGGCCTGACGCTGATCCGGCCCTATGACGAGCCGCTGGTGATCGCGGGGCAGGGCACCGTGGGGCTGGAGATCGCCGAGGATTGCGCGGCACTCGGGATCTCCCGGGCGGAGGTTCTGGTGCCCTGCGGCGGCGGCGGGCTGACGGCGGGGATCGCGCTGGCGCTCGCGCGGGAGGCGCCGTGGCTGCGGGTGCGGCCCTGTGAGCCGGAGGGGTTCGACGATACCGCCCGCTCGCTCGCAGCCGGGGAGCGGCGCGCGAATGCGCCCGATGCGCGCTCGATCTGCGATGCCATCGTGACGCCGCGGCCGGGCGAGATCACCTTCCCGATCCTTCAGGCGCATTGCGGGCCCGGGTTCGCGCTCAGCGATGCCGAGGTGCTGCGCGCCATGCGCCATGCGCTGCTGCGGCTGAAGCTCGCGCCGGAGCCCGGCGGCACCGTGGCGCTTGCCGCCGCGCTGTTTCGCCCGGCCGCGGAGCCGGGCCTGCCCGTGATCGCGGTGGTATCGGGGGGAAACGCGGATCCGGACATGCTGCTGCGGGCGCTGCAGGCGGAATGAAAATGCGGTAGAGAATTTCAAAATCTGAAATTCCTCTTCGCGTTTTCATGAAATAGGTGGATCATCTTCACGAATACGAAAATTCGTGAGTGAGTCTCATGCTGGCGCGGCGGTCTTTGGTGGATGGAGCGGGGTTTCGGCTGGGGATGTCTGTCCCCGGGGTGCTGGTGACCTTCGGGCTGGTGCTGTTCGCGCTGGCGCTGGTGATCGTGCTGGCCTTCCGGGCGAACGATGGCGGCTTTCTCGCCGGGCCGCTGTCGCTCATGAATTTTGCCCAGATCGCCACCGATCCGCTCTATGCGACGATCATGCTGCGCTCGCTCTGGATCGCGGGGCTGGTCACGCTCGCCACCGTGGCCACGGCCTATCCGGTGGCCTGGTACCTGGCCTTCCGCGCCGGGCGGCACCGCGGGCTGATCCTGTTTCTGGTAACGCTGCCTTTCTGGACGAGCTACCTGCTGCGCGTTTTCGCCTGGAAGGTGGTGTTGGCGTATAACGGCGTGCTGAATTCGGCGATGCTCTGGCTCGGGCTCTGGGATACGCCCTCCACCGCCTTCCTGAATAATCCGGCCGCGGTGGTGGTGACGCTGGCCCATGCCTATGCCCCCTTCGCGATCCTGCCGATTTTCGTCGCGCTGCAGACGATCCCCGGCGCGCTGCTGGAGGCGGCATCGGATCTCGGCGCCAGCCGGGTGCAGATCTTCGCGCGGATCGTGCTGCCGCTGTCGATGCCGGGGGTTTTGGGCGGGGCGCTCGTCGTCTTCGTGCCGACGCTGGGCGATTATGTGACGCCTGCGCTGGTGGGCGGGCCGGGCTCGGTGATGATCGGCAACCTGATCCAGGCGCAGTTCGGCAAGGCCAACGACTGGCCCTTCGGCGCGGCGCTCGCGGTTGCGGCGATGCTCGTCATCCTGCTCGCCGCGCTGATCATCCGCCGGGCGGACCGCCGTTGGGGGAGCCGCGCATGAGCCGCCTGCTGCCCGCCTATATCATCGGCTACATCGTGTTTCTGTACTTGCCGGTGGTGCTGATCCCGGTGTTTTCCTTCAACGATGCCATTCAGGCGGCCTTCCCGCTGAAGGGCGCCACGCTCGGGTGGTACCGCACGCTGCTGGAGACGCCCGCGATCATGCAGGCGCTGCGCAACAGCCTGATCATCGCCTGCAGCGCCGCCTTCATCACCACGCTCTGCGCCACAACCATCTCCTACCTCGATACCTTCCCGCGGCCGCGCCTGTCGCGGGTGGTGGCGGGGCTGGCGCGGCTGCCGATCCTGATCCCCGGGGTGATCGTGGGCATCGCGCTGCTGATCCTCGTCAATCTCGCGGGGCTCGGGCCCTCGCGCCCGGCAATCGTGATGGGGCATGTGCTGGTGTGCCTGCCCGCGGCGGTGACGGTGGTGCGCGCGCGCTTCGCCGCGATCCCGCGCTCCATCGCCGAGGCCGCGCAGGATCTCGGCGCCTCCGAATTCGCCACTTTCCGGCGCGCGGTGCTGCCGCTCGCCTGGCCCGCGATCGGCTCGGCCTTCACCCTGGCCTTCCTGACCTCGTTCGACGAGTTCATCGTGGCCTATTTCCTCGCGGGCACCGAGCCCACGCTGCCGCTCTATGTCTGGAGCCAGCTGCGCTTTCCGAAATCGCTGCCGGTGGTGATGGCGCTCGGCACGCTGATCCTTGCCGTCTCGGTGCTGCTCGCGGCTCTGGCCGAGATCCTGCGCCGCCGCAGCCGCATATAACAACAGGAGGTCCAACATGACGAAATTGCTGCCCATCGCCCTTATTGCCGCGCTCGCGAGCCCCGCTTTTGCGGAGGGGAAGCTCACCTATTTCACCTGGTCGGGCTATGAGCTGCCCGAGTTTCACGAGGCCTTCGCCAAGGCCCACCCGGATGCGGTGGAAGTTTCCGTCTTTGGCGACGATGACGACGCCTTCACCAAGGTCAAGGCGGGCTTCCACCCGGATCTGGCGCATCCCTGCTACGACAAGATCGCGCGCTGGAACGCCGAAGGGCTGCTGCAGCCGATCGATACCGCCCGGATTGCGAACTGGGACAAGATCTTCCCGGCCTTCCGCAACCTGCCCGATATCCAGGCCGGCGATGGCAAGGTCTGGATGGTGCCGTGGGACTGGGGCAATACCTCGATCCTCTACCGTACCGACATGATCGCCCCCGATGCCGAGATGAGCTGGAACATGCTCTGGGATCCGCAATACGCGGGCCGCATGGCGACCATCGACGCGGTGCACGATACGCCGCTGGTGGCCGCCGTGCTGGCGGGCGTGAACCCGTTCGACATGGACGAAGCCGGGATGGAGAAGGTCGCGGCCAAGCTGCGCGAACAGCGCCCGCTGATGGCCACCTATACCACCGACATGACCTCGGTCGAGCAGTCGCTCGCCTCGGGCGAATTCGTGGCGGCAATGACCTGGAACGCTTCGGCCGTCGCGCTGAAGAAGCAGGGCGTGCCGGTCGAGTTCATGAACCCGAAGGAGGGCATGCTGACCTGGACCTGCGGCTTCGTGCTGCTGAAGGATGCGCAGAACGTGGACCTGGCCTATGATTTCATCAACAGCCGGCTGGAGGCCGGTTCGGGCAAGGCGCTGATCGAGAATTACGGCTATGGCGCCTCCACCACCTCCGCCTTCGCCGCCGTGCCGGCCGCGACGCTCGAAGAGCTGAAGCTGCCCGCCGAGCCGCAGAAAATGCTGGAGACCACGATCTTCACCGGCCCGATGAAGCAGAACGACGTGCTCGCGAAGATGTTCGAGCGCATCAAGGCCGGCGGCTGACAGGACCGGCGCCGGGAGACCGGCGCCACACATCACAGGACCGAGAGATGGACGATTTGCCCCAACCGGTGACAGAGCCGGGCACCCTGGCCGATATCCGCGTCGGCCGCCGCCTGCGGGCGCTGCGGCTGGAAGCGGGGCGCTCGCTGGCCGATGTCGCGGCGCAGGCGGGGATTTCCGTCGGCGCGCTGAGCCAGATCGAGCGCGGGGTGTCCTCGCTCAAGGTGCGCACGATCTGGCCGCTGGCGGCGGCGCTCGGGATCGAGCCGTCGCTGCTCATCGGCGACGACGAGGCCGACAACGACATCTATTGCGTGCGCGCGAACCGGCGCCGCGCGCTGCCGGTGCATTCGGACGGGGTGCGCAAGCAGCTCCTCTCGCCGCCCGGCGCCACGCTCACCGGCATGACGGTGGAGATCGCGCCCGGCGGCGGCACCCGCGAGGCCTATGCCCATTCCGGCCATGAATTCGGCTATGTGATGCAGGGCGAGGCGGAGCTGGTGATCGACGGCACCAGCTACCGGCTGCGCACCGGCGACAGCTTCGCCTTCCGCTCCACCTTGCTGCATTCCTTCCGCAACGATGGCGCGGAGCTCTGTGTGATCATCTGGGTCAATACGACCAAACCTTCGGAGGTGCGCGGCGATGAGTGACCCGCTTCTGTCCCTGCGCGGGGTGACGAAGGATTTCGGCGGCGGCGCCTTCGGGCTGATCGACGTGGACCTCGACATCGCCGAGGGCGAATTCGTGAGCCTGCTCGGGCCTTCGGGCTGCGGCAAGACGACGACGCTGCGGGTGGTGGCGGGGTTCGAGCGCCCGACCTCCGGCCGGGTGCTGCTGAACGGGGCAGAGATCGGGCATCTGCCGCCCAACCGGCGCCCGGTGAACACGGTGTTTCAGGATTACGCGGTATTTCCGCATATGAATGTGGCCGAGAACGTGGCCTTCGGGCTCAGCGTACGCGGCACGCCGCGGGCCGAGACCGCGCGCCGGGTCGCCGATGCGCTGGAGCTGGTGGGCCTTGCGGACAAGGCCAAGCGCCCGGTTTCGGCACTCTCGGGCGGGCAGCGGCAGCGGGTGGCGCTGGCGCGTGCGCTCGTATGCGCGCCGAAGCTGCTCTTGCTCGATGAGCCGCTTTCGGCGCTGGATGCGAGCCTGCGCGAGCAGATGCAGGTGGAGCTGAAGAGCCTGCAGGCGCGCCTCGGGACGACCTTCGTCATGGTCACCCACGACCAGACCGAGGCGCTGTCGATCTCCGACCGGATCGTGGTGATGCAGGGCGGGCGGATCGAGCAGATCGCCGCGCCCGCGGAGCTCTATGACCGCCCGGCCACCCGCTTCGTGGCGGGGTTCATTGGCACGATGAACCTGCTGCCGGCGCAGGCGGCGGGCGTGGGGGCGGTGCGCCTGTGCGGCCAGACGCTGCCGGTGCCGGAGGCGCGCGGCCTCCCTCCGGGAGCGCCGGTCACGCTCGGGCTGCGGCCCGAGGATCTGGAGCTCGCGCCCGCGGGCCTCGGGTTCCGGGTCTCCACCACGGTGTTTCATGGCCGCAGCCTGCGCGTGATCGGGCGGCTGGAAGGCGCGGGCGAGGTGATCCTCGACGTGCCCCGCACCCGCGCCGAAACCATCCCCGCCCCGGGCAGCCTCGCGGCACTTGCCCTGCGCCCGGGCGCGACCCCACTCGTTTTCCCCTGATCCGGAGCCTGACATGCCTGTTTCCGAAAAATTCTACATCAATGGCGCCTGGGTGGCGCCGCTGGCCGCCTCCCCGATCGCGGTGATCGACCCGGCGACCGAGCAGCCCTATGCCACGATCTCGGGCGGCACCGCCGCCGATGTGGAGCGCGCGGTATCCGCCGCCCGCGCGGCATTCCCGGCCTGGGCCGCGACGCCTGTGGCCGAGCGCATAGCGCTGCTGAAGCGCGTGCTGGAGATCTACAAGCGCCGCTACGAGGACATGGCGCAGGCGATCAGCCACGAGATGGGCGCCCCGATCACCTGGGCGCGCGAGGCGCAGGCCTATGCCGGGCAGGGCCATATGGAGGCCACCATTGCCGCCGCCGAAGCGTTTGAATGGGAGGTGCAGCGCGGCACCACGCGGATCCTGCGCGAGCCGGTTGGGGTCTGTGCGCTGATCACGCCCTGGAACTGGCCGATGAACCAGATCGTGTGCAAGGTCGCCCCGGCGCTGGCGGCGGGCTGCACGGTGGTGCTGAAGCCGTCGGAAATCGCGCCGATGAGCGGGATCCTGTTTGCCGAGATCATGGATGAGGCCGGCACGCCCGCGGGCGTGTTCAACCTGATCAACGGCACCGGGCCGGAGGTGGGCCAGGTGATGGCGGGGCATCCGGAGGTGGATATGGTGAGCTTCACCGGATCGACCCGCGCGGGCATCATCGTCGCGCGCACCGCGGCCGAGACGGTGAAGCGCGTGGCGCAGGAGCTGGGCGGCAAATCCCCCAATATCGTCCTGCCCGATGCCGATCTGGAGACGGCCGTGACGGAAGGCACGATCGGGGTGATGAACAACACCGGGCAATCCTGCGACGCGCCGACGCGGATGCTGGTGCCTGCGGAGCGCCACGCAGAGGCGCTGCGGATCGCGAAGGCCGCGGCGGAAAGCGTGGTGATCGGCGATCCGCGCGAGGAGGCTACCACGATGGGGCCGCTGGTCTCTGCGCTGCAGTTCGAGAAGGTGCAGCGGCTGATCCAGGCGGGCATCGACGAGGGCGCGACGCTCGTCACCGGGGGGGTGGGCAAGCCCGAGGGCCGCAACGTGGGCTATTTCGTGAAGCCCACCGTGTTTGGCGATGTGCGCAACGACATGACCATCGCGCGCGAGGAAATCTTCGGGCCGGTGCTCTCGATCCTGCCCTACGAGACCGAGGAAGAGGCGATCGCCATCGCCAATGACACGGTCTATGGGCTCGCGGCCTATGTGCAATCGGGCAGCCGCGATCACGCGCGCGCCGTGGCACGGCAGCTGCGCGCGGGATCGGTCTATGTGAACGGGCCCGCCTGGGACTTGTTCGCGCCCTTCGGCGGCTACAAGCAATCCGGCAACGGCCGCGAATATGCCGACTGGGGCATCCACGACTTCACCGAGATCAAGGGCGTCTGCGGCTGGGAGTAAGCGCCCGCTCAGCGCCCGCGCGGGAAGTTGTACCAGGTCGAGGGCGCGTCCCAGCTGCGGCGCGCCGCTTCGGCCTGGGCCTCGGACCATTGGAGCCCGGCATCTTCGAGCAGGCGCAGGTCCAGCCGCGCAAGCTGGCGGCGGTTGCGGTAGAGCGCATCGAGCGCCACGATCCACTGCCAGAACGACCGGCGCCGGGCGGCGGTCTGCGGGCGGGCTCTTGCTTCGGTACGGGCCATCTGGATCTCCTTTCAGGATCAGTCTGCGTGATCAGGGGCGGTGTGCTATCACTGCCCCTGATATATCCTTGACGGCTCCATGAAGATAACGAAGGATTGTGTCGGTTATAATCAAGGATCGTGATGATGGCGCGCAATCTGGATCTGACCGCCCTGCGCGCGGTGGTGACCGTGGCCGAAACCGGCAGCGTCACCCGCGCAGCGCAGGTGCTGAACCTCACGCAATCGGCCGTCTCCATGCAGATCCGGCGGCTGGAGGAGATGCTCGGCCAGCAGATGTTCACCCGCAGCCAGCGCCGGATGACGCTGAGCCCGGCCGGGGACCGGCTGGTGGATTACGGGCGGCGCATGCTGCGGCTGAACGATGAGGCGCTGTGCTCGGTCGGGGCGGAGGAGGGGATCCAGAACCTGCGCATCGGCGTGCCGCATGATATCGTGGCCCCGCAGATCCCGGCGATCCTGCGGCTGATGACGCTGGGCTGGCCGCGGCTGCGCATCGTGCTCACGGTGTCGAACACGGCGCAGCTTCTGGTCGCGCATGCGGAGGGGGCGCTCGACATGATCCTGACGACGGAGCCGCGGCCCGGACCGCAGGGCGAGGTGTTGGCGCTGCGCAGGCTGGTGTGGCTCGGGGTGCCGGGCCTGCAGGCGCGCACCGATCAGCCGCTGCGGGTCGCGCTCGCGCGGGCCTGTGGCTTCCGGCCGGTGGCGCTGGCGGCGCTGGATGCGGCGGGCTACATTCCCGAGGATGCGGTCGAGGGCGACAGCGACACCGTGATCGAGGCGACGGTGGCGGCGGGGATCGCGGTGACGGCGCGGATCGAGGGCGTCGCGATTGCGGGCTGCGAGGAGCTGGGCGCGGCCTCCGGCCTGCCGGAGCTCGGCCATACGGCGATCTGCTTTTACGACCGCACCGAGCTCTCCGGAGAGGCGATCGAGGCCCTGCGCAAGGAAATCCGCCTCGCCTATGGCATGGTGGATGCCTGATCTCCCCGGGTTGGCCTGCGCGGAGCACCGCCTATATTCGGAGGACTGCGTATGTTCAGAAGCTGCGAGGAGGAACCATGGGCTATTTCAAGACCGCCCTGCTGATGGCCGCCATGACCGCGCTGTTCATGGGGCTCGGCTATATGTTCGGCGGCCGGGGCGGGATGCTGGGTGCGCTCGTGGTGGCCGGGCTGATGAATGCCGTGACCTGGTGGAATTCCGACAAGATGGTGCTGCGGATGCACAATGCGCAGCCTGTGGGCACCGGGGACCGCTCCGGGCTTTCGCAGCTGGTGGCGGAGCTGGCCGGGCGCGCGGGGCTGCCTGCGCCGGCGGTCTATCTGATCGACACGCCGCAGCCCAATGCCTTCGCGACCGGGCGCAACCCGCAGAACGCCGCGGTGGCGGTGACGACGGGGCTGATGCAGAGCCTCTCGCGCGAGGAGCTGGCAGGGGTGGTGGCGCATGAGCTCGCCCATATCCGCAACCATGACACCGCAATCATGACGGTGACGGCGACCTTCGCCGGGGCGATCTCCATGCTCGCGAATTTCGCGATGTTCTTCGGCGGGCGGCGCGAGAACGGGCCGGGGCCTGTGGCGAGCCTTGCGATGATGCTGCTCGCGCCGATGGCCGCTGCGCTGGTGCAGATGGCGATCAGCCGCACGCGCGAATATTCGGCGGACCGGGCGGGGGCGCAGATCTGCGGCAATCCGCTCTGGCTTGCCTCCGCGCTGCAGCGGATCCAGGCCGGGGCCGCCAGGATCGACAATGCCGCAGCCGAGCGCAACCCGGCGACGGCGCATATGTTCATCGTCAATCCCCTGCATGCCTACCGGCACGACAACCTGTTTGCGACCCACCCTTCGACCGAAAACCGGGTGGCGGCGCTGCGGCAGATGGCGCAGGAGATGGGCGCGCGGGCGGAGCCGGGCGCGACATCGGTGCCGCGGGCGGGGCGGCCGGGGCGGGGCCCGCGCGGGCCCTGGGCCTAGGGGCCTTGCCCTCGGGGCGCAGGCGCCTATCTTCGGCCACGGGCCGTCCGCGGTGGCGCGGCACCGACATTCCTGAACCGGAGGACACCCCCCATGACTGATACCGCCTATGTTCCGCCCCGGGTGTGGACCTGGGATCAGCAAAGCGGTGGCCGCTGGGCCTCGATCAACCGCCCCATTTCCGGGCCGACGCATGACACCGAGCTGCCGGTGGGCCAGCACCCGTTCCAGCTCTATTCCCTCGGCACGCCGAATGGCCAGAAGGTCACCATCATGTTCGAGGAGCTGCTGGCCGCGGGCCATTCCGGCGCCGAATATGACGCCTGGCTGATCGACATCGGCAAGGGCGACCAGTTCGGCTCGGGCTTCGTCGCGGTCAATCCGAATTCCAAGATCCCGGCGCTGATGGACCGCAGTGGCAAGGAGCCGGTCCGGATTTTTGAATCCGGCGCGATCCTGATGCATCTGGCCGAAAAATTCGGGACCTTCCTGCCCACCACGCAGCCCGCCCGTGCCGAAACCCTGTCGTGGCTGTTCTGGCAGATGGGATCGGCGCCCTTCGTCGGCGGTGGCTTCGGCCATTTCTACGCCTATGCGCCGGAGAAATTCGAATATCCCATCAACCGTTACGCGATGGAGACGAAGCGGCAGCTCGATGTGCTCGACCGGCGCCTGGCCAAAAGCGAATATATCGCCGGGGATGCCTATACCATCGCCGATATGGCGATCTGGCCCTGGTATGGCGGGCTGGTGAAGGGCTGGAGCTATGGCGCTGCGGAGTTCTTGTCGGTGCACGAATACCGTAATGTGCTGCGGTGGGCCGATCAGGTTTTCGCCCGCCCCGCGGTGAAGCGTGGCCGGATCGTGAACCGGACGTCGGGCGCCCCGTCCGAACAGCTGCGCGAGCGCCACGACGCGCGCGATTTCGACGCGGTTCCGTCCGAGGCGGGCTGAGCGCCAGCACTCCCTGCGGGGACGGCGCGGGCCGCGTCACCCGGCTTTAAGGGCGCGGCGGGGCGCGGCTTTGGCTGGCATCGCCGCGCGCTGCGGGGCCGGGATCTGGAACACTGCCCCCTCATCTGCGATCTCGCGCGATTGCAGCAGCAGGTTGCGGAAGGCGGTGCTGTTATCCTCGAACAGGGCGGCGTTTTCCTGGGTGGTGCGGTCCAGTTCGTGAACGTTGGAGCTCACCTCGGCAATGCTGGCAGCCTGCTCGGCGCTGGCGCTCGCGATCGTCTGCACGAGGCCGTCCAGTTCTTGGACGAGCAGGTTAATCTCGGTCAGCGCGCCGCCCGACTGATCGACCAGGTCGACACCGCGCAGCACTTGCCGGGTCGACGTGTCGATCAGCTGCTTGATTTCCTGCGCGGCCTCGGAAGAGCGCTGCGCGAGGGCGCGCACCTCGGATGCAACCACCGCAAAGCCGCGGCCCATCTCGCCCGCGCGCGCCGCCTCGACGCCCGCGTTCAGCGCGAGAAGGTTGGTCTGGAAGGCGATGTCGTCGATCATCGCGGTGATCCGCGAGATCCGGCGCGAACTGTCGGCAATGTCCTGCATCGCGCCGATCATCTCGTGGACGATGCTCGCGCCGTCATCGGAGCGCTGCCGGGTCTGGGCCACGGCATGCGCTGCCTCGCGCGCGTTGGTGGAAGAGCTGCGCACGGAAACCGACAGCTGGGTGATTGCCGCGGCGGCTTCTTCCAGCGAGGTGGATTGCAGATCGGTCCGCCGGCTCAGCTCCGCCGCGCCATGAGAGAGCAGCTCGACCTCGTCCATGATCGACGCAATGCCGCTCACGATCACTCCCACGAGGCCGCCCATCTTCTCCACCGACTGGTTGAAATTGCAGCGCAGCTCCTCGAATTCCTGCGGCATCACCTCGTCGAGCGTGGCGGTGAGATCGCCCCGGCTCAGCTTTTCCACGCCGACCTCCAGCTGCGCGAGCGCCCGCTTGCGCCAGGTGATGTCGCTGGCGAACTTGATCACCTTGTAGGGATGGCCGGCCGGGTCGAGCACGACGTTATAAACGGCCTGCAGCCAGACCGGGCGGCCGTCCTTGGAGAGACGGCAATATTCGCTTTCCTGAAATGCACCGGCCCGGAGCGAGGCCCAGAAGCTCGCGTATTCCGCGCTGTCGCGCTCTTCCGGATGGACGAAGATCGAGTGATGCTGGCCCACGATCTCGTCCAGCGCGTAGCCCATCGTGTCCAGATAGTTCTGGTTGGCGAACAGGATGTTGCCCTCGAGATCGAATTCGATCACCGCCTGCGCCCGGTCGAGCGCGGCGAGCTGCCCGGCATGGTCCAGCGAGACCGTCTTGGAGGGGGTGATGTCGGTCGCGAACTTGATCACGCCGCAGACATTGCCTTCGGCATCGAACAGCGGGTTGTAGCTCGCCTGCAGCCAGACGTCCTGCCCCGCGCTCCCCACCCGCAGGAATTCCCCGCTCGTAAATGTTCCGCTGCGCAGGCGGCTCCAGAAGGCGGCATAATCGGGCCGGTCGGCCGCGCCGGGCGGCAGGAATATGCGGTGATGCTGGCCGATCAGGTCCTGCCCGGCATAGCCCATCGTGTTCAGGAAGGCGGCATTGACCTCGGTGATATGGCCGTCGAGGTCGAATTCGATCACGCCCATCGACCGGCTGATCGCGCTCACGACGGCAGTGTCATGGGCGAAGCGGCGCATCCGCTGGGTGACGTCGGCGACGAAATTCACGATCAGGTCGACCTCGCCCTGCGCGTTGCGCACCGGGACGAAGGTGGATTCGAGATAGAGCATTTCTCCCGCGCGCGTCAGCGGCGCCACGGTGAGGCATTGTGTTTCGCCGCGCAGCAGGCGGTGCCAGATCATGCCATGCACCAGCCCGTCCCATTCCGATGCGCTGAGCACGGTGTTCATCTGGCGTCCGACCAGCTCCGCCTCCGTGCGGCCCAGCAGGGCACAGTAGCTGCGGTTGGCGGAGAGGATGGCCCCGTCCGGGCGGAAGGTGATGACGGCCAGCGCGGTCTCCATCGCGCTGAGGACGGCGCCGGAGACGGACCCGGTTGCCGGAGATTTCTTGCGGCCGAACATGCTCTAACTCCTACTCAGTTACCGCTCTTTGTAGGGGAGGCAGGTGTCCAAATATTTAAGCAAAGCTGTTTGCGCGGGCCGAATGCCTGCAATTGTCAGAATTGCTGCCATACTGACGGGGGCGGCAGGCGGCGTTTCGCCCCGGCCGAAGCCGCGATGCGCAGCACGCGCCGCCGGTCTCCGGACAGCGCGGCCTCCAGCAGCCCCGCAAGCGCGCCGCGGGATTTCAGATGCGGCACCAGCCCGGAATGGCCGAGCCCGGCAAACAGCAGCTGATCGCTCCGGGGCCAGGCGGGGAAGCGCAGGGCATGCGGCAGGTCATCGGCCGCGCCATGGAACAGATAGCTTTGCGCCCGGCCGGGCTGCGGCGCCGTGGGCCAGCGCAGGGGCGGCAGCCGCGCCGTCCATTCCGCCCAGCGTGTCTCTCCGGGGACGGAGACCGACCATTGCGGCGAGAAGGCGAGGACAGCATCGACCGGCAGCACCCGCGCCGCGGCCAGCGCGCTGAAGGCGCCCATGGAAAGGCCCAGCGTGGCAATGCACCCGAGCGGCGCCCTGCGCCCGGCCTGATCCAGCGCGGCGCGGAGGGCAGGCTCGAAATCGGGGTCATTGGCCCAGCTGCGCCCCGCATCCGAAACGAAGAGCGCCCGCCGCCCCGGCCGCCCGCTGCCGCGCCCGGTTGCCGTCGCCACGAATTCCGGCGCGGGCGGGCGCGCGGGGTCGTGCCCGACCGAGGAAAAGGCGATGGCGAGATCGGGGCCCGGCCCGTCGATCAGGTCGATGCGATAGGCCCCGCGCTCCACGATCCGCTCAAACTGCATGGCCCCTCACGCTCCGGCGGGCAGGCGCAATTCGGCGCAGAGGCCGCCCTGCGGCAGGTTCTGCAGCCGCAGCGCCCCGCCATGGGCCAGCGCGATATTGCGCGTGATCGCGAGGCCAAGCCCGGTGCCGCCGGTCTCGGCCGAGCGGCTCTCCTCGCCCCGGACGAAGGGCTCGACCACGTCTCCCAGCCGGGCCTCGGGAATGCCGGGGCCTGCGTCCTCCACCCGGAACACCACCTCGGCCCCGTCCCGGATCAGGCCGACGCGCGCCTGGCCGCCATAGCGCAGCGCATTGTCGATCAGGTTGCTCAGCGCGCGCGCGAGGCTGACCGGGCGCACCGCCATCCGGATTTCGGCGCCGGCGGCCAGCGTGGCCCCCGGGCGCGCGCACAGGCGCGCCAGAAGCGCGCGCAGCGCGGTCTCCTGCAGGGCCTCGCCGGTCTGGGCGCCCGCGCCGAAATGCAGCAGGTCGTCGGCCATCACCGTCATTTCCTCCAGCGTGGCGATCATCGGGTCGCGCAGCGCGGCATCCTCCAGCATCTCCGTGCGGATCCTGAGGCTTGTGATCGGCGTGCGCAGGTCGTGGCCGAGGGCGGCCAGCAGGCGCATCCGCTGGCGGTCGTGGTCCTCGATGCGGCGCTGCATGTCATTGAAGGCGCTGGCTGCTTCGCGGATTTCGCGGGCGCCCGCCTCGGGCACCGTCGCGCGCCGGTCGCCGCGCCCGGCGGCGCGCGCGGCGCGGGCGAGATCGCGCAGCGGCTGCGTCATCCGCCGGATCGAGAGGCCGCCCACCACGAGCGCCGCGCCAAGCGTCATCACCAGCGGCATGAAGAAGCCGAATTTCCACTGCCAGGCGGTGCCGGAAGGCAGCGGATAGACCAGCGATGTGAGCCATTCCCCGGCATGGATCCCGCCCTGCAGCCGCACCGAGACCATGGTCAGCGCGGTGCGCGCATCCCCGGCCTGGCCGCCGCCGGTGAGCGCGCGGACTTCGCGCCCCGCCAGCGCATCGGAGATCACCTGCGCGACCGGCGGATCTTCGGGCGCGCCCGGGGGGCTCAGCGGCCCTCGCGAAAGGGCGAAGCGGGTGAAGCCCGTGCTGCTCTCGCGCAGGATCGACTGCGCGGAGGCATCGTCCACCTCCTCCAGCGTCGTCACCAGCGCGACCAGCCGCCCGAGATCGCCCTGGATCCGGATCCGCCGGTCGAAGGCGCTGCCCTCGCGCGCGAGAAGCAGGGCCGCCGCCAGGTTCACCGCAACCAGGACCACCGCAAGCAGCAGCATGAACCGCGCGGCAATACCGCTGGGCAGGAGCCGGCGCACCGCTCAGCCCGCCGCGGCGACGGGCACGCCGATCCGGTAGCCGCCGCCCCATTCGGTGATGATCAGCCGCGGCCGGCCCGGATCGTCGCCGAGCTTCCGGCGCAGGCGGCTGACGAGATTGTCGATGGTGCGGTCATTGGCCTTCAGCTGCCGCGAGCGCACGAGATCGAGCAGCAGGGTGCGGGTGTGGGTCTCCTCCGGGCGGCCGAGCAGGGTCGAGAGCAGGCGGCTTTCGCCGGTGGTCAGGGAGGTCTCGCGGCCGTCGGCATGCAGGATGCTGTTGCGGGCGGCATCGAACACCAGCCCGCCGAACTGGTAGCGCGCGCGGTCCGGGGCGGGCTGCACGGGCGGCACCCGGCGCAGCACACCGCGGATCCGCGCCACCAGCTCGCGCAGGCTGAAGGGCTTGAGCACATAATCATCCGCGCCAAGCTCGATCCCGGCGATGCGGTCGGCTTCGGCCACGCGCGCCGTCAGCAGGATCACCGGCACCTGGGTGGTCCCGACGATATGGCGGCAGAGCGAGAATCCGTCCTCGCCCGGCATCATCACGTCGAGCAGCACCAGATGGATCGTGTCGCGCGCCAGGATCTCGCGGGCCTCAGCGGCATCGGCGGCGAGTCGGGTGCGAAACCCCTGCAGCCGCAGGAACTGGCTGAGCGGCTCGCGCACGGAGGGGGCGTCATCGACGATCAGGATCTGAGCGGCAATGGCATCGGTGAGCACGGCAGGCCTCGGCAGGGCAGGGATGGGGCGTTTATGGAGGCGTGGCCCCCCGCCGGCAAGCGGGGGGCCGGAGCTCAGTTCGAGACCGGCGTGATCTTCCACACGCGGTCGCCGTCGGGGTCATCCTCGCCGCGGGCCTTGTTCACCGCCCAGACCGCGCCCTTGCCATCGGCGCGCAGCTGATTGGGCAGGTTGCCCGCATCGAGGTTCGCCACGATCCGGCCCGCCGTATCCAGAACGGTGATCGTGCCCGCGCCGCGGTTGGCCACATAGACGAGGCGCCCGACCGGCTCGAAGGCCACGTTGAGCGGCTGCGCCCCGGTTTCCACGTCGTGCAGGACTTTGCCGCTCTCCGCCTCGACGATGAGCAGGTTGTCGGACTGCTGCGAGACGACGAAGATCAACCCCTCTGCCGGGTCGAATGCCACACCCGAGGCGCCGCGCGCGCCGGGCAGGTCGATCACCTTCTGCGCACCGCTCTTGAGATCGACGAGTGCGGCCTCGTTCGTGCTCATCGAAACGGTGACGATGTGCCCACCGGCCGGGTCGATATCGAGCGCCATCGCCGAGAAGTCCTCGCCGCGCTTGCCCGAGGCGATCACGATCGGGGCGAGCTGCTCCAGGCTGCGGGTATCGAACACCTCGATATTGCCGGTGCGGGTCGCGCTGGCATAGGCGCGGTGATTGGCGCTGTCCACCACCACATCGCGGGCATGGTTCACGGCGCCGGGCGCGAACTGCTTCAGCAGCGCGAGATCGTCCTGCCGGTACACCGCCAGCGTGTTCTGCCGGGTATTGGTGACCCAGACCGTGCCGGCGGCATCATCCACGGCCACGCCATAGGCCGCAAACAGCGGCGGGCGCCCGTCCTGCGCGGGGGCGGCGGCGCCGGGCGGGGCATTGGACGGGGTATTGGACAGGGCAGGGGCTTCGGGCGGGGTCGCCTGCGCGGTGATCTTCAGCGTGCCCGCATCAATCCGCGTCAGTGCCGATTCCCGCACCGGCGGCCGCCCGACCGCTGAGGTCACGAAGACCGCATCCGCGCGCGGCGAATAGGCCACCTGATAGAGGCCGCGGGTGACCTTCTCGCTCGTCACGCTGAACTTTTCGGCGCCCGCGAGCGGCACTTCGGGCGAGATCTTCAGGTCGATCACCGTCGCCGCGGCCGGGTTCTCGGCGATCAGCACCACCGGCTGCAGCCCGGTGCGGGCCTCGGCATCGATGGCGACGCTCAGGCTGAACTTGCCCTCGGCATCCACGGTGATCGGGCCATCGGGGTTGAGCACCGTGGCGCCGCGCATCAGCGTGACCTGCTGGCCCGGGATCATCTGCTGGCCGGAAATGACGGCCTCCGATCCGGCGAGGATCGGGCTGCCCTGGCGGGCGGCGGCGGCGCGGACCTGGCCGGTGAAGCCATCACCGCTCGGGGTGAAGATGGTTTCGGCCGCGGCTGGCAGCGTGGCGAGAAGGAGGGCCGTGCCGCCCAGAAGGGCGCGCAGGCGGAAGGGGAAGGGTGTCAAGAAGACCTCCATTGGACAGATATATCGGCTTGGGCTGTGCGGGCGGGGGCCGTTGGCGTGGCTGGGAAACGGGGCGCGCTCCGGGCGCCCCGCGGCTCAGGGCAGGGTGCGCGCCTCGACATCGAGGGCGAACATCTGCCGCAAGGGGGCGGGGCCTGCGCCCGAGCGCAGCGCCTGGCGCAGCTCGGGCGTCAGCGCGCGGCCGGAGCCGAGCGCGGGGGCCGCGAGCGCGGGCACGGGCGCATCTCCGGCCAGAAGCAGCCGGTTCAGCCGCGCCGCCGCACCGGGCGGGCCGAAGCGCTGCACCGGGTGCAGGATATGGGCGCTGAGCAGGAGCAGCAGGCACTGGTTCAGCACCGCCGGGCGGCCTGCGAAGGCGGGCAGGCGCAGCAGCTCGCCGAAGCGCGCGGGCCCCTGCGCCAGCCGCTGCAGGAGCGGGCCGAGGATCCGCGCATCGCCCTCGACCGGGCCGATCCGGGTCTCGAACCGCAGCCCCTCCGGCACGGGCGCCCCGGGCAAGAGGCCCCAGACCCGCGCATCGAGCAGCCGCAGATGGTCCGCCGGCCCCTTGGCCGGGGCGGGCGCCGCGAACAGGTCGTAGCGCGTGGTCTGGTTGCGGGCGATGTCCTTCAGCGTCTCGCGCAGGACCGGGTCGGGCGTGGCGGCGATCTGCGGCAGGCAGGCGGCGGGCAGCGACAGTGCATCGGCATTCTCGATCGGGGTGGCGCTGCCTTGCCACTCCAGCCCCACGGCGGCGAAGCTGGCGGCCACCTCGGCGAAGGCGAGGGGCTCGAACACCGGGTTCATGTAGCCATGCGCGATATAGGCGGGATCCATCGCCAGAAGCTGGTCCAGCGCGGCGCCGACATGGGCATGGAGCTGGAAGAACCCCGCCTGTGCCGCCCGCATTTCGCGCAGCAGCGCGAGCCCCTCAGCCACCGGATCGGAGCGCCCCGCCATCTGGCGCAGCACGGTATGAAAGGCGCGCAGCGCAGCGCCCCCGGGTGCGCTCATGTACTGCACGGCGACGACCCCGCCGGGGGCCAGATGTGCCGCCGCGAAGGCCGCAAAGGCCGCGCGGACATCCGCGCCCACCCAGGACAGCATGCCATGGCTGACGATATGGCTGAACCGCGCAGGCAGCGGCCCGATTTCGCGCAGATCGGCGCAGAGGAAGCGGATATTGCCGATCCGCGCGGCGGCAGCGCGGGCGCGGGCGGCGGCGATATGGGCAGGGTTGAGGTCGATCCCGGTGAACTGCACCTCCGGATTGGCCGCGGCGAGGATCAGCGCGCCAAGGCCGTCGCCGCAGCCGATCTCGCACCAGGCGGCCGGCGCGGGCGGCGCATGGCCGAGCGCGGCCAGAACGGCCGCGAGCCAGGCCGGGGCCTGCTCGGGGTGAAAATGCGCCGGATAGGCGATGTCGGTCCGGTAACCGGCGCGGTCGTCGAGCTCCATCGGATGTCTCCTGATTGCCGCCGCCCGGATGGCACCGGGCGGCGGCTGTTGCGCTCAGAAGGTCTTGTTGATCGCGACGTAGAAGGCGCGCCCGGCTTCGTTGAAGTTGTTCGAATTGCCCTGGGTGTTGGCCTCGCGGTAAACTTCCTTGTCGAACAGGTTGGTGATGCCCGCCGAAACCACCGCGCCCTCGCCCATGTCCCATTTCGTGGACAGATCGAACAGCGTGTAGGACGGCCGCGGGATTTCCTCGGCGACGCCGGTGTTGGTGCTGAGCGTCTTGCGCGCGGCGGGGATCGTGCCGTAATGCGTCATCGCCATGGTCACCGTCACCTTGTCCGAGGCGAAGTAATCCAGCGAGGCATTGACCGTGTGCTTCGGCACCAGGCTGAGCGGGTTCCCCGTCTGCTTGTTCACCGATTTGATCATCTTGGTGAAGTTGACGTTCAGGTGGAACAGGCTGCCGAGGTCGGTGGAGAAATTGCCCTCGATCCCCTTGATCAGCGCGCGCGGGATGTTGTTCCAGCGCAGGAGCGCGCCGCCGGAGGAATAGTCCTCATAGCTGTCGAGGTCCGCCGCGATCCGGTTGTGATAGTCGTTGTGGAAATAGGTCAGGCTGCCGTTGATGCCGTTGAAGCCCTCATAGGCGACGCCGATCTCGGAGTTGATGCTCCATTCGGCCTCCAGATCGTCGTTGCCATAAATGTAGCAGGGCCGCGGCACGCCGACGGGGCAGCCGTTGCCCATGGTGGAGTAGATGTAGTCGGGGTTCATCTGGAAGATGTTCGGCGCCTTGAAGGCCCGCGCGACGCCGGCCTTCATCGACCATTCCTCGGTGAAGGCATATTTCGCGTTCAGGCTTGGAGACCAGTTGGAGCCGAACCGGTCGCTGTAATCGAAGCGCAGGCCCGGGGTCAGCGTCAGCGCGTCGCTGAGCAGGATGTTGTCCTCGACATAGAGCCCGATCAGGTTCTGCTTCTGATAGTCGGAGACGGTGAATTCGTCGCCGCCGTCGTCCATGCGCTCGCCGCGGTATTCGGCGCCGAGGGTCAGCTTGCCGGGCCTGCCCAGCACGTCGAAGGGCAGCGTCCATTCGGTCTTGCCGGTGAGGACGTCGTAGTCATGGGTATTCCAGTCCAGCGCGTTGATATTGCCCTCGCCGCCGCCCGCCGTGCCCTCGTCGAGGCGGGTGTTCGAGGTGCTTTCCCATTGCAGGTAGCTGAACGAATTGCCGAAGCTGTATTCGCCATTATGCGTGACCGAGACGGTGCGGCGCAGCATGCGGTTGGTCTCGGTGCCGATCAGGTCGCGCCCATCGACATCGGTGATCACGTCGCTGCCGGTCTGCTGATCGCCGGCATAGAGGTTGCCCTGGCGCGAGAAGGTGAATTCGAAATCGAGCTTGTGGCCCTTGATCGGGGTCCAGCTCAGCAGCGTGCCGATGTCCTTGTTGACGACCCCTTCGCTGCCCGCGGGCGCGGTCTCCTGGCCGGTGCCGGTGGCGTTGATGTCGGCGTCGTCGTTCTGCGTGCGGTTGTAGTTGCCATAAACGCGGAAGCTCAGCGTATCCGAGATCGGCCCCGAGACGGACAGGTTGATGCGGCGGGTATCGCCTTCCTTGTCGTTCTCGGGCATCTCGTAATGCACGCCCACAGAGGTGGTCAGCGCGGTGGGCTTCTTTGTGATGATGTTCACCACGCCGCCGGCCGCGCCCGAGCCGTAGCGCGCCGCCGCCGGGCCGCGCAGCACCTCGATCCGCTCGACCAGCTCCGCCGGGACCCAGTTCGAATCCCCGCGCGTGTCTCGCTCGCCCTGGCGCCCCATCCGCACCGCGTTGCGCGACAGGACCGGCTTGCCGTCGATCAGGATCAGCGTGTTCTCCGGGCCCATGCCGCGGATGTCGATCTGGCGCTGGTTGCCGCGCTGGCCGCCGACACCGTTGCCGGTGAGGTTCACGCCGGGCATGCGGCGCACGATCTGCGAGATATCGTTGGTGACGGGCTGCTTCGCGATATCCTCGGCGGTGATGGTGGAGGCGCCGAGCGCCTGCTTCGCCTGTTCTTCGGCCGAAACCACCAGCGTATCGAGAACGACCGTGCCGTCATCGGTCTCCTCGGTCAGCTCCTGGGCGCCGGCCGGCAGAGCCAGCAGCGCACAGGACATCAGCAACGACAGCGCAGTTCCCGACAACAGGCGGGATGAAGAAGACACCATTCCATGGCCTCCGGTAAAAATCAGGGTTCCATGGCTGGCGTTTGCGCGGGCTGCGTCTCCCCTCCGGCACTGCGGCCGCGATTGCAACCGCCCACTGTGCGAGGTTTCACAAAGTGTCGCAATTCCGTCGGTTGGGTGCGGCGGGGCGGAATTTTTGGCCCGCGCCGTGGCTTCTATGCCACATCCGCGCCGCGCTGCACGAGGTAGCGCAGCACCCCCGCCGCTTCCTCGGCCCGCAGAAGCAGATGCCCGCCGCTTGTGCAGAAATGCGGCACGTCGATCCAGCTGGCGCCATCGGTGGCGCAGAGTTCCACCACCGCGCCCTGGGGCAGCGCGGCCAGCACCTTGCGCAGGCGCAGCACGGGCAGCGGGCACAAAAGACCCCGGGCATCGATGCGGGCAGCGATCTCCATGCCCTCCGCGCTATCTGCCCGGGGCCGGTTTGTCCACGCGGTTGTGAGCCTTGCCCCGGTGACGCGGCCCCTCCGCGATGCTAGGAGAGGGCATGTTCGGAACAGAGCTCATGGATGCCGCCTTCCTGCCCGCCGCGCTGATCGCGCTGGCGGCGGGGGTCTTGTCGTTTCTCAGCCCCTGCGTGCTGCCGATCGTGCCGCCCTATCTGGCCTATATGGGGGGCGTTTCCGTCACCGATATGGCCGACCGCGGCGGCGCACGGCGCCGGGCGCTGCGGGCGGCGCTGTTCTTCGTGCTGGGCCTGTCCACGGTGTTCCTGCTGATGGGGATGAGCGCCTCGGCGCTCGGCCGCGCGCTTGGCCAGTATCAGGACATGCTGATGCGGGCCTCGGGGCTTCTGATCATGGTGTTCGGCGCGCATTTCGTGGGCGTGTACCGGATCGGATTTCTCGATCACGAGGCGCGGCTGGAGGCGAAGGATGCGGGCGGCTCGGCCTTCGGCGCCTATCTGCTCGGCCTCGCCTTCGCCTTCGGCTGGACGCCCTGCCTCGGCCCGGTGCTGGCGGCGATCCTGTCGATCGCGGCCTCGGGCGCGGATGTGGGGCGCGGGGCGTGGCTGCTTGCCTTCTATGCCGCGGGGCTCGGGCTGCCGTTCCTGCTGGTTGCGGCCTTCTTCCCGAGCCTGCGCGGCTTCATGGGCTGGATGCGGCGGCACATGGGGCGGATCGAGAAGATCTCCGGCCTGCTGCTCTGGACGGTCGGGCTGATGATGCTGAGCGGGCAGTTCACCGCCTTCGCCTTCTGGCTGCTGGAGACCTTCCCGGGCCTCGCCGCAATCGGCTAGGCCCGGCGTTCTGGTCTCAGGCCCAGTCTGGCTTGCGCTTCTCGATGAAGGCGCAGATGCCCTCGTCGGTGTCGCGCTCCATCATGTTCTCGACCATCACCGCCGCGGTATGCGCATAGGCGTCGGAGAGGCCGAGGCCGATCTGGTCGTAGAAGGCGCGCTTGCCGATCCGCACCGCGACGGAAAGCTTCGCCGCCACCGTCTGCGCGAGCCGCTCCGTCTCCGCCGCGAGTTCCGCATGCGGTACCACCCGGTTCACGAGGCCCAGCTCGCGCGCGCGGGCGGCCTCGATGAATTCGCCGGTGGTCAGCATCTCGAAAACCATCTTTCGCGGCACATTGCGGCTCAGCGCGACCATGGGCGTGGAGCAAAAGAGCCCGATATTCACCCCGTTCACGCCAAAGCGCGTGCCCTCCGCCGCCACCGCCATGTCGCAGCTCGCGACCAGCTGGCACCCCGCCGCCGTGGCAATGCCATGCACCTCGGCAATCACCGGCTGCGGCAGGCTCGGGATCAGCTGCATCAGCGCCCCGCAGCGCGCAAACAGGTCGGCGAAATAGCCGCGCCCGCCATCGGCGGCCTGCCGCCCGGCCTGCATCTCCTTCAGGTCATGCCCGGCGCAGAAGGCCTTGCCCGCCCCCTTCAGCACGATGGCGCGGATGCTGCCATCGGCGCCGAGTTCGCTCAGCCGCGTGCTCAGCGCCGCCAGCATCGCATCCGACAGAGCGTTCAGGCTGCCGGGGGCATTCATTGTCAGATGCGCGACCGCAGCGTCACGGCGCAGTTCGACCAGTTCCGTCATTGCAATTCCTCCCTGTCGCTGAAACTCTAGCGGCAGGGAGACGGTGGAGGAAAGATGGAACTGGCGATGGACGGCCCCGGGCTGGAGGCCTTCGTGGCGCGGGAGTTTCCGCAGGTGGCGGGGGATTTCGCGGTGGATGCGGTGGGCGAGGCGCTGGTGGTGCGGCTGCGGGTGGGGGACCGGCACCTGCGCCCTGGGGGGACGGTCTCGGGGCCCACCATGTTCGCGCTGGCCGATGTCGGGGTCTATCTCGCGATTCTGAGCCGGCTCGGGCCGGTCGCGCTCGCGGTGACCACGGGCGCGAATATAGACTTCATGCGCAAGCCGGTCGCCGGGCGGGACCTGATCGCCCAGGTGCGCCTGCTGAAGCTCGGGCGGGTGCTGGCGGTGGGCGATGTGCTGATCTTCTCCGAAGGAGAAACGCAGCCGGTCGCGCGCGCCTCCATGACCTATTCCATTCCACGAAACTGAAACGCGCGGTTCTACCCTGGAAACGGTGCATGGGTGCCACATTTCTGTGCGCTGACGCACATCACATTCGCTTTCTGCAGCTGCGAGATTCGCTCAAGGAACCGCTAACTATTTCTGGTTGATTGGAGAATAGTATGAGTGTGTTGTTCAAGGGCATGGTGCTTGCCGGTGGCATCGGTTTGGGGCTGGCAGGGGCGGCGCAGGCCGCGTCGCTCAATGCGGTCGAGCTGCTGCAGCAGTACAACCTGATCACCAAGGGCGATGTTTATTCGTCGCAGGAGGTCGAGGGCAACGTCTATATCGGCGGCAACCTCACCGGCTCGACCATGCAGGCGGGATTCGTGAAATCCACGGTGCCGGATGCCGGGCTCGCGAATGTGGTCGTGCTGGGCAACAAGGACATCACGCTGAACCTCGATCCCGCGGTCACCGTGGTGATCGGCGGCACCAACACCGGCTTCATCAACAACGTGCCAGCGGCGAATGTCACTGTAGGCAGCCTGCCCTCGGGGCTCGTGCTCGACAAGGCCGAGGTGGTCTCCGCGCTCGATGGCTGGTCTGCGGCGCTGGCGGCACTGCCTTCGAGCGGCAGCTATGTCACCGGCGAGCAGGGCTACACCTTCGGCGCCGGCGTCTACAACATCTCGCTCGACGACCTGAGCAAGATGGAGTTCAAATTCGACCTGGGCGAGGGCGAGACCATCGTCTTCAACGTCTCGGGCAGCGATCTGTCGCTTCAGAAGAACTGGCCCGGCGTGGACTATGGCCTCGGCCAGCAGGTGGTCTGGAACTTCTATGAGGCCACGGCGATCGCGATCAACGCGAAGCTGATCGGCTCGGTTCTGGCGCCCTATGCGACTCTGTCGGGCTTCTCCGGCTCGCTCGAAGGCTCGGTCTATGCCAGCGCGGTCAACCTTACGAATGGCGAGATCCACCTGCAACAGCCGGATTTCGGAGACCCGGAGCTGCCCTCGGTTCCGGTCCCGGCCGGATTCCCGCTGCTGCTGGGCGGCCTCGGCGCGCTGGCCGCGCTGCGCCGCAAGGCCGCCTGATCCAACGCTTTCAGCTGTGCTGCATCCGCCCCCTTCCCGATCGCGCATCGGGGAGGGGGTTTTTGCTTGCGCATCCGCGGGCGGGGCGCGCCGCCGGGGCGGATTCCCCTCCTGCGCATGGGGTATTTAAATACCTATTTTATAACATGCTGTATTTGAACATTTAATTGTTCTGCAATGGGCTTGATTTCGGATGCCGGATCAAGGAAAAGCCTGCATCCGAATTCCACAACCCTTCAAAGGGCGATCGACAATGAAAACCTATACCGCGAAGCCTGCGGAGATCGAAAAGAAGTGGATCCTGATCGACGCCGAGGGCGTCGTTCTGGGCCGCCTCGCTTCGCTCGTCGCCATGCGTCTGCGTGGCAAACACAAAGCAACCTTCACGCCGCACATGGACATGGGCGACAACGTGATCATCATCAACGCCGAAAAGGTGCAGATGACGGGCGCGAAGCGTGAAGACAAGCGCTACTACTGGCACACCGGCCACCCGGGCGGGATCAAGTTCCGCACCGCGCGTCAGGTGCTCGAAGGCGCGCACCCCGAGCGCGTCGTGATCAAGGCGGTCGAGCGCATGATCTCGCGCAACCGTCTGGGCCGCGAGCAGATGTCGAACCTGCGTGTCTATGCCGGTGCCGCGCATCCGCATGAAGCCCAGCAACCCGAAGTTCTCGACGTCAAGTCGCTGAACAAGAAGAACACCCGGAGCTGATCATGGCCGAAGAACTCAAATCCCTCGATGATCTGAAGTCGGCCGTTGCGGGCACCCCCGCCGCCATCGCCGAAGCTGCTCCGCGTGAGCCGGTGCGCGATGCGCTCGGCCGCGCCTATGCGACCGGCAAGCGCAAGGACGCCGTGGCCCGTGTGTGGGTCAAGGCCGGTTCGGGCAAGATCGTGGTCAACGGCAAGGACATGGCGGCCTATTTCGCCCGTCCGGTGCTGCAGCTGATCGTGAACCAGCCGTTCGGCATCGCTGGCGTCGAAGGCCAGTACGATGTCTACGCGACCGTCGCCGGCGGCGGCCTCTCGGGCCAGGCCGGTGCGGTGAAGCACGGCATCTCGAAGGCGCTGCAGCTGCACGAGCCGTCGCTGCGCGGCGCGCTGAAGGCGGCTGGCTTCCTGACCCGCGACTCGCGCGTCGTCGAACGGAAGAAATACGGCAAGGCGAAAGCCCGTCGTTCGTTCCAGTTCTCGAAGCGCTGATCTTCGCGACAATCTCTATGGAAACGCGGCCCTCCGGGGCCGCGTTTTCGTTTCTGCCTAGCGCAGATAGCGCGTGCAGAGCCCGGAGCGGATCATCGCGGCTGCGAGGTCGCGCCCGTCGGGCAGGGTGCAACTGCCGATCTTGCGGTCATAGCTGGTGCGGCCGTTCAGCTGGCAGGTCAGCCTTTGCCCCGAGACCAGCGTCTTCATGCGCTGCGTGGCCATTCGGCCGGGCGCGGTGAAGCGCTCTGGGCAGTCGAGGGAGCCAAAACGGATCGGCACGCCCGCGACCACGATCGTATCGCCATCGCGCACATGGCTGACCGGGCCTGCGATTTCCTGGATGCCGCTCAGCCGCACCAGCGGGCCGAGATACTCCGGGTACCGCTCCGCGCCCCAGAAGGCCGCATAGCCGAGCAGCCCGAGGCCCAGCAGCAATATCGGCCAGGGCGAAGTGCGCGCGCGGCGCAGCGGAAATGCGTTATTTCTGAGCATGTTCATGTCGTGCCACGGATATGTGGCCGAATTTCGGCGTCTGCCAGAATGGAACTGTTAACCTTTCCGGGGGTTGTACCCCGCAACCCCCGGAGGCGCGATGTTCATCAGACTTGGCTACGACATTTCCCTGAGCTGCGCGCAGCCGACGGAGTTCGTGTTCCTGCTGGATCCGCACCCGGAGCATGCGGCGCAGCTGCGTGCGCAGACCGACCTGCTCTGCACCCCCGATGTGCCGCATGGGAGCTATATCGACCGCTTCGGCAACCAGTGCCGCCGGATTACCGCTCCGGCCGGCCCGATGCATCTGCGGCGTGATATCGTGGTGGAGGATGACGGCACGCTCGACTTCCGCGACCCTGCGGCCCGGGAGCTGGCCGTGTGGGACATGCCGCCCGAGGTGCTGGAGTTCCTGCTGCCGAGCAGGTACTGCGAATCCGACCTGATGATGGACACCGCCTGGAAGCTCTTTGGGGCGCTGGAGCCGGGCTGGCCGCGGGTCGCGGCGATTTTCGATTATGTGCATGAGCGGCTGAAGTTCGGCTATCAGTTCGCGCGCGCGACCCGGACGGCGACGCAGGCGCATGAGGAGCGCGTCGGTGTCTGCCGGGATTTCGCACATCTGGCGGTGACGCTGTGCCGCTGTATGAACATTCCCGCGCGCTATGCCAATGGCTATATGGGCGACATCGGCGTGCCCGCGGATCCGGCGCCGATGGATTTCAACGCCTGGTGCGAGGTCTATCTCGGCGGGCAGTGGTTCACGCTGGATGCACGGCACAATGTGCCGCGGATCGGGCGGGTCACTGTCGCGCGCGGGCGCGATGCGGCGGATATTCCGCTGATGCACAGCTTCGGCCGCCATGAGCTGAAGTCGTTCAAGGTCTGGACCTATGAACAGCCGGGACCGCATCTGGATCCGGTCTGAGCCGATCCGGCGAAAGGGGCCGAGGGCCTCTTGAGTGGGCCCTCAGGAGGCGCGGAAGGGCTGGTCGGAAGACATATGGCGCACCCGGGACGGTGAAGGAGCCTGCCGCCGCAGGAGGGCAGGCAGGGGCCCTGCGGAGCAGTGAGAGCTGCAATGGCCTCCCGAGAGGGGCGCCAAGATGACAATCAGCCCACACAGCTGCAAGGCGCCTTTTGCTGGGGTGTTGCCCGGGCAAGAGTCTGACGGCCAACGGTGGGAGCCCGCTGGAATCGGAGGGAAGCCTTGCTCTGCGCGTGACGCCGCGCCAAAGGAAAAGGGCGCCCGCGAAGGGCGCCCTTTCCGATGCCTTTGCGGGCAGATTACATCATGCCGCCCATGCCGCCCATGTCGGGCATGCCGCCGGCCGGAGCCTTCGGCTCGGGCTTCTCGGCGATCATCGCTTCGGTGGTGATCAGCAGGCCAGCGACCGAAGCCGCGTTTTCCAGCGCGGTGCGGGTCACCTTGGCCGGGTCGATCACGCCGAACTTGAACATGTCGCCATATTCTTCGGTCTGCGCGTTGAAGCCGAACGAGGTCGATTCCGAGTCGCGGATCTTGCCGGCAACCACGGCGCCATCAACGCCCGAGTTCTCCGAGATCTGACGCAGCGGCGCTTCCAGCGCGCGGCGGATGATCGAGATGCCCACGTCCTGATCGGCGTTCACGCCCTTCAGGCCTTCGAGCGACTTCGTCGCCTGAACCAGAGCCACGCCGCCGCCGACGATGATGCCTTCCTGAACCGCCGCACGGGTCGCGTTCAGCGCGTCATCCACGCGGTCCTTGCGCTCTTTCACTTCGACTTCGGTCATGCCGCCGACGCGGATGACAGCCACGCCGCCGGCGAGCTTCGCCACGCGCTCTTGCAGCTTTTCACGGTCGTAGTCCGAGGTGGTTTCCTCGATCTGGGTGCGGATCTGGCCAACACGGGCTTCGATCTCGGCCTTTTCGCCGGCGCCGTCGACGATGGTCGTGTTCTCTTTCGAGATCGAGACCTTCTTCGCCTTGCCGAGCATGTCGATGCCGACATTTTCCAGCTTCATGCCGAGGTCTTCCGAGATCACCTGGCCGCCGGTCAGGATCGCGATGTCCTGCAGCATGGCCTTGCGGCGATCACCGAAGCCCGGAGCCTTGACGGCGGCAATCTTCAGGCCGCCACGCAGCTTGTTGACGACGAGGGTCGCCAGCGCTTCGCCTTCCACGTCTTCGGCGATGATCAGCAGCGGCTTTTGCGACTGGATCACGGCTTCGAGCAGCGGGACCATCGGCTGCAGCGACGAGAGCTTCTTCTCGTGCAGCAGGATCAGCGCATCGTCGAGATCCGCGATCATCTTGTCGGGGTTGGTCACGAAGTAGGGCGAGAGGTAGCCGCGGTCGAACTGCATGCCTTCGACGACTTCGACTTCGGTCTCCATGCCCTTGTTTTCTTCGACGGTGATCACACCCTCGTTGCCGACCTTCTGCATCGCGTCAGCGATGAAGCGGCCGATCTGGGCTTCGCCGTTGGCCGAGATGGTGCCGACCTGGGCCACTTCGTCGCTGTCGGCGACCGGGCGCGAGGCGGCCTTGATCGCTTCCACGACCTTGGTGGTCGCGAGGTCGATGCCGCGCTTCAGGTCCATCGGGTTCAGGCCGGCCGCAACCGACTTGAGGCCTTCCTTGATGATTGCCTGCGCGAGCACGGTGGCGGTGGTGGTGCCGTCGCCGGCTTCGTCATTGGTCCGCGCGGCGACTTCTTTCACCAGCTGCGCACCCATGTTTTCGAACTTGTCCGACAGTTCGATTTCCTTCGCGACCGACACACCGTCCTTGGTGATGCGCGGCGCGCCGAAGGATTTTTCGATGACGACGTTGCGGCCTTTCGGGCCCAGGGTCACCTTCACTGCGTCGGCGAGGATGTTCACACCCTTCAGCATCCGGTCGCGGGCATCGGTCGAGAACTTGACGTCCTTGGCTGCCATGGTTTTGGCTCCTTAGAATAGGTTGGAAATCAAGAGGATCGGCTGGATCAGCCGATGATCCCCATGATGTCGGATTCTTTCATGATCAGCAGTTCTTCGCCGTTCAGGGTCACTTCGGTGCCCGACCATTTGCCGAACAGCACGCGATCGCCGACCTTGACCGACGGTGCGATCAGCTCGCCCGAGTCCTTGCGCGCGCCTTCGCCGACCGCGACGATCTCGCCTTCCGCCGGCTTTTCTTTCGCCGAGTCGGGGATGATCAGGCCGCCCTTGGTCTTTTCGTCGCTCTGCACGCGCTTGACCAGCACACGGTCATGAAGCGGTTTGAATGCCATCTGGGTAACTCCCTAAGGTTCCAGGTTCGATTTTGTTTTAGCACTCGCAAAGAGTGAGTGCTAACGGAGGCGGAGTTAGTCACGGCCCCCGTGTCCTGTCAATACCCGCCACCCGGAAAATTTTCGCGGCGCGCCGGTGGTGCGGCTCCAGGATCGGCTTGGCCTCGGGCGGGCGCCATGCAAGGCTGCCCGTCACCGAGGAGGACAGATGATCCGCATCCTGATCGCCGCGCTGCTGCTGGCCGCGCCCGCCCATGCCGCCTGCACCGGCACCGATCGCTTCACCACGGAGATGAGCGAAAGCCAGCGCGCGGGGCTGACCGCGCGCGCCCATGCCGTGCCGCATGCAACGGGGCTTATGTTCCGCGCGCAGAAAGGCGCGCAGGAAATCACCCTGGTCGGGACTTATCATCTGCCGGATCCGCGCCATGCGGGGCTGGTGGCGGCTTCGGCCCCGGTTCTGCGCGGCGCCCGGGTGCTGCTGGTGGAGGCGGGCCCCGAAGAAGAGGCCGCGCTGCAGCATGGAATCGCGAGCGATATGTCCTTGATGTTCAACGCCTCTGGCCCGACGCTGCCCGAGCTGCTGCCGGAGGCGCAATGGCAGGAGCTTGCGGCGCTTGCCGCCGCGCGTGGCACCCCGGCCTTTCTCGCGGCGAAGATGAAGCCCGCCTTTCTGGCCATCACCCTTTCGATCCCGCCCTGCGCCACGGCGCAGCTGGCGCAGGGGCAGGGCGGGCTCGACAAGCTCCTGATCGCCGAGGCCACCGCGGCCAGGGTGCCGGTGCGGGCGCTGGAGCCCTGGGACACGGCGTTCCGGCTGTTCGACACGCTTCCCGAGGCGGATGCGCTGGCGCTTTTGCGCAATGCGATGGCCGAGGCTGCGCGCGGAGACGATAATGCCGTGACCTCGGCCAACCTCTATTTCGCCGGCGAGCCGCGCCTGCTGTGGGAGGCTTCGGCCCAGTGGGCGCGCGACAGCGGGATGCCGGAGGCAGAGGTTGCGCGCGAAATGGCGCTGGCGGAGGATCTGCTGATGGACCGGCGCAACCATGCCTGGCTGCCGCGGATCCTGGAGGCCGCCGGGCAGGGGCCGGTGCTGGTGGCGGTGGGGGCGCTGCATCTGCCCGGGCAGAGCGGGCTCCTCGCGCTTCTGGAGGACGCGGGCTTTACCGTGACCCGGCTCGACCGGACCGAATGACCGCCGTGATGACAAATCGTGGCCCAGCCCCTATAACCCGCGCGACATTCGACCAATCGAGGGATTCCCATGACCACCAAGGTTTTCGGCCATAAATCGCCCGACACCGACTCGACCGGCTCGCCCATCGTCTGGGCCTGGTATCTGAACGAGGTGAAGGGCATCGACGCGGCGCCGGCGCTGCTGGGCGAGCCCAATACCGAGGCGGCCTTCGTGCTGAAGCATTGGGACCTGCCGAAGCCCGAAATCATCTCGGGCGTGGCCGAGGGCGAGAAGGTCGTCATCGTCGATACCAACAACCCGGCCGAGCTGCCCGAGGGCATCAACAAGGCCGATATCACCGCGATCATCGACCACCACAAGCTGGTGGGCGGGCTGGAAACCAAGGGCCCGATCGACATCACCGTGCGGCCGCTGGCCTGCACCGCGACCATCATGTACGACCTGATGGGCGCCGATGTGGAGAAGGCGCCGAAGGCGATCAAGGGCGCGATGCTGTCGTGCATCCTCTCCGATACGCTCGAATTCCGCAGCCCGACCACGACCGCGCACGACAAGGCCGTGGCCGAGAAGCTCGCCGCCGACCTGGGCGTGGTGATCGCCGATCTCGCAACGGCGATGTTCGAGGCGAAATCGGATGTGTCGGCCTTCTCCGATGCAGCGCTGCTGCGGATGGATTCGAAGGAATACAACGTGGACGGCACCGAGCTGCGCGTCAGCGTGCTGGAGACCACCGCGCCGAAGCTGATCCTGGACCGCAAGGACAGCCTGATGGCCGCCATGGCCGGCGTGGCGCAGGAAGACGGGGCCGATCAGGTGCTGCTGTTCGTGGTGGATATCCTGAACGAGGAAGCCACCCTGCTGGTGCCGAACGATCTGGTGAAGAAGATCGCCGAGGCTTCGTTCGGCTGCGCCGTTTCGGGCGATACCGTCGTGCTTCCCGGCATCATGTCGCGCAAGAAGCAGATCATTCCGGCACTGAAGGTCTGATCCGAGCATTTGGGCGGAGGCGGGGCGCGGGGAAACCTGCGCCCTTTTGCATGTCGGGTCCCTTGCCTGCGGGCCGGGGGCAGGGTATGCGGGGAGTGTTATGAAATAACATCACAAGGAATCATCTCATGACCCATCCGATCGCCCGGCCCGTCCTGCTGGCGCTGGCCGCCGCGCTGGCCCTTGCGGCCCCCGCAGGTGCCGAAACCGCAAAGCCCCACAGCCACGGCGCCTCGGATGCGGTCTATCGCGGCTATTTCGAGGATGCGCAGGTGCATCCGCGCCCGCTTTCGGATTGGGCCGGGGACTGGCAGTCGGTCTATCCCTATCTGCTGGATGGCACGCTCGATCCGGTGATGGCGCACAAGGCCGAAGGCGGCACGCAGAGCGCGGCCGAGTACTGCGCCTATTACGAGACGGGCTACAAGACCGATGTGGAGCGTATCACCATCGAGGGCGACAAGGTCACCTTCTACCGCGCGGGCCAGCCGGTTGCGGCGCAATACCGGGCGGACGGGCAGGAGATCCTGACCTACAAGAAGGGCAACCGCGGGGTGCGCTATGTGTTTGCCAAGGCCGCGGGCGATGCGGCGGCGCCTGCCTTCCTCCAGTTCAGCGACCATGGCATCGCGCCGCAGAAGGCCGGGCACTATCACCTCTACTGGGGCGATGACCGCGCCGCGCTGCTGAGCGAAGTGACCAACTGGCCCACCTATTACCCGCGCGCGCTGAGCGGCGCCGAGATCCTGCACGAAATGCTGGAGCATTGACGGGGCGGGGGCGCTGCCGCGCGGCGCCCCGGCTTTGCCTTTTCGCCGTGGCATGGCATACAGGGCGCGACGGCAACGGCGGCGCCCGGATCGGAAGCGCTGCCAGATCAGACAGTTGAGGCAGCCATGACCCGCATCATCCAATCTCTCGCCGAAATTTCGGCCCCCTATGACGCGCTCCTGTGCGACCTGTGGGGCTGCCTGCACAACGGGGTGACGCCGTTCCCGGCGGCGGTGGCGGCGCTGCGCGCCTTCCGCGAGGGCGGGGGCAAGGTCGTGCTGCTCACGAATGCACCGCGCCCGGCCAAATATGTGATCGCGCAGCTGGACCGGATGGGCGTGCCGAAGGACGCCTATGATCTGGTGGTGTCTTCGGGCGATGCGGCGCAGGATGCGATGTTCGCAGGCGCCGTCGGGCAGAAGGTCTGGCATCTGGGGCCCGACAAGGATGAGGGCTTCTTCACCGAGGTGCCGCCCGAATGGCAGGGCCAGGTCTCCGTGAGCCGGGTGCCCTTCGAGGAGGCCGAGGGCATCGTCTGTACCGGCCCCTTCGACGAGATCAACGAAGTGCCGGAAGATTACCGCCCGCGCTTCCTGCTGGCCAAGACGCGGGGGCTGAAGATGCTCTGCGCCAACCCCGATGTGGTGGTGGATCTGGGCGACCGGCGGATCTATTGCGCGGGCGCGCTGGCGGCGCTGTATGAAGACATGGGCGGCGAGGCGCTGTATTTCGGCAAGCCGCATCCGCCGGTCTATGACCTCGCGCGGCGCAAGCTGGCCGCGATCGGGGTGGGTGAGGATGCCCGGCTGCTGGCGATCGGCGACGGGATCAACACCGATGTCGCGGGCGCGGAAGGCGAGGGGATCGACGTGCTCTTCGTGACCGGCGGGCTCGCGGCCGAGCAGTTCGGCCCGGAGATTGATGCGCCCGAGCCCGATCTGCTGCGCACCTGGCTCGCTGCGCGTCAGCACGATCCGCAATATGCGATCGGCCGTCTGCGCTGAGAATGTAACGTCTGCGCAACAATTATGCATTCGACCAATGGGCAGTGCAATTTTGTTGCGCAAAAGATTGCGGCAATGCAGCGCCCGTGATACGTCCGGTACAGGCGACGGAGCCGGAGGAAGCACATGGCCAAGGATCAGATGACGGGCACGATCTATCTGGAAGATCTCGAAATCGGCATGTCGCGCGAGCTGACCAAACAGATCAGCGACCGCGACATCACCCTGTTTGCCGAAATTTCCACCGATCACAATCCGGTGCACCTGGATGAGGATTATGCGAAGGCGACCCCGTTCAAGGGCCGCATCGCCCATGGCATCCTGACCGCGGCGCTGATTTCCGCCGTTATCGGCAACCAGTTGCCGGGGCAGGGCACGATCTATCTGGAGCAGAGCCTGAAGTTCCGCCGCCCCGTGCGCCCGGGCGACAGCGTGCGCGCCGTGGTCACGGTGAAGGCGATCGATCCGGAACGTGGCAGGGTAACCCTTGAAACCTCCTGCTTCGTGGGCGATACGATGGTGCTCGTGGGCGAGGCGCTTGTCCTCGCGCCCTCGCGGACGAAGCACTGACCGGCGACCTCGCCGGAAGGCGGGGATGATGCAGACCTACACCCGGTGGCGGGACTTGCCCGAGGCGGCGCGCGGCGCCTCGGTGGCTATGGGGAATTTCGACGGGGTTCACCTCGGGCACCGGTCGGTTATCGACCGGGCGCGGGGCCTGGGCCCTCTCGGCGTGATCACCTTCGAGCCGCATCCGCGCGAAGTCTTCCGCCCCGATGCGGCGCCGTTCCGGCTGATGAATGCCGAAGCCCGCGCGAACCGGCTGCAAAAGATCGGGGTGGAGCGGCTGTTCCAGCTGCCCTTCAACGCCGAACTCTGCGGAATGAGCGCCGAGGCCTTCGCCCGCGACGTGCTGGCGCAGGGGCTCGGGATCGCCCATGTCGCGGTCGGGCGCGATTTCCATTTCGGGCAGAAGCGGCAGGGCAATGCCGAAACGCTGCAGGCCTTCGGCGCGGAATTCGGCTTCGGGGTGACGATCGCGCCGCTCTTGCAGCTGGATGGGGTGGAGGTTTCCTCCACCGCGATCCGCAGCGCGCTTTCGGAAGGGCGCCCGCGCGATGCGGCTGCGATGCTCGGCCACCTGCACCGGATCGAGGGGCCGGTGATCCATGGCGAAAAGCGCGGCCGCGTGCTGGGCTTTCCCACCGCCAACATGAGCGTTTCGCGGCTGCACCTGCCGCGGCTCGGGGTCTATGCGGTGAAGGTCGATGTGCTCACCGGGCCGCAGGCGGGCAGCTACATGGGGGCGGCAAGCCTCGGCGTGCGCCCGATGTTCGGCGAAAATACCCCGAATCTGGAAACCTATCTGATGGATTTCAAAGGCGATCTCTATGGGCAGCACCTGTCGGTCGCGCTGGTCGAATATCTGCGGCCCGAGCGTAAGTTCGACGGGCTGCCGGCGCTGATCGACCAGATGGACGCGGATGTGGCGCAGGCGCGCGACATCCTCGCGCAGGCATGAGCGGCCCCGCGCGGCCCGGCGCCGGGGCAGGGCGATGAGCGGCCTGCGCGCGGAATTCTGGACCCTTCCGCTCGACCGGCTGACCCCGGACGAATGGGAAGCGCTGTGCGACGGCTGCGGCAAATGCTGCCTGAACAAGCTCGAATACGAGGATACCGGCGAGCTTGAGTTCACCCGCGTCTCCTGCCGCCTGCTGGATGGCCAGACCTGCCGCTGCTCGAAATACGAAACCCGGCGCGACTATGTGCCCGAATGCGTGCAGCTCACGCCGAAATCCATCCGCGAGATCGCCTACTGGATGCCGCGCAGCTGCGCCTACCGCCTGCGATTGGAGGGCAAGCCGCTGGAAAGCTGGCACTATCTGATCTCGGGCTCGCATGAGACGGTGCACGAGGCGGGCATATCGGTCCGCGGCTGGACGGTCTCGGAGACGACCGTTCCGGAAGAGGACTGGGACCAATACATCATCGAGGAGCCGTGATGGATTTCGCTTCGGACAATACTTCGGGCGTGGCGCCGCAGGTCATGGCGGCGCTGAATGCGGCCAACGAGGGGCATGTGCCGTCCTATGGCGCCGATGCGCTGAGCGAGGCGGTGCGCACCAAGATGCGCGACCTGTTCGAGGCGCCGGAGGCCGCGGTCTATCTGGTGGCCACGGGGACGGCGGCGAATGCGCTCTCCTGCGCGCTGCTGACCGAGCCCTGGGGCGCGATCTTCTGCCACCGCAACGCCCATATCGAGGAGGACGAATGCGGCGCGCCGGAGTTCTACACCAATGGCGCGAAGCTCGTTCTGGTGGACGGGGCGCATGCGAAGATGGATCCGGAGGCGCTGGAGCGCAGCATCGCCCATACCGGCCGCGGCGGCATCCACAATGTGCAGCGCGGCATGGTCTCGCTTACCAATGCGACCGAGGCGGGCACCGTCTATGCGCCCGAGGAGGTCGCGCGGCTGACCGAGATCGCGCAGGATTATGCGCTGCCGGTGCATATGGACGGCGCGCGCTTTGCCAATGCGCTGGCGCGGCTGGGATGTACGCCTGCGGAGCTGACCTGGAAGGCGGGGGTCGATGTGCTCTCCTTCGGCGGCACCAAGAACGGCTGCATGGGCGTCGAGGCGGTGGTGATCTTCGATCCGGCGCGGGCGCGTGAATTCGAACTGCGGCGCAAGCGCGGCGGTCATCTGTTCTCCAAGAACCGGTTCCTCGCGGCGCAGATGCTGGGCTATCTGGCGGGCGGCGGCTGGCTCGAAAATGCGCGCCATGCGAACCGGATGGCGCTGCGCCTCGCGGCGGGGATCCTGGAGGTGGACGGCGGCAGCCTGCTGCACCCGACCGAAGCCAATGCCGTTTTCGCGCGCCTGCCGCGCGGGCTGCACCGGCAGGCGGTGGAGGCCGGGGCCTATTACTACCTCTGGCCGTTCGATCAGTCTCTGGACGGGCCGGATGACGAGCTGCTCAGCGCGCGGCTCGTCTGCTCCTGGGCCACGACCGACGACGAGGTGGACAGCTTCCTCGAAACCCTCGCCTAGCTGCGCTCCAGATTGAGCGCGATCAGTTCGCTCACCTGTTTGGCATGGGTGAGAGGCAGCATGTGCCCCGCGTCCGGCACCGAGGCCAGCCCCACATCGGGCAGCCGCGCCGCGATCGCCTCGCAGACCGCCGGGCAGATATCGGGGCTGCGCGCGCCATGGATCAGCAGGGTCGGGGCGTCGATCCCCTCGATCCCCTCCAGCCGGGCAATCGCGCCGGGGTCGGTGAAATTCGCCTGGCTCACATTCTCCACGATCGGCATCTGCGCGGTGAAGCGCGCGCGCTGCTTTTCGGGCAGCATGTCCCAGGGGATGCCCGCGCCCCATTCCTTCATGAAGGAGCGCGCCGCATCCTCGAGCCGCCCCTGGGCGATCAGCGCATCCAGATGCCCCTGCCGCTCGGACCAGGCC
Source organism: Paenirhodobacter sp. (assembly GCF_041916475.1). GTDB lineage: Bacteria > Pseudomonadota > Alphaproteobacteria > Rhodobacterales > Rhodobacteraceae > Rhodobacter. Next base: position 139,638 of record NZ_JAYRZN010000002.1, read on the forward strand.
TCGAACACCGGCGTGCCGCGCAGCGCCGCAAACAGCACCGGCTCGATCAGCGTCAGCGAGCGGATCGCATGCGGCGCCCCCACCGCGATGCGCAGCGCGACGGAGGCGCCGAAACTATGCCCGATCAGGTCCACCGGGCGGTCGATGAAGCTGGCGGCGATCCGGGTGGCGAGGGTCTGATAGCTGCCGGGGGCGGGGTCCTCGGCCCAGGGGCCGGATTTGCCATGGCCGGGCAGGTCGAAGGTGGTGGCGGTGATCCGGTCGCCCAGCGGCTCCAGCACCGGGGCCCAGATCTCGGAAGAGCCGAGCATGCAATGGATGGCGAGGGCCGGGCGCGCGCCCGTGCCCAGGGTCTGCCAGTGGATCCCGGCGCGCAGGTCCTGCATCAGAGGCTTCCCAGATGTTCGTCGAGGAAATCCAGCCGGTCCTGGCCCCAGAAGCGCTGGTCGGTCTCGCGCACGATCCAGAAGGGCGCGCCGAACACGCCGCGGTCTGCCGCCTCCTCCAGGTTCTTCTCATAGGTGATGGCGCCGTCGAACAGGCCGGTCATCGCCAGCTTCGGATCGAAGCCGTTGCGCTCCAGCTTCTCGCGGATCACCTCGTCCTGGCCGATGTCGCGCCCCTCGACCCAGGTCGCGGCCAGAATATCCTGCACGAGGCCGGGCAGATCGCCGCCGCCCGCCTTCTGCGCCGCGATGATCGCATAGGAAGCGGGCGCCGGGTTCGGCGGATAAATTGCGGGCTGCTCCAGCGCCATGCCGAGCCGCGCCTTCCAGCGCGCGAGCTCCTGGGCGCGGTAGGCCATCCGGTTCGGGTGCCGCGCCGCGGGGCGGGTGCCGCCGGTGCGGTCGAACAGCGCGAGCAGGTCGAGCGGCTTCCAGGTCACGCTGGCGCCATGGCGCGCCGTGATTTCGGCGAAGCGCGGCCCGCCCAGATAGGTCCAGGGGCTGAAAACCGAGAAAAAGTAGTCGATATGGGCCATCGGGGCCTCCTCCTGATTTGCGGGGAAGCTAGCCCGGTGCTAAGGCGGGCGCAATCTTTCGCGAATCCGCCACCCTCCCCCGGCGCAGACCAAAGGTAGCCAGATGCCTGTCATGACCGAACCGAAACTGATCGCCGGCAATGCCAACAAGCCGCTGGCAACCTCCATCGCCCGCCGTATGTCGATGCATCGCGGCATGTCGGTCAACCTGGTGGATGCCCGGGTCGAGCGCTTCAACGATCAGGAAATCTTCGTCGAGGTTTATGAGAACGTCCGCGGCGAGGACATGTACATCATCCAGCCGACCTCGAACCCGGCGAACGACAACCTGATGGAACTGCTGATCATGACCGACGCGCTGAAGCGCTCCTCGGCCGACCGGATCACCGCCGTCATCCCCTATTTCGGCTATGCCCGCCAGGACCGCCGCGCCAAGGCCCGCACGCCGATCAGCGCGAAGCTGGTGGCGAACCTGCTCACCGAAGCGGGCGTGGACCGGATCCTCACGCTCGATCTGCATGCCGCGCAGATCCAGGGCTTCTTCGATATTCCGGTGGACAACCTCTATGCCTCGCCGGTCTTCGCCCTCGACATCATGCATAATTTCAAGGGCCAGCTCGGCGATGTGATGGTGATCTCGCCCGACGTCGGCGGCGTGGCCCGCGCCCGCGAGCTGGCGAAGCGGATCAATGCGCCGCTCGCGATCGTCGACAAGCGCCGCGAAAAGGCGGGCGAAGTCGCCGGCATGACCGTGATCGGCGATGTGACCGGCAAGAAATGCATCATCGTCGACGACATCTGCGATACCGCGGGCACGCTGTGCAAGGCGGCCGAGGTGCTGATGGAAGCGGGCGCGACCGAGGTCCATGCCTATATCACCCATGGTGTGCTGTCCGGCCCGGCGGTGGAGCGCGTGCGCAAATCGGTCATGAAGACGCTGGTGATCACCGATTCCATCGACCAGCCCGAGGCGGTGAAGGCTTCGGAGAATATCCGCATCGTGCCGACCGCGCCGATGTTCGCCCAGGCGATCCTGAACACCTGGTCGGGCACTTCGGTGTCGTCGCTGTTCGAGACCGATACGCTGGTCCCGATCTATGAAGGCCTTTACACCGCGGGCTGATCCGCGGGCAGCGGGGCGCGGGGCAGGCGCAGCACGGTGACGTCGCAGGGCGCCTCCGCCACCACCTGCGCCGAGACCGAGCCCAGAAAGCGGCGCGTGGTCGAGCTGCCGCGCGCGCCCATCACGATGTGCCCGGCCATGGTACGCCGGGCATGGTTCAGGATCTCGGCCGCCGGGTCCGTCCCTTCGAGCACGGTATAGGTCACGCGCGCCTCCGGCAGCCCGAGCCGCGCGCCCCAGGCCTTCAGCGCCACCAGTCGGCTCACATGGATATGCGTGCCCGCGGCGTCCGTGGTCTCGTCGATGCCGAGCCGGTGGGTGCGGATCACGTTCACGCAGGCCACGCGCGCCTCGGGCCGCACCGCCAGCAGGTCGCGCAGGCCCTGCAGGATCCGCTCCGACAGAGGCTCCATCTCCGGCGAGAGATCCACCGCCGCAATCAGCACCGGCGCTTCTGCGATCTGGCGCCCCATCCCTGCGGGCGGGGCGAAGCGCGCCTTGCGCATGCGCCAGCGCCGCCGGAGCGCCGTCCACCAGCCATCGTGCGCGCTGCGGCGGGCGCGCTCGGTGAGGGCGATCTCCTCCGGGTGTTCGAGGTCGAACAGGACCTGCGCGGCCGATCCGGTACGCGCGGCCGGGTCCACCTCCAGCGCATGCAATACCACCTCCTGCAGCCAGTCCGGGATTTCCGGGTTCAGCGCGCGGGGCGGAACCGGGTCGCGCCAGAGCCGCCTTCGCGCGCCGCGCAGGCCCTGCGGATTGCCGAAGGGCAGGATGCCTGTTGTCAGCTGATAGAGCATCGCGCCGAGCGCAAACACATCCGAGCGCAGGTCGTCGCGCATGCCCAGCACCTGCTCCGGCGCGATATAGGGGAAGGTGCCCATGGGGGAGGCGAATTCCTCGGCCAGCAGGTCGGGGAGCTGCTCGTGCCGGGCGAGGCCGAAGTCGATGCACACCACAGTGCCATCCGGGCGCGCCATCAGGTTGCCGGGCTTCAGGTCCAGGTGGATTACCCGCTGGCGGTGCAGGTCGTGCACCGCGGCGGCGATGCGGCGGCCAAGGTCCAGCACCTCGGGCAGGGGCCGCGGCGCGGTGTCGAACAGCGCATGCAGGCTGCCGCCCGGGATCTGCTCCGTCACCAGATAGGGCATCACGCGGAAATCCCCCGCCCCGATCACCCGCGGCACATGCGCCCCCGAGAGCCGCGGCAAGATCATCTGCTCCACCTCGAAGCCGACGATCGTCGGCCCGTCATAGCCATCGAGGATGGTCGGCACCTTCATCACCATCTGCTCTGGGTGGTCGGGGTGGGTCACCGCCCAGATCGTGGCGAAGCCGCCCTTGTGCAGGAGCGCGCCCAGGGTGAAGCCGTCGATCTGCATCCCCTCATGCGGCCGCATCAGCGTCCCTCCTTCAGCCGTTCGGCCAGCGCCTCGGGCAGGCCCGCGGCGCGCAGCTTCGCGATGGTTTCCGCGCTGTCGTAGGGTACGCGGCGATAGGTGATCTCGCGCCGGGCGAGGTCCAGCAGGGCATAGCCCGCCTGCGGCACCCCATCGCGCGGCTGGCCCACCGCGCCCAGCACCGCAATCCAGCGCCGCGAGGCCAGCAGCGGCAGCGCCGCGCCCATCGGCACGTCATGGCGGTGCACCGCGCCGCGCAGGTCGTTGCTGTAAAGCGCGGGGCGATGCACATGGCCACACAATATCAGCCCCGCATCGCAGACCCGGAGGCTCGCGGCGGCAGGGCCGGGCCCGTCCATATAGATCCAGTCGCCCGGGGAATGGGCCGTGGCATGAACGAACAGCGCCTCACCCAGCCGCTCGGTCAGCGGCAGCCCCTCCAGAAACGCGCGCTGCCCGGCGCCGAGCCGCGGGCGGGTCCAGTCGATCACCGCCCGGGCGGTCGCGTTCATCGGCTCGGGCGCGGCAATGGCGGCGTCATGGTTGCCCTTCACCGCCAGCGCACCCTTCGCCACCAGCGCCATCGCCCGCGCGCAGCACCATTCCGGATCCGGCCCGTAGCCCACGATATCGCCGAGCAGCACATAGCGCCCGGCGCCGCGCATGGCAGCATCCTCCAGAACGGCCGTGAAGGCCTCCCGGTTGGCATGAATATCGGACAGGACGGCAATGCGCATCTCTTCCCCCGGCGGCTCCCCTCCGCCTTCGGGCAGATTAGGGATGCCGCGCGGTGGGCGTCAATGCGTCACAGCACCGTATTGATATGGCCCATCTTGCGGCCGGGCTTGGCCTCGGCCTTGCCATAGAGGTGGATCTGCGTGCGCGGCCGGGCGGCATAATCGGGCACCATCTCCACATCGGCGCCGATCAGGTTCAGCATCTGCACATCGGCATAGCGCGCCCCGTCGCCCAAAGGCCAGCCCGCCACCGCGCGGATATGCTGCTCGAACTGGTCCACGGTGCAGCCGGCCTGGGTCCAGTGCCCGGAATTGTGCACCCGCGGCGCGATCTCGTTCACCAGCAGCCCCTCGGGCGTGACGAACAGCTCCACCCCCAGCACGCCCACATAATCGAGCGCGTTCAGGATCCGCGCCGCGATCAGCACCGCATCCGAGCGCAGCCCGGCGGGAATTTTCGCAGGCACGGTCGTGGTGTGCAGGATGCCGTCGCGGTGCACGTTCTCGCCCGGGTCGAAACAGGCGACAGAGCCATCGAGGCCGCGCGCCGCGATCACCGAAACCTCGGCGCTGAAATTCACGAAGCCTTCCAGCACCGCGGTGGCTCCGCCCATCGCGGCGAGGGCTTCGGGCGCATCGCCGGGCGCGCGCAGCCGGGCCTGGCCCTTGCCGTCATAGCCGAGGCGGGTGGTTTTCAGGATCGAGGGGGTGCCGATGCGGGCGATGGCGGCCTCGAGTGTCGCGAGGTCGGTCACCTCCGCCCAAGGTGCGGTGGCGAGGCCGATCCCGTTCAGGAACTGCTTCTCCAGGATCCGGTCCTGCGAGGTCGCGAGCGCGCGCCGCCCCGGCCGGATCGGGCGCAGCGTCTCCAAAAGATCGAGCGCCGCAGTGGGGATGTTCTCGAACTCATAGGTGATCACATCCACCGCCGCGGCGAAGGCGCGCAGCGCGGCTTCGTCCTCATAGGGCGCGGTGGTGACCTTCCAGGCGACATGGCCCGCGGGCGGCTCGGCGCCCGGCTCGAAGATATGGCAGCGAAAGCCGAGCCGCGAGGCCGCGACCGAGAGCATCCGGCCGAGCTGGCCGCCGCCGAGAATGCCGATCACCGAACCTTGGGGGAGGGGGGAAGTCATGGTCTCACCTGCCCCTGAAGCCCGAGGCGCGGCGCCGTTGCGGCTCAGTCGTCCTGCGGTTCGTCGGGGATCGAGGCGGAAAGCGCCGCGCGCCAGGCATCGAGCCGCGCCGCCAGATCCGGATCGGAAATCGCGAGGATCCCCGCGGCCATCAGCCCGGCATTCGCGGCCCCCGCAGCCCCGATCGCCATGGTGGCGACGGGAAAGCCCTTCGGCATCTGCACGATCGAATAGAGGCTGTCCACGCCCGAGAGCGCGCGGGTCTGTACCGGCACGCCGATCACCGGCACGCGGGTCTTGGAGGCCATCATGCCCGGCAGGTGCGCCGCCCCGCCCGCGCCCGCGATGATCACATGCAGGCCGCGCTCCACCGCGCTTTTGCCATAGCTCCAGAGCCGGTCGGGGGTGCGGTGGGCCGAGACGATCTTCTTCTCGAAGGGGATGCCGAGCTCGTCGAGGATTGCCGCCGCCTCACGCATGGTGGCCCAGTCGGACTGGCTCCCCATGATGATTCCCACTTTCACGCCCATCTGTGCCCCCTGGTGGTGGAGCGCGCACTATAGGCACCCCGGCCCCGACGGCAAGAGGGCGGGGCCTCAGGCGATGATGTCGGGGGTGAGCAGATCCTCGATCCGCGAGATCTGGTCCTTCAGCACCAGCTTTTGCTTCTTCAGCCGCACGATGCGCAGTTGATCGGCATGGCCGGTCGCGTTCAGCGCATGAATCGCCTCGTCCAGGTCGCGATGCTCGCGCTTCAGGACTTCCAGTTTCACGCGCAGCACGTCGTCGTGCTTCATCTCGAGCGAGGTGTCGGTATGGGCGTTCATCTCCGGCTTCCGGTCCAGCGAGGGCATCCTCTGGGTGGCAGGGCGGGCGACTCGTGCACCGCATTTGTTAAATATAACAATTCCGCGCGGTTGCGGGGAAAATTTATCGCGCCCCGCGGTCTTGCGGTGCCGGGCTGCCCTGCCCATATTCCGCTCAATGGGTTGCCGCAGAAGCGGGGCCCCAACCGCAATGTCGCTATCACAGGACTTGCCTGATGACGAAACTGAGCTTTGGCGCGCATCCTTACCTGCTGGGCTTCGACCAGCTGGAGCGCCTCGTCGAACGGACCGCCAAATCCGGTTCCGATGCCTATCCGCCCTACAACATCGAGCAATCCGGCCCCGACGCCTTCCGCATCACGCTGGCGGTGGCGGGGTTTGCCGAAAACGACCTTGCGATCACCATGGAGGATCGCGCCCTGGTGATCCGCGGCCGGCAGGCCGACGATCAGGGCGAGCGGATCTTCCTGCACCGCGGCATCGCGGCCCGGGCCTTCCAGCGCAGCTTCGTGCTCGCCGATGGGGTGGAGGTCGCGGGCGCGGGGCTGGAGAACGGGCTGCTGCACATCGACCTGCGCCGCTCGATGCCGGAGCCCGTGGTGCAGACGATCCCGATCCGTCGCAGCTGAGGCAGGAGGAAGATATGGACGCGAAATACGATTTCGGCACCGAGCAGGGCGAGCGCATCGTCTATGTCCGGCCGGTGGCCGTGGCCGATCTGCCCGAGGATGTGCGCGCACAGGCCGCCGGGCTCGATCATCTCTATGCGCTGCACAGCGCCGATGGCGAACGGCTCGCGCTGGTGAAGGACCGCCGGCTCGCCTTCGCGCTGGCGCGGGAAAACGATCTCGCGCCGGTGAACGTGCACTGAGCTTCCCGGCCCCGGCAGCGGGGCCGGTTCAGCCCGCCCGCCAGATCCCGCAATTCTCCTGGAACCAGGTGAAGCAGGCGGAATTGGCGTCGCCGCGCCCTTGGCCGCCATCCTTGAATTTCAGCAGCGAATCGCGGCGCGCGACGCCGCGCTCCCCCGGCACGATGCCATCGGCATTGAGCCAGATGCCCACCCCGTTGCGCTCCAGCTGGCCCGAGAGCCAGGGGTCGTCCACCGTCCACAGATGGGCGGGAATGTCGAAAACCTCGGGCGTGAAGAATTCCGGGCGCACCAGCGCGCCGCCGAAGCCCTTGAACACATCGACATAGCCCGAGCGCAGCCAGGGCCGCGGCTTCACCATGCCCAGCGTCGCGATCCGGGTCAGCCGGTAGGCCAGCCCGCGCGGGCGCGGCACCGCGAGCGGCCTGCGCGCATGGTCCGCGGCCGCATAGCCCGGCACGAAACGGCCGGCCTCGGCGATGGCGCAATCCGGATGGCGCGCGCGCTCCGCGATGAACCGCGCGGTCCAGTTCCGGTCATGGATCCGGTCGTCGTCGCATAGCAGAATATCGACCGGCTGCCCGGCATAGGCCTGCAGTGTCGGCAGGAGCTTCGTCGCCGGGCCATAATCCTGCGCGCAGCGCAAGATGGTCACGCCTTCGGGCACCTCGGGCAGGGTGCCGTCCCACTCCGGAAAGCGGCGATAGCGCTCGGGGATGTTCAGCCGGATCTCGTCGGCCGGGTGGCGCTGGCGCAGGAGCGCGCGCAGCGTCGGCCCGAGGGCGGCGAACCGCGGCGGAATGGCGGAGAGGGTGATGATCAGGGGCATCCGGGGCTCTTTTGCGGCGGGGGCCTATCGGGTACGGTCAGCCATCCTGCTCCGCGAGCCAGTGCTCCGCATCCAGCGCCGCCATGCAGCCCATGCCGGCCGAGGTGATCGCCTGGCGATAGACATGGTCGGTCAGGTCTCCGGCGGCGAACACGCCGGGGATGGAGGTCCGCGTCGTGCCCGGCTCCACCTTCACATAGCCGCCGTTGTGCAGCTCCAGCTGGTCCTTCACCAGCTCCGAGGCCGGCGCATGCCCGATCGCCACGAAGAACCCGTCGCAGGGCAGCAGATGCACCGCCCCGGTGGTGGTGTTGCGCAGCCTCACCCCGGTGACGGAGAGATGCGGCGCGGTCTCGCCCTCGATCTCCTCGACCGTATGGTTCCACAGCACCTCGATCTTCGGGTTCTTGAACAGCCGGTCCTGCAGGATCTTCTCGGCGCGGAAGCCTTCGCGGCGGTGCACCACGGTAACTTTCTCCGCGAAATTGGTCAGGAACAGCGCTTCCTCCACCGCGGTATTGCCCCCGCCGATCACCACCACGCGCTTGCCGCGGTAGAAGAACCCGTCGCAGGTCGCGCAGGCCGAAACGCCGAAGCCCTTGAACTTCTCCTCGGAGGGCAGCCCGAGCCAGCGCGCCTGCGCCCCGGTGGCGAGGATGATCGCATCGGCCTCATAGGTGGTGCCGGAATCGCCCCGCGCCACGAAGGGGCGGCGCGACAGCTCCAGCTCCGTGATCGTATCGAACAGCACTTCGGCGCCCATGGCGCGGGCGTGCTCCTCCATCTGCACCATCAGGTCCGGGCCCTGCACCTCGGTGCGGCCGGGCCAGTTCTCGACCTCGGTGGTGATCGTCAGCTGCCCGCCCGGCTGCTGGCCCTGCACGAGGATCGGCTCCAGCATCGCGCGCGCCGAATAGACGGCGGCGGTATAGCCGGCCGGCCCCGAACCGATGATCAGCACGCGTGTCTTCCTGGTCTCGCCCATCGGGTCCTCCTGTTTTCGTGGACACATATAGGCATGCGCTGCCTGCTCTGGAAGCCCCCGCTCACCTTCGCGTCATTTCCCGCTGGATTGCTCTTGCGGCGCTCCGTGCGAAAGAATATTGCGCAGTCTCGCCCTCAGGGATAAGTTCGCGCCAACGACGGAGGAAGCAGACCCATGGCCACGACGAAGCTGGACGAGATCGACCGGAAAATCCTGGCCGAGCTTCAGGCCGATGGGCGCATGACCAATGTCGAGCTCGCCAAGCGCGTGGGCATTTCCGCTCCGCCCTGTCTGCGCCGCGTGCGCACGCTGGAGGAGGCGGGCTATATCCGCGGCTACCATGCCGATGTGAACCCGCGCGAGCTGGGCTTCGAGGTGCAGGTCTTCGCCATGGTCCGGCTGCAGAGCCAGGCCGAGGCGGATCTCTCCGCCTTCGAGAATCGGTGCCGGGCCTGGCCGCTCGTGCGCGAGTGCCACATGCTCAATGGCGAGATCGATTTCGTGCTGAAATGCGTGGCCCCCGATCTCTCCACCTTCCAGGATTTCCTGATGGGGCAGCTCACGCCCGCGGACAACGTGGCCAGCGTGAAAACCTCGCTGGTGATCCGCTGCGCGAAGGACGAGCCGGGCGTGCCGTTCGACGTTCTGGAGGAACGGCTCGCGCATCTGGCCTAAAAGGCCAGCACCCGGTCGATCATCGCCTGCCCGCCGCGCGCATCCTCCAGGCTCCAGGGGTAGGGCGCGCCCGTGCGCACATGCCGCACGAAGGCCTCCACCTGCAGCACATATTGGTTCACGCCCGGAAAGCGGTGGGTTTCGGCGGTGTTGAAGCCGTGCAGCGTCACCTGCCCCTCGCCGAAGGCCGAGGCATTGAAGGGCGCCGAGAGGCTGATGCGGCCGCGGTCGCCCTGAAACGTCACCTCCTGGCGCGGGAACAGCCGGGTGGAGGTCATCGCGGCAAAGCTGAACAGCCCCGCAGGCCCGCGCATCGTGCCGCGCACCTGCGCCATCGTATCGACGCCGTCTTCGCGGGTGACCGTGGCCACCAGATCGACCGGCTCCGCCCGCGCGGCATGGCGCAGCGAAGAATAGGCATAGCAGCCGATATCGGGCACCGATCCGCCGCCGGTCTCGCGCCGGTTGCGGATGTTGGTCGGGTCCGGGTTGTGGAAGGTGAAGACCGCATCGGCATGCAGCAGCTGGCCAATGCGGCCCTCGTCCAGCCATTTGCGCACCAGCGCCCATTGCGGATGGTGCACGATCATGAACGCCTCGGCGCAGAACCGCCCCGAGGCCTCGCGCGCGGCGATGATCCGGTCCACCTCCGCCACGCTCATCGCCAGCGGCTTTTCGCACAGCACATGCTTGCCCGCCTCCAGCGCGCGCAGCGCCCACTCCAGGTGCAGCGTATTGGGCAGCGGGATATGCACCGCCTCGATTGCCGGGTCATCGAGCAGGGCCTGATAGCTGTCATGTACATGAAGATCCGGGCAGAACTCCCTGAACCCCTGCGCTTTTTCCAGGGATGTGGTGGCCAGTGCGCCGAGACGCGCGCCCCGCGCCGCATGCAGCGCCGGCCCCATCCGCCGCAGAGCGAAATTCGAGGCGCCGAGAATGCCCCAGGTCATCGGTTCCATGATCGTCCTCCCCAGCGGAAGCCTAGCGCGGCCGCAGCCCCATGGGAAGCCTGCGAGCCTCGCCCTTGACGCCGGAAGCAAGGGGCGCCGTGCAGGCCCAGAGACGGAGCGAGCGCCGCACGGGCGCCGAGTCTGCGCCCCACGGGCACGCGCGCCGAGTGCGCTACGCACGGGCTCGGGCACCGAGTGAGCGCCGCACGGGCGCCGCGCTGGCGGGCAGACCGGGCGGGTGCCGCAGCCCCGCACGGCCCAACCGTACCAAAATGCCACGCGGGGCCCCGCAGGCACCGGCCCCGCGCGCGCCTGGCCGTCAGGCCGGGATCGCCATGCCCTTGTCGCGCGCCAGAACCCGCATGCGGTTCTGCAGCTTCTCGAAGGCGCGCACCTCGATCTGCCGGATCCGCTCGCGCGACACGTCGTATTTCGCCGACAGCTCCTCCAGCGTGACCGGATCGTCGCGCAGGCGGCGCTCCACCAGGATGTCGCGCTCGCGCTCGTTCAGCACATCCATCGCCGCGGTCAGCATCGCCCGGCGGGCCTGCAGCTCGTCGGCCTCGGCGAAGGCTCCGGCCTGGTCGGCGTCCTCGTCCTCCAGCCAGTCCTGCCACTGGGTCGCGCTCTCGCCATCGCCCGAGCCGATCTGGGCGTTGAGCGAGGCATCCCCCCCCGACAGGCGCCGGTTCATCTCCACCACCTCGGCCTCGGTCACATTCAGGTCATGCGCGATCTGCTTCACCGCAGCGGGGCGCAGGTCGCCTTCCTCATAGGCGCCGATCTTCGATTTCGCCTTGCGCAGGTTGAAGAACAGCTTTTTCTGCGCCGAGGTCGTGCCCAGCTTCACCAGCGACCACGACCGCAGGATATATTCCTGGATCGCAGCGCGGATCCACCACATGGCATAGGTGGCCAGCCGGAAGCCCTTTTCCGGGTCGAACCGCTTCACCGCCTGCATCAGGCCGACATTGGCCTCGGAAATCACCTCGGCCTGCGGCAGGCCATAGCCGCGGTAGCCCATGGCGATCTTGGCGGCGAGGCGCAGGTGCGAGGTCACGAGTTTATGGGCGGATTCGGAATCCTGATGGTCGACCCAGGCCTTGGCCAGCATGTATTCCTCTTCCGGTTCCAGAAGCGGAAACTTGCGGATTTCCTGCATGTAGCGGTTCAGGCCCTGTTCGGGGCTGGGCGCGGGCAGGTTGGCATAGCTCGTCATATGTCCCTTTCCTTCTCCCTGACGGGCCGCCCCAGATGGGCACGGCGCGCGTGGATTTCAAGAGACCCGGGCAATACAGGGATTCACCCGGGGGATGGTCCAGTTCCTACGCAGGATGACGGCGGATCCGTCGCCTGTCCAGCGGGGTTTACACAAAAGTGAACGGATCGGTTCAGTTGCCGCGCAGCGCCGCGATCAGCGCCTGCAAATCCTCGGGCAGGGGCGAGGAGAAGCTCAGCGCCTCCCCCGTCACCGGATGGGTGAAGCCCAGCGTCGCCGCATGCAGCGCCTGGCGCGGGAAGCTGGCCGCGGCCGCGGCGCCGGCTTCGCCCACCGTCTTGGGCGGCAGTTTGCGCTTGCCGCCATAGACCGGGTCGCCGATCAGCCCGTGCCCGGCATGGGCCATATGCACGCGGATCTGGTGCGTTCGCCCGGTTTCCAGCCAGCAGTCTATGAGGGCGGCGGCGCCGAAATCCTCCACCACCCGGGCGCGGGTCACCGCATGGCGCCCGCCGTCGAACAGCACCGCCTGGCGCTGCCGGTCGGTCTTGTGGCGCGCGAGCTGCGAGGTGATCTTCAGCACGCCGCCCTGCTCGAAGCTGACCCCGCGCACGCCGCGCAGCCGCGGATCCGCCGCCGAAGGCACGCCATAGACCACCGCCGAATAATACCGGTGCACAGTGTGTTTCTCGAATTGCGCGGCGAGGCCATGATGCGCGCGGTCGGATTTCGCCGCGACCAGCAGCCCCGATGTGTCCTTGTCGATCCGGTGCACGATACCGGGGCGCGCCTCGCCGCCGATGCCCGAAAGATTGCCGCCGAAATGGTGCAGGAGCGCATTCACCAGCGTGCCGTCCTCGGAGCCGGGCGCGGGATGCACCACCATGCCCGCGGGCTTGTCGATGACGATGAGGTCGTCATCCTCCCACAGCACGTTGAGCGGGATCTCCTGCGCCACCGTTTCCACAGGGCGCGCGGGCTCCAGCATGATTTCGTAGGTTTCGCCGCTGCTTACACGGGCTTTCTGATCCGTGATGGGAACTCCGCCGCGCGTCACAGCGCCCTCGGCGATGAGCCGCGCGAGGCGCGAGCGCGACAGGGACGCAGCCTCTGGCACAAGCGCCGCCAAGGCCTTATCAAGGCGGTCGGCGGGGGGCTCCCCGATCTCGATGCGCAGGATGTTCCCGTTGTCCGACATGACGCCTTCCGATAAGCCCGACGACCCCGGCCCGCTGCCGGAAGTGCGGTATCTGAAACTGCTGGTGACCGCGCTGGCGGTCACGATGATCCTCGGGCTTGTAGCGATCGTGGGGCTGCTTGTCACGCGGCTCCGGGCGGAGCCGCCGCTGCCTGCGCTGCCGCAGGGGATCCATCTGCCCGCGGGCACGCAGGTGGAGGCGCTGACCTTCGCGCGCGGCTATACCGTGGTGGTCACGCAGGCGGGCGCGGTTCTGGTCTACAGGCGCGACGGCAAGCTGGCGCAGACGCTGACGCTCGATTAAGCCGCGCTAAATCGTGCCCGGCCCGGTGAAGCGGCGCTTCGCACCATGCCGGATGAAGCGGCGCTAAATCGCGCGCGGCCGGATGAAGCGGCGCCTGCCCGCGGCCGGAGCCGGAAGCCGCAGCCAGGATCAGGCGCCCGCCTTCGGCGCCTTCGCCGGATCCAGCGCATCGAGCCGCGCCTTCAGCGCCTCGTTCTCCTCGCGCGCCTTCTGCGCCATCGCCTTCACCGCGTCGAATTCCTCGCGGGTGACGAAATCGCGCTCCGCGAGCCAGCGATCCATCCAGCCCTTCATCGCGGTTTCGGCCTCGGTGCGGGCGCCCTGCGCCACGCCCATGGCATTGGTCATCAGCTTGGACATCTCGTCGAAGAACTTGTTCGGGGCGCTCATGTTTCCCTCTCGGTCACGGGGTTTTGCCCTATATGGGCGGCGGCGGCGGAAGAGACAAGGTTGACTTGGCCCGGGCGCAATGCTTCCTGCACCCGAAATTCCGCCCCAATTTCCGCCCGGAGCGCGCCCCATGACCGTCTTGGCCATTCCCTTCCCCGATATCGACCCGAGTGCCTTCGTGATTCCGGGCCTCGGCCTGCCGATCCGCTGGTATGCGCTGGCCTATATCGCGGGGCTGGTGCTCGGCTGGAAGGTCGTGGCCGGGCTGATGGCGCGGCCGAAGCTCTGGAGCGGCTATCCGCCGATGGCGCCGAAGCTCGCGGAGGATCTGCTCACCTGGATGGTGGCGGGGGTGGTTCTGGGCGGGCGGCTCGGCTTCGTGCTGTTCTACGAGCCGGGCTATTACCTCTCACATCCGCTTGAAATCCCGATGGTCTGGCAGGGGGGGATGTCGTTCCACGGCGGCTTCCTCGGCGTCGTGGTGGCGGGGCTGTGGTTCTGCCGCAGGCACCGGCTGCGGGCGCTGAGCGTGGCGGATGCGATTGCGCTCGCGGTGCCGTTCGGGCTGCTGTTCGGGCGGATCGCGAATTTCATCAAGCCCGAGCTCTGGGGCCGGCCGACGGATGCACCCTGGGGGGTGGTCTTCCCAGTGGATGCGGCGCAGGTCTGCAATGGCATCGCGGGGCAGGTCGATGGCTTTTGCGCGCGCCACCCCTCGCAGCTCTATGAGGCGGGGCTGGAGGGGCTGGTGCTGGCGGTGATCCTCTGGGCGCTGATGGCCGCGGGGGCGCTGCGCCGGCCGGGGCTGCTGACGGGCGTGTTCCTGATGGGCTACGGCCTCTCGCGCGCCTTCGTGGAGCTGTTCCGCCAGCCCGATGCGCAGTTTCAGGGGCCGCACAACCCGCTGGGCTATGCGCTTCAGTTCGGCGACTGGGGCCTGACCATGGGCCAGATCCTGTCGATCCCGATGGTTCTGGTGGGGCTCTATTTCGCGCTGCGCGCCGCGCGTGGGGCGCAGCCGTGACGCCACTGGGCCGGAGCCTCGCGCGGCGGATCGCGGCCGATGGGCCGATGCGGCTCGACCAGTATATGGCCGAATGCCTGCTGAACCCGGAGCATGGCTATTACGCCACCCGCAACCCCTTCGGCCGCGCCGGGGATTTCGTGACCGCGCCGGAAATCAGCCAGATGTTCGGCGAGATGCTGGGCCTGTGCCTGGCGCAGGCCTGGCTTGATCAGGGCGCGCCGGAGGCTTTCGTGCTGGCCGAAATCGGCCCCGGGCGCGGCACGCTGATGGCCGATATACTGCGCGCGATGCGGGCGGTGCCGGGGATGGCGGCGGCGCGGGTCTGTCTGGTGGAGGCGTCGGCGCATCTGCGCGCCGAGCAGCGCCGCACGCTGGGCGCGCGGGAGGTGAGCTGGGTCGATACGGTGGCGGAGCTGCCCGACGGGCCGCTGTTCCTTGTGGCCAATGAGTTTTTCGATGCGCTGCCGATCCGGCAGTTCGTGCGCCGAGGCACCGCCTGGGCGGAGCGGCAGGTCGGGCTGATCGGGGGGCGGCTCGCGCCGGGCCTCGCGCCGCCGGTGCCCTTCGCGGCGCTGGAGGGGCGGCTTGGCGATACGCGCGAGGGCGATGTGGTGGAGACCTGCCCGCAGGCGCCGGGGATTGCGGCCGAGGTCGCGCGGCGCATCGCGGCCTTTGGCGGCGCGGCGCTCTTCATCGACTATGGCCATTGGCGTTCGCTGGGCGATACGTTTCAGGCGCTGAAGGCGCATGCGCCCTGCGACCCGTTCGCGGCGCCGGGCGAAGCCGACCTGACCGCGCATGTGGCCTTCGAGCCGCTGGCCCGCGCGGCACAGGAGGCGGGCGCGCAGACCAGCGCCATGACCGCGCAGGGGGTGCTCCTGGAGCGGCTCGGGATCGCCGCGCGCGCGGCGCGGCTTGCGCAGGGGCTGGCCGGCGCGCCGCTTGCCACCCATCTCGCCGCGCATCGGCGCTTGACCCACCCCGAGGAAATGGGTCAGTTGTTCCAGACCCTCGCGATCTGCCCGCGACAGGCGCCGCTGCCGCCCGGGTTCGATCTGCCTTCGCAGGACTGACGGAAAATGCCCGCAACGCTCGAAATCCTGAAATCGCCCGTTCTCGCCGGCCTCACGCATGGGTTCTTCACCCGGCATGGCGGGGCTTCCTCCGGTATCTATCACGGGCTGAACTGCGGCCATGGCTCGCAGGATCAGCGCGAGGCGGTGGCGCTGAACCGCACCCGCGTCGCCGAGGCGATGGGGGTTGCGCCGCAGGCGATGGTGGGCATGAGCCAGGTGCATTCGGCCGATGTGGCGGTGATCGAGGCCGCGCCCGAGGCGCCGCCCACCGCCGATGCGCTGGTGACGCGGGTGCCGGGGCTGCTGCTGACGGTGCTGACCGCGGATTGCCAGCCGGTGCTGTTTGCGGACCGCAAGGCGGGCGTGATCGGGGCGGCGCATGCGGGCTGGCGCGGGGCGCTCGATGGCGTGCTGGAGGCGACGCTTGATGCGATGGAGGCGCAGGGCGCGCAGCGGCCCGATACGGTCGCGGTGATCGGGCCCTGCATTTCGCAGCGCGCCTATGAGGTGGGCTTCGACTTCATGGATAATTTTGTGATGGAGGACGAGGCTTACGGGCGATTCTTCTCCGGTGGGCCGAATGGCAAGCCGGTGTTCGACCTGCCGTCCTTCGGGCTGTACCGGCTGCGCGCGGCGGGGGTGGGCATGGCGGAATGGATCGGGCGCTGCACCTATTCGGACCCGGACCGCTTCTATTCCTATCGCCGCACCACCCATCGCGGCGAGGCGGATTACGGGCGGCTGATCTCGGCGATCCGGCTGTAGATGGCGCTGTGCAGTTTCCCGACTGCGGCCGCGGGGCTGGCGGCGGAGGCGGCGCTGCCGGTGCCGGGCTGCCTCCTGTGGCAGGCGACGGCGCAGGCGATCGTGGCGCCGCAGGCGCTGGCGCAGCGGGCGGGCTTTGCGGCGGCGGCGCAGGCCAGCGCCGCGCGCGGCTGGCCGGTGCTGATGCGCGGCTCGGGCGGGGGCGCGGTGCCGCAGGGGCCGGGGGTGCTCAATCTCGCGCTCGGCTGGCCGGTTCTGCCTGAGGACAGTATCGACGGCTTCTACCGCCGCCTTTGTGCGCCGATAGAACAGGCCCTCGCGGGGCTGGGCCTGCGCGCAGAGCCCGGCGCCACCCCCGACAGCTTCTGCGATGGCAGCTTCAACCTCGCCATCAGCGGGCGCAAGATCGTGGGCACGGCGCAGCGCTGGCGCGCGGGCGGGGGGGCGCGGCGGGTGCTTGCGCATGCGCTGGTGCTGGTGGATCCGCCCCTTGATGCGGGGGTGGCGGCGGTGGCGGCGCTGCATGCGGATCTGGGGCTCGGGTCGGTGCGCCGCGAGGTCCATGCGGCGCTGCGCGAGTTCGTGCCGGATCTGGATGCCGCGGCCTTCGCCGCAGCACTGGAGCGCGCGGCTGCCTGCGCCTGAGGCCGCTGACCGGAGCGGCTGAGGGCGGCGCCGAAAGCTGTTTCGCCGCTTGTCTCAGGGGGCGCTTCGGGTTAGAGGACGCGCAAGCGTTCACGCGGCGCGCGCGCGCCGGTTCCGGGGAGAAGTGCCGATGAAAGCCCGTGTCCATGTCATGCTGAAGGATGGTGTCCTCGACCCGCAGGGCGAGGCGGTGCGCCACGCGCTCGGCCATCTCGGGTTCCAGGGGGTGGAGGCCGTCCGTCAGGGCAAGGTGCTCGAGCTCGACCTGGCCGCCACCGACCGTGCCGCCGCCGAGGCCGAGGTCAAGGCGATGTGCGAGAAGCTGCTCGCCAATACCGTGATCGAGAAATACACCGTCGAGATCGCCTGAATCCTCGGGGGCCAGCCGGCCCCCTTGCCGTTCCAGCCAGAGGAGCCGCCGATGAAAGCCGCCGTCATCACCTTCCCGGGGTCGAACTGCGACCGTGACCTGTTCGATGCCTTCGCGAAATCGGGCTCCGATGTCGTCAAGGTCTGGCACAAGGAAACCGCGCTGCCCGAGGGCATCGACGTGATCGGCGTGCCGGGCGGGTTCAGCTTCGGCGACTACCTGCGCTGCGGCGCGATCGCCTCGCGCTCGCCCATCGGCCAGGCCGTGGCCGATTTCGCGGCTCGCGGCGGCTATGTGCTCGGCGTGTGCAACGGCTTCCAGGTGCTGACGGAAATGGGCCTGCTGCCGGGTGCGCTGATGCGCAATGCGGGGCTGAAGTTCATTTCGCGCCCGGTCGGGCTGCGGGTGGAGACGGCCGACAGCGCCTATACCGCGGGCTATGCGAAGGGCGCGCGGATCGAGATCCCGATCGCCCATGCCGAGGGCAACTACCAGATCGACGCCGAGGGGCTGAAGCGGCTCCGGGGCGAGGACCGGGTCGCGTTCCGCTACACCGAGAACCCGAATGGCGCCACCGACGACATCGCGGGCGTGCTGAGCGAGAACCGCCGCGTGCTCGGGCTGATGCCGCACCCGGAGCGGGTGGTGGAGGATGCGCAGGGCGGCACCGACGGGGCGGCGCTTTTCCGCGCGCTGATCGGCGCGATGGCGGTGGCGTGATCGGCTTCGGCTTGTTGCGCCCGAGGGCTTGGCCTAAGTTCGCGCCATGCCCGAGCGCGTTGCAACAGCCGAACCCAACCTGACCGAGCCGCAAGGCGGCCTTCGGCGCCGCAAGGTATTGCAGGCCAGCGCGGCCGGCGCGCTGGCGCTGGCGATGGCGGTGATCTGGCTCACGAACAGCTGGCTCACCGAGCGGTTCAGCGAAACCACGCGGGTGCGCACCGAGCTGCGCCTCGCGCTCTATTCCGGCAATATCATCTCCGAATTGCAGCGCACCTCGGTGGTGCCGCTGCTGCTCGCGCGCGATCCGGTGCTGACCTCGGCGCTGGCGACGCGGGATTTCTCCAAGACCTCGGCGCAGCTGATTTCGGCGCGCGAGGATATTGCCGCGGCCTCGATCCGGCTGCTGGACACCGAAGGGCGCGTGGTGGCGGCGACGAACCGCAACCTGATCGGCACGTCGCTTGCCGAGGAGCCTTTCTTCGTGGAGGCGCTGCGCTCGCGCGAGACGATCTTCACCACCGGCACACGGCAGGGCACCGGCACCGAATTCGACTATTCGCGCGCGCTGGTCACCGATGGCAAGGTCACCGGGGTGATCGTGGTCGAGGCGGAGCTGTCGAAATTCGAGCGCAGCTGGGCGGGGATTTCCGATGCGGTGGCGGTGATCGACAGCGACGGGCGGATCATCCTCACCACCGAGCCGAAATGGCGCGGCCTGACGATGGAGGAGGCGCTGGAGGCGCGCTCGGCGCCCACCGCGATCCAGCGCGCGCTGCAGGCCACGGCCGACTGGGCCAATGAGCCGCCCGATGCCTATCTCTCCGGCCAGGCGGTGATGCGCACTGAGACGCGGATCCCGTTCCGGGGCTGGCGCATGGTCGCCTTCACCACTTACGAATCGGTGCGCGAGAAGGTGAATGCGGTGCTGGCGCTGGAGATCATGGCGCTGGCGATCCTGCTGGCGGCGGGGTTCTATCTGGTCTCGCGGCGGGCGCGGGTGCAGTCTTTGGCCTATCGGCGCGAGTCGGCGGAGCTGCGGCAGCTGAATGCGCGGCTCACGCGCGAGATCGCGGAGCGCGAGCGGGTGCAGAAGGACCTCGCGGTGGCCGAGCAGACGCTGGCGCAGAGCTCGAAGCTCGCAGCGCTCGGCGAAATGTCGGCGGCGGTGAGCCATGAGCTGAACCAGCCGCTCGCGGCGATGAAAACCTATCTGGCCGGGGCGCGGCTGTTGTTGCAGCGCACCCGGGTCGAGGAGGCGCTGTCCTCCTTCCAGCGGATCGACGACCTGATCGAACGGATGGGCGCGATCACCCGGCAGCTGAAATCCTATGCCCGCAAGGGCGGGGAGGCCTTCGAGCCGGTAGACCTGCGCGCGGCGATCAGCTCGGCGCTCGCGATGATGGAGCCGCAGCTGAAGGCGAAGACGGTGAAAATCACCCGTCTGCTGCCGCGCGGACAGGTGATGGTGATGGCGGACCGGATCCGCCTCGAACAGGTGATCATCAACCTGCTGCGCAATGCGCTCGATGCGACCAAGGGGCAGAAGGACCCCGAGATCGAACTGATCCTGGCCACCGGCGAGACGGCGGTGCTGAGCGTGCGCGACAACGGCCCCGGCATCAGCGACCTCGAGAAGCTGTTCGAGCCGTTCTGGACAACCAAGAAGCCGGGGGAGGGAACGGGGCTGGGCCTCGCGATTTCCTCCTCCATTGTCAATGATTTCGGCGGTCGGCTGACCGCCCACAACGCCGAAAGCGGCGGCGCCGTCTTCGAGATGCAGCTACCCCTGATCTCGGATGCGCGGCCGGCGAAAGGCGTCAAGGCAGCGGAGTAGAACATGGCACGCATGATGAAAGTGGCGATCGTCGATGACGAGGAAGACATGCGCCAATCGGTCAGCCAGTGGCTGGCGCTCTCGGGCTTCGATACCGAGACCTATGCCAGCGCTGAAGAGGCGCTGAAGGCGATCGGGCCGGATTGGCCGGGCGTGGTGATTTCCGACATCCGGATGCCCGGCATGGACGGGATGGCCTTCCTGAAGCGGCTGATGGGCCTCGACAGCGGGCTGCCGGTGATCATGATCACCGGGCATGGCGACGTGCCGATGGCGGTGGAGGCGATGCGCCTGGGCGCGATGGACTTCATGGAGAAGCCCTTCAACCCGGACCGGATGACCGAGCTTGCGAAGCGCGCGACCCAGGCGCGGCGGATGGCGCTCGACAACCGCGCGCTGCGCCGCGACCTGGCCGAAGGCGCGCAGGTGATGGGCAAGCTGATCGGCACCTCGGCGCCGATGGAGCGGCTGCGCGAGGATATTCTCGATCTGTCTCAGGTGGATGGACACGTCCTGATCGACGGCGAGACCGGCACCGGCAAATCGCTCACCGCGCTGGCGCTGCATGCTTCCGGGCCGCGGGCGGGCAAGAAATTCGTCGTGGTGAGCTGTGCGGCCTATTCCGAGGATGCGCTGAGCGCGAAGCTGTTTGGCCCGGTCGAGGAGGGCGCGGCGATCCCGCTGGTGGAGGAGGCGCGCGGCGGCACGCTGGTGCTCGAGGATGTGGAGGGGCTGAGCCAAGGGCTGCAGGCGCGGCTGCTGACCTTCATCAACGAGCAGGGCGTGCCTGCGGAGACCCGGATCATCGCCATCTGCAATGCGCATGGCGAGGGGCGGACGCTGGAAGACGCGCTGCGGCCGGATCTGTATTTCCGCCTGGCCGCGCACAAGATCACGCTGCCGCCGCTGCGCACGCGCGGCGAAGATATTCTGGCGCTGTTCACCCGCATGGCGGAGCAGTTCGCCGAGGAATATGGCTGCGATACGCCCGAGGTTTCGGCGCAGGAGGCCGCGCAGCTGCTGCAGGCGCCATGGCCCGGCAATGTGCGCCAGCTGATCAACGTGGCGGAGCGCGCGGTGCTGCAGGCGCGCCGCGGCTCGGGCTCCATCGCCTCGCTGCTAATGGCGGACAACGAGGAAGCCGGCCCCGCGATGACGACCGAGGGCAAGCCGCTGAAGGAATATGTCGAGAATTTCGAGAAGATGCTCATCGACAATACCATGCGTCGGCACAAGGGCTCGATCGCGGCGGTGATGGAGGAGCTGTGCCTGCCGCGCCGGACCCTGAACGAGAAGATGGCGAAATACAGTCTGCAACGGCAGGATTATATCTGAGCGGCGGGGCTTAACGTTTCCGCAAACATGACAGTCACGAAAAACCGATTGTGTTTGCGCGGCTCCCCCGTTTATTGTCAGGATATGTTGGTGGCGAAGAAACCCGCCACCCACGGAATTCGCTGATTTCGGGGCTGCAGGATCGCGCGATGGCGTGTCGGAAGCCCGGATCAACCGATTGGCCGCAAGGCCGCTCTCTTGCCCACGGGGATTTCCTGCTGGGTGTCAGTTGGGCGCCGGGACCTCCTCCCGCCGCTTGGGAAGAACCGCGATGGTGCGTGGAAATGTCGGGCAGGTGATGACGGGCGGGCCTCTGGCCGCCGCCGCCTGCGCGTCCGCGCGGGCCATCGCCTCAACGAAAAACCATGCCGCAGCCGCCGCCCCTCCGGGGATCCGGCGGCCGCGGGCATGGGGAAACCGGATTAATGGCAAAGAAAATGCTCATCGATGCCACCCACGCGGAAGAGACCCGCGTCGTGGTGGTGGACGGCAACAAGGTCGAGGAATTCGACTTTGAGACTGTAAACAAGCGGCAGCTCGCCGGGAACATCTATCTGGCGAAAGTGACGCGGGTGGAGCCTTCGCTCCAGGCCGCTTTTGTCGATTATGGCGGCAACCGGCACGGCTTCCTCGCCTTCGCGGAAATCCACCCGGATTACTATCAGATCCCGGTGGCGGACCGGAAGGCGCTGATCGAGGAAGAGCGCGCCTATGCCGAGGCCGAGGAGGCCGAGGAGCGTGCGCGCAGCAACCGGCGCCGGCCACGCCGGGGCGGGGCCAAGGCCGAGAAGGCCGTGGATGGCGATGCGGTGCTGCGCTCGGAGGATATTCCGGGCATGACCGTGCTCGATCCGCTGGCCGAAGAGGCGCCGCTGGATGCGGGCGCGGTGGTTGAGGCTGCGGTCGCCGAAGCGGCTGCGGAGTTCGATGGTGCGGAGCCCCAGACCGCGGAGCCGGTGCCGGAGGAGGCGCTCGATGCCCCGCTGGACGAGAGCGGCGCCGAGGCTGACGAGCACGAGCATGACCACGCCGACGACGAGATCGAATCCGTCGCCGATGAAGACGTGCAGGAAGAGATCCACGCACCGCGCAAGCCGCGGGCGCGGCGCTACAAGATCCAGGAAGTGATCAAGGTGCGCCAGATCATGCTGGTGCAGGTGGTGAAGGAAGAGCGCGGCAACAAGGGCGCTGCGCTGACGACCTATCTGTCGCTTGCCGGGCGCTATTGCGTGCTGATGCCGAACACGGCGCGTGGCGGCGGCATCAGCCGCAAGATCACCAATGCGGCCGACCGCAAGAAGCTCAAGGAGATCGCGGGCGAGCTGGAAGTGCCGCAGGGCGCGGGGCTGATCATCCGCACCGCGGGCAGCCAGCGCACCAAGACCGAGATCCGCCGCGACTATGAATACCTGATGCGGCTCTGGGAGCAGATCCGCGAGCTGACGCTGAAATCGATCGCGCCGGCGCCGATCTATGAGGAAGGCGACCTGATCAAGCGCTCGATCCGCGACCTCTATTCGAAGGATATCGACGAGGTCCTGGTCGAGGGCGAGCGCGGCTATGCCGTGGCCAAGGACTTCATGCGGATGATCATGCCCTCGCATGCCCGCAACGTGAAGCATTACGCCGAGCAGCTGCCGCTGTTCGCGCGCTTCCAGGTGGAGAGCTACCTCGGCGGCATGTTCAACCCGGTGGTGCAGCTGAAATCCGGCGGCTATCTGGTGATCGGGGTGACCGAGGCGCTGGTGGCGATCGACGTGAACTCGGGCCGGGCCACCAAGGAGGGCTCGATCGAGGAGACCGCGCTGAAGACCAACCTGGAGGCCGCCGACGAGGTGGCGCGCCAGCTGCGTCTGCGCGACCTCGCGGGCCTGATCGTGATCGACTTCATCGACATGGAAGAGCGCAAGAACAACAGCGCGGTCGAGAAGCGGCTGAAGGAAAAGCTCAAGACCGACCGTGCGCGGATCCAGGTCGGGCGGATTTCGGGCTTCGGCCTGATGGAGATGAGCCGGCAGCGGCTGCGCCCGGGGATGCTGGAGTCGACCACGCAGCCCTGCGCGCATTGCCACGGTACCGGGCTGATCCGCTCGGACGACAGCCTGGCGCTGCAGGTGCTGCGCGCGATCGAGGAAGAGGGCACGCGCAAGCGCTCGCGCGAGGTGCTGGTGAAGGCGCCGGTGGCGGTGGCCAACTTCCTGATGAACGCGAAGCGCGAGCATATCGCCTCGATCGAGGCGCGCTATGGCATGTCGGTGCGGGTCGAGGCGGATCCGGCGCTGGTGAGCCCGGATTACGCGATCGAGAAGTTCAAGACGGCGACCCGTGTGGTGCCCGAGGTGGTGAGCCCGGTGGTTCATGCCTCGGCCGAGCTGATGGCCGAGATCGACGAGGCCGAGGTCGAGGTCGACGAAGAACTGGCGGAAGCCGAGGCCGAGGTTGATGCTGTGGAAGCGGTTGAGACCGCTGAGGCGGCCGAAGGCGATGGCCCGCGCAAGAAGAAGCGTCGGCGTCGGCGGCGGAAGAAGGGCCCGAATGGCACTGGCGACGCGGCGGAAGCCGGCGCCGAGGGCGATGAGGACGATGCCGAGGGCGACGAGGACGACAGCAGCGACGAGGCGGCCGAGGATGCGGCGCGCGCGGCGGCGGCGGCGGCCCTGGCCGATGTGAGCCTGCCGGAGCTGCCGGTGGCGGCCGAGGTGGCAGAGCCTGCGGCGGAAGTGGTGGCGGAAGCGGCTGCTGAGCTGGTGGCCGAAGCCGTGGCGGAGCCGGTAGAGGAAGCGCCGAAGAAGCGGCGCCGGACGCGCAAGCCCGCGGCCGAGGCTGTGGAGGCCGCGCCGGAGGCTGCGGAAGCCGCGCCCGCGCCGAAGAAGCGCAGCCGGTCGCGCAAGGCGGCGGCACCGGAAGCGGTGCCCGAACCCGCGCCGGAAGTTGCGCCCGAGCCCGCTCCGGAGCCCGTACCTGCGCCGGAGCCCGCACCCGATCTGCCGGAACCCGCGCCGGTCGAGCAGCCGCAGCCGGATTTTCCGGCGGAGATCCCGGCCGAGGTGCCGCAGGAGCTTCCGGCCGATGTGCCGGAATATCCGGAGCAGGCGCCCGATGAGCTGCCTCCCGAGGAGGCCACTGCGGAGGAGGATTCGGGGGAACCGAAGCCCAAGCGCCGCGGCTGGTGGTCGCTCGCGAAATGATCTGAGACGCCGGGCCCTGTGCCCGGCGTTTTGCTTCCCGGGGCCGGTCCTTGGCCGGATCCTCTGTCAGGGCTGCGGATCCTGTGGGCGCCTTCGGGCTCTGCGCATGCAGGTCTCGGAGCCGCGGCGCCTCACCTGAGGGTATGTGCAGCCTGATCGAGAGTTGGCGGGCCTGCGGGGGGCAACCGCCGATCGTTCCTGTCGGCTTCTGTGATCCGAGGGCAGGTGTTCGCACCACATGGTTGGCTCGCCTTCCATAGGCACATCTGATCTTTCTGAGCCGCGATTTCGACGCGCATGCGGGGCCCAGCTGCTGCCCGTTGCTTGTGCCGCACCACCTGCGAGCGCGTCCCGTGCCGGAAGTCGGGGGGCTGGAATCCGACTTCCGACCGGAGTGCGCAGCCGGAGGGCATGCGCCGGGGCCGCACGGCCGGGCGGCATGGCGCTGTGGGAGCGGTCCGCGCGCCCGAATTCGGTATTTGATCGAATGGTCGATTTTTGAGCATCCCTCGGGCAAGCCCCGCCGCAGCGGGCGGTAGGCGTTGACACCGCGCGCGGCCGGGCCCTACGACTGGTGCCAATCAAGAGCCATATCAGGGATGGAAGCCATGACCTTCAGCTACCGGCCGTCGCGCCGACTGATCCTGCAATCGGGCCTCGCGCTCGGTGCCTCGACGCTGTTTGCCCCGGCGCTGCGGGCGGCCACGCCGGTGAAAGTGGCCGGGATCCACGGCTCGCCGGTGGAAAATGCCTGGAACTCGGTGCTGCACAAGGCGTTGAAAGAGGCCGCGGCCGAAGGCGCGATCGATTACAGCTTCTCCGAAGGGGTTTCGGCCACGGATTACCCCCGCGCCATGCGCGAATATGCCGAGCAGGGCGCGCAGCTAATCATCGGCGAGACCTTCCCGGTGGAGAAACAGGCCCGGCAGGTGGCCGAGGAATACCCGAAGACTGCGTTTGTGATGGGCTCTAGCGGCAAGGAGGCCGGGGAGAATTTCGGCGTCTTCGGCACCTGGAACTATGACGGCGCCTATCTGGCCGGGATGCTGGCGGGCAAGATGACCAAGACGAACAAGCTCGGCTCCGTAGGCGCCATGCCGATCCCGGAAATCAATCTGCTGATCAATGCCTTCGCCGAAGGCGCGAAGGCGGTGAACCCGGATGTGGTGCACAGCACGACCTTCATCGGCACGTTCTTCGATCCGCCGAAGGCGCGCGAGGCGGGGCTGGCGCTGATCGATTCCGGCGCCGATATCCTGTTTGGCGAGCGGATCGGCACCGCCGATGCCGCGAAGGAGCGCGGGATCAAATCTGTCGGATCGCTCATCGACTATACGCCGATGTACCCCGATACGGTCTTCGCCAATGCGCTCTGGGGCTTCCGCCCGATCCTGAACGCGGCCATCGCCGATGTGCTGGCGGGCAAGCCCACCGGGCGGGATTATACCGCCTATGGCCTGATGAAGGAGGGCGGCTCCGACATTTCCTTCGTGAAGGGGGTGGCGCCAGCCGAGGCCGAAGCCGCGATGGAGAAGGTCCGCGCCGAGATCAAGGCGGGCAGCTTCTCCGTGCCGCAGGACTTCAAGGACCCGACCAAGGCCTGAGCGGAGATGCGGGACGCGGTGGCACTGGCCGGGGCGATCCGCTCCGGACGGACGACGGCGGGCGCGGCTATGGCGGCTGCGCTCGAGGCCGCCGCGCGCTCCGGTCTGGGCGCGGTCTGCGGGCTGGAGCCGGAGCTCGGGCACGCTGCGGCGGCGGGGTTCGATGTGCGTGCGGCGCAGGATCCGGCGCGGCAGGCGGTCTTTGCCGGGGTGCCGCTTCTGGTGAAGGATCTGGGCGGCCCCTTCGCCGGGCTGCCGATGCGCTGCGGCTCGGGGATGCTGCCGCCGGTGCGCGGCGATTCCACGCTGGCGGCGCGGTTCCGGGCGGCGGGGTTCTTGCCCTTCGGCCTCAGCACCAGCCCGGAGTTTGGTCTGTCGCTCGCCTCGGAGCCCGCCTGCGGCCCGGTGGCGCGGCATCCGCGGGCGCCGGAGCTGAGCCCCGGCGGCTCCTCCGGGGGGGCGGCGGCGGCCGTGGCGGCGGGGATCGTGGCCGTCGCTCATGCGACGGATGCGGGCGGCTCCATTCGGGTGCCGGCGGCCTGCTGCGGGCTCGTTGGGCTGAAGCCGGGGCGCGGAGTGATGCCCGCGGGGCCGGGCTTTGGCAACCATCTGGGCGGGATCGCGAGCGAGCTGGTGGTGAGCCGCTCGGTGCGCGATACGGCGGCGGCGCTTGCGGCGCTGGCGGGGCCGGATGCGGGCTTTGCCGCGCCGGGCGCCCTTGCGGCGGGGGGCGCGCTGCGCATCGGGCTCGTCTGCGATCCGCTGACGGATCCGCTGCGCGCCGCGGTGCTGCCGGACGCGGCGCGGAGCCTTGAGCAGGCGGGGCATCGGATCGTGCCGCTGGACTGGGCGCGGCTCGCGGGGCTCGCCGGGCGCAGCGATGCGGTTTTTCGCGATATCGTGGCGGTCAATCTGGCGGAGCTGGTGGCGCGCTGCGGCGCCGATCCCGCACGGGCCGAGCCGCTGACCCAGGCCGTGATCGCGCATGGCGCGGCACTGAGCGCGACGGCGATCTGGGCGCGGATGAACGATCTGCTGCAGGTGTCATATGGGCTCGGGCTGCTGCTGCAGGAGGTCGATGTGCTGCTCGGGCCGATGCTGTCGGGGCCGCCGCGCCCGCTCGGCTGGCACCCGATGAGCCATGGCGACATCGGGCGGCATTTCGCCGCCATGGCGGGCTTCGCGCCGCTGGCGACGCTTGCGAATATCGCCGGGGTGCCCGCGATCACGCTGCCGTTCGGGGCGGATCCTGCGGGCCTGCCGCTGCCGGTGCAGCTGATCGGGCCAGCCGGCGGCGAGGGGCGGCTTCTGGCGCTGGCAGCGCGGCTGGAGGCCGAGGGCCGCTGGCAGCATCGCTTTCCAATCGCGGGGGATTGCTGATGCCACGGGTTCTGGAAATTTCCAACGTTTCCAAGTGCTTCGGGAAGACGCTCGCGAATGATGGCATTTCGCTCACGCTCGATCGCGGCGAGATCCTGGCGCTTCTGGGCGAGAATGGCGCGGGCAAGACCACGCTGATGAGCATCCTGTTCGGCCATTATACGCCCGACAGCGGCGCGATCCGGGTGATGGGCGCGGCGCTGCCGCCGGGCCGGCCGCGCGCCGCGATCCGCGCCGGGATCGGCATGGTGCACCAGCATTTCTCGCTCGCGCCGAACCTGACCGTGCTGGAAAACGTGATGACCGGGACCGAGCGCCTCTGGCGGCCGGTCTCCGACCGGCGCGGGGGCCGGGCGAAGCTGATCGGGATTTCGGAGCGGTTCGGGCTGAAGGTGGATCCGGATGCGCGGCTGGGCGATCTGTCCGTGGGCGAGCAGCAGCGGGTGGAGATCCTGAAGGCGCTCTATAACGATGCGCGGATCCTGGTGCTGGACGAGCCCACCGCGGTGCTGACCAATATCGAGGCGGAGCGGCTGTTCTCCACGCTGAAGGACATGGCGCGGCAGGGGCTCTCGCTGATCTTCATTTCGCACAAGCTCGACGAGGTGATGTCGACCGCGGACCGGGTGGCGGTGCTGCGCGGCGGGCGGCTGGTGGCGGAGCGGCGCGCGGCCGAGACCAGCAAGGCGGAGCTTGCGGAGCTGATGGTCGGGCGCGCGGTGCACCGGCCGCAGCGCGCGGCCGCCACGCCCGGCGCCTGCGTGCTGGAGGCGGAGGGGCTCAGCGTCCGGCAGGGCGGGGTGGAGCGGCTGAAATCGGTGAGCTTCCGGCTGCATGCGGGCGAGGTTCTGGGCGTGATCGGGGTTTCGGGCAATGGCCAGGCCACGCTGGCGCAGGTGCTGGGCGGCACGGCGCGGCGCAGCGCCGGCGCGCTGCGGCTCTTTGGCGCAGAGACGGGCGATATGGGGGTCCCGGAGGTGGTGGCCGCAGGCATTGGCCGGATCCCCGAAGACCGCAACTGCGAAGGCGCCATCGGCGAGATGGCCCTGTGGGAAAACGTGGTGCTGGAGCGGATCGCGCAGTTTTCGCGGCGCGGGCTGGTGGACCGGCGCGCGGGCGTGGCGCTGACGCAGCAGATCATTGCGGGGTTCGATGTGCGCGGCGGTACGCCGGGCAGCCGGATCCGGCGGCTCGCGGGCGGCAACATGCAAAAGCTGATACTCGGGCGCACCCAGATCGAGCCGCCGCGGATCCTGATCGCGGCGCAGCCGACGCGCGGCCTCGACGAGGGTGCGGTGGCGGCGGTGCATGAGCGCATTCTGGCCGCGCGGCAGGCGGGCACGGCGGTCTTGCTGATCTCCGAGGACCTGGAGGAGGTGATGGCGCTGGCCGACCGGATCCATGCCATCGTCGGCGGCCGGCTTTCGCCCGCGGTGCGGCCGGAGGCGGCCGATGCGCGGCGGCTGGGCCTGATGATGGCCGGGGAATGGGAGATGCAGGATGCGGTTTGAGCGGCGCGAACATCGGCCCGCGGCGCTGGTGCTGCTGGCGCCGCTGATCGCGGTGGCGCTGGCGCTGGCGCTGGCGGGCGTGCTGATCGCGGCGGCGGGCGCGCCGGTGCTGGAGGCCTTCGGGCGGATCGTCACCGGGGCCTTCGGCTCGCGGCTGGCGGCAACGGAGACGCTCGCGCGCGCGGCGCCGCTGATCCTCACTGGCCTTGCGGCGGCGGTCGCGTTCCGGGCGCGGCTGTGGAACATCGGGGCGGAGGGGCAGCTCTACCTCGGCGCCATCGCTGCGGCTGCGGCGAGCGCGCATCTGTTCGCGGGCCTGCCCGGCGCGGTGCAGATCCCGCTTCTGTTCCTCGCTGGCGCGCTGGCGGGGATGGTGCTGCTGCTGGTGCCCCTGTGGCTGCGGCTGCGGTTTTCGGTGGATGAGGTGGTCACGACGCTCCTGCTGAATTTCGTGGCCATCCTGCTGGTGTCGATGCTGATCGACACCGTGCTGAAGGACCCGATGGCCTTCGGCTGGCCGCAATCGGTGCCGATCGACGACAATGCCACCCTGCCGAAGCTGATCCCGCGTTCGCGGCTGCATATCGGGCTCGCGGTGGCGCTGGTGCTGGCGGTGGCGATCCATGTCATGCAGACGCGCACGGTCTTCGGGATGCAGGCGCGCGCGGCGGGGCTCAATCCGGCGGGGGCGGTGTTTGCGGGCGTGCCGCTCGGGCGGACGCTGGTGCTGGTGGCGATGCTTTCGGGCGGGCTTGCCGGGCTCGCGGGGGCGGTGGAGGTGATGGGGGTGACGGGCTACGTCACCACGGAGCTGTCCCCCGGCTATGGCTATTCGGGGATCGTGGTGGCGATGCTGGCCAATCTGCATCCGCTGGGGGTGGTGCTCACCGGGCTTTTCGCGGCGGCGATGTTCGTGGGCGCGGATGCGATGAGCCGGTCGCTCTCGGTGCCGAGCTATATCGCCGATGTCACCGTGGCGGTGTCGCTGCTGTCGATGCTGGTGGCGATTTTCTTCACCCAATACAGGATCCGGCGATGAACGAGCTGATGGATATCTTCGCCTCGGCGGGGCTCTGGGCTGCGGTGCTGCGCATCGCGACACCGCTGATCCTGGGCACGCTGGGCGCGCTTTTGTGCGAGCGGGCGGGGGTGCTGAACCTCGGCATCGAGGGGATCATGACCTTCGGTGCCATGATCGGCTGGTTCGCGGTGTATCACGGCGCGGATCTGTGGACGGGGATGCTCATTGCGGCGCTGTCGGGGGCGGTGTTCGGGCTGCTGCATGCGGGCCTCACGGTGACGCTCGGCCTGTCGCAGCATGTGGCGGGGCTCGGGGTCACGCTCTTCGCCTCCAGCTTCGCCTATTACCTGTTCCGGCTGCTGGTGCCGGTGGTGGGCACGCCGCCGAAGATCGTGCCGTTCCGGCCGCTGAGCATTCCGGGGCTGAGCGACCTGCCCTTCGCGGGGCCGGCCTTCTTCAGCCAGACGGCGCCAACCTACCTCGCGATCCTCCTGGCGCTGGTGCTGGGCTGGGTGGTGTTTCGCACGCCGCTCGGCCTTGCGCTGCGGATGACGGGGGAGAACCCGCATGCGGCCGAGGCGCAGGGGATCAACCCGATGGCGGTGCGCTATGCGGCGGTGACGGCGGGCTCCGCGCTGATGGCGGTGGGCGGCGCCTTCCTCACGCTTTCGGCCTTCGACAGCTTCATCCCGACGATGGTGCAGGGCCGCGGCTGGATCTGTATCGCGCTGGTGGTCTTTGCCTCCTGGCGGCCGGGGCGGGCGCTGTTCGGGGCGCTGCTGTTCGCGTTCTTCGATGCGTTCCAGCTGCGCCTGCAGGCCGCCTTCAACGGCCAGCTGCCCTATCAGCTGTTCCTGATGACGCCCTATATCCTGGCCATCGCGGCGCTGGCGGTGATGGCGCGCCGGGCCCGGGTGCCGCAGGCGCTGATGCAACCCTATCGCCGCGGCGAACGCTGAGAGGACCCATGTTCGATACCATCATCCGGCAGGCGAACCTGCCCGACGGGCGCAAGGCTCATGACATCGGCCTGAAGGACGGCCGCATCGCCGCCATCGAGAAGAGCCTGCCCGCGCAGGCGGGCACCGTGATCGACGCGACCGGCCGGCTGGTTTCGCCCGCCTTCTGCGACCCGCATTTCCACATGGATGCGACGCTCTCGCTCGGCCTGCCGCGGATGAACGTCTCGGGGACGCTCCTCGAGGGGATCGCGCTCTGGGGCGAGCTGCGCCCGCTGCTGACGAAGGAGGCGCTGATCGAGCGCGCGCTGCGCTATTGCGACCTCGCCGTTTCGCAGGGCCTGCTGCATATCCGCAGCCATGTCGATACCTCGGATCCGCGCCTCGTCACCGCGGAGGCGCTGCTTGAGGTGCGCGATCTGGTGAAGGATTACATCGATTTGCAGCTGGTGGCCTTCCCGCAGGACGGCTACCTGCGCGCGCCCGAAGGGGTCAAATCGCTCGAACGCGCGCTGGATATGGGGGTAGAGATCGTCGGCGGCATTCCGCATTTCGAACGCACCATGGAAGACGGGCGGCGCTCGCTCGAAGCGCTGTGCCGGATCGCGGCGGAGCGGGGGCTGATGGTCGATATCCACTGCGACGAGACCGACGACCCGATGAGCCGCCATGTGGAGACGCTGGCCGCCGAGACCATCCGCCACGGGCTGCAGGGGCGGGTGAACGGCTCGCACCTGACCTCGATGCATTCGATGGACAACTATTATGTCTCGAAGCTGATCCCGCTGATGGCGGAGGCGCAGATGAACGCGACGCCGAACCCGCTGATCAACATCATGCTCCAGGGCCGCCACGACACCTACCCGAAGCGGCGCGGGCTGACCCGGGTGCGCGAGCTGATGGCGGCGGGGATCAACGTCTCCTTCGGGCAGGATTGCACGATGGATCCGTGGTATTCCATGGGCTCGGCCGACATGCTGGAGGTGGCGCATATGGCGATCCACGTCGCGCAGATGGGCAGCCTGGAGGAAAAGGCGCGGATCTTCGAGGCGATCACGGTGAATTCGGCGCGGACGATGGGGCTGCAGGGCTATGGGCTGGCGGTGGGCTGCCAGGCGGATCTGGTGATCTTGCAGGCGGTGGATGTGACCGAGGCGCTGCGGCTGAAGGCCACGCGGCTCGTGGTGCTGCGCCGGGGCCGGGTGATCAGCCGGACGGAGCCGCGGGTGGCGGCGCTGCAGCTGCCGGGGCGGCCCGCGCAGATCGACCACGGGCTGGATTTCGTGCCGCCCGCGCTCAGGGGGTAGGGGCGGGGCCCGGAGGCCCCGCGCTGCATTCAGTGGCTGACGGCCTGGGCCGCGCCGAGGCCGGTTTCCGAGCGGATGAACTGGGCGGCATAGCCCGCCCGGTCCAGCGCCGCGCGGGGGCTGTTGTCGGTGATCGAGAACAGCCAGATCCCGCCGAAGGCGATCGACATCGAGAACAGCGCATATTGTTCCCAGGGGAAGATCGGCTTCGCGAAGCCCAGCACCGAGACCCAGACCGCCGGGCCCAGCACCACGCAGAGCACTGCCGAGATCAGCCCGAGCATGCCGCCGATGAAGGCGCCGCGGGTGGTCATGTCTTTCCAGAAGATCGACATGATCAGCACCGGGAAGTTCACCGAGGCGGCGAGACCGAAGGCGAGGCCGACCATGAAGGCGATGTTCTGGTCCTCGAAGGCGAGGCCGAGCACGATCGCCAGCGCCCCGAGGATCAGCGTCGCGATGCGGCTGACGCGCATTTCTTCCTTGTCGGTCACCTTGCCGCGGCGGATCACCCGGGCATAGAGGTCGTGGCTCACCGCCGAGGCGCCCGAGAGCGCGAGGCCGGAGACCACGGCGAGGATCGTCGCGAAGGCGACGGCCGAGATGAAGCCGAGGAACAGGTTGCCGCCGACCACTTCGGAGAGGTGGATCGCCGCCATGTTGGCGCCGCCGATGATCTTGCCGGCCGGGTCCAGATAGGCCGGATTGGTGCCGACGAGCGTGATCGCGAGGAAGCCGATTGTGACCGCGAGGACGAAGAAATAGCCGATGAAGCCGGTGGCATAGAACACGGATTTACGCGCGGCCTTGGCATCGGGCACGGTGAAGAACCGCATCAGGATATGCGGCAGGCCGGCCGGGCCGCACATCAGCGCGAGGCTGAGCGAGATCGCCGTGACCGGATCCGAGATCGACATCGAGGGCGCGCGGATCGCATTCGCCGCGGCGTGATTGTCGAGCGCGGCCTGCATCATCCGCTCCGGCGAGAAGCCGAAATGCGACAGCCCGACGATCACCAGAATGGTGCAGCCCCCGAGCAGCAGCACCGCCTTCACGATCTGCACCCAGGTCGTGGCCAGCATGCCGCCGAAGGTCACATAAGCCACCATCAGCACGCCCACCAGCACCACGGCATAGGCATAATCGAGCCCGAACAGCAGCTGGATCAGCTTGCCCGCGCCGACCATCTGCGCGATCAGATAGAACACAACGACGGTGAGCGCGCCGAAGGCGCTGAGCGTGCGG
Organism: Paenirhodobacter sp.; assembly: GCF_041916475.1. GTDB lineage: Bacteria > Pseudomonadota > Alphaproteobacteria > Rhodobacterales > Rhodobacteraceae > Rhodobacter. Next base: position 173,254 of record NZ_JAYRZN010000002.1, read on the forward strand.
ATCGTGGTCTGCTCGAAGCGGAAGGAGGCCACGTCCGCGAAGGTGAAGCGGCCGAGGTTGCGCAGACGCTCGGCGATCAGGAACAGGATCAGCGGCCAGCCGACCGTCCAGCCCACGGTGTAGAACACGCCGTCCACGCCCTTCAGGAACACCATCCCCGAAACCCCGAGGAAGGCGGCCGCGGACATATAGTCGCCCGCGATGGCGAGGCCGTTCTGGAAGCCGGTGATGCCGCCACCCGCGGTGTAGAAATCCGAGGTGGATCTCGTGCGCCGCGCGGCCCAGGCGGTGAGCACCAGCGTAGCGAGCACGAAGAACAGGAACATGCCGATCGCGGTGATATTACCGAGCGTTTGGCGACGGCGCCTTCGATGGCGCCGCCTGCGGCGAAGGCGAGGCCGGGCGCGGCTGCGAGGGCTGCGAGGGTCAGGGGGAGGAGGCGTTTCATGCGGCATCTCCGGCGCGGATCGCTTCCCGGGCGAGGCGGTCGAATTCGCTGTTGGCGCGGCGGGTGTAAATTCCGGTCATGACGAAGGCGAAGCCCTGGATCAGGAAGCCCGCGATAAGGCCGAGCGCCCAGGCGGAGGTGCCATGGAACGAGGCGGCGAACAGGCCGGGCGCGAAGACCGCGACGCCGACGAAGCCCGCATAGACCGACAGGACGATGGCGGCGAGGGTGAAGGAAAAGCGATTGCGCCGCGCGACCAGCGCACGGAACTGTGGATTGTTGAGAATTCTCTCGTTGAACGGGGTCAAGACTTGCTCCTCTCAAGATATCGCGCTGGCAGTATACTTTCGTATGCAGTGATCAAGCGGAAATAACCTTACGGGAAGGGAAACTTGCAGCGCCCCCGCGATGTTGGCGCAAACATGGGGATGTTGCGCTAACTTTCTGATTTCATGGTGAAATATTGTGCGGCGTTCCGGGGGCGCTGCTGCCGCCGCGGTCCTGATGCATAGCGCTGGAACGCTGGAGCCAGGCATGGGTTTGCTGCGAGCGGATAGTGGTTTGGCGCGGTCCCCGCCAATTGGCCGCCTTCGGTGCTCTGCTGGAGGGATCCCCGGGCGCCGCGCGGCGGGCCATCCCTGGGGGGAAAGCAGCTGGCCCGCGCATCCCGGGGGCTATTGTTTCGGGGCGATCCTGATCATCAGCCCGTTCGGTGCATCCGTGAGCACCATGACGGCGCCATCGCGGGCCACGGTCACATCCCGGATCCGGGCCTCGCCGCGAAAATAGCGGGCCTCGCCGGTGACCTTGCCATCTCGGAAGGTCAGGCGCACGAGAGAGCGGTCCGCGAGGCCCCCGATCAGGGCGCTGCCGCGCCACTCCGGCAACAGCGCGCCCTCATAGAAGGCCATGCCGCTCGGGGCGATCACCGGGTCCCAGTAATAGACCGGCTGCTCCAGCCCGCTCCGCGTGGTCTGGCCCGGGCCGATCGGCTGGCCGCTGTATTCGACGCCATAGCTGATCCGCGGCCAGCCGTAATTGCGCCCCGGCAGGACGCGGTTCAGCTCATCGCCGCCGCGCGCGCCGTGCTCCACCGTCCACAGGGCTCCGTCGGGGCCGATCGCCGCCGATTGCACATTGCGGAAGCCAAGCGCCCAAAGGCCCGGGCGGGCGCCGGCGACCTCGGGGTTGCCGGGCGCGGGGCCGCCGTCCGGGTCGATCCGCAGCACCTTGCCGAGATCGCTGCCCGGGTCCTGCGCCTGCGGGCGGGCGTCGCTCTGTGAGCGCTCGCCGGTGGTGACGAACAGCATGCCCTCCGCATCGAACACCAGCCGCGATCCGAAATGCAGGGTGGAGGCCCAGGCGGGCTGCTGGCGGAAGATCACCTTCACCCCGGTCATCCTGCGGCCATCGGCCGAGAGGGTTCCTGTGGCGACGGCGGTTGCGTTGCGCCCGCCCCCGCTGGGCTCGGCATAGCTCCACCAGACCCGGCGGTCCTTGGCGAAATCGGCGCGGATCGCGACGTCCAGAAGGCCGCCCTGGCCGCGGGCATCCACCTCCGGCAGCCCCGCCACCGCGGGCGAGAGCACCCCCTCGCGCGAGACGATCCGCATCCGTCCGGGCCGTTCGGTCACCAGCCAGGTGCCGTCGGGCAGCTCGGCCATGCCCCAGGGGTTTACGAGCCCGCGCGCCACCACGCTGCGCGCAAGCGCGACCGTATCCTGGATCACGGGCGCGCGGGTCTGGCCGGGGAAGGCGGGCGCCTGCGTGCGGGCATTCGCGGGGCGGTCGTTGAATTCCTGCGCGGCAGCCGCTCCGGCACTCAGCGCAAGCGCGAGGACCGCCTGGGCGGGCATGCGGCGCAGGCTGAGGGAGAGAGGCGGCATCGGTGCTCCGTGGGCGTCCTTGGCGGGAAACAGGGGCGGAGGCCGGAGCCCCGGGGGCGCCGGGCGCCCCCCGAGCCGCGCGGGCTCAGCCGCAGTCGATGTTGAAGATGTTGCCAGCCTGATCGAGCCGGAACACGATCCGCTGCGGGTTATATTCCTGCGGTTCGATGCCCCGCCACTCGACGATATTGACCGGGCGGCTGATGCCGAGCGAGGGCACGACCGAGGCCGGCTGGCCGAGCGCCGAGGTATAGTCCTTGGCGTGGCAGGTATCGGGCTCGCGCTGCTCCAGCGCGCCTTGCTGGCTCACGGCCGGGGTCATGTGCGGGACCGGGACCGGCTCGGACGGAGCCTTGTCCTGGGTCGTGCTCTGGCAGCCGGCGAGGAGGCCGATGCTGAGGGCAATGGCGGAAAAGCGGATCATCATGTCGCACCCATTCTTGCTTTGCCTGCCGCTTTCGCGCAGGTTCTGGCCACACTCTATACAGGGAGGCTTTGCCAATGAGAACCCGTGCCGCAGTCGCTGTTGCTCCCGGAAAACCGCTTGAAATCATGGAAGTGAACCTTGAAGGCCCGAAGAAGGGCGAGGTTCTGGTGGAAATCAAGGCGACGGGGATCTGCCATACCGACGAATTCACCCTGTCGGGGGCCGATCCGGAAGGGATCTTCCCGGCGATTCTCGGCCATGAGGGCGCGGGCGTCGTGATCGAGGTGGGCGAGGGCGTGACCACGCTGAAACCCGGCGATCATGTGATCCCGCTCTATACCCCCGAATGCCGGCAATGCCCGAGCTGTCTGAGCCAGAAGACCAACCTGTGCACGGCGATCCGCTCGACCCAGGGCCAGGGGCTGATGCCCGATGGCACCACCCGGTTCTCCATGCTGGATGGCACGCCGATCTATCATTACATGGGCTGCTCCACCTTCGCGCAGCATACCGTGGTGCCGGAAATCGCGCTGGCGAAGATCCGCGACGACGCGCCCTTCGACAAGGTCTGCTACATCGGCTGTGGCGTGACGACGGGGATCGGCGCGGTGCTCAACACCGCCAAGGTCGAGATCGGCGCGAAGGCGGTGGTGTTCGGGCTGGGCGGGATCGGGCTCAACGTGATCCAGGGCCTGAAGATGGCGGGCGCCGACATGATCATCGGCGTCGATCTGAACGATTCGAAGGAGGAATGGGGCCGCCAGTTCGGCATGACCCATTTCGTGAACCCCTCGAAGATCGACGGCACGGTGGTGCAGGCGATCGTCGAGATGACCAAGACCCCGTTCGACCAGATCGGCGGCGCGGATTATTCCTTCGACTGCACCGGCAATGTGAAGGTGATGCGCGACGCGCTGGAATGCACGCACCGGGGCTGGGGTGTCTCGGTGGTGATCGGCGTGGCGCCGGCGGGGGCGGAGATCCAGACGCGCCCGTTCCAGCTGGTGACCGGCCGTGTGTGGAAGGGGACGGCCTTCGGCGGCGCGCGCGGGCGGACCGACGTGCCGAGCATTGTCGACTGGTACATGAACGGCAAGATCGAGATCGATCCGATGATCACGCATACGCTGCCGCTGGAGCGCATCAACGAGGCCTTCGATCTGATGCGCAAGGGCGAGTCGATCCGCGCGGTGGTCGTTTATTGAGGGAAACCGGTCGGACGGGGGCATCGAGCCCCCGCCCGACCGGCGGCCCTTCGGCCGGGCCCCGGCCGGGGCTCGAAATGCAAACAGCCGCCGGAAGACCGGCGGCTGTTTCATTGAATCTGATCGATCCTCACGCGATTTCGATGATGAGGTCTTTTGCGTCGATCTGTGTTCCCTGTGAGACGTGGATTGCCTTTACGGTACCGTCCTTGTCGGCATGGATGCCGGTTTCCATTTTCATGGCCTCGATGGTGAGGAGGAG
>NZ_JAYRZN010000003.1:0-138317 GCF_041916475.1 Paenirhodobacter sp.
TCGTTCAGCCCTTCACCATCCTGCCCATCCTGGCCATTCTGCCCCGGCGCACCGGGGGTGCCCGGCGCCCCCGGCAGCCCCTGTATGCCCTGCACGCCCTGCGCCCCGGTTTCGCCCTGCGGCCCCTGCAGGCCCGCGGGCCCGCGCGGCCCCGGCCGCCCGAGCCCCAGCCCCTGCGCCAGCATGCAGCGGATCGTCTCCATCAGGGTCGTGCTGGAGGGCACCAGCGGCCGGTGGGTGATATTGTCGATATGCAGGTCGGTTTCCGCGCCGGTGCCCGGGTCCTGGATCGGCACGGCGCTGCGCCAGGCCGGGATCGTGGCAAGGGTGAGGGCGTGGTCATCCTCCGCGCAGCTGGCGCAGCCCTCGATGACACCCTGCAGCCGCGCGCCGCAATCGCTCTCGGCCACGTCGATCACCGCGACGAGGCCGCGCTCCGGCTGGCCCGGCCCCTCATCCAGCGCCGCGACATAGAGCCGGTTGCGCGCCGCAGACAGCCGCGCGAACCGCGCCCGCCCGGCCAGCGCCTCGCGCGTGCCCGAAGGGTTCACCGGGCTGGAGCCCGCGAGATCCGACACGGCATCCACGGACAGGCTCAGGATCGAACCCTGCCCGCCCGCATCGCTTTCGAGCGCATAGGCCCATTTTTCCGCGGGCGCGAGGGTCAGGTCCTGAACCGCGCCAGCCCAGTCCCCTCCGCGGCCCTCGGGGGTGACGGCAAAGATCCCGCCCGCATCCGAAAGCCGGTATTTGCGCAAGGTAGCCGTGGTGGCATCCTGTTGCGCCAGCACGAAAACGAAGCGCGCATCGAAGGCCACGGCCAGAGCCACCGGCGCGCCGGCCAGGGCGACGGGCACGGTGATCTCGTCCCCGGCCTCGGCCACCGCCGCGCCCGAGAACAGCGCGGCCACATCGATGATGCGCAGCTGGCGCGCGGCATCGGCCTGATCGGGATCGAGCACGAACAGCAGCCGCGCATTGGCCGAGACCTGCATCACCGTGGCGCCGCGCCGCGCGGGGCGATCCGCGCCCACCGGATGGCCAAGCAGGAACCGACGCCCGTTTTGCGGCCCCGCGGCGGGGGCCGCGGCCGCCAGCCAGTCCCTGATCGCCGGGTCCTGAAAGGCCACGATCTCGCCCTGATCGAGCCGCAGCACAAACAGCGTGCCATCGCTCGCGACCGTCAGCCGCAACGGATCGTCGAAGCCGATCACCGCAGCCTCCGGCGCAGCGCCGCGCAGATCCGCCTCCCGGTACACCGCAACGCCCGAGACCGGATCGCCCGTGGCCACCGGCTGCGCCACCGCGCGGGCCACATAGATCAGGTCCCCCCGCGGCGATACGGCAATATCGTGCACGCGCGCGCCGGTCTCCACCGCTGTGATCAGGTCATGCGTCGCGCCATCATAGACGAGCATCCGCGCGCCTTCGCTGGCCGAGAGCGTGGCCACATAGATCTGCCCGTTCTCTTCGTCGAAGGCGAGCGCGGTGATCTCCTGCTCCTGTGCGACCAGCGTCTGCACCCATTCGAACCGCGCCTTCGCGGGCGGCACCACCGGCAGCACCTGCCCCGCCGGGGCGGAGCGGAGCGCCAGCCTGTAGCCCTCCCGGATCCGGTTCGGCGCGGTCCCGTCGGTGCAGCCGCAGCCGCAATCGGGCAGGATCACCGGCACCTGCTCGTCGCCGCATTCGCAATAGGCGATATCGAGGAACAGATCCTCGGTGCCATCCCCCGCCAGCTCCAGCCCCTGCGCCTGGATCAGCTCCTGAAGATCCACCAGCCGCTTTTCCGGCACCACGATCTCGCGCCCGCAACAATCCAGCGCCAGCCCCGGCTCCAGCACCAGGAACCGGCTGCGGCAGGCCGGGTTCGGATGGGCGATGACCTTCAGCCCGCAGACCGTACCCGCGCCATGCAGCGCCCGGTTATGCAGCCAGTCCTTGCCGACGAGATAGGCCTGCTCATCGGAAAAATCCCGCTCGGTGAGCAGCTTGCCGTTGAAATAGGTGTTCCGGCGGAAAACATGCAATCCGCAGGGGATGGTGGGGCTGCAATCGGACATCTGAAAAATCCTTCCTGGGAAACCGTTGGACCGGGCGCACCGGGCTCAGGGGCCGCGCAGAACGGCGGCGCCGATCCGGGGCGGCGCATGGGTGGGGGCATAGAGCCGGGCGGATTGCCCGAGGCGCATCTCGCCCAGGGGCGCCTGCGGCACCCCGGCCAAGAGCATGTCCACCCCGATGGTGGACTGACAGCCGATGCGGATGCCCGCGGGCGCCAGCACCAAGCGCCAGCTGGTATGGGCGGGGCGGAACAGGTCGATCAGCCGCTCCAGATCGGCGCGGGCCTGCGCATCGGGGACGCAGGCCGCGGGCAGCACCACCACGAAGCGGTGGGTCTCGATGCGGGGCGCCGGCAAGGGCCAGATGAGTTCTCCGCCCAGAAACAGGCCCGGCTGCGCGGGATCGCCCTGGCCCCAGCCCGGCAGGTCGTCGAGGCCGGGCCCGCGGCGGGCGGCATAGTCGCGCAGGCGGAATTCCTCCACCAGCGCGGGGGCGCGGCCGAGATGCAGCGCGATCACCTCGCTCAGCCCCGCCACAGTGCCGCGCGCCCGCATCAGCGCATCGGCCCGCGCCACGAAGCGCCGCCGCGTCTCGTCGGGCCAGCGCGCCAGCAGGGCGAGGTCGAACCAGGCGGCGAGCCAGGCGAGGAACTGCCCCTCCGGCGCGGTCCGGGCCGAGAGCATCGCCGGGAAGCGCTCGATCTCCTGCCCGATCTCGGCGCGGATCACGTCGAAATAGCTCAGAAACCGGTCGAGGAACCGGCGGCTTTCCGGATCGTCGTGGAAGGGCGCGGGCAGGAGCTCCAGCGAAGAGGCCCGCGGCCCGGTGATCTCCACCGCATTCAGGGCAGGCGTGGCCGCGCCGTCCCCCCGCAGCCCGAGCCGCAGCCACAGGAAGCGGCCCGGATCGGATTGCACCAGCGCCTCGGGCCGGTCTGCAGAGAGGAGCCGCCGCGCGGCCGACCAGCGCGTTTCCGGCAGATCGGGCAGGCGCTCGGGCTCGATCGGGGTTTCGGAGGTGAGGGTCGCGATTTCCACCGCGGCGGCTTCGGGCAGGCCGAGATCGAGGAGCACCCGGTCCCAGGCAAAGCCCTGGATGCCGCTGTCCAGCGCGGCGCTGGTCCAGCCGCCCGCGCGGCGGCGCCGGATCTGCGCGGGTGTGGGCACCAGAACCGGCCCCTGCGCAAGCCTGCCCTGCCGGTCCAGCGTCACGCCCGCCAGCGCCGCCCCGGCCCCGCCGCAGGCCAGCGCCGGGCGATGGACCGTAGCGCCCTCGCGGGTGAAGGGCGGCGGATAGGCGCCCTGCCACAGCGCGCGCAGATCTGCCTCCGGCAGCAGCTGCGCCCGGCCGATGGCATCGAGCCGCTGCACCCGGGGCCGGGCGCTGAGCGGGTCCTCATCAATGACGAGCAGCGTGCCCCCGGCCTCGGGGATCAGATGCGCGGGCCGGTGCAGGCTGCCCGCCCCACCCCGCCACAGCGCCCCGCCTACGGGCCGCCAGAGCGGATCGAGCCACAGCACCCGGCCCGCCTCCTGCAGCGCCACGAAGAGCCCGCCGTCCGGCGCCACGGCAATGTCATAGGGGCCGCCCGGCAGCGCCGCCACATGCCGGGGCGCGATCTCGGGCCAGGAATAGATGAGAAGCCGGCCCGGGAAGGCTTCATCGCCCGCATCCGCGACGGCCAGATCGCCCGCCACGGTAAAGGCAATCCCGCGCGGGCGGATCAGCTGCCAGGGCCCCGGCGGCGCGGGGGCGCGCGGCAGGGCGCAGTCCGCCTCCGGCGCCTGCGGGCGCGGTGCTGCGGGCCAGAGCGGCGCGAAGCCGCCCTCGGGCGCAGGGCCGCCCGGGCAGGGCGGCACCGGGCTCACCAGGATCCGCCCGCCCGCCGGATCGGCCACCAGCACCCGCCCGTCGGGCGCCATCGCGACGCCAGTGGGCAGGGTCAGCCCGCCGAGACTGCCCGCCGCATCGGCCAGCGGCAGTGCCTCCGCCGCGCCCATCGGCGCCAGCCGCAGCGCGCCATCGCGCGGATCCTCCACCACTCCGGCCAGCACCCCGCCCCAGCCAATGACCGGATCCAGCCGCAGAAAGGCGGGCAGGCGGCGGATCTCAGCGGCCATAGCGCACCTCGATCTGCATCAGCCCCGCAGGCAGCGCCACCAGCGCGTCCTCGGGCAAGGGGATCACATCGGCGCTATCGTCCTGGGTGACGCCTTCGAGCGCGATGCGCAGATCGAGGATACGCTGCACCCCCGGCTGCGCCAGCAGCAGGCCAAAGACATTGCCATGATAGACCGGCCCGCCGAAGGGCCAGCCGGAGCCATCCTCGCCGCCCGCGACCGGGCTGAAATACTGCTCCAGCGCGGCGGCGCAGGCGGATTGAACGGTCTTCAGATCGGCCTGGGGTGCCGCCATGATCTCGGCCCTCAGCAGGGTCAGGCGGCGGTAGCTCGGGCCGGTGACGAAAAGCTCCGTAGTGATCAGCCGCCGCGCATTCAGATGCGCGCCGATCAGCGCGAGCTCGGCCTCCGTCGGCTGCGGCATCGGCCCGGAGCGGTCCGGCAGGGCTACCACCGTCACCGCGCCGGGCCGGTCCGGCAGCAGCACCGGCGCCGCGCCCGACAGATCCAGCGCCACCTGCGGCAGGGCCACCGTCTTGCGCAGCGAAACGCCGGGCGTGCGCAGCGCCAGATCGGCGAAATCCTCGGCCGTCACCGCGCGGTCTCGGCTGCGCAGGAAGGCGGGCGCGGCGAGCTTCGCCTCCTCCAGCGACTGCGCATCCGAGCCCCCCTTCGCCGCGCGCAGGTTGCTCACGGAGGCCACCTGCGGCAGCGCGGTCTTCAGCTGGCTCACCGTGCCCGCGGCCACATTGCCAATGGCCCCGCCCCCCACCCGGTAGCGCAGCGCCACGATCCGCGACCCGGCGACCGGGATCCGGCCATGCACCCCGTCACCCAGGGTGACAACGCCGGTGCCCGGATCAAGGAGGTAATGCGGATCGTTGCGCCCGGAGCCTGCAAAATCCGGCACCAATACCCAGGGCTCGGCCGCGGATCCATCGGGCGGCACCAGAGCGAGCTCCAGATCCGGCAGGCCGCTCGCCGGGTCGATCAGCACCGGCGCCCGGCCGAGGCCGAAGCTCTGGTTCGGGCGCGCGGCAGAACTGCCCAGCACCTCGGACAGACGCGTGACCGCGGCGGTGGCGCGCACCGCATTCAGATGCAGCCCTGCCACCTGCGGCGCCCGGTCGGGCAGCACCGCCTGCCGCGCGCGCAGCCATACCAGCCCATGCGGCGCAGGGCTCGGCGAATAGCCGAGCTCGGCCCAGGCTTCCGGGTCAATGGCGGCGAAATCGGGCTGGGCCGCGGCGGGCAGCGCCTGCAGCTGCGCGATCAGCGCCGTGCGGTCTTGCAGCGGCGGGGCTGGAAGGCCGATCGGCCCTTTCCAGATATCGAGGTCGAGATCGGCGGGAAGGAACACCTCGGCCTGCAGATCGGCCACCAGCTCCGCCGTGGTCTGCGGCGGCCGCATCAGCCCGAGCTTCAGCCAGAACGCCCGCGGCAGCGCCGTCATCGCATGCATCGGCACGTCCTCGGGCATATCGAGATAGATCCGCCCGCTGCGCCGGAAGCCGCCGGTCTCATCGAGCCGCAGCGGCAGGCTGCGCCAGGCGGCCGCCCCATTCGCCTCCAGATCCGGGGCCGAGGCCGCCATCAGGACCGACCATTCCACCCCCGCCGCATCCGCCGCCACTTCCCAGGAAAACGGGCTCGCCGCGGCGGCGGGGCCGCTGATCGGCGCGTCATCGGCACCCGTTTCCAGCACCTCGGGCACGAGGCAGGTCAGCGCCAGCTCCCCGGCGGGGAACCGATCGAGGAAATAGCTCTGGCTGTCATCGCGCATGGGGCGCAGCAGCAGGCCCACGAACATCTCCCCCGCCCCCGCCGCGCCGAAGGGCCGGAACGGGCGCAGCAGGCTCAGCTCCGCCGCATCCGCATCGTAGCTGCCCGCCAGCGCCCAGTCCGTCCCGGTGCCGGGCACGATGATCGCGGCGATGGTGGCATTCAGGCCGCGCAGGGTCTCGTCCGTCTCGAAAACGATGGGCTGGCTCAGCGCCGGGTCCTTCACCCCCACCTGCGCGCCCTTCGGCACCAGAATGGTGAGCGGATCCCCCGCCCGCTTCAGCTCCGAAAAGCGGAACTTCAGCTCCGCCCGCGCCGCGCGCGCAGGCTCCGGCGTGGTGCCGATCATGTTCAGGAAGCGCACATAGGCCATGTCCGGCAGGCGGTTCAGCTGGAACAGCAGCACCTCGGTGAGCCAGGCCTGCAGCTCCACCAGCGCCACGCCCGGGTCGCTTTCGTTGAAATTCGTCCATTCCGGGGTGAAGGCGGGGATCCGGGCGCGGGCCTCCTCCATCAGGCTGCGGAAATCGCGGGTATCGAGATCGGGGACCGGCAGGGGCATCGCTCAACCCTCTCCTTCGCTGAGATAGAAGGGATAGACGAGGTTGTGGAAGGCGTTGTTGGCGCGGATGCGGTAATCCACATGGATGAACAGCAGGCTTTCGCCGTCGGCCGAGGTCTCGGCGCGCACCTTCAGCACGTCGATCCGCGGCTCGTAGCGCAGAAGTGCCCGCTCCACGACGGAGGCGATGCTGGCGCGCGTGTTCGCGGTATTGGAGGCGAACACATAGCTGTGGATGTCGCAGCCGAATTCCGGCTGCATCACCCGCCGCCCGACCGGGGTGGACAGGATGATCCAGATCGACTGCGCCACCAGATCCGCGCCCTCGGCCCAATCGAGCCCGCCGCGGGCATTCACCCGGATCGGAAAGCGCCAGCCCAGGCCCAGGAACGCGGTCATCTCAGCCCCCCACCAGCACGGTCGCGAAGGCGCCCATCAGGCGGCCATCGGCATTGTCGTTGTTCTGCTTGGTCGGGTCGCCGAAGCGGGCGATGCCCTTGCCGCCATAAAGAACGCTGGAGGAGCCGGAGACGACCCGCATCCTGCCCTTGATCGTGGTCGGGCCGCCGGCATTTCCGGCCTCGTCCCCGGTCGAAGTGGCGACTTCACTCTCGGCAAGCAGCGCCTTCTGCCCGCCCCCGAGGAGAAGCTGATCGGCCAGCCCCGTCGCGGCCGACAGATCGGCGATGTTCGGATAGGGCACCGGCACCGGGCCGCCGGGGGTGGGCGTGCTGCACACATCCGGGAAGGCGAAGGCGATACCCTGGTTCGGACAGATCGGCTGGCCCATCTCAGGCCTCCGCCAGGCTGAGCGCGACGGCGCGGTTCTGATCGGGCACGGCGGGGCCACCCGCCCCCCCCGCCGGCGCGAAGGCCACGCGCCAGACGGCATAGGCGCGGTGCGTCTCGGGCGCGGTCACGAGCGTATCGAGCACCGGCGTGAGCGCCTGATCGTGCCACAGGCAGGGATCATCGCGCCCGCTGCCGCCATACCAGCGCCGCGAGACCACCGGACGCAGCAGCGGCAGGGTGAAGCCATAGACCGCGCCCACCCCCTGGCGGCGGATGCCGATGCGGGCGCCGGGCGCCAGATGCGGCACCGCGCCCTGCGCCCGCGTGCGCCGGTATCCGTTGAACCAGCGGTTGGAGAAGCCATCGGGCAGCGCCTGGGTCATCGCGGTGAAATCGCCGCCCTCCGCCGGACGCGGGCCCTCCTTGCGGCTCTCCCAGGCGAGGCCCGCGGGGCCAAAATCCGCCAGGCCCTGCTGCGTCATCCGCACCACGCCATCCACCGCCACCGAAACCGCCACCGCGCCCCCCGGGATCACGATCAGGTCGGCCTCGGGCTTCGTCGGCACCAGATCGGATTCGTAGCTGACCGCATCGCCCACAAGCGCATCCGCCTCCAGCACCGCGGGGCCTGCGGGATCGGGCTCCAGCCAGCCGTTCGCCGGCGGATCCGCAGGATGGACGATATAGGCGCATTTGATCGCCAGCGCATGGACCTCCTCGATGTTGCCCGCGCCCACGGCGGAGCCCGGGCGGCGGCGGTTCGTGGTGAACAGCTTCGCCGAAACGCCGGGGCTATCTGGAAATTCGGTTTTCACGGGCGCCTCCGGTCATGGGTTCAGGTGGATGGGCACGCCCTTGCCGGTTAGCTGCGCGCTGGCCTCGACAGTGACGTTCTTGCCCTTGAGGGTGATGTCCTTCGGGCTTTCGATGGTGATCCCGTCCTTCGACATTTTCAGCATGTTGCCGGTCTTGTCGGTGAGCGTGATCGCCTCGTCGCCCTCGGTATCGTCAAACAGCAGGCTGTGGCCGCTGCGGGTCTGCAGCATCACCTGCGGCTGCTTGTCGGTGGGCGGCTTCGCATCGCCGGTGAAGATCGCGCCCAGGATCACCGGCTTCTCGATCCTGCCCTCCAGAAACCCGGCCACGACCAGATCTCCGGGCAGCGGCTGCACCCAGATGCCGAAGCCGCCGGAGGCGAGCGGGCGGGCGATGTCGCACCAGTCGCCGGGCTCGGTTGCGGAAAGGGTGAGGAAGCTCACCTTGACCCGGCCGAGCTTCTCCGGGTCGTCCACATCGACCACCTCGGCCAGCACGAGGCCCTTCATCAGCGATTGCAGCGCGGCGTTCATGCAGACCTCGTTTTCATCCGCGCGGAAAAGCGCGTGGTATAGCCATTGGCGTCGATGCGGTGGGTGGTCTTGGTCAGGACCCAGTCGGCGGAATAGCGCGGCCCGACCCCGTCGATGCGCACGGTGGCCCCCGCGCGCAGATGCGGGAAGCCCACCGTGCCACCCTCGGCGGTGACCATGTCGCGCACCCGGTCGAGCAGGAGGCCGCGGGCGCGCGCCTCCGCCTCAGCCTGGCTGCGCACGGCGGCATCGGGCTCGAGCGTCTCGGTGGCCTCGAGCGCCCCGGCCACGAGGTCGAAGAGCTTCGGATCCGGGAAATCGAGCCCGAGCTGCGCGAGCGTCGCCTCGCCCTTGATATTGCGCGCATCGCCCGATTTCGTCGGGTCCAGCCCCTGAACAGTGACCTTGCCGACCTGATCCTTGATCCGGAGCGCGATGTCGAAATGGATCAGCGTCTTGCCCCAGCCGAGCCGGTAGGTGGGCGTCGCGCTTTCCGAGGGGCCGAAGAACAGCACCGGCTCCCCCGCGCCGCCCCCCGTCACCTCCAGCCCCAGATCGGCGGGCGGCGGCGGCAGCATCACCAGATCGTAGCCCAGCAGCCGCGCCCGGCGGGCGAGGAATTTCACCGGCGGCTCGTTGTTCAGCATGACGAAAGCATTGGCCACCTCGCGCCCGGACTGGCCCGCGGGCGTGGCCACCCCGATGCCCAGATCCCCCGCCAGAGCCTGCGCGATGGCGGTATCGGTCTGATCGGAGAAGCTGCGGGTCAGCGGGCCGCGCTGCAGCTGGAACAGGTTCGAGATCGCCCGCACCTTCATCTGCGGCAGCCCGCTTTCGGGGAAGCTCGGGCTCACGGTGACGATGGTGCCCAGAAGCTTCGAGACCGGCTCCTCCGGCCCGTAGTAGCCCAGCACCAGCTCCGCCGCCATGCCCGGCTCGAAGGCCGGGATCTCGTGCCCGGCGCCATCGGTGCGCGGGCGGCCGGCGCCATCGTAGGGGCTCGAATATTTCGGCGCGTTCAGCACCGGATCCCAGTCCGACAGGGTGAATTCGAAGAATTCGTATTCGTCGAGATTGTCCTCGAAGGTCAGCTCGATCACATCGCGGATCACATGGGGCTCCACCGCGCGGCCATCGTTGCCCTCGGCGCGGCGGCCATCCACGCGCAGGATGAAGCGCGGGGCATAGAAGCTGCGGCCGGTGTGGATCGCCTCGCTGTTCATCACGCCCTCCGCCCGCTGGCCTCGACCGGCGCCGTCTCCAGCGGGGGCAGCGCCAGCGCCAGCCCCGGCACCAGCCGGATCGGATCGTGCAGCCCGTTCGCCCGCGCGATCAGCCGCCATTGCGCGGCGTCCTTGTAGGCGACATGGGCGATGAAGGGCAGCGTCTCGCCCTCGCGCACGGTGTGCACCCGGGTGTGGTCCGAGGTTTGCAGGTTCAGCTCGGTCAGCTGCTCGGACAGGGTGCGGTATTCGCGCAAGGTGAGCGTGACGATCGCGCGCAGCGGCACCCCCTCCGGGTCAAACAGCGTGTAGCGCCGCGCGACCGTCTCCACCACTGCGTCAAAACTCGGGGTGGGGGCGGCGCTCTCGCTGGTCACGGCGCCGGGGAAGGCCTGGCCCCAGGTGATGCGCACGAGGGGCGGCGTGTGCAGCGCGCCCGAGATCTTCACCATCCGGTAGAAGGCATCGACCCGCTGCACCACCGTCTGCGGCGCCGCGGGCGCGCCCGAGCCGCTGCCGCCGCCGCCGAGCGCGCCCGAAATCGCCCCGGTCACCGCACCGAGGAGCCCCGCGCCCCCGGGCGGCGAGGTGCCATCGAAAAACAGCTCGAGCCGCAGCTTCTCGCTCTCGCCGCGCACGAACTGGAGGATCGGGCTGTCCAGCCCCGGCAGGCTGACCTCGCCGAATTTCGCCGTCTTCTCGAAGCCGTATTCGGTCGGGTTGAACTGCACCTCCACCGGCTCGCCGATGGGGTTTTTCTCCAGGTCCAGCTTCTGGAAGCTGAGCTTGCCCATGGCTCAGCCCCCCTCGCGGAGCGCGAGGCCCCGGTCCGCGCGGCGCAGCTCCTCCTCGCGCGATCCGCCCCGGCCGCGGCGCTCCAGCCTGCGCGCGACCTCATCGAGAAAGCCCGGGGTGATCAGGTCGGCCGGGTCGAAGATCTCGACCTCGGAGACGACCTCATTGATGCGAACGGCCATGATGCCCCCTTTCAGAACGGGCTGACGGATGCGAGAAGCTGCCCGGGCGATGCCAGCAGCGTGAGCTTCTCATGCGCGATCTCGATGCTCTCGATGGCGACGGCGCCCTCGCCCGCCTTCAGCGCAGGCCCGCTCCAGCGCACCGGCAGGCCGTTGGAGAAGGACCAGGTCTTGACCGGGATCTTCATCCGGTCCTGCAAGATGATCAGCCCATCGCGGCGGGTGCCCTTGCCGGCCTGGAACTCCTCGTGCCAGAGCCACAGGTCCTCGGAGAGGCCGACCCCGCGCAGCAGCGTGATGTTGGGGTAGCTCATCCGGGTCGGGAAGCGGTGCACGCGGTCGTTCACCCCGCCCTCCAGATAGGTTTCCATCTCCAGCGTGCTCTCGAGCCCGCGCGCCTCGGAAAAGCCGCCCATCGCCAGCCCCGCCGCCGCCGAAAGCGCGCCGCCGAGCACCCCCGAGCTTTCCATCAGCGTGATCAGGAAATTGTAGGCCGGAAGCGGGTCCATCCGCGGCAGGTCGATCATCTGCGCTCCTCCACCTGTACCGAAAGCCGCTCGGCCCGCCCGAGGCGCAGCCGGATGAATTCATAGGGCCGCACCGGGGCCACCGCGATCTGCGCCACCATCCGGCCTGCGTCGATGATCGCGGGTGGGTTGTTCTCCTCGTCGCATTTGACGCGGAAAGCCTCGGCCGGGCTCGCGCCCGCGAAGGCGCCCTGGCGCCAGAGCGCGGCCAGAAAGGCGGTGAGCGATTGTGTCACCGCATCGCGCAACCTGCGGTCGTTCGGCTCGAACACGGCCCATTGATGAGCATCCTCGATCGCCTCCGCGATCATCAGCAAAAGCCTGCGCACATTCAGAAAGCGCAGCTCCGGCTCCGAAGACAGCGTGCACGCGCCCTGCGGCGCAATGCCCCGGCCGGGGCTCGCGCGGATCACGTTTACCCCGGCCTCGTTCAGCAGGGCATGCTCCGCCGCCGTCACCGGCAGATCCAGCCCGGCGATGCCGGAAAGCGGCCGGTTCGCGGGCGCCCGCTGCGGGCCTTCGGCCAGATCCATCCGCGCGATCAGGCCCGCGACCGCGCCCGAGGGCGGCAGGGTAACGAGGCTGCCATCGGCGCGGATCGCCCGCAGCCAGGGCCAATAGAGCGCGGCGTGGCTGGTATCGAAGCGGCGCCGCCAGCCGATCACATCCTCGATCCGCGCCGCGGCCCCCTGAGGCAGATCGAGGATCGCCACGCGGTAGAGGCCACGCTCGCCCTGGGCGGCCATCGCGGCCTGCACCTCGGCCACGGTATCGGCATCGAAGCGCGGCGGCAGCGCGACCGGGGCCAGGATGAAATCCTGCGCCTGCGCCATGGCGACCGGGAAGCTCTGGCCGGAGGCTTCGGCGGCGCCATAGGCCGGGTGCACCAGCCGCAGCGCCACCTGCCCGGCGGGCAGGCCGCTGAGGACAAAGCGGCCATCCGCGCCGCTGAGCACCGCAGCGGCGGCCGAAGCGGCGCCGAGACCCGTTATCCGGGCGCCCGCCACCGGCCGGCCGGTATCCGCATCCAGAACCCGCCCGCTGAGGCGCCCGGCAGGGGGCGCCTCCATCCGCTGGCAGGGGCGGTCCGGCAGGGCGAAGGACTGCGGCGGCGCGGGTGGTTCCGCCGCCAGCACCAGATCGGGCAGCGCGAGGAGAGAGACTTCATCCACCCGCGCCAGCACATCGAGCCCGGCGAAGAGATGCGCCTTGGTCACGCTGCGCAGCCCGTCGCGCCCGCCGGAGAATGGCTGTGGCAGGCCGGCGAAATCCCAAAGCTCAGGGTCCTCCAGCGCTGCATCCGGCGCCTCGACCCGGGCCGCGAGCCACGGGCTCCGCGCGGCCAGCGCGGCCGAGATGCTCTGCGGGTGGTCCGGGCTCAGCGACAGGCCCTCATGGCGCTCGATGGCCACCCCGTCGAGCAAGAGCTCGAGCGAGAGCGCCAGGCTTTCGAGCCGCATCGGCCGGGCGGGATCGAGGCTGCCGAAGCCGGGGCCCGCGAGCGGATGGTGCCACAGGATTTCGCCGAGGCCCGTGTCCACCCCTCGCACCCGGCCCAGCCGAGGGGCGGCGCGGCCATCTTGCAGCAGGCGCACCAGACTGCCCGGCACGAAGCCCGCCAGACCGGCGACCCGGGTGCTGGCGCCATCTCCGGGCTGCAGCGCGGCCGCGGTGGTATGGCCCGCCAGCGCCGCCCGCAGCACCACAGAGAGCCGGTTGCCCCAGCTGCCGGGGTTCTCGAGCGCCTCCGCGCCCGCGCCGGGCGCGCCGGTGGGGCCGGGGCCCGGCCCCTCGCCCGGTGCGCGCGCAGCACCAATGGCCGCGAAGGCCGCGCGCAGGTGCAAGGTACCGAGCGGCGCCCCCGGAGGCCCGAGCGGGATCGCGGCCCGCGCCGCCGCCGCGCCCTGTGCCGGATCCGCATCCGCGATCCGCACCATATGGCAGGCCTCGCCGCCGTTCTCGAAGAACAGCCGCACCGCCTCGCCCACATGCCCGGGCACCAGCGGCGGGCCAAAACTATCGAGGAACTGCCGCCAGGTCTGCAGCCGCACCGGCTGAAACAGGGGGCCGCGCTCCGCATAGCCCGCGAAGCCCGCGATATCGGTGCGCAGCCGCTCGATCCGGGGACGCAGCAGGTCCACCGTCTCGACGCTTACCCCCGGCACGCCCCCTCCCGGCGCTGGCATGGCAGGCCCTCCTTTCGGGCGTCACTTGATGACGAGCTCGATCCCCTCGTGGCAGATCTCCACCGTCTCCACCGCCACCTCATTGGTGGAGGCATTGAGCGACGGCCCCTCCCATTTGCAGATCCAGCCCTCGCGGAAATTCACCCGCAGCGCCTCCTTGCGCTCCTCGTTGAGCAAGATGATCGCGCCGCCGCGGCGCTCGGTCTTGCCCTGCAGCGTGGTCTGCCGCCAGGCCCACAGATCGCCGTTCTTGGTCATGCCCCGCTTCAGCGAGATATTGGCGACGGTGATGAGCCCGGGCAGCTTGCGCAGGATCGGCTCGTCCGATCCCTCGCGGTAGTCGATCGTCTCCTGCGTGCTCTCGAGGCCGCTGACCTCGGTGAACCCCGCGGTGGTGACATCGTCGATCTGCAGCAGGAAGTTGAACTGGGCGAAGGGGTCGATGCGGTCTCCAACGGCCATGGCGATACTCCTTTTCGGCGGGCGGCCTCAGGCCGTGGCCCCGGCGGTTTTCTGGCTGATGCGGAAGATGACGAATTCGGCCGGCTTCACCGGCGCAATGCCCACGCGCACGATCAGGCGCCCGGCGTCGATATCGGCCTGGGTCATGGTCGAGGGGCCGACCTCGATGAAGAATGCCTCCTGCGGCGTGGCCCCCACCAATGCGCCGCTGCGCCAGACCGATGTGAGGAAATTGCCGAGCGAGCGTTCGATCGTGGCCCAGAGGAAGCTGTCGTTCGGCTCGAACACGGCGAATTGCATGCCGCGTTCGATGGATTTCTCCACGAACAGGAACAGCCGCCGCACCGGCACATAGATCCATTCGGTATCCGACGAAATCGTGCGCGCGCCCCAGATCCGCTTCGCCCGGCCGAGCGCGGAAAAATCGCGGATCACGTTGATGCCGCGCGGATTGAGGATCTCCTGCTCGCCGGTGGTGATTGTGGCCTGCAGGCCGAGGATATTGCGCACCACGACATTGGCCGGGGCCTTGTGCACGCCGCGCTCCGTATCGGTGAGGGCGAAGGCGCCGCAGACATGGCCCGAGGGCGGCACCGCCAGCCGGTCCGCGGGGCGGCCGAACGGGTCCGAAATCTCCAGCCACGGGTAATAGAGCGCGCCGCGCGTGCTGTCATAGAGCTGCCGCTGCGCCTGGACATCGGCGAGGCGGGCGTTGGGGGCGCTGTCCAGCACGGCGATGCGGTAGCGCATCAGCTCGCAATGGGTCAGGAGCGCGTTCTGCACCAGCTGCCCGGCCTGCCCCGGCGCCGCCACGATGGAAATGTCATCCACCCCGGTCAGCGCCTGGATCCCGGTGCGGTCGATCACATCGGGCGCGGCGGTGCCGACATAGCTGCGCTCGTCGAGGTTGGCGAGGTCATCCGAGCCGCCGGCGAGCGCGCGGCTCACCCCCGGGAAGGGCGCCGAAAGCCGCAGCGCCGCAGCGCCGCCGATATCGAGGCCCGCATCATCCATCGTCAGATCCGACAGGCGGATCAGATCCGAAAGCCCGGCCTCCGCGGAGCGGCCCGTGGCCCGCTCAAAAGCGCCGATGATCCGCGGCGCATAGCGGTGATGGGCCGGATCGACGGCGAGGCTGTCGAAGGATTCGTCCATCGTCACCTTTCCGGCCGCATCCAGAAGCTCCACGGTGAGGCCGAATTCCTGGCTCATCACCGTATCGCCCACCTGCAGCGCCACATCCGCGCCGCCCTCCAGCTCCACCTCGCCCGAGCCGGTATCGGCGCGGCTGACGCGCTGGCGCGCGATCTCGGCCCCGGCGCGCCGGATGGAGACCACCGAGCCCGGCACCAGCCCCACCGCGCTCACCACCCGGACCGGGCTGTCGTCCTGCGCGGCCGCAGTGGCGATGGTGGTTTCGCACAGGGGCGTTGCGCGCGCGCGCAGCCTGAGCCGCAGGTTCGCCCAGGCGCCCTGATCGCGGGCATGAGCGCGGAACAGCGCCGCCTGACGGCGCAGCGCCACGCCCTGGCCATGGATGGCGGAGGTCGGGCTCGCCGCGATCGAGAGCGCCGCGACCGGCGAGCGCACCACATGATATTCCGGCGTGAGCCCGGCCCCAATCGCCAGCACATCGCCCGCCGCGATCCCGGCCACGGCATCGAGGCCCAGCAGCCCCCCGCCCGCCGCCACCGCGCCATCCAGCTGCGTGGCCGCGCCATCATTCGCGAGCGTCACCCGGGCCAGGGCCAGCGTCGCCTGCGGATGATCGAACAGCAGCGCGCCCTCCACGAAGCCGGCCGCGCCATCGGCGGCGATGGTGACGAATTCGGTGAGCTCGGGCGCCGCGGCATGGCTCAGGCGCAGCACATCGCCCGCCTGCAAAAGCGCCGTGCGCGCGGCATCGAGGAGCAGCCCGCCCCCCGCCGCCATCGCGCCGGTAACCCCGGGGGTGAGATCGGTGCCCACTACAGGGGCGCCCTGCCGGCGCACGGGCGCATTATCCGCCATGGCTGCATGCAGCCGCCCGGAAAGCATCACGCCCTCCTCGATCGGGGCGGCCGCCGCGGTCACATATTCGGAGCGCGGGCCATCCAGGATCAGGATCTGGTCGCCCGCGGCGAGGTTGGTGCCATCCTCGATGCGCAGCAGCACCGCCCCGGCGGCGGCGCGCTCGGCCAGCCCGGTGACCGCGGGGCTGGTGGCCACATCCCCGAACAGATCCGCCGTGGCGAAGGCCGCACCGGCACCCAGGATCCGGTTCACATAGATCCGCCCGGCGCCATTGTCGAAGGCGCCCTGCACCGCGAAGGGCAGCGCGTGGCGTTCCCCGGTATAGATGCGCGGATCCAGCACCCCGCCGAAGATGCGCTGGAAATCCCCGATATTGGTGACGAGCGTCGGGCGGTTCACCGGCCCGCGCTCGGTCACACCGACGAAACCGATGGTCGAGGTGGAGACCCCCTGAATGGCCTTCACACCCCCGGAAAGTTCTTCGACAAA
Organism: Paenirhodobacter sp.; assembly: GCF_041916475.1. Classification (GTDB taxonomy): domain Bacteria; phylum Pseudomonadota; class Alphaproteobacteria; order Rhodobacterales; family Rhodobacteraceae; genus Rhodobacter. Next base: position 16,547 of record NZ_JAYRZN010000003.1, read on the forward strand.
AACGCCGGGCGCAAGATATTCGGGCATGGCTTTGTCCTCAGACGGGCGCGAGCGTCAGGCTCGTGCGGTTGATGGCTTGGGTAAAATCGAGACGGTGGCGAAAGCTGGCGGGGCGGAAGCCCGGGGCCGTGGCGGCCAGGGTGATCTCCGCCACGACGGGCAGCGCGGCGAAGGCGAAGGCGCCGCCCGGCCCCACCGCGATCTCGGGCAGGCCCGGGGCGGGCAGGCTGACGCGGATCCGCGCGCCGGGCACGGGGGCGTCCGGGTCATCGGCGCGGTGAACCGTGCCGCGCAGCGCGACCGCAAGCGGCATCAGCCGCACATCGCCGATCCGCGGCAGCCCGGCGATCCGCTCGGCCACCGCGCCCCCCGGCAGCGCCACCGGCTGGCGCGCGAGCTGCGCGGCGGTGAAGGCCTGGGTTTCCTCAAAGGGCGCATAGCCATCGGCGGCAAAACCAAGGCGCAAAGTGGTGGCCGCGGGCGCCAGCGCGCTCTGCGGATCGGCATGGAGGCGGAACAGGCCCTCCGGGGTGATACTCACCGCCAGCATCTGCGCCCGGCCCGGGCTGAGGGCGCGGATCTCCAGCCGCAGGGGGGCGCGCAACCGGCCCCCGGTGACGCCATCCAGCGCCTGGCCCGCGCGGACCAGCTGGCGGCTGAGGACATCGCGGCTCATCCGCCCTCTCCCGCCTGCCCTACCAGCACATGCGCCTCGCCCACCCGCGCCGCGGGCAGGGGCGCGCGGGCACTGTCCACCACCACGCCGCGCAGCTGATAGGCCACCGAAAGCCGTTGGCGGGCCCCCAGCGCCTGCCACAGGCGGAAGATCTCGTCGGGCGGCAGCATATCCATCACCAGCCGCAGCTCCGGGCTGCCGCCGCCATGGCTGTCGCCCACGGGCTGCCCGGCCAGAACCGAGATCATCGGCGCATCGTGAAAAGCCTGGATCACCCGCCCCAGCAGCAGCTGCCGCTCCGCCTCGGTGCCGCTGACCGGCGTGATCAGGTAATAGAGCCGCAGCGGCAGCGGCGGCTGCAGCATCTGCCCGGCCCCCAGCGGCAGCAGCGGCTGATTGCGCAGCTGGGCATCGGCGGCAATGTGATACAGGTGCAGCGAGACCACGGCGGCATCGGCCACATCCTCGGTCGGAGGATCGAGAACGATTTGCGTGACTTCGTTGTCGATCTGGAAATCGACATCGGGACCGGGCCCGAGCGCATCGAACAATTTCTTCCTCAGTGCGAGACTCGCGTCTCGCACCACCGAAAAATGGCTCATGGGATTATTCCGAAAGTCTAACTACGAATCGTCAACAGTGGGCGGTTGCATCGTCGTCAATTGAGCAATGTTCGCGCTAAAGCCCCAATCTGTCAAACGCTACGCGCGCAGGCGGCCGCCTTCGGCTGGCTCCGCGCCACGCGCCCTACCCTGGCCGCTTGTTGCCGCGCCTCGCATTTCCGGCTTGCGCCGGGGTGGAAAACTGCAAAAATGCGCAACACCGAAATGGCACGGACTTCATGGCCTGCCGAAAGTCAGACGAGCTGTTTCTTGAGAGACCTGATTACTTCCCTGGAACAGTCCGCCTCCGCGAAGGGCGACCACTGCGCGGTCCGCTTCTTCTCCGGCGAAACCTGCACGGATGTCAGCTATAGCGACCTGCATGCAGGGGCGCGGCACTATGCGGCGCTGTTCCAGGCGGCGGGGCTGGAGCCGGGCTGCGTCATCTTCATCGTGCTGAAGCATCACCGCGAGCTCTATGATGCATTCCTCGGCGCGATGATGGCGGGGTTCATCCCCTCCTTCCTGCCCTATGCCACGCCGAAGCAGAACCCGGAGAGCTACTGGGCGGCGCATGCGGCGCTGTTCCGGCGCGTCACCCCCGGGATGATCGTGACCTTCGCCGGGAACGAGGCGCCGGTGCAGGCCGCGCTCGGGCCCGACAGCGCGACCCGGGTGCTTTCGGTCGAGGCGGCGCGACATGGCGCCGCCCGCGCCGGTGCCCGTGCCCCGCAGCGTCGAGACGGTTGCGCTGCTGCAGCACAGCTCCGGCACCACCGGCCAGAAAAAGGGCGTGATGCTCACCCATGGCCAGATCGAGCGCCAGATCGCCTCCTATGCCGCAAGCCTCGGCTTCACCGGCGACGATATCGTCGCGAGTTGGCTGCCGCTCTATCATGACATGGGGCTGTTCAGCAGCTTCCTGATGCCGATCATGCTCGGGGCGACGATCCTGTCGCTGGATCCGTTCGAGTGGGTCGCAGCACCGCACCGGCTTTTGCAGGTGGTGGCCGAGGGGCGCGCCAGCCATTGCTGGATGCCGAATTTCGCCTTCTCGCACATCCGCCGCTATGTGGAGGCGGCGCAGCCGCCGCGCCAGGACCTGAGCACGCTGCGCGCCATCATCAGCTGCTCCGAGCCGGTGCGCGCCGATACGCTGGCGCAGTTTCGCAGCTATTTCGCCGATCAGGGCCTCTCGCCCGCCGCGCCGCAGGCCTGCTATGCCATGGCCGAAACCGTGTTCGCGATCTCGCAATCCGATGTGAGCCGCCCGGTACGCACGCTGCGCATCGACCCGGTCGCGCTGACCGAGCCCGGCCAGCCGGTGCGGCGGCTGAGCGAAGGCGGGGCCGAGCATGTCTCCAATGGCCGCCCGATCGCGGGCATCCGCGTGCGCATCGAGACCGCAGCCGGCCGGGTCGAGGTCTGCCCCGGCGCGCGCAGCGAGGCCGCCGGAGAGATCCAGGTTTCGGGCGATTTCGTCTTCGACGGCTATTACCGCAACCCGGAGGGCACCGCGCAGGCCTTCACCGAGGATGGCTGGTACCGCACAGGCGACATCGGCTTTTGCGACGAGGGCGAGATTTTCGTCTGTGGCCGCACCAAGGAATTGCTGATCATCCACGGCAAGAACTATTATGTCGGGGATATCGAGCAGGTCCTCTCGGCGATCGAGGGGGTGAAGCCGGGTCGCGCCGTGGTCTTCGACATTTTCGATCCGGAAACGGATTCGGACGAATGCGTCGTGATGGCGGAGACCGAGCTCGAGGATCCGGCCAGCCTGCGCAGCCTGAAGCGCGAGATCCGCGAGCGGGTCGCGCAGCGCCTGACGCTGCAGGTGCGCTCGATCGAGCTCGTCGCACCCGGCACGCTCGTCAAGACCACTTCGGGCAAGATGAGCCGCTCCGAGAACAGGAAAGTCTGGATGTTGGCCAGGGAGGGTCGATGAATGTCGGACGACATCACGAAAAAGGTGATTTCCATCATCGCCGCTGAATTCAAGGTTTCGCCGGGCGAGATCGACGCCGAGACCGTCGCCGCAGATGTCGATGGCTGGGATTCCATCCGGCACATCAACCTGCTCCTGAAGATCGAGGATGCGTTCGAGCTGGAATTCGATACCGGCGAGGTTTCGGCGGTATCGAACGTCGGCGAGCTGATCGCTCTCGTGCGAAAGGCTGCCGCTTCGTGACGACCCGGATCGTCATCACCGGCAATTGTCACGCGCAATATTACGCTGCGGCCCTGCAATCCCTCGGGATTGCGGAAACCCGCTGCGTTGGCCGCCCCTTTGCCGGCCCGATACAGTTTCGCGGCACCACCGCGCGTTTCCTGCAGCCTTCCGAGGTCAGCGAATGGCTGGAGCAGAGCAATGCGCATCACCGCATCATCGTCCGGCAGACGACCTTCGCCGCGCCCTCCTGCCACGAGGGCAGCGGCGCTTCGGCCAGAGCGATTGCGGGCAGGATCAGCGCTGCCAGCAGCAGCCCCACCCCCCGCATCACCGCGAAAATCCGCACAGGATATCCCATCGCCACCCCCTAGCCCGCCACGCGCTTCACGCAGCGGAAGCCGACGTGGCTCGTCGAGGTATCTTCCGGCTCGGCGTGCCGGGCGGCGGGGCGATAGCGCCGGCAATAATTCGGCGCGCACAGATGCGAGCCCCCCTTCAGCACCCGCCGCGGGATCCGAATCTGGGGCTGCTGCGGATCGTAGCTGCCCTCCGCTGCCGCCCCGCGCGGATTCACCGGAATGCAGCAGCTGCGCTGCGCGGGCTGTGGATGGCGGGTGGACCAGTAATCGGTGGTCCATTCCCAGACATTCCCGATCAGATCGTAAAGCCCGAACGGGTTGGCCGGGAACGTGCGCACCGCGCTGGTGCGCTCCTGCCCCTTGGGCTTGGTGCTCTGGGTCGGGAACATGCCCTGCCAGGTATTCGCCACCGGGACGCCGCCCGGGATCAGCTCGTTACCCCAGGCGAATTCGGTATCGTCGCGGCCGCCGCGCGCCGCCAGCTCGAATTCGGCCTCCGTCGGCAGATCCAGCCCCGCCCAGGCGGCATAGGCCTGCGCATCGGCAAAGGCCACATGCACCACCGGATGGTCCAGCTTGCCGCGCAAGTCGCTGCCCGCGCCCAGCGGGTGGCGCCAGTCCGCGCCAAAGACATAGTTCCACCATTGAAAGATATCGGGCCCGCTGATCCGCGCCGGCTGCACGAAGACCAAAGACCCCGCCTTCAGCATTTCAGGCAGCGCGCCCGGATAATCCTTCGCGTCCGGCACCTTTTCCGCCACGGTGACATGGCCCGTCGCCTCCACGAATTTCATGAACTGGCGGTTGGTTACCGGGGTTTCCATCATCCAGAACCCGTCGACGGTCACCGGATGGGCGGGAGCCTCCTCCGGGTAGTGGCTGTCGGAGCCCATCATGAAGGTGCGGCCCGGAACCCAGGCAAGGCCCTCGATGCCGGATGGAGTATCGGCCACCTCGGTCGCATGTGTCATGGGTGCCTCCGGTCCTCTGACGCAACAGCCCCAGCCTGTGCCCGCCAACCCCGCATGGGAAGTAAGTAACGGTTACGGTAACCCCGGATTTCGGTGGGTTTATGGCGGTATCTTGATAAGAACCCCCATGAAAACACGCGAGAATGCCCGCGCCCACGATCCGATGCGGCCGTTATTTCCACAGCACCGCAACGAATCGCCGCCCCGATACCCGCTTGGGCTCAGTAAGGCGTCCCGGCATCGCGAACATAAGACGAGGCCCGGGCGAAGCCATCCTCGAGCGAAGCGGAGAATTCCGGGCGGTAGAGCTGTGACTGGATCAGCTTCTCGCCATCGCGCGGCAGCTCCGGATAGCGGCGGTAGAGCTCTTCGAGGCCGGAGGAGCGGCCCTGCTCGAATTCGAGCTTGGCCAGCGCTGCGGCCCGAACCACCCGCGCCGTCCCATTGAGCGAGAGGATCTCATCGGCGAATTGCGCCGCCGAGGCCCAATCCTGATTGCGAAACGAGTTCAGCGACCGCACCAGGATCGCATCGGCAGGCGCCACCCGCTTGTAGCGCGAGGCGAGGCCGACCATCGCATCCGCCTTGCCCCATTCCCCGCGCGAGAAGAAATAGACCGCCAGCGCCCCGGCGGTATCGGCATTATAGGGGTTCGTCGCCAGGGCCCGCTGCGCAAAGACAATGGCCGTATCGAGGTGCCCCCTCGCAAAGCGGCTCCGCGCCAGCGCCAGTTCGGCGGCATCCGACGTCGGGTCGATCGACATCGCCTGCTCGGCCAGCGCCTCGGCCCGCTCCAGCGACGGATCATTGCCCTTCAGCGCGCTCAGCATCGACAGATACGCCACCGCACGGGCGTTCTCTGGGTCTGCGCTTGCGGTTTCCTCCAGGCATTTCTGCGCGGCGCCGATGTCGCGCCAATCCTGCAGCTCCAGCGCGTGACTGGCGCGCAGGATGCACACATTGCCGAGCGCGCCCGCCGGCGCGCGCTCCATTTCCGCACCCGCGATCACCCCGTCCATATCGGTCAGCCGGACTGCGAGCACCGCCGCCAGGTGCCGATCCGCGAATTCCGGAGCGATTCCGCGCGCATCCAGATCCTCCACCCCGGCCGAGACCAGATGGCGGGAGCGATTGTCGAACAAGGCCCAGCGGGCGCTGCGCCCCTGCTGCGCTTCGCTGTAGGTGATCTCGACCCGGTAATCCGATGCGGGCCGCGCGGCGGCGGGATCGGCAATCCGCACGGTACCGAAGCGCAGCATCGCGGCCATCAGATAGTCCCGCAAGGCCTCCGACCGGCCCGCCATGGCCGGATCGGCCACGCTCAACGTCAGCTGGACGGTCGGGGGCGCCACAGCGTCAGGGCTGCCCTGCGGCAACCGCAGCAGCAGCAGCGCCAGGGTAGCCGCGGCCAGACAGGCAACCGCCACCGGCCAGAGCCAGCGCCGGAGCGACGGCCTGCGCGGCGCGGCAGCCGACGGAGCCTCCGGCTCCGGGCGCACCGGAAGCGGAGGCTCCGGCACGGCCATCTGCGGCAGCGTGACGGCGGCATTACCGCTGGCCACGAACCGCACCGCATACCGGCCGCGCGGCAATTCGATGGAGACGGAGCTTTCACGGCCATAGGTGGCGTAATAGGCCTCCAGCGCGGATCTCAGCCGGCTGATCTCGATGCGGACGATCGGATCGAGCGAGGGCTCGAACGAAGCCCCCCGGCCCAGCACATCCACCGCGATCGAATAGGCCTTGGCCCCGTCCGTATGGCCGGTAAAATATAACTCTGCGAGATACGTTAAAATCGCGCGGTGACGTTACGTAACGCGAAAACGCGTGTCCGCGAGAAGCCTCGTCAGTTCGGCCCGGCACCTGACCGCCATATTCTCGTCAGGCGGGCCCTAGCCTTCGGACATGTCCGGCACCACTTGCCCCCAGAACAACCAATCAATCACCGTCAATGCGGTGAACAGTAACACATTAATCCCGACACATGAGCGAAACTAATGAGATTGGCCGGATGCAGCCTCTGGGCGCGGCCCACGGGGCGCCAGGTCGCGCAGCGGTTGATCGGGCGGCGCCGGGGCGCGTTACGATACGGCATTTACGCAAGATATTGACGCAAAGTTCCGCGTAAACGCCGCTCAGGCCCCGCCGCCCTCCTGCGCCGCCTGCAGGGCGGCATCGTGCCGGGCCTTGGCCAGGGCCGCGGCGGAGGCATCCCCGTCCTCGGGATTCGAGACCTGAACCGTGGGCACCGCGAAATGGATATCGTTTTCCCGGAAGGTCTGGCGGATCATCGTCATCGCATCACGCCGGATCATGAACTGCTCGCCCGGCTTGGTGGTAAAGCCCACCCGCACCTCGATCGCATATTCCCCGAAATCGACAACGCCCTTCATCTTCAGCGGGCTGATGATGCTGTCCTTGTATTCGGGCCGCTCCGCCAGATCCTGGCCGATCTTCTTGATCACCTTGCGCAGCTTTTCCAGATCGGTGTCATAGCCTACCCGGAGGTTGAACTTGGTCACCGACCAGTCGCGGCTCATGTTCTGCACCGCGCCCAGCTCGCCAAAGGGCACCGTGGTCAGCGGCCCGCGGTGGTGGCGCAGCTTCACCGAGCGGAGGCTGAAAGATTCGACCGTGCCCTTGTACTTGCCGGTCTCGATATATTCGTCGATGCGGAAGGCATCGTCCCACAGATAGAACATGCCGCTGATCACATCCTTCACGATGGTCTGCGTACCGAAGCCAACCGCCACGCCCACCACCCCCGCCCCGGCGAGCAGCGGCGCGATTTCCACGCCCAGCCCGGACAGCACCATCAGCACGGAGATGATGCCGATCACTGCGGCCAGGATGTTGCGGAAGATCGGCAGCAGCGTCAGCAGGCGCGAGGCGCGCCGTTTCTGCTCGTCGCTGCGGATCGCATCGGCGGAGGCGGTCTCCAGCGTCATCTTGATCTGGGCCTTTGCGAAGGCCCAGATCAGATCCGCGAACAGCACGACGACGACGCCCTGCATCAGGCCGCGCGCGATACGGTTCTCGATGGTCTCGCCGCGCGCCATGCCGGAGGCCTCCAGCCCAAGCAAATGGGCAATCCACCAGGCGGCCCCCGCAATGATCAGCGCGCGCAGCACCCGATCCAGCAGGATCGACCGGGTCGCATAGATCTGCGCCTCCGGGTTGACGTAGAGCTGCAGCCCGCGAACCAGCTTCGTGCAGGCAGCCAGCACCTTGGGCAGCGCGACCGCGAAGATCCCAAGCCAGAGGAGCACATGCAGCCCCGCGAGCCAGAGCGCCAGAAGCCCGATCAGAACGATGCTCCAGCCCCAGGAGGCTCTCGTCCAGAGCGCATTGCCCCTCGCGAAGGGCCGCGGACGCCGCCACAGCGTCGCAAGGGCAAGCGCGCACAGGCCGAAGGCCAGAATGTAGATCAGGAGCAGCATCGGCCCGCCTGCCACCCCGAACAGATCCGCCATTTCGACGAAGGCCCAGCCCGCGAAGAAATAGCTCGCCAGCACGAGCGCGCTTTTGTAGCCGTGCCGGGCGGCGGCTGGCGCAGGCGGCGCATCGGCGCCGGCGATGCCCTCCAGATAGAGCCGCCCGAGGAAGACCGTGAGCCGGATCCCGATCAGCGCCAATGCCACCAGCACCGCCGCCTGCTTCAAAAGCTCCGCCCAGCCGAACAGGACCAGCGGCAGCACCGCACCGAGGATGAACCCGGCTAGGCCCGCAAGCGAGGGCAGGCGCGCGAGCCGGCCAAGGCCGGTCGTGGCCTGCGCGCTCTGCCGGCCGCGCCGCGCGAGCATCCTGTCCCCCGCCACGGCCAGTACCGGAATGCTCAGAAGCTCCAGCAGGGTGCGGAAGGCGCCGTTCTGCGCCAGCTCGCGCGCGAGCCGGCCCAGCGCATCGCCGAGGCTCGGCCCGATGGTCATCGCGCCCGACAGTACCAGATCGAACCTTTCGCGCACCTGATTGAGCCGCGTCGCGAAGAAGCCCGGGATGCCGCCCTCGGGCGCCGCCGTGGCGGGCACCGCTGCGGCGGATTGCGTGCGCAGCCAGGCCTGAACCTCCGGCTTGCCGAGGAGCTGCAGGAATTCCTGCACCTCGGCCGGCTGCTCTGCAGGGGCCTGCTGCGCCATGGCGGCAAGCGGAAGCAGGCACAGCATGAGCACCGCACAGAGCCCGGCCAGCACCCTGCCTGCGCCCCTGAGGCGCCGCGCGACGACCGGAATCTATAGGTCAGGCATTCAGAAGCGTCTCTATTTCAGGATCGACAGCGGCATGGTGAGCGAGACGAACAGCACATCGCCCTCGGCCCGGTTGCGCACATCGAACTCATGGTAATATTTCACCCGCGCCGATACAGGCCGGTCTCCCATCTTGAAGTTCCAGCCCATGGTCGCGCCCACCGCGGTGACCTGCCCGCGGAACGGGCCGCTGGCGCCATCGCCCGAATCGTCGGTGAGCTGATCGTAATAGTAGCCGATCATCCCGGCATCGAAAGCCGGGCTGAAATGCTTCACCGCCGCCCATTCGAAATGCAGCTCGTTCCCTGTCCGGTAATCGGTGGCCGGGTTTTCGTCGTTGAAGGTCACGCCGAGCACGCCCGACAGATCCAGCCCGGAGGCCGGATCGAGCCATGTCATGGCGGTGAACACATCGGCGCCCCAGTGGTGAAAGGCGATATTGGAGATCTCGCCCTTCTGGTAATCGCCCACCGGCACGTTGATCATCGTGCCGACCTGCCAGTGCAGATTGCCCTGGTTCCAACCGAGGAAGGCGCTGAGAACCGGATCGCCGATGGTGAAGACCTCGTCGCTGACATCGGCGCGCGCAGGCCCGCCGCGGGGGCCGGCCAGGGTCAGATCGGCGCTGGTGCTCTTCCAGCCGATCGGGAATGTCGCGGCCAGGCCCAGATGCCCGCCCAGCATCTCCTCCGGCAGGACCCAGATGAAGGTCGGCAGGTCGATCACCGCGGAGCCATCCACCCCGAGGGCGAGCCGCCCGCCCGTCGGCAGCTTACGCTCGGCGCCGATATCGCCGTTGTAGTAATAGAGGTCGTTCTGGAAATAGAGGCCCGCGGACGGCATCACCGCGGCCGACGGCCCCTCCGATCACAACAGGTAGAACCCGACACCACTCTCGGCGCCGAAGGCCACGGCCGGTGCCAAAAGCGCCGCCAGCAGCGGGGCGCCATGGAGCATCATCTGGAATCGCCGCATCCGATCACCTCCTCTGTTACCCATACCATCGTCGCCGAAACCACTGCAGCATCAAGTAATTTACAGTAAATTCGCGCCCGTCCGCGGCGCGGAAGACGGAAGCATTCGGCCCGAACGTCCCCTTGGCTCTGCCCGCGCCTCACTTCGGATAGAGCATCGTCACCGCCAGCCGGACGCCCCATCCTTCGGGCCCATTCTCCGGGCTTTCCGCCCAGTACCGCGCGCCCGCCGTGAAGCTGACCGGCTGCGCCCCGAAGGTCACGAGCTTCGAGACCTGAAGGTTGATCGGCACCGACCACTGGTCGTTCTTCCAGTCGTAGCTGCTTTCCGTGTTCAGCCCAAAGGTCCAGGCATTCGCGGTGGTGAAGGAGAGGAACGGCTGCAGGAAGCTCACGCTGATATCGGGGCGGTCCCCCTCCCCGGCGACGGACCAGATGTGGTTCGCAAGCCCGCCGTAGGTCCAGCCGCCGCTTTGCTTCAGCACCACCGCCGTCGGGCCGATCCCGAACTGGCCCGCGCCCAGAAGGTCATCCGTCGCCGTCGGCAGCAAGAATACGGGGCCCGCGCCCCAGATCAGGCCGCTCGCCGTCGGCTCCTTGGGGGAGAAGAAGAAGCTCTGCGTGATATCGCCAAGCCCGGACTGACGCCCCGAAGAGCCCGCGATGTCATCTTGCCAGATCACCGGCACGATCGTGCGGGAAATCAGGTTCCATTCGTCATTGAGCGAGATCGGCACCACGGGCTGGATGTTGACCGTGGTGCGGTTGCCGTCCTCGGGGCCGTAGCCGCTGTCGTAGTTGAACTGGAACGGCACGCTGATCAGTGAAGCGACGGGGTTGCTCAGCTGTTTCGCCAGATCGTTCCCAGACTCCTGCGCCGAGGATGCCGATACCGAAAACGCCAGCGCGGCAGCAGCCGACAGGGCAAGGGTAATCTTCGCCATCTCTTCACTCCGTCACTGATACTCGCCAATCATGCGCCAGCGCAGGGCGCTTCCTGAAGTACGTTACCGTAAATCCGGCCGTGGCCTCCGCGCCCGCAGCGTGGGGCCGTACGGATGAAGCGACGGAGCGCGCCTCAGGCCGCGGGCAGCCAGAGCGTGAAGGTCGTCCCCTCCCCCGGGCAGCTGCGGGCGGAGAGCCGGCCACCGGCGCGGGCCGTCAGCGCCTGACAGATCGAGAGGCCGAGGCCGGTGCCCCGGGTGCCGCGGGTGGTGAAGAACGGGTCGAACACATGCGCCAATGTCTGCGCATCCATACCGGTGCCGGTATCGCTGAGCGTCAGACACACACCCGGACGCCCGTCCTCATGCGCCGCGTCCTGCGTGCTCAGGGCCAGTCGCCCGCCCTGCGGCATCGCCTGAACCGCATTGGTCGCGAGGTTCACGAGGATCTGCTGCAGGGCATGGAGGTTCATCGCGACCTCGCGGGTGGAGCGCAGATCGCTCACCAGCGTCACCCCCTTCAGCAGATGACTTATCAGCGGCCGCAGCCCCGCAGCAGCCGCCGCCGGATCCGTGAGCGGGGGATCGCCCGCGAATTCCTCGGGGCGCGCGAATTGCAAAAGCTGGTTCACCAGCGCCCCGATGCGGCGGATCTGATCGTCGATCAGGGCAATTTCAGTCTCCGCCGCACTGCCCTGCTCATCGAGGATCAGCCGCAGCACCTCCATATTGCCCTGAATCACCGCCAGCGGATTGTTGATCTCATGCGCGACCCCGGCCGTGACCTCCCCGATCGTCGCCAGCTTTTCGGCCAGAACCAGCTGCCGCGTGGCCGCCTCCAGCGCGCGGTTCGCCTCGGTCAGATCCGCGGTGCGCGCCTCCACCCGTCGGTTCAGATCGGCATTCAGCGCCCGCAGGTCGCTGTCGCGCTGCTGCAGCAGGCCAAGCAGCCGGTCCAGGTGCCGGGCGAGATGCACGATCTCATCGGCCCCCCCCCGCAGGCACCTGCGTGAGCGCCCCCATCTCCCCCGCCTCCGCGCGCGACATCGTCCGCCCCATCGCCTCCAGCGGCCCGAAAATCCCCCTTGCCCAGTGCAGAAACAGCGGCAGCGAGAGCCCCGCAGCCAGCGCGAAGGCGCCGCCGATGACCGCCCAGGTGACCTGCCGCGCCGCGGTATAAGGCGCGCGCGGAATGCCGGTATAGAGCATGCCCACCCGCCTGCCCTGCGGGTCGGCGAGCGCCTCATAGGCCGATATGTACCACGCATTCACGACATAGGCCGTGTCGTGCCAGCTCTCGCCACCGATCAGCACCCGGTCCCGCACCGCGGCCGAGGCCCGCGTGCCGAGCGCGCGCTCCCCGCCGGAGGGGCGCAGCGTCGTGGCGATGCGCAGGTCATCCAGGAAGAGCGTGGTAACCCCCTGATCGAAGCTGACCGCGCCGGCATGGCCTTCAGGGGGCGGATAGACCAGCGCATTGATCCGGTCGATGAACCCGGTGTTGTTGTTGAGCAAAATCCCGCCCGAGAGCTGCGCTGCCACCCCTCCGGGCAGCGTGACCGGGCTGACCGCATGAATCACCAGCGCGCGGTCTTCGCCCCCTCCTGCGGCACCGGCATGCGGCACCCGCGCCCGCTCCGCCAGCCCGGGCGACAGCGCCCCGAGCGTGGCCGCCTGCAGAACCGCGAGGCCCGTGCGCGCGGGCAGCGCCGGGCTGCCCGTGGCAGCGCCGAGCACCAGATAATCGAGCCCGAGCCTGCGCCGGCTTTCCTCCAGGAAGGCTGCGGGCTCCGGGCCGATGTGGTCGCGGAAGGCCGCGGATGCGCCCAGGGCCGCCACCCCGGCCGCGGTGCTGTCCGTCAGATGCGCGAGGTACTGGCGCGCGACCGTCAGGTCGCTCGCCACGCGCGCGGTGAGGATCTGATCGGTGCGCCAGATCCAGCGCTGCATGGTGATGCCGATCAGGAGCGGCAACACGAGCAGCATCGGCAGCAGCGCGATGGCCAGCAGCCGCGAGCGGACCGAGCGGAATGTCCTAGCCATCGGCACGGCTCAGCTCGGGCGGGAACCGGCCGAGAATGAGCGTCCGTTCGATCAGGTTGCGCAATTCGCGCACATTGCCCGGCCAGGGCTGCGCCAGCAGCGCCGCCGCGATATCATCGGTCAGCGGCACTTCAGGCAGGCCGAGCGCGCGCGCCTGGCGCTGCAGGAACAGGCGCGCCAGCTCCAGCACATCCGCCCCGCGCGCGCGCAGCGGCGGCATGCGCAGCTGCAGGATGTTGATGCGGTAATAGAGATCCGCGCGGAACCGCCCCTCGGCCACCCGTGCCTCCAGGTCGGTATTGGTCGCGAAGATCAGCCGCAGGTCCACCGGAAGCGCGCGTTCCGCGCCCAGCGGCCGGATCCGCCGGTCCTCCAGCACGCGCAGCAGCTTCGCCTGCGTCGCGAGCGGCAGCTCGGCGATCTCGTCGAAGAACAGCGTGCCCCCCTGCGCATGCAGGAACAGCCCCTCGCGATGCCCGCTCGCGCCCGGGAACGCGCCATCCACATGGCCGAACAGCTCGGAATCGACCATCTCCTCGGGCATGGAGGCGCAATTGACCGCGATGAAATGGCCCTCGGTCCGGTTCGACAGGTCGTGGATCATCCGCGCCACGACCTCCTTTCCGGTACCGGATTCCCCGCTGAGCAGCACCGAAGACGGTAGCGGCGCCACGCGGCGCACGGTCGCGCGGATCTCCTCGATCGCAGCCGAGGTCCCGATCAGCTGGTCGTGGCGCAGGCTTGCATCGATGCTGCGGCGCAGCTCCTGGCGCAGCATCCGGTTCTCCGCGCGCAGGCGGCTTTGCTCCAGCACCCGCGCCACCGCGGCCAGCAGCTGGTTGGAGCGGAACGGCTTCAGGATCAGGTCAGCCGCCCCCGCCTGCATCGCCTCGATCGCGATCTCGAGGTCGGCGAAGGCGGAAATCAGCACCACCGGCGGCACATGGCCCTTCTCGCGCTGCTGGCGCAGCCAGTCGAGGCCGCGCTCCGTGCCGAGCAGATTATCGAGCACGATGACATCGAAATGCTCCACGGCCAGCCAGTCTCCGGCCTCGCCGATGGTGGCGGCCAGCTCGATCCGGCGGCATTGCGGGCCGAGGATCCGGACCATGAAATTGCGCATGCCAGGCTCGTCATCGACGATCAGAACAGACGCCTGCGACAGGCGGGCCGCATAGGCCGCAGGGCCGCGCGGCGGCGCCGGAATGCTGGTCGTTGCGGGCAAATGATCCTCCTGTTCCCGCACCGGGCATCTGAGGCGGCTTCGCCAGATCATCGCATCTCGGCCCGGTCAGGACAAGATGGCGCCCCCCCCCCCGCCCTGCCAGCCCTCCGCGCAATCCATGAGCGCCTGCACCATCGGCGCCTGCGGATCGCGGCGCGCCAGCAGCAGCCCGAGTCCCGACAGCGCCGGCGCGCCGGACAGCCCATGCACCCCGACCGTATCGCCCGGCGCCAGCAGCGCGCGGAAGCTGCCGGGTACCAGGGCGCACCAGTGCCCGTGCCGCAGATGCGCCAGCACCGCATCGAGCGTATCGCACAGGACCGAAGCCCGCAGCTTGCGCGCCGCCAGCGCGGCCGCGATCCCGCCCTCGGCCACACACAGCGGCTGGGTCAGGGCGTCGCGCCAGGGGATCGTGGCATCATGGGCGAAGGGATGATCGGCGCGGCAGGCAAACAGCACCTCGCCCGGCGCGATGGGCTGCGCGACCATGCCCGCAGGCGGGCGCGGATCCAGCTCCGTCACCCCGCCATCAAGCTCGAAGCGGCGGATCGCCGCGGTGATTTCCGGTGGCGTCATGGCCCGGAAGCGTATCCGCGCCAATGGGTTGTGCGCTTCGAACCGGGCGGAGAGCTGCGGCACCAGCGGCATCGCCGCCGCCGCCACACCGAGGCGCAGCTCGCCCGTCAGCCCGCCCTTGCGGCGCCCGAACAGATCATCGCGCAGGTGGCCATAATCCGCCAGGATCTGCCGGCCCCAGACGAGCACCTTCTCCCCCTCCGCAGTCAGCCCCATGAACCGCTTGCCCCGCAGGATCAGCGTCGCGCCCAGATCCTCCTCCAGCTTGCGGATCGCGAGCGACAGCGCGGGCTGGGTCACGCCGCAGAGCTCCGCCGCGCGGCCGAAATGCTGCTCCTCCGCCAGGGTGACGAAAAAATCCAGATGACGGATCAGCATGCCGCGGCGCTCCTCTGGCGCGCCATCTCCGTTTTCGTTATATCCATTAGGAAATAACGAAAACGATGCGACTCGCCTCCGGCTTGGGTGCCTGTCGGTATCGCTGCGGTCATGGCGCCCGGCCTCCGGAGATGATGCCCGGAGCGGGCGATCACGTTATCATGATAGTACTTCCTTATATAAATATATGAGACGCAAATCACAGAATAATCCCGTTTCCCATCAGGGAATTGACAATCCTGTGTGAAAAACTCGGGTTTGCCAGCGCTGCCGATGCTGCAATATGCCGCTAGACCGCGGAAAAGACGGCGGTTTTGCGCCTTGCCCGGCGGCCCAGTGCCCCGCTACTGGCTCACGGATCTTGGTGTGCAATGGCACACAACGGATGCAGACAGGGAGCAGGCACCATGGGCGGAACCGGTATCAGAATTGGCAGACGCAGGTTCCTGCAGATCCTCGGGACGGGGGCCGCGGCGCTGAGCGCGAATGCCCTGGGCCTGTCCACGGCGGAGGCGCAGGTCGCGGCGGCGGTGCGGCCGTTCAAGCTGCTGCGCGCCAAGGAGACGCGGAACAACTGCACCTATTGCTCGGTGGGCTGCGGCATCCTGATGTATTCGCTGGGCGACGGGGCGCGGAACGCGAAGCCGCGGATCTTCCACATCGAGGGCGACCCGGACCACCCCGTCAGCCGCGGCTCGCTGTGCCCGAAGGGCGCGGGCCTGCTCGACATGATCCATTCCAAGGGGCGGCTGACCTTCCCCGAATACCGCGCGCCCGGATCGAAGGACTGGGTCCGGATCAGCTGGGACGAGGCCAACCGCCGCATCGCCCGCCTGCTGAAAGACGACCGCGACGCGAATTTCATCGCCCGCAACGACAAGGGCCAGCTGGTAAACCGCTGGCTCTCCTCGGGGATGCTGGCCTCCTCCGCCGCCTCCAATGAAACCGGCGTGCTGGATTTCAAATTCGCCCGCGCGCTCGGCATGCTGGGCATCGATTGCCAGGCGCGGCTGTGCCATGCGCCCACGGTGGCCGCGCTGGCCCCGAGCTTCGGGCGCGGCGCGATGACCAACCACTGGGTGGATATCAAGAACGCCAATGTCGTCATCGTCATGGGCGGCAACCCGGCCGAGGCGCACCCGGTGGGCTTCAAATGGGTGATCGAGGCCAAGACCAAGAACAAGGCGAAGGTGATCGTCGTCGATCCGCGCTTCAACCGCACCGCCTCGGTCGCCGATATCTTCTCGCCGATCCGGGCCGGGTCGGACGCGGCCTTCCTGATGGGCATGGTGCGCTACCTGCTGCAGACCGACCAGATCCAGCACGATTATGTCCGCAGCTACACCAACGCGCCGCTGATCGTGCGCGCGGATTTCAGCTTCGACGAAGGCGTGTTCTCGGGCTTCGATCCGCAGACAAAAGCTTACGACAAATCCAGCTGGACCTATGAGCGCGACGCCGATGGCAATGCGCTCAGCGACCCGACGATGACCCACCCGCGCTCGGTGTTGCAGCTGCTGAAGCGGCATGTGGACCGCTATACGCCGGAAATGGTGGAGGAAATCACCGGGGTGAAGCAGGAGGACTTCCTGCGGATCGCGGAAATCATCGGCTCCTGCGCGGCGCGCGACAAGACCATGACCTGGCTCTATGCGCTCGGCTGGACGCACCACACCGGCGGCGCGCAGATCATCCGCGGCGCCGCGATGATTCAGCTCCTGCTCGGCAATGTCGGGATGGCGGGCGGCGGCGTGAACGCGCTGCGGGGCCATTCCAATATCCAGGGCTACACCGATCTCGGGCTGCTGTCGCTGCGGGTGCCGGGCTACATGAACCTGCCTTCGGACAAGCAGCAGAGCCTCGCGCAATACCTGACGGAGGTCACCCCGAAGGAGGTGCTGCCGGGCCAGGTGAACTACTGGAAGAACACGCCCAGGTTCTTCATTTCGTTGCTGAAGAACCTCTATGGCAAGCATGCCACGAAGGAGAACGACTTCGCCTTCGACCTGCTGCCGAAATGGGACCGCAGCTACGACATGCTGGCCTATTTCGACCTGATGTACGAGGGCAAGGTCAACGGCTACATCGCGCAGGGCTTCAACCCGCTGGCCGCGATGCCCGACAAGAACAAGACCTCCAAGGCGCTGTCGAAGCTGAAATTCCTGGTGGTGATCGACCCGCTGGCGACGGAGACGTCGAACTTCTGGCGCAACGAGGGGCGGTTCAACGACGTGCCCACCGAAGAGATCATGACCGAGGTGTTCCGCCTGCCGTCGAACTGCTTCGCGGAGGAGGATGGCGCGATCGTCAATTCCGGCCGCTGGCTGCAATGGCACTACGCCGGGCAGGAGCCGCCCGGCGAGGCGCGCCACGACCCGGAGATCCTCGGCGGCATCATGATGGAGCTGCGGCGCCTCTATGAGACCGAGGGCGGCGCCTGCCCCGAGCAGGTTCTGCATATGACCTGGGACCACGACACCTACCACGACCCCGCCTCGCCGCATCCGCAGGAAATGGCGAAGGAATCCAATGGCTATGCGCTCGAGGACGTGTTTGATGAAACCGGAAAGCAGATCCTGAAGAAGGGGCAGCTGCTCGACAGCTTCGCGCAGCTGCGCGACGACGGCACGACGCAGAGCTTCTGCTGGGTGTTCGCCGGCTCCTGGACGGAGAAGGGCAACCAGATGGCCAACCGCGACAATACCGACGCGGGCCTTGGCAACACGCCGGGCTGGGCCTGGTCCTGGCCTGCGAACCGGCGCGTGCTGTACAACCGCGCCAGCATGGACATGGACGGCAATCCCTGGGACCCGAACCGGCAGATCCTGCATTGGGACGGCGCGAAATGGACCGGATCGGATGTACCGGATTTCCCGGCCACGATTCCGCCCGGCGCGCCCGCTGCGCCCTTCATCATGCTGCCCGAAGGCATGGGCCGGCTGTTCTCGGCGCAGGGGATGAACGACGGCCCCTTCCCCGAGCATTACGAGCCGGTGGAAAGCCCGATCGCGAAGAACCCGCTGCATGAAGCCGTGACCCACAACCCGACCGCGCGGATCTTCCAGAACGATGCGCAGCGGATGGGCAACCGGCACGACTACCCCTATGTGGCCACCACCTATTCGGTGACCGAGCTGTTCCGGCACTGGACCAAGCACAGCCACCTGAACGCCATGCTGCAACCCGAGCAGTTCATCGAGATCGGCGAGAAGCTCGCGGCGCAGAAGGGTATCGGCCACGGCGATACGGTGAAGGTCTCGACCAAGCGCGGCCATATCACCGCCAAGGCCGTGGTGACCAAGCGGATGCGCACGCTCACGGTGGCCGGGCAGGAGGTGGACCAGATCGGCATCCCCTGCCACTGGGGCTTCGAGGGCGCGACAAAGAAGGGCTACCTTGCCAATACGCTCTCGCCCGGCGTGGGCGACGCCAATTCGCAGACACCGGAGTTCAAGGCCTTCCTGGTCAACGTGGAAAAAGTGACGGGAGAGCCGGCATGAATTCGCAAAACATCATCAAGCGCTCGGCCACCTCCGAGATGACCCCCGCGCCGCATGTGCGCGACCATCAGATGGAGGTCGCGAAGCTCATCGACGTGACCACCTGCATCGGCTGCAAGGCCTGTCAGGTCGCCTGCAACGAATGGAACGACCTGCGCGGCGAGGTGGAGCAGAACGTAGGCGTCTATGACAACCCGCGCGACCTGCACGCCGACAGCTGGACCCTGATGCGCTTCACCGAGCATGAGGACGAGGCGGGCAAGCTGGAATGGCTGATCCGCAAGGACGGCTGCATGCATTGCGAGGACCCGGGCTGCCTGAAGGCCTGCCCGGTGCCGGGCGCGATCGTGCAATATGCGAATGGGGTCGTGGATTTCCAGTCGGACCTGTGCATCGGCTGCGGCTATTGCGTGGCGGGCTGCCCGTTCGACGTGCCGCGGATCTCCAAGGCCGACAACAAGGCCTATAAATGCACGCTGTGCTCGGACCGGCTCGCGGTGGGCCAGGCCCCCGCCTGCGCCAAGACCTGCCCGACGGGCGCAATCTCCTTCGGCTCCAAGGAGGAGATGAAGGACCTGGCCGCCACCCGCGTGGCCGAGCTGAACGAGCGCGGCTACGAGAACGCCGGGCTCTATGATCCGCAGGGCGTGGGCGGCACGCATGTGATGTATGTGCTCCATCACGCGGATGACCCGCAGCGCTACGCGGGCCTGCCGAAGGATCCGCAGATCAGCCCGGTGGTCTCGGGCTGGAAGGACCTGCTGAAGCCCGCGGCGGCCGTGGCGGGGGCGGCGGCCGTGGCCGGGATGGCGGTGCATTTCATGGGCGTCGGCCCCAACAGCACCGGAGAGGGCGACGATACGGAGGACAAGGCATGAGCCGCAAGCAAGACCGGATCCTGCGCACGAAACTGCCCGAGCGGCTGTGCCACTGGGCGATTGTGCTGTGCTTCTTCCTGGCGGCCACCTCGGGGCTGTCGTGGTTCTTCCCCACATTCTCCTGGATGTCGGGGCTGCTCGGCACGCCGCAGATGGCGCGGCTGCTGCACCCGTTCCTGGGCATCGCGGTATTCGCCGGGCTGTGCTTCATGTTCGTGCGCTTCGTGAAATACAACCTGCCCGCGCGCACCGATGCGCTCTGGTTTCGCAATGTGGCGGATGTGATCCTGAACCGGCACGGCGCGCCGCTGCGCATCGGCAAGTACAACGCCGGGCAGAAGGTGCTGTTCTGGCTGATCATGCTGTCCATCGTGCTGCTGCTGGTCTCGGGCCTGATCATGTGGCGCGCCTATTTCGCCGAATTCTTCCCGATCCCGGTGCTGCGGCTGGCGATCCTGGCGCATTCGGTGGCGGGGATCGGGCTCATCCTGCTGATCCTCGGCCATATCTATCTGGCAATCTGGGTGCGCGGCTCGATCACCGGCATGGTCACGGGCTATGTCTCCCGCGCCTGGGTGCGCCAGCACCATGACCGCTGGGCCGCGGAGCTGGATGCGCAGGACGCGGAGGCACGCAAATGACCGAAGCCCCCCTCCTGCATGCGCCGCAGCCGCCCGGATCGCACCATTTCGCGCCGATCCTGCGGCCGGATCTGGCCACGTTCTATGCCCGCCGCGCGGCGCGCCTGCGGGCGCTGGCCGCGGGGCATGAACTCTCGGAGTATCTGGTGCTCGCCGCGCAGGTGACCGATGCCCAGGCCGCCTGCCTCGGCGCCCCGGCCGCGGATCTGCCCCCGGATCCGGCAGGGATTGCGGCCGCGGGCCTCTGGCCTGCGCTGCTGGACCGGATGCTGGCCGATCTGCGCCCGAAGGTGGCCGCGCCGGTGCGCGAAGCCCTTGCCCAGCTGCAGGCCCTGCCCGAAGCGGCGCGCCGCACCGCCGCCATCGCCCTGGCCGAAGGCCGGTTCGATGCCGTGGACCCGGCGCTGGCGCCGTTCCTTTGGGCGGCCCTGTCGGCAGAGGTGGCCCGCGCCGCGCGGGCCGCCCCCCTGCCCGGCCCCACGGCGCAGGAGCCGCCCGATTGCCCGCTCTGCGGTACTGCCCCTGTGGCCAGCACCATCCTCACCGGCGACGATCAGGGTCTGCGCTACCTGCATTGCGCGCTGTGCGACTGCGACTGGCACATGGTCCGCGCCAAATGCACGAATTGCGGCGATGCGGGGCAGCTCGATTACCTGAGCTTCGAGACCCCCGAAGCCCCGATCCGCGCCGAGGCCTGCGGCGCCTGCGGCAGCTATCTGAAGGTGATCAGCCAGGAGCGGGACCGGGAGGCAGACACCGTCGCCGACGATCTGGCAAGCCTCGTTCTCGACGATGCCGCCAGCGCCGAAGGGTTCGGGCGCAGCGGGTTCAACCCCTTCGCCCTGCCCTCCGGCTGAGGCCGCGCTCAGAGCAGGGAGGGCCCGCCATCCACCACGATGGTCTGCCCGGTGATGAAGCCGCAGGTCATCACGAACAGATAGGCCTGCGCGACTTCGGCAACCGTGCCGGTGCGGCCGAGGGGGATCTGCCCGGAGAAGCGCTCGCGGATGGCCGCGACCTCGGCCTCCGGCAGGCTCCGCCAGAGCGGCGTCGGGGTCCAGGTCGGCGCCATCGCATTGGCCCGCAGCTTCGGCGCCAGCTCTACGCCGAGCCCGCGCACCAGGGTGCTGATCCCGATATTGCCGAGGATTGCGCCTGAGGCATTGTCGGGGCGCCCGCCCGCTCCGGCGGTGAAGGTCATGCTGCCGCCGGGCCGGAGGCTGGGCGCGGCGCTGCGCGCGATCCGCTGGTTGGCGAAGAGCTTGCCCTCCACCGTATCGCGGATCGCAGCCTCCGGCGCGGACAGAAACCCGCCCCCCATGGCGCCCCCGACCATCGAGACCAGATGATCGAGCGGCCCGAGCGCGCCCAGCAGGGCGTCGAACGCCTGCGGGTCGGTGGCGTCGCAGCCATAGCCGCGGGCCTCCGCACCATCCTCGCGAAAGGCCTGCGCAACCGCTTCGGCTTTCGCGGCGTCCCGCCCCACGAGCCGCAACACCGCCCCCTGCGCCGCCGCCTGCCGGGCGACCTCGTGCCCGAAGCCCGAGGTTCCGCCGATGATCAGGACCGTCTTCTGCGCCAGCATTTGCCCACCCGTCATGCGCAAAGCTCCCCGCTCAGGGCGTCAACCGCCTCGCTTGCGATTTCGTCATCCACGGCACCGGTCGCGCCGCTGACCCCGAACCCGCCAAGGCAGGCCCCGCCCCGCAGCACCGGCAATCCGCCCCCGATCGGGACCGCCCCCGGAACCGAGAGCATCGAGGCCTTGCCCGCGTCGATCATCTCCTCGAACATCCGGTTCGGCTTGCCGAAAAGCGCCGCGGTGCGGGCCTTGCCAATGGCGACGTCGATCGAAATGCGCCCTGCACCGTCCATGCGGCGGAAGGCAAGGAGCTGGCCCGCGCTGTCCACCACCGCAAAGCACAGCGCCAGCCCGCGCCGCCGGGCCGCGGCCTCGGCATGCGCGAGCAGGCTATCGGCCCCGGCGATGGCCAGGCTTTCCAGATGTGCCGTCAGCATCGCTCAGTCCTCCATCGCCTTGACCGACGCATCCGCCTGGCCCTCGACCCAATACCCCGAAGCCTTGATCCAGGCCTTCGGCACCCCGCGCGCGATCAGCGCCGCCCGCAGCGCCCGGGCAACGCCCGCCTCGGCCGCGACCCAGACGAAGGTCCGCTCGGGGATCTCGAGCCCGTCGAGCGCGGCCAGAAACGGCTCCGGGCGGGCGGCCTCGGCCAGCGGCCGGTGCAGCCAGAGCGCCTCATGCCGGGCCGCCGTCGTCAGCACCTGCTCATCGGCCACCGAAGGCACCGCGACCAGGCTGGTCACGGGCACCCCCGCGGGCAGCTCCTCGATGCGGCGCCCGATCGCGGGCAGCGCGGTTTCATCGCCGATCAGCAGCCATTGCGCGATATCGCCGCCGATCACCGCCGATCCGCGCGGCCCGCCGATGGTGAGCCCATCCCCCACCCGGGCCGCGCGCGCCCAATCCGCAGCCAGGCCACCGGCATGATCGACGACATCCAGCACCAGCTCGCCCCTGGCCGCATCGTAGCGACGCGGGGTGTAGTCGCGGCGGGTCTCTGTGCCATCCGCGCCGGGCACGGTGATCTTGATGTGATCATCGGCGCCCGCGCTGACGAAGCCCTGCAGATCCGCGCCGGTGAAGGTAAGGCGGATCATGGAGGGCGTCAGCCGCTCGGTCGCGGCCAGGGTCAGGTTGCGCCAGCGCAGCTCGTGGCGCAAGCGCTGGATCTGCGGCAGGGTATCGGGGAGGGAGCTATCCATATCCGTTCTCTCATAATAGGCCCGGCGGAGAGTGACGGTCTGATCGTGACGCACCACACCCGAAAGCCGAGGCTTAGGTGTCCGTGCGTTGGTTGACGTTAACGCTTACGATCATGTGCGCTCGGGTATAATCGCCCCGCGCCGGGCTGGCAAGCGCAGGCGCGCAGCGCCTCGCGCAATGGTGAGCCCGCGGTGCCGGCAGCTTCCGCGCAACCTGCGCCTGCGCCGCGAAAATTCGACGCCGCGCCCCTCCCCAACCGGCGCGGCGGGTGCTAGGCTGCACCGGCACTCCCCCGCATATCGCGGGATCCGCCCGCCCCTTTCCAACAGGTGATTACATGCCCGTCTGATCCTCCTCCTTACCGGCCTGACCCTGGCCGCCTGCTCCGCGCCGCTGGAGAGCACGCCCCCGGCGAGCCAGGATGCGATCCGGATCATGCAGAAGGATCAGAACGGCATCGTCCTGCGCGGCCTGCAGGACGCGACCCGGAGCCAGCCGCCCGAGCGCTACGATGCCATCGCCGCGCAGCATTGCGCCAGCGTCGACGGCAAGCCGCAGCTGCAAAGCAAGGTGCAGCGCACGACCTTCGCCTTCGACGTCACCTATCTGTGCAGGAAATAGGGCTCAGGCCGGATCGGCGTGCCAGCCGCCCGCGCGCCACGCGAAGCCCGAAGTGGCGCGGGGCAGATAGGCTTGGTGCCGGCCATCGACGATCCATGGCGTGACCTCTACCCGGCCGGACCCAATCTCCAGCACGGAAAAGCCGTGGTCGCGCTCCCCTTCCCGGGCGCAAAGCGCGGTGCCGGTCTGCACGATCAGCACGGGCTGCGGCGCCCCCGGCGCGATCCCGAGGCCGATCGCCCAGTGATGCAGATGCCCCGAGAGCACGATCCGGATGCCCGCAGCCGCGAGCGCCTTCACGGCCTGCGCCCCACCACGAGTCTCGCCCGGCGCGAACCCCGGCGGATCGACCAGCGGATGGTGGCAGGCGAGGAGCGGGATCGTGCCTTCGGGCTCCTGCTGCCGGGCGGCCAGAATGCGGCGCAGCTCGGCAGGGCGAAACACGCCCCGCCGCCAGCTGAACGGATCGGCGGTATTCGCGCAATGGATCCGCAGAGGGCCGAAGCTGCGCTCCGGCGCGGTTTCCGCTGAGACCTCGCGGTGCCAGCCCCGGAACGGCGCGAGGTAGCGCAGCGGCAGATTGAAGAGCGGCACATCGTGATTGCCCGGAAACGCCACGAACGGCAGCCCGAGCCCCTCCAGAAAGCCGCGCGCCGCCCGGAACTGCCCGCGCCGGGCGCGATGGGTGAGATCACCTGTCACCACGAGGAATTCTGGCTTCGCGGCATGGATCGCGGCCCTGAGCGGGGCGACCAGCGCGGCATGCTCCGCCCCGAAATGCAGGTCCGTCAGATGCACGATCCGCGTCATGCGGCAGGCCCTTCGGCCGGGACGCAAACCCGGAGCCCTCCATGCAGCACCTTGAGCCGGAACGGCGCGGTCATCCGGGCCTTTTCGCCGTCCAGCGCCACCAGCTTGCGCGGGCTGCGGCTCTCGATGATCATGTCGTCCGAGATCACCAGATCGAAATCCGCGCCATGCGCGGTGCGCCCGAAGGCGAGGCGGATGGCGGCCGACATCAGCTCCCATCGGGTGCGGCCCTTCGCCAGGAACAGCGCGAAATGCCCCGCGCGCACCGCCTCCGCCCCCGCGAGCCCGAGCGTATCGAGCTGATAGGCGCTGCGGGCGACGAAGGCGAGCGAGGTGCGATAGTCGCGCGGCTGGCCATCCACCGTCACCTGCAGATGCATCGGGTCGCGCAGGTCGCGCAGCGCCACCAGAACGGACCAGTAGGCGGCGATCCGGCTCCGGCCCCAGCGGCGGTAGATCTCCTCGCGCTGCACGAGGATCTGCGGATAGATCCCGATGCTCGCATTGTTGATGAAGATCCGGTCGTTGATGGCGCCGAGGTCGCGCGCCTGCACCCGCCCGCCCAGAACCGCATCGAGCGCCCGGTCCATATCCTCCACGCCGAGCTCACGGGCGAAATAGTTGAAGGTGCCGCCCGGCAGCACGGCCATGGCCGCCGCACTCCCCGCCAGCGCACCGGCGACCGCGCTTTGCGTGCCATCGCCGCCCAGAGCCGCGACGATATCATAGCCCTCGGCCACCGCCCGGCGGGCGGCATCGGCGATCTGGCCGCCCTTCGCTACCGGCTTCAGCGTGAATTCCGCCACCTGCGGCGCGAGGCGGGAGCGGATATGCGCGATGCGCGCGCCCGCATCCTTGCGCCCGGCATGCGCATTGGCGATCAGCGCCACACGGCAGCGCGCGGGCTCGGGCATCGGCAGGTCCTGCGGCATCGGCTCCCTCTTCCTGGACAGCCGGGGAACGGCCGGAACCCCCAGCAGGTTCCCGCGATCAGCCCGCGCTGCGCACGGAAACCCGGGAATAGAGCTTTTCGTTCCAATTGGGCGCAGGGCAGACGAGCAGCGCCCCGCTGCCGGTATAGACCCGCAGGCGCTGCTGCCCAGAGATCGGGCTGCGGGGCCGCGCGCGAGGTAAGCCCGGCCGCGCAGCCCGAGAACCAGCCGGCCCTGCACCTGGTAGCTGAGCCATCCACCTCCGCCGGGCCCGCGCGTCGGTCACCTCCCTCGCCCGACAGCGTGGATCTGCACGACAAAAGCCCGTCTCCGGCCCGGAGGCTCGGCAACATCGGCTCGCACGCGCGGCCGGGCCGCAGCGCCGCTTGAGGCCCTGCAGGCGCCGGGCTCCAGGATCCAGCGCTGGCCCTGCGCCACCTCGATCACATGATAGCCGTCCATCGACGGCTGCAGATAGATCACGCCACTGCCCCGATAGGACGGACCGATCCGCGCCTCGTCGGTAAACGCCGCACGCAGCAGATCGCCCGCCCCCCTGGCAGGCGCGGGGCGAGCTCGATCTCCCCCCAGCATGGCCGACAGCGCACCGCGGCGGGCACGCGCGACCTCGTCACGGATGCCCACGCAGATCTGCCGCATGCCCTCGATCTCGCGGATCTCGAAGTCAGCCAC
This sequence comes from Paenirhodobacter sp., assembly GCF_041916475.1. Classification (GTDB taxonomy): domain Bacteria; phylum Pseudomonadota; class Alphaproteobacteria; order Rhodobacterales; family Rhodobacteraceae; genus Rhodobacter. The sequence continues at coordinate 42,575 of NZ_JAYRZN010000003.1, forward strand.
GCCATGCCTCGGTCAGTATTTCGGCTCGTCCCAGGTCATCGACCGGTCCCAGACCCGTAGCAGCGGTTGCGGCGTGATCCCGGCGCGCCCGCGCATCGGGCTGTCGAGCGACAGGATCACGAACAGGAGCACCGCGAGGAACAGCGCGCTCACCGTGCCGAAGACGAATTGCCGCCGCGACCGCCTCTGCAAAAGGCAGATCAGGAGCACGTTGATCACCGCGCCGGCCACCACCGCCTGCCGCAGTACCCTTGGGATCTGGAGGAAGACCGAGGCGATACGCTCGTGCCGTGCCTCGACGAAGCGCTGGAACGAGCAGAGTACCTCGGCATGGATGATCACCTGGCCGCTGGTCTGCGGCTCGAAAGCGGCGAGGCGCTGGCGCATGGCGTCGGCGCGGTTGTCGCCGCCATCCAGATAGGTGACCTCCCGGCGCGCAGGCCAGTCCTTGCAGATGGTGAACAGGACATAGTCGCGCAGCATCGGCTTGATCGTGGTGCGCAGCGGGTCCGGACAGGCGTTCATCTCGGAAGAGAGCACCGAGATCGCATTCGCCTCGCCCAGCACCGCCTGCCGGGCCTGGGTGTTGTTCTCATAGGCCGAGACCGTCAGCAGGCCCGGCAACAGCCCGTAGAACAGGTTAAACTCGGCCGTCGCACAGCCGATGGACTCGTTCAGATCCGCGTCCGAGCTAATCAGCACCCGCATCACCGGCTTGAGCACCAGCATGCCCGCCAGCACGAGGCCCAGCAGCGCCACCGCGATCAGCGTGCTGCAGGCGGCGGGCATGACGCTCGGCGAGTTTCCCGTGATGCTGGAGCTTCCGCTCTCCGGGCCCTATGACGCGCTCTGCGCCGGGCGGATCGACGCCGCGCTGATCGTGACGGGGCATCCGAGTGCGGGGCTGGGCGGTATGCTCGGGCGCGGCGCGCTCGATCTCGGGGGTATCGAGGCGCCGCTGCGTCAGCAGATCCTGGCGGTCAGCCCTGATCTGCGCCCGGCCGAAATCCGCGCCGGAACCTGTCCCGGCCGCGACAGCCCGGTGGAGACCCCTGCCATGACGGCGACGCTGGTCACGCGCGCCGACGTGCCTGATGCGATGGTCTAAGCCGTGGTGCGCGATACGATCGACGCGCTGCGGCGTCTGCGGCTGGAGGTGCCCTCTCTCGCCACGCTGACTCCGCCCAAAATGGCCGGGTGGGCGCCCATCCGGGCGCCGCCGCCGTCTATGCCACGCCGCGCTGAAGCACGGCCGCAACGCGCTGCAGCTCTTCGGGCCGGATCTCATGGCCGCCCTCATGCAGCGCAAGGTCCACCTGCGCACCCTGCGCCGCCAGATAGTCGCGCAGCGCTTCGGTCTCGGGCAGCGGGCAGATCGGATCGCGCCGCCCGGCCGTGATCAGCACCGGCAGCCCCCGCAGGCCCGGCTGCGGCGCCGGCGCGAACGGGATCAGCGGATGCATCAGCACCGCGCGGTCAAAGAGATCCGGCGCCTGGAACAGCACCGCGGCCAGGATGTTCGCCCCGTTCGAATAGCCCAGGCCCCAGACCGGCACGCCCGGCTGCGCTGCCCGATGCGCGCGGATGAACCCCGCCATCTTGCGGCTGCGCTCAGCGAGATCGGCCATGTCATAGACGCCCTCAGCCGTCCGGCGGAAGAAGCGGTTCGCGCCATGCTCGGACACGTCGCCCCGCGGCGAGACGATGCCCGCCCCGGGCAGGATCTGCCCGATCAGGCCCGGGAACTGGTGCTCGTCGCCGCCGGTGCCGTGAAAGCTGAAGACGATCGGCATGCCGGGCGCGGGCGCCCGGGCCAGGTGGATGTAGCTCTCCATCGACATCATACGCTCCGCAATGCCGGATCAATCGGCAATCGGGGTCAGAACGCGCTCGATCTGCGCGCGCAGATGAGCATGCTGCGCCGGGATCCGCAGGGCCTCGCCCAGATGCGCGCTATCCTCATCGCGGTCGAATCCGGGCTCGTTGGTGGCCACTTCGAACAGGACGTCGCCCGGAGTGCGGAAGTAGATCGCCCAGAAATAGTCGCGGTCGATCACCGGGGTAACCTGATAGCCGGTCTCCATCAGCGCCTTGCGCACCTCCAGCTGCGCCGCCCGGTTCTCCACCGCGAAGGCGACATGATGCACCGAGCCCGCGCCCAGCCGCGCGGGCGCCGTATCTGGCAGCACCTCGATATCCACCACATCGGCGCCATTGCCGCCCTGCACCGCATAGCGGGTGATGCTGCCCTGACGGTCGACCGCCTCATAGTTCATGAATTTCAGCAACTCGGCCGTGGCCCCGCCATCGCGCAGCCGCAGGCTGACGCCATGGAACCCCTGCACCCCCTCAGCGGCCGGAACCGGCCCGCCCGCCCAGGGCTGGCGCGTATCGCCCTCCTTCTCTACCAAGGCAAAGCCATCCCCATCCGGGCCGCTGAACCGCAGCCGCTTCTCGCCGAAACGCTCCTCGGCCACGAGCCCGCCCACGCCCTGCCGCGCCAGATGCGCCTGCCAGAAGCCGAGCGCCCCCTTCGGAACGCTGAACAGGGTTTCGCCCACCTCCCCCGCCCCGGGCCGCCCGCGGACGATATGGGGGAAGGGGAAATAGGTCATCACCGTGCCCTGCGTGCCGTGCTCGTCGCCGTAATAGAGGTGATAGACATCGGGCGCGTCGAAATTCACGGTCTTCTTCACCCGGCGCAGGCCGAGCGCATGGGTGAAAAAGTCGTTGTTCTGCTGGGCATTCGCAGCCATCGACGTGACGTGGTGCAGGCCCTTGATCTGATGCAGCATGGCGTTTTGCTCCTGCCGGGGTGGAGAGGCCACCCCCTGATGCTGCCAAGATGGCGATCCCGGGGCATTTCAGGAATTGGCATAATGGTGAATTCACCATTGCGATCATATCAACAATTCACGCATGACTGCGCTGTCCCCTCCATCTCTTCCGCCTCCAGGGCCGCGCGTTCCGCGTGACAGGGACGCTCCTGCGCAGTGCAAAGCGCCCCGCCATCCGCACCGGGGGCGGCTGCAAGAGACACTTCCGGGATGGCGAGGGGCCATGCGCTTTGCCGCGCGGAACAGGCCCGGGTCGCCCTCCTGCCGAAGTGGCCAGCGCCGAGGCCGGGCTGGCGCTCGTGTGCCCACCCCATGAGCACATTTGCTTCGCGTGGCGCGCAGCCCGGATCCATCCAGATAACGTGCCCGGGAAACGCGCCGGCTGCCGCGGATCAGGGCAGCGTCACCGCATAGAATGGCGCCTGCGCCTCGGCCGCGCTGGCCACGATCTGCGGTGTTTGGCGTGCGACCGGCGGCATCGCCCTCAGAAAGGCCGCCAGCGCCTTCTGATCCGCCTCCGACATCGCGGCATAGGACGGCCAGGGCATGATCGGCGCGAGCACGCGCCCATCCGGGCGCAGCCCCGTCGTCAGCGCAGCGATGATCTCCGCCTCGCTCCAGCCTCCGAGCCCGGTCGGATCCGGGGTCAGGTTCGGGGGCCAGAAAATCCCGACGCCCGGCATCTGGAAGCCGATCGTCCCGCCCGAGAGACCGCCTGCGGGATCGGGCGCGCCACCGGGGCCGCGCGGCATGTGGCACCCGGCGCAATCCATGATCCGGGCCAGATAGGCGCCGCGCGCGACCAGTGCTTCGGGGGTCTCGGCAAAAGCCGGTGCAGCCAGCAGAACGGCTGCCGCAATCGACATCTGTTTCATCATTGATCCAATACGGGCGCAGCGCCGGCCCCTGCGGGCACGGCGGCCTGAAATACGGTTTCGCCCCGAAATGGCCTGCGGGCGCAGGCATCCGGGCCCCGCCAGTATAGCGCCGAAGGTGGCCGGCCCTTGCTAAGAGACGCTTCGTGGAACCCTAAATGATTGCTAAATGCGGGCCGCGGCCCGGCGCAATGCGCCGCAGAGGCGGCGTCGGGCTTCGGCGAGCCCCATAAGAAAAAGGCCGCGCCTTGGGGCGCGGCCGGTTTGAGCGTCAGCCGTGGGCGGGCTGGGCGGCCTTGCGCCGCCTGTTGAACAACGCGTCGATCAGCACGAAGAACACCGGCACGAAGAAGATCCCGAGCGCCGTGCCCGACATCGTCCCGAACAGGGTCGCATAGCCGATCGCCTGCCGCGAGCCCGCGCCCGCGCCGGAAGAGATCACCAGCGGCACCACGCCCAGCCCGAAGGCGAGCGAGGTCATCAGGATCGGCCGGAACCGCAGCTTCGCGGCCTGAACCACGGCCTCGCGCGCACTCTCGCCGAGATCACGCATCCGCTCGCGGGCGAATTCGACGATCATGATCCCGTTCTTGCCGGTCAGGCCGACCACCGTCAGCATGCCCACCTGGAAATACACGCCGTTCGACTGCCCGCCGATCCATGCGCCGATCAGCGTGCCGATGATACCGACCGGCATCGCCAGAATGACCGCGATCGGGATCGACCAGCTTTCATAGAGCGCGGCCAGACACAGGAATACCGCCGCCAGCGAGAGCGCATAGAGCACCATCGCGCCATTGCCGGCCTGCTTTTCCTCCAGCGACAGCCCGGTCCATTGCAGCGAGAAGCCGGGCGGCAGCTGCGATGCCAGGCGCTCCATCTCGTTCAGCGCCTCGCCGGAAGAGACGCCGGGCTTCGGCGAGCCCTGGATCTCCATCGCGGGCAGCGCGTCGTAGCGCTTCACCTGCTGCGCGCCATAGACCCATTCCGGCGTGGCGAAGGTGGAGATCGAGACGAAATCGCCATTCTGGTTCGGAACCCGCCAGAGCGCGAAATCCTCGGGGGTGGAGCGCGCCCAAGGCTCGCCCTGCACATAGACCCGCTTCACCCGGCCCTCGTAGAGGAAGTCGTTGATATAGGTGGAGGACCAGACGGTGTTGAGGAAATCGCCTACCTCAGCCGCGGTCAGCCCCACCGCCCCGGCCTTCGGCCAGTCGATGTTGAGCTTGAACTGCGCAGCATCCTCGACCCCGTTCGGGCGCACCGCCATCAGCTTGTCGCTCTGCCCGGCCATGCCGAGCATCTGGTTGCGCGCCGTCAAAAGCTCTTCATGCGTCTGCCCGGTGCGGGCCTGCAGGAAGGCGGTGAAGCCGTTGGAGTTGCCGAGCTCCAGCACCGGTGGCGGCACGATCGGAATGACGATCGCTTCCTTGATGCCTCCCATCAGCGGGCCGAAGGCGCGGGCGGCGATTGCGGCCGCGCGGTTCTCCGCACCGGTCCGTTCTTCCCAGTCCTTCAGCCGCACGAACATCATCGCCATGTTCTGGCCCTGGCCCGAGAAGGAGAAGCCGACGACGGAGAAGACCGAAGCCACGTTTTCTTTCTCGGCGGTCTGGTAATAGGCCTCGACGCGCTCGAGCACCTTGCGGGTCTCTTCGGTCGTGGTGCCGGAGGGGGTCTGGATGATGGTCATCAGCACGCCCTGATCCTCGTCCGGAAGGAAGGACGTCGGCGTGCGCACATAGAGCAGCCCCATGCAGCCGACCAGCGCGGCATAGACGAGAAGCCCCTTCACCGGGTTCGCGACCACCCATTTGACGATCCCGCCATAGCCGCCGGTCAGCCGGGTGAACCGCTTCTCGAAGCCGTTGGAGAAGCGCGCGCCGATCCCGGTCTTGCCCGGCACATGCGGCTTCAGCATCGTGGCGCACAGGGCCGGGGTGAAGACCAGCGCCACGATCACCGAAAGGGTCATCGCAGAGACGATGGTGACGGAGAACTGCTTGTAGATCTCCCCGGTGGAGCCGCCGAAGAAGGCCATCGGCACGAACACCGCCGAGAGCACCATGGCGATACCGACCAGCGCGCCGGTGATCTCGCTCATGGATTTCTTGGTGGCTTCCTTGGGGGAGAGATGCTCCTCCGCCATGATCCGCTCGACGTTCTCGACAACGACGATGGCATCATCGACCAGAAGCCCGATCGCGAGGACCATGGCGAGCATGGTAAGCGTGTTGATGGTGAAGCCGAAGGCCGCCATCACCCCGAAGGTGCCAAGCAGCACCACCGGCACCGCCATCGTCGGGATCAGCGTGGCCCGGAAGTTGTGCAGGAACAGCAGCATCACCAGGAACACGAGGCCGATCGCCTCGATCAGCGTATGCACCACCGCCTCGATCGAGATCGTGACGAAGGGGGTGGTGTCATACGGGATTTCATAGGTCATCCCCGACGGGAAATAGGGCGCGAGCTCCGCCAGACGGGCCTTCACCAGGTTCGCCGTATCGAGCGCATTGGCCCCCGAGGCGAGCTGGATCGCCATCCCCGCGGAGGGCGCGCCATTGTAGAAGGCGTTGATCTCGTAGGTTTCGGCACCAAGCTCCACCCGCGCCACATCGCGCAGCAGCACGAGGCCGCCATCGGTATCGGCGCGCAGCACGATCCGCTCAAAATCCTGCGGCGTCTTCAGAAGCGATTGCGCGGTGATGGTGGCGTTCAGCAGCTGCCCTTCGGGCGCAGGCTGCGCCCCGAAGGCCCCGGCGGAGATCTGCGCGTTCTGCCCCTGCACCGCCGCGATCACGCTCGAAGGCGCCATGTCATAGGACTTCAGCTTCTGCGGATCGAGCCAGATCCGCATCGCATATTCGGAGCCGAACACCTGCACCGAGCCCACCCCCGGCAGGCGCGAGAAGTTCTCGACCATGTAGGAGTTCAGGTAGTCGGCCAGCTCCACCTGCTTGCGCGAGCCGTCGGGCGAGATCATCGCCACGACCATCAGGAAGCCGGTGGTGGATTTCTTCACCGTAACCCCTTGCCGGGTCACGGATTCAGGCAGGCTGGCTTCGGCCTGGGCGAGCTTGTTCTGCACCTGCACCTGGGCGATGTCGGGGTCGGTGCCGAGCTCGAAGCTCAGCGTGATCGTGGCGCGCCCGGTCGAGGTGGTTTCGGAGTTGATGTAGCGCAGGCCGTCGAGGCCGGTCATCTGCTTCTCGATGACCTGAACCACCGTATCGGCAACGGTTTCAGCCGAAGCGCCCGGATAGGTGGCCGAGATCACCACCGCCGGCGAGGCGATGGACGGATATTGCGAGACCGGCAGGCGGAAGATCGAAAGAATCCCGAGCCCCATGATGACGATCGCGATGACCCATGCGAAGATGGGCCGGTCGATGAAAAAGCGGGCCATATCAGTTGGTTCCCTCAGCCGGGACGATCTCCACCGGGGCGCCCACGGCCGTCTTCTGGAAGCCCGAGGTGATCACCTGGTCCCCGGCCTTCACGCCATCGGTGACGATCCACTGATTGCCGGAGGAGGACGCGACCTGGATCGGCCGCTGCGCGACCTTGCCCGCGTCCACGACCCACACATAGGCATTGCCGACCCGGTCGCGCATCACCGCATTTTGCGGCAGCGCCACGGCATTGCGCGCGATCGCCTGCGGCAGATCGACCTCCACATACATGCCCGGCAGCAGGATATGATCCGGGTTCGGGAAGGTCATTCGCAGGGTGATCATCCCGGTGGTGGGCTCCACCTGCGGCTCCGCCGCCTCCAGCCGCCCCTTCTGCGCGAATTCGGAGCCATCGGCGAGGATCAGCCGCGCCTCGCCGGTGGCGCGCATTTCGCGCCCCTCCGGCGTGGAGGTCAGCCGCAGGATATCCGTCGCCGATTGGGTCACATCGACATAGACCGGATCCAGCGCCCGGATCGTGGCGAGCGCGGTGGTCTGTTGCGCGGCCACCAGCGCCCCGGTCGTCGTCTGCGACAGGCCGATCACGCCCGCGATGGCGGCGCGCACCGTGGTGCGGTCGAGGTCGATCTCGGTGCTCATCTGCTGGGCTTCGGCGGCCTGAACCGCGGCATCCGCGGCCTCACGCGTGGCGACGGCGGAATCGCGCTTCTGCGCCGAGGTGGCATTGCTGCCGAACAGCTCGATCGCGCGCTTTTCCTCGGTCACGGCCAGGTCGCGGTTCGCCCGCGCCTGTGCCACCGCGGCCTTCGCCGCAGCCACCGCTGCGCGGTAGCTGTCGTCCTCGATCTTGTAGAGCGGTTGTCCCTGCTCCACCGCGGCGCCCTCGTCGAACAGGCGCTCGCGGATGATGCCCGACACCTGCGGGCGCACCTCGGCGACAGTCGATGCCTTGATCCGGCCCGGCAGGCGGACGGTCAGCGGGAAATCACGGGTCCCGGCGGTAACGACCGACACCCGTGACGGACCCTGCGCCTGCTGCGCCTGGAGCGGCAAAGCGAGGACGAGGAGCGCGAAGGCTCCGGCTGCGGATCTGATGAGGGACATGGGAACCTGCGTTCATGGGGAGGGGGAGGGCCTCATTGTGACGCACCCGCGGCGGCGACACTGAGGCTGACGAAATCTGCGGCGCGTTGCCGCTCCGCGGAAGCCAGGCCCTGCTGCGCCGACAGATAGGTCCGTTCGGCATCGAGAACCGCGAGGAAGGTGCCCTCGCCCAGGCTGAAGTTGGTGCGCGCGAGATCGAGGGTCTCGGCGCTGGTGCTGACGAGACGGCCCTGCGCCGAGATGTTGCGGCTGTCGCGATTGTAGGCGGCAAGCCCGCTCTCGACTTCCTCGATCGCGTTCAGAACGGATTTTTCCCAGCCGAGCTTGGCCTGCACCGCGCGCGATTCGGCGGCCTTCAGGTTCGCCGTATTGGCGCCACCGGTGAAGATCGGCAGGTTCAGCGAGGGCCCGAGCGTCCAGTAGGTGATGGAGCCGCCATGCCGGATATTGGTCGGCGTGATCGAGCCCGAGAGCGAGACCGACGGATAGAACTGTGCCTGCGCCACGCCGACTTCATAGGCGGCGGCGGCATAGCTGCGCTCGGCCATGCGCACATCGGGGCGCTCGCGCACCACATCCGCGGGCAGGCCCACGCTCGGCTTCAGCCGCGGACGCGGCTGCGCCGCACCGCGCTGCAGCGCCGGCTTCAGCTCCGCCACGCGCCGCGCCGTCAGCGTCGCGAGCCGTGCAACCGCCTGATCGAAGCCGACTTCATAGGCCGGCAGCGCCGCCTCGCCTTCGGCGACCAGCTGCTCGGCCTGCAGCAGGTCGAGCCGCGCGGCCTCGCCCAGCTCCACCTGCGTCCGGGTGAGATCGAGGCTGCTGCGGCGGCTGTCGAGCGAGCGCCGGGTGAGCGCCATGCTCTGCTGATAATAGCGCAGATCGATATAGGCGGAGGTGATCGAGCTCTCCATCACCAGCCGCGCCACATCCGCAGACAGATAGGCCGCATCGAGCTGCGCCGCAGCCGCCTTGCGGGCATTGCGGTTCGCCCCGAAAATATCCAGAAGCCAGCTGACCCCGAGCCCGACCGACGACACCTGCGCCGTACCGGTATTGCTGGTGTCGCCGCGCGTCGCACCGGCCGTGGCGCTCACCTGCGGCAGATCCGCCGCGCCGACCGAATCCGAGGCCGCGCGGGCCTCATTGATCGCCTCGATCGCCTGTTGCAGATCGAGGTTCCGGGCCTTGCCGGCCGCGATCAGCTGATCGAGCTGGCTGTCCTGGAAGGAGCGCCACCACTGATGCGCACCCGCCTGACGTGCAGGCGAAGCGGCATCGAAGCTCGCGCCCACGCTTGCTGCAGGCGCTTCGTAATTCACATCGGCGCATCCCGCGAGAGCGAGCGTGGCGACCGACCATTTCAGCAAAGAACGACGCGACGGCATGCCGCTTACAACCTGTTCAAGCCCCATGACCTAGTTCCTTTTTTGTGTAAGTGTTTTGGCCATCATCGCATTGTCCGGCCAAGGCCGCCACAGCTGTCATGAGGCAAATCGCCAGTGCACACAGTAAAAGTAGTCGCGATCCGCTGTTTGGCATCCGCTTCACCATCGGAAACACCCACGCACGCCGTCTCGGGGCCCCACTTACATACATACGCGAATGTTTGTAAAGTGGAATTGATAGGAGGAGAACGAATCAATGAGACGCTGCAAGGCTGATGCCGAACAAACGCGCAGCTCCATCATGGATGCCGCGGAACGCATGTTCGTGAAGAATGGCGTCGGCCAGACATCGCTCGAGCAGATCGCGCGCGCGGCCGGTGTGACGCGCGGCGCCGTCTACTGGCATTTCAAGGACAAGGCCGATCTGCTGCAGGCGATGTACGAGCGCAACAAGCCGCCGCAGGTGGAGCTGCTGCGCATGGCCGCCCCCTGCAGCGACGACCCGCTGACCCTCCTCGAGACCACCAATGCCGAGATCCTCGCCCTGATCGAATCCGATGAGGGGCGGCAGCGCATGTTCGCGCTCCTGTGCAATCACATCCCGGTCGAGGGCAATGCGCACCGGCAAGAAGCGATGAACACCGCCATGTACCAGCTGCTGCTGCAACTCATGGAGCGCGCGCGGGAAACAGACACGCTGACCGACAGCCTGACCCCGCATGAGGCCGCCGTTTCGCTGATGATCATGTCCAACGGGCTGCTCAGCGAATGGCTGCGCTCGGGCAAGGCGTTCGGGCTGACGGACCTGGGCATGCGCCTGGTACGGCGCCATCTGGAGACGCTGCGCAAACGGCCGCGCGCGGGCTGATCAGGCCTTCACGATATGCGCGCCCGTGATGCCTGCGCGCGCCATCACGTTGCGCGTATCGACCACCAGCGGCGCGCTGGCCACCAGCGCATAATCGACCGCGTCGTGGTCGGTCGCGATCAGCACCATATCCACCCCTGCAAGCACCGCCGCAGTGAGCGGCACCGAAGGGCGCCCCTTCAGCGCGCCATAGGCACGAGTTTTCGGAATTTCAGGAATATGCGGATCGTGATACAGCACCTCGGCGCCGCGCTCCTCCAGCAGCTCCATCAGCTTCAGGGAGGGGCTCTCGCGCAGGTCTGACACGTTCTTCTTGTAGGCCAGCCCCAGCAGCAGCACCCGCGAGCGGCTCAGCGCCTTGCCCGAAAGCATGTCGAGCGCCCGGGCCGCGCGGTCCACCACATGGCGCGGCATGCCCGAATTGATCTCGCCGGCGAGCTCGATGAACCGCGTCGGCAGTTCGTATTCGCGCGATTTCCAGGTCAGGTAGAACGGGTCGATCGGGATGCAGTGCCCGCCGAGGCCCGGCCCCGGATAGAACGGCATATAGCCGAAGGGCTTGGTCTTTGCGGCCTCGATCACCTCCCAGACATCGATGCCCATCGCTTCGTAGACGATCTTCAGCTCGTTCACCAAGGCGATATTGACCGCGCGGAACACGTTCTCGGTGATCTTGACCGCTTCCGCCGTGGCCGTGGTGGAGACAGGGACCACCCGCGCCATCGCCCGGCCATAGAAGGCCACGGCCAGCTCCTTCGCCTCCGGGCCATCGCCCGCCACCACCTTCGGGATCGTCGCAGTGACGAAATCGCGGTTGCCCGGATCCTCGCGCTCGGGCGAGAAGCCCACGAAGAAATCCTGCCCGCAGACCAGGCCGGAGGTTTCGAGGATCGGGCGCACCACGCTGTCCGTCGTACCGGGCCAGGTCGTCGATTCCAGAATCACCATCTGCCCCGGGCGCAGCACCCGCGCGATATCGCGCGCGGTCTGCTCCACATAGCGCAGGTCCGGCTCGCGATGCGCATCGAGCGGTGTCGGCACGCAGATCGCGATCACGTCGCATTCCGCCAGCCGCTCCAGCGCGGCCGTCGCCTCGAACTGCCCGCCCTGCACGGCCGCCTGCAAGACCTCGGGCGCAACCGCCTCGATATAGCTTTCGCCCCGGTGCAGCACGTCGATCTTCGGCGGGTCGATATCGAAGCCCAGAACCCGGTAGCCCCCCGAAACCAGCGTCATCGCCAGCGGCAGCCCGACATAGCCGAGCCCGATCACCCCGGCCCGCGCCTTGCCCGCCCGGATCAGCGACAGCAGTTCAGAGGCATTGGTCATGGCGGCATTCCCTTCTGGCTGGCCCGAGGCTTGCGGCCCCGCGCCCGAACTGTCAAGCGCCCCCTTGCCGTCTGCTCCGATGCGGGCATTATCGGCGCAACCACCGGAAGGAAAACCGATGCGCACCTCTGCCCTGATGCTGCTCTGCCTGCTGCTCCCGCGCGTAGCCTGCGCGGATCCGGCCACGCTCACGCTGCGCTACGGCTTCGATGGGCAGGATTTCGCGCCGGAGGGCGGGCTTTACTACCGCGAAAATTACGAGCAATCCGCCGGGCATACGGAATTCCAGCGCAGTGTCGTACGCGCAGGCGCGGGGGCGCTGCGGCTCTGGATCGAACCGCTGTGCCAGCCGGGCGAGGAAGGCTGCAGCGAGCGCGCCGAGATCTGGGAGCAGACCGCGCTGCGCGTGCCCTATGAGACCGGCGTCTGGTACGGGCTGTCGATGCGCTTCGACGACCCGCCGCCCGCGCTCGACCACCGCTATGTGGTGATGCAGTGGAAGCGCGAGATCGGCCCCGATGCCGAAGGCGATTTCAGCCCCTTCCTCGCGCTGCGGCTGCGCTCCGGTGTGGTCTTTGCCACGGTCGAGACGAATTTCCGCGCCCCGCCCGCCGATGCGCCCCGCCCCGTGGCCGGGCGCTGCCCCGCGGGCTGGACGCCGGTCTGGCTGCGCCCCGGCACCCGGCAGATGCGGGCCCTCGTGGCCACCGGTCCGCATTGGACGGACGATGTGACCACCGAATTCGACCGCTGTACCGATGCCATCCGGATCGAAGGCCCGGGCCTCTTGCCGGTGGCGGCGGCGCAGTGGCACGATTACGCCTTCTATACCCGCCCCGGGCCGGGCGGCGACGGGCTGATCCGGATCTTCGCCGATGGCGCCCCCGTGGTCACGGTGCGCGGCCGGATCGGCCATGCCGACCATGGCCTCGGCCAGAACCAGTATTTCAAGTTCGGCCCCTACCGCGATGGCGGCGAGGGCACCTGGGCGATGTATTACGACAGTTTCATCCGCACGCCCGATTGCACGGCGCTGCTGCCAGCCGGTGCCTGTACGGGGCTGGAATGAGGATTGCCTTCTATGCGCCGCTGAAGGCGCCGGGCCATCCGGTGCCCTCCGGCGACCGGCAGATGGCGCGGCTGCTGATTGCCGCGCTGGAGCGGGCTGGGCACCGGGTGCAGGTGGTCTCGGAGCTCCGGGCCTATCTGCCCGATGCGGAGGATGCTGCCGGGCTGCGCGCCCTGCGCGAGGCCGCCGCCCAAGAGGCGCTTCGGATCGGGCGGGAATGGCAGGCCGAAGGCGCGCCCGATCTGTGGTTCTGCTATCATCCCTATTACAAATCCCCGGACCTGATCGGCCCCGCCCTCTGCGGCCGCTTCGGCCTGCCCTGGATCTGCGCGGAGGCCTCGCTTTCGGCACGGCGCAGCCAGGGGATCTGGGCCGAGACCCAGGCCGAGGTCGCAGCCGCCCTGCGCGACGCCGCCCTGACCATCGGCATGACGGCGCGGGACCGGGACGGCATCGCGCAGCTCTGCCCCGGCGCGCGGATCGCGCCCCTGCGCCCTTTCATCGATACCGCCGCCCTGCCCGCGCCCGCCCCCGCGGCCGATGGCCCGCTCGTGACCGTTGCGATGATGCGCCCGGGCGACAAGATGGAGAGCTACCGCGCCCTGGCTGCCGCGCTCGGGCAGGTCCGGGTGGACTGGCGGCTGGAGGTGGCGGGCGACGGGCCGATGGGCGCGGAGGTGCGCGCGCTGTTCCCCCAAGGCAAGGTCCGCTGGCATGGGCAGCTGCCGCCGCAGGGCATCGCCGCGCTGCTGCACCGCGGTGGCATCCATGCCTGGCCCGGCTGCGGCGAAGCCTATGGGCTCGCCTATCTGGAGGCGCAGGCGGCCGGGCTGCCGGTCGTCGCCTGGGCCACGGCCGGGGTGCCCGAAGTGGTCCGCCATGGCGAAACCGGGCTGCTCTCGACGCCGGGCGACACCGGCGCGCTGGCCGCAGATATTGACAGGCTGCTTGCGGATCCGGTGCTGCGGCGGCAGATGGGGGCGCAGGCGCGACGCCGGGTCTTGGCCGATCACGGGCTGGAGAGCGCCGCGGCCGAGCTCGGCCGCCTGCTGCACGGCGTGAAGGAGACCCGCCCATGACCGCATCCGCACAGCACCTTGCCGAACGCGCCCTCGCCCGGCGCGCCGCCGCCGGCGCTCCGCTCCGGCTCTGGCTGCGCGACGATGACGCCGTCGCCCCAACCCCGGCGCTGGACCGACTGCTCGGCTTCGCGGCAGAGGCCCGCATTCCGCTGACCCTCGCCGTGATCCCCGCGCCCTGGGATCAGCCGCCCACCGGCCCCGCGCTCGCCCGGCGGCTGGAGGCGGAACCCGATGCCACCGTGGTGCTGCATGGCTGGTCGCACCGCAACCATGCCCCCTCAGGTGTGAAGAAGCAGGAACTGGGGCCGCACCGGCCGCTCTGCACGATCCGGGCGGAGCTGCGCGCCGGGCTCGAGCGGCTGCGGCAGTGGCATGGCGCCCGGGCCCTGCCGATGCTGGTACCGCCATGGAACCGGATCGCGCCGGAGCTGCTGCCGTTTCTGGCCGAGGATGGGTTTACCGCGCTGTCCACCTTCGGGCCGGAAAAGCCCACCGAAGGGCTGCGCGTGCTCAACACGCATCTCGACATGATCGACTGGCACGGCAGCCGCAGCCTGCGGCCGCGCGATACGCTTTGGATGGAGCTGGCCGCATTGGCCGATAGCGGGCAGGATACCGCCGGCGTGCTCACGCACCATCTGGCGCATGATGCCGAGATCTGGTCGTTCCTGACGGAACTGGCCGGTACCGTGGCGGCAGGACATGGCGAATGGTGCGCGCTGCGCGCCCTGATACCCGCCGCCCCCGCTCAGAGCGCGTGAGCGCCGAGCGGCTTGCGGTATTCGCTGTCCAGCAGCTGGGTGCCGAGCGATTTCATGATTTTCTCACTGCTCAGGCGGCAGCTGGTCATCAGATGCAGGAAACAGCTGCGGTTGATGACGAGAACCTCCACATCGGTGAGGGCGGTTACCGTCGCGCGGCGCGGTGAATCGGAGAGCATCGAGGACTGGCCGATGATATCGACGCCTGCGGCGGAGCCGGTCTTCGTCGCGTGCTGGTCGTCGCTTTCCTTGTGCACGTCCACGGAGCCGGAAATGATCACATAGGCACCGAAGCTCATGTCTCCTTCACGGAACAGAACTTCTCCGGCCTCAAAACTCTTGCGGTCCGAGGCGAAGCACAAGATCTTCAACCTGCCCGGGTCGACACCTTCGAAGATGGGCAGTTTGCGCAGCAGCGCGACTTCTTCTTCGAGCAACATGCGAATCCCTTTCCGCGCCGATCTCCCGCAGCCTTTCGGCTCCGGGTTCGGAGCATCAGTATTCTTGCGCTATATGTCGATTGCGTAAAGTCCCCTGTTCTTCCGCAAACGGCATAGATGTTTCCCCGCTGATACCGTCGCGGGAAAATTCTACCACCCTGCTGAAATGGTGGGCGTGCGCACGATTTGCAAGGACCCAGAGCACCCCCGGCGGATCCGGCTGCTCGGCGAGGAACGCCAGCACATTCCCGATCAGGCGGTCCTGATAGGCCGGATCGGCCCCGGCCAGCGGCTCGTTGAACACATAGAACGGCGCCTTGCGAATCAACGTGCGCGCCAGGGCGAGCTTCTGCCGCTGCATCTGCGACAGCCGCCGCCCCTCCGGCCCGACGTCATGCGACAGCCCGATCGACAGGATCCTGTCGCGCAGCCCCTCATCGCCCTCGATCGCCTCGCGCACCACGTCGCGCACGCAAGCATAGACCTTGTCCTCGGCGTTGCCGTAGCGACGGTTGATCTTGCCAAAGAGGATGTTGTCCTCGAGGGTCGCGTTATCGAGGTATTTCTCCGGGTCGTAGGGCTGCAGCAGGTCGCGCAGGTCATCGGGCATCCGTTCGGCCAGGGCCTTGCGCCCCTGCACGAGCAGGTCGCGCAGGCGGTCATCCAGCAGCCCGAAGCGGTACTTCGGCTCGATATAAGACATCGACAGCCGCAGGATCCGCACCCGGTCCGCCATGCTCGCCTCCTCCAGCCGGTCCGGACGGGTGCGCGCGATCGTCTGCTCGAAGTCCGGCAGTTCATCGGCCGTCATGTAGGGCAGCCATTGCAGAAGCTCCGGATCTTCTTCCATGCCGGAGAACAGCTGCACGGTCGTGCGCGCGAAATTCCACCCGAGGCTGAACATCTCCCGCGTGATCCCGAGCTGGCCCAGGGTCTCGCGGAAGAACGCATGGTTGACGATCGCCGAGACCGAGGTGTCGGGATCGCTCGGTACGCCAAACAGCAGGTTCTCCCCGACCTTCGCCTCAGGGTTGTAGCGATCGGGCTCGAAGGCCAGCACCGCATTGGGCAGGCTGCGCTCTTGCAGCCGCTCGCGCAGGCGGCTCCGCATCGCGAGGACATCCTGCGCAATGCCCGGCACCTTGCGGTTATTGACCCGGCTGCGCACGGCCAGCGTGATCAGGTCGTCGTCCAGCCCGACCACATGCATGATCCGGTGTGCGGCCCCATAGAGCCCCTCGCCGGTGGGCTGCAGCGCCGCATAATCGATCCAGTCTGTATCGAAATCCAGCACCGGGTTGCCCGCCCGCTGCGCCTCGCGCGCGCGCCAGTCCCGGGCGGCGCGCGGCCCGGGGGCCTCCTCGCGCGGCGGCGGCCCGGGGCGGCGCTTCAGCGCATAGGTGACATTGTCCAGCACCGTGCCCGAGACCAGCCGCGCCAGCGGCCCCGCCTGGCCGATCATCCGCCCCGTCACCCGCTCGGGCAGCTGCGCCAGATCGTGCTCGCCCAGCATCACCCGCCCGTTCGCGGGCGCAATCTGCCCCCCGATCACTTCGGCCACCACCGGCGCCCCGCCCGACAGATCGCCGATCAGCGCCATCGTTTCCCCCGGCGCAAGCGCCAGCGTCACATCATCGAGCAGCCGCGCGCCGAGGTCGTTCTGCACCGAGACATGCTGCAGCGCGAGCTTGGAGCATTCCTCCATCGGAATATCCGCATCCAGCGCCTGCAGCGCCGGGTCGATCAGGTCGTCGGCCTCGAACTGCTCGACCACCTGCTCATATTTCACCTGCATGTCCTGCCGCGCCAGATCCCAGTCGATCAGCTCCTTCAGCGGCCCCGGAAGCTCCTTGTAGGCGTTGATCACCGCGACCAGCTGCCCCACGTCCAGCGTGCCCTGAATGGTCAGGTAGCCGCCGATCGAATAGAAGAAGAAGGGGGTCAACTGCGCGAGGAAGTTATTCAGGAATTTGACCAGGAACTTCCACTGGTAGATGTCGTAGCGGATCCGGAAGATCCGCCCGAGCCGCGCCACGATATCGGCGCGCTCCCAGTTGCTGGTATCGTTGGTATGGATGGTCTGGATACCATCGACGATTTCCGCCACCCGGCCCGAAAGCTCGCGCGCGGTGATCTGGCGCTGCCGGCCAAGCACGATCAGCCGCCGCCGCATCCGCGGGATGATCGCCACCTGGATCCCCGCCATCGCCGCCGCCACCATGCCCAGCCAGAAATGCTGCACGAAGATGAAGAACAATGCCGTCGCCGCCTGCCCGCCCAGCATCGCAGGCTGGGTGAAGGCATCGCCCGAAAACCCGCCCAGGGGCTCGATCTCGTCCTTCACCATGCTGGAAATCTCGCCCGCCTTCACCTGGCGGAAGCGCGCAGGCGGGAACCGCAGAATCCGGTCGATCAGCTCATAGCGGACCCGGCGCAGCAGCCGCTCGCCCATCCGCCCCTTCTGGACGTTGATCACGAACTTGAACAGCCCGTTCACCACCACCAGCGCAAGGAAGGTGAAGCTCAGCGCCATCAGGAGCGGGATCCGCTCCATCTGCACCCCGTCGAACAGCTGCAGCTTGCCATAGAACGGAAGATCCACCGACAGCCGCAGGAACGGCAGCGTGGCGCCCTCCTCGGCGAACCCCATCCCCTGCAGCGGCCCGTTCACGATCTGCTTCGGCAGGTCGAAGGCCAGATAATAGGGCACCATCGAAAACAGGATCACCAGCACGATGGCAATCTGTTCGCGCCGGGTGTGGCTCCAGATATATCGGAATAGGTTCGGTTCCATCCTGGACGATCCTGTCGGCAATGCGAAATTCAGTCGAGGCACATAATCAGAGCGGCGGGCCGCGTCGCCCTTCAGGCATTCACATGACACCGTGCAATATTGCACAGGATGTCGGCAGTCCGCCCGGCGCCGTCAAGGAGTGCCTTGATTTTTCTTGGTTCCGGGCCGTGCAGCGCAGCCGCTATGGCCGCCGCCATCGCCGCGCCATCGAGCCCCGCTTCGGGCAGCAAAACCGCCCGGCCCGCGGCCATCAGCCGTTCGGCCCGCGTGGTCTGCTCGGTCTCGCCGCCCGCGGCATAGGGCACCAGTACCGCCCGGCAGCCGGCCTGCAGAATGTCGCAGACAGTGTTGTAGCCCGCCTGCGAGACCGACAGCCTTGAGGCCGCGAGCAGGCCCGCGAAATCGCGGCGGAAGGCCTCGAGGATAACGTTCGGCCCCGGGCGCAGCGCGTCCCGCTCCGCCGGGGGCAGGTTCGGCCCGGTGATCACGCAAAACCGCAGCTCGGGCAGGAGCGCCGCCGCCCCGAGCGCCGCCCGCACCAGCCCCGCGCCCACAGCGCCGCCCCCGGCCGAGACCATCACATCGACCCCATCCGCCGCAGGCACCGGCGCGGGCGGGGCCACGAGGCCGGTATAGGCCACCAGATCCGTGATCTCGGCCGCGGGCCCGAACGTATCCTCCAGCCGCGCGAAGCCCGGATCGCCATGCACCAGCACCCGGTCGTAATGGCCGCGCAGCAGCGCCACCGTCTCGGCATCGCGGCCCGGCTTCTTCTGCGCCTGCAGGATATCGCGCACAGAGCAGCACAGGGCCGGCCGCGGCGTCATCGCGGCAATCGCCTCCAGCAGCGGCAGAAGCTCGAACCGCATCTGGCGGCGGCCGAAGGGGAAGGCCTCCGTCACCACCACATCGGGCGCGGATTCCCGCAGCACCCGCAGCAGCATGTCCCTGCGGCGCTCCAGGAATTCCGGGCCCACCGGCCGCCCCTCGGCATCCGCGAGCCCCGAGAACCCCTCTCCCGCCGTCTGCACCGCGGGCAGCGCCACATGCCGCACGCCGGGCGGCGGGAACCCCGCCACCGGCAGCCCGCCGGTGACCATGGTCACCTCCGCGCCCCGGGCGGCGAGCGCCGCGGCAATGCGGCTCGCGCGCGCGATATGGCCGATGCCGAGCAGATGCTGGACGTAGAAAAGGATGCGCGGTGCGCTCACGGCTTGCTCCAGCTGGCTCGGAAGAGGTCTGTCAGGCGGGCGATCCCCGGGGTGAAATCGAACTCGCGGTGCACCCGCGCCTGCGCCGCCCGCCCGAGGCGCGCGCGCAGCCCGGGCCCCGCGATCAGCCGCGCCAGCGCCGCCGCAAGCGCGGGGGCGTCCTCGCTCGGCACCAGAAGGCCGGTGTCGTCATCGGTGACGAATTCCGGAATGCCCGACAGATCGGTGCCCACCACCGCAAGCCCCTGGCTCGCCGCCTCGACGATCACATTCGGCAGGCCGTCGCGGTCTCCGTCTCCGGTGCGCCGGCTGGCCAGCACGAAGATGTCGCTCTCGCCATAGGCCGCGAGCACCTCGGTCTGCGCCAGCGCGCCGCGCCAGTCGATCCGCCCGGCGATGCCCAGCCGCGCCGCCTGCGCCTTCAGCGCCGGCATCTCGCCCCCGCCCCCGATATGCGCGAGCCGCCAGTGCAGCCCCGGCGGCAGCTGCGCCAGCGCCTCCAGCAGGATATCGAAGCCCTTCTTCGGCACAGCCCGCCCCACGCTGAGCAGCCGCACCGGATCCGCCGGATACGATCCGTCACGCAGGGCCCGCTGCGGCGCGGGCGGCGGGAAGCGGCCCAGATCCAGCCCGTGATAGGCCAGATGCACCGCCGCGCCCGGCGCGAGCCCGGCCAGATGATCGCGCCCGGAGGCGGTGCAGGTCACCGTCCAGTCGGCCGCGCGCATCTTCTCGGCCAGCTCCCAGTCGGGCGAGGTCCAGATATCTTTGGCATGGGCGGAAATGGTGAAGCGCTGCCCGAGGATCAGCGCAGCATAGCGCGCGACCGACGCCGGCGTATGGGCGAAATGGGCATGGATCCAGACCGGGCCGCCCGGCATCTCTGCCGCCATCACCAGCGCCTGGCCAAAGCGGCGGGCCCGGTTCGGCGTGGCATCGCGGCGCAGATCGCGCAGGAACACCGGCAGCGCGCGCCAGAACCCGGGCCGGGGCAGGCAGGCCAGCAGCCCGCGCAGCACCCGCCAGGGCTCCTGATGCAGATATTCGGGCAGATAGCTGACCTCGGCCGCGATTTCGCCATGCACGGGGTGGCGGCGGGTGTCCGTCGGATGGCGCAGCGAGACGATGCGCAGCCGCAGCCCGGCACGCTCCAGCCCCAGCAATTCTTGTGCAATGAAGGTTTCGGACAGCCGCGGGTAGCCCTTCACCACGACGACCAGCAGCGGCGGGGCCCTCATGTCCGTGCCTGGACCACCTGTATCGCCGGGCTCTGCCGGCCGCGCAGCCAGTCGCCCACATCCTCGGAGATGCGGGTCAGGCCATCGAGCTCCAGCATCCCGGCCGCCGCGGCCACCACCGACTGAGACGGGCGCGGCGCATCGGGCAGCGCCCGCAGCGCCGCCGCAAGCCGCGGCGCATCGTTCAGATCCTCCGCCGCCATCATCCGCGCAAGGCCCAGCTCCGCCGCGCGCTCGGCGCGGATCGCCTGTTCGAGCCGCGGCTGCGTGCGCGGCACGATCAGCGCCGGCCGGTCAAAGCTCAGGATCTCGCAGAAGGTGTTATAGCCGCCCATGCCCACCACGCAGGAGGCATTGGCGATCAGATCCTCCATCCGGTTGTCGAATTCGATCACCTCGACATTCGGCAGCCCGGCGGCATCGGCCAGGATCGCCGCCCGGTCCCGCGAGGAGACGTAGGGCCCGAGCACCGCAAGCGCATCCGGCAGGCCCGGATCCACCCGATGCGCGGCGAAAACGGCGTGGAACAGCTCCGCGCCATCGCCGCCGCCGCCGGTGGTCACCAGCATATAGGCCCCCGGATGCCGCGTCTGCGCCTCGTCGGCCCAGAGCCGGGTGCGGCGCAAAAAGCCCATGTAGCGCATCCGCGCACGCACCGCGGGCGGCACCAGAAGCCCCTCCAGCGGGTCGTAGAACCCCTCCGGGCCATAGACCCAGATCGAATCGTAATATTGCTCGATCTTGCGCAGCAGGTCCTTGCGCGCCCATTCCGGGCCGAGCAGCTCCGGCGCATCCATCACCTCGCGCAGCCCGAGCACCAGCCGCGTACCCTGCGCCTTCAGATAGGCGAGCGTCTCTTCGATCTCGCCATGCAGGCCCATCGGCTCCTTGTCGGTGATGAAGATGTCGGGGCGGAAGCTCTCGGCGGTGTGGCGGATGATCGACCGGCGCATCTTCAGCGTTTCATCGAGCGAGGTATGCCGCGCCATCGACTGATATTCGCCGTTGTGCAGCTTGATGACGCTGGGCACCTTCACGAAATCCACGCGCACCCGGTAATCGAAGGCGCCGGCGATGGTCGCGCCCGAGATGATCATCACCGAAAGGCCGCGATAGGCCTGCACCAGCGCATGGGCGATCTCGCGGCAGCGGCGCAGATGCCCCAGCCCGAACGTATCGTGGCTGTACATCAGGACGCGGGCGTTTTCGAGGCGCGATGAGGTCATGACCGATCCTTGGGAAATATTTCCATGGGCAGCAAGAGCGGAGCCCTTTCCCCGTAAAACTTCTTCAATGGTATGGATCCGCTGCATCACGCAGCCCGTCGCCCAGGAAATTGAACGCGAGGATGACCAGCACCACCGGCGCCATCGGCCACAGCAGCCAGGGATAGAGCGCGACGATATTGATGCCGCGCACCTCGGTCATCAGGATGCCCCAGCTGGTGATCGGCGGCCGGAGCCCGAGGCCGAGGAACGTGAGCGCGGTTTCGCCCAGGATCATCCCCGGCACCGAAAGGCTCGCCGAGGCGATCAGATGCGACATGAAGCCCGGGATCAGGTGGCGCCCGATGATGCGGGGCGGCCGCGCTCCCATCAGCTCGGCTGCGAGCACATAATCCTCCTCGCGCAGCGAGAACAGCTTCGAGCGCACCGCCCGCGCCTGGCCCGTCCAGTCCAGCATGCCGAGGATCACGGTGATGCCGAGGTAGACGAGGATCGGGCTCCAGCTGAGCGGGATGATCGCGGCGAGCGTCATCCACAGCGGGATCGAGGGGATCGACTGGATCACCTCGATCGAGCGCTGCATCAGATGGTCGAACCAGCCGCCGCGATAGCCCGCGATGCCGCCGATGACGATGCCGAGCGTGAAGCTCACGATCGTGCCCAGAAGCCCGATGGTGAGCGAGATCCGCGCGCCATACAGGATGCGCGAGAATACGTCGCGGCCGAGCCGGTCCGTGCCCAGCAGGTTGAACTGCCCGCCCTGCGCCGGGCAGAACAGGTGTCGCTCCGCCGCCACCAGCCCCCAGAATTCATAGGGCTCGCCGCGGCAGAAGAAGCGCAGCCGCTGCACGTCGGCAGGGTCGTCGGTATAGACGCGCTTCAGGTCGGTCATGTCGAGCCGCATCGTGCGGCCATAGACGAAGGGGCCGATGAAGCTGCCCTCGTGGAACAGGTGAACGCGCTGCGGCGGGGCATAGATCGTGTCGAGGTCGCGGCTGTCCAGCCGGTAGGGCGCCAGGAATTCGGTGATCAGCAGCGAGCCATACATCAGCACCAGGAACACCGCCGAAATCAGCGCGATCCGGTGCCGCTTGAACCGGGTCCAGATCAGGCGCAGCTGCCCGGCGCGGCCCATGCCCGCATCCGGCCCGCCCGGCTCCTGCGCCGGATCGAACGGCGCCTCGGAGACGAAATGCGGCAGCTCCGCGCCCGGTGGCGGCAGGGGGTTGCTCATCCGCGCCTCCCTTGCAGCCGGATCCGCGGGTCGAGCAGGCTCAGCGCGATATCGGAAACGAGCACGCCCAGCACCGTCAGCACCGCGAGATACATCAGGAACGATCCGGCCAGATACATGTCCTGGCTCTGCAGCGCGCGGATCAGCATCGGCCCGGTGGTCTCCAGCGACAGGATGATCGCCGTGACCTCCGCGCCCGAGATGATCGAGGGCAGGATCGAGCCAATATCCGAAATGAAGAAGTTCAGCGCCATCCGCAGCGGATATTTCAGCACCACCCGCGTGGGCGACAGCCCCTTCGCGCGCGCGGTGACCACATATTGCTTGCCCAGTTCATCGAGCAGGTTCGCCCGCAGCCGCCGCGCCATGCCCGCCGTACCCGCCGTGCCGATGATGATCACCGGGATCCACAGATGTTCGAGGATGGAGCCGAACTTCGCCCAGCTCATCGGCTGATCCAGATATTGCAGGTCCATCAGATGGCCGATCGAGGTGCCGAACCAGATATTGGCGAAATACATCAGGATCACCGCCAGCATGAAATGCGGCACGGCGATGCCGATCAGGCCGATGAAGGTCAGGCCGTAATCGCCCCAGCTGTACTGGTGCATCGCCGAATAGAGCCCGATCGGGAAAGCCAGCAGCCAGGTGAAGATGATCGTCACCACGCTGACCAGCATGGTCAGCCAGAGCCGGTCCCCCACCACCTCGTTCACCGGCATCCGGTATTCGAAGCTGTAGCCGAAATCGCCGTGCAGCATGCCCTTCACCCAGTGCACATAGCGCAGGGGGGCCGGGTCGTCGAAATGGTAGCGCGTGCGGAGGTTCTCGATCTCCTGCAGGTCGGCGGGCTCGCCGAGCATTTTCAGCTCCTGCACGTAGCTCTCGAAATAGTCGCCCGGCGGCAGTTCGATGATGGTGAAGACCAGCACCGAGATCACGAACAGCGTGGGGATCATCACGAGGATCCGGCCGATGATGTAGCGCAGCATGCTAGGCCTCGTCCTGGAGCCAGAAGGTATCGGGCATGTAGATCCCCAGCATCGAGGTTGGCTGGAAGCCGATCATCCCCTCGTCGGGCACGTTTTGCAGCCGCGCCGCCCGCACCACCGGCTGCTTGGTGCCGTTCACCGTGCCGATGGTATAGACCTGATCGGCATGGATCGACAGCATCCGGTGCCAGACCTCGAGCCGCTCGTCATGGCTCCGGCTCCGGCGCCAGCGCCCGACGAGATCCACCAGCTCCTGCACCTCCGGCGCCTCGGGCTTGATCCCCTGCTTGCCCTTGGAGGCGTAATAGACCCCCCATTGCGGCCAGGAATACTGGTCCTCGGTCGTGGGCGCGAGTTCGTAGGGCGGCATTTCCGCCGTCGGTACGGCATTGTCGAGCCCCATCCAGACCGCCATCGATGTCAGCCCCGCCATCGAGCGGCTGCGGAACAGGTCGCGCTGCGAGGCGCGGGTCCAGAGCGCGATGCCCACCTTGCGGAAATGGTCGGCGATCAGCTCCAGCACATCGGCCTCGACCGTGCTTTCGCCCGCGGTTTCCACCATGATCCCGGCCTTGCGGCCATCCGGCAGGCGGCGATAGCCATCGAGCCGTATGGGCGAGAACCCGGCCTGATCCAGCAGCGCATTGGCCTGCTCCGGGTCGTGCCAGGCCCAGGCCCGGGCATATTCGGCGCGGTAAAGCGGGCTTTGCGGCAAGACGGTATTGGCGCTCTCGCGCGCCAGGCCGAAGAACAGCGCCTTGTTGATCTCGGTGCGGTCGATGGCCAGAGACAGCGCGCGGCGCACCCGCACATCGCGGAACAGCCCGCGCAGCATCGGGTCCGAACAGGTCAGGTTCGGCAGCAGCGCCACCTGCGAGCCCTGCGTGCGGGTCCACAGATCGACCTTGATCCGGAACCGCTCCTCGGCCTCCTTCACCAGCGTATAGTCCTGAAAGCCGATGCCGAAGGCCTGCAGGTCGCTTTCGCCGGTGGCGACCTTGGCGGGGATGATGTCGTAGCTCGACACGTTCATCACCACCTTGTCGATATAGGGCAGCTGGCGGCCATCCTGATCGACCCGGTGGAAATAGGGGTTGCGCTCGAAGACGAATTGCTGCGCCGGCGGCAGGGTGCGCGGCCGCCAGGGCTCCAGCGTCGGCAGGTCCGGGTTCTCCGGCCGGGTGACGCGGCTCATCTTCTGGTGCAGCGATTGCCAGTCATCGACCCGCTGCGCCACGACCAGCGCATCGAGCTCCGCCTGCGGCGTATAGCTCTGGTGGAACCCCTTCATGTAATGCGCGGGCATGAAGATGCGCACCGGCGAGGGCGCGGCCAGCATCGGCAGGAAATCGGGCAGCGGCGCGGGCCAAGTGTAGCGCACCGCCGTCTCGTCCAGCACCTCGAATACCGGGCCCTGCCCCTCCACCCGCAGCTCCGGCAGCATGCCGCCGAGGTCGTCGCGCAGGATCACGTCTTCCCAGCAGTAGCGGAAATCCTCCGCGGTGAAGGGGTGCCCGTCGGACCAGCGGTGCCCGCGGCGAAGCCTGAGCGTGAAGATCCGGTCCTCCTCCACGTCCCAGGAGGAGAGGATATCGGGGCGCAGGTTCAGGCCGAAATCATAGCCCGCCAGCCGCGCATAGCCGTTGATCGGCATGAAGCGAATGTCGCGCTGGCCGCCGATCAGGATCCGGATGGTGCCGCCCTGCCGCCCGGTGCTGCGCCCGATCTGCGGCAGATCGACCACGCGCGGATCGAGCGGCAGGCGCCCGTTCACCGGCGGCATTTCCCCGGCCGCCACCGCCGCGTCGAGATAGGCAGGCCCGGTATAGGCCCGCGCCGCGCCGGGGCCGAAGGCCGCCCCCGCCGCCAGCGCCGCCAGCAGTTCGCGCCGCGTGAGCCCGCTCATCGCATCCCTCCCGCCGCACGCTCCGCTATCGGCTGCATCCGCACCAGATGGCCGCCGCCCAGATCGGTCAGCACCGCGGGCTGCGCCGGGCTCTCGCGGAAGGCCTCGGGCCAGAGCGCCTCGGCCTCGCCCGCAGGCACCCGCGCCGCCGAAATATCCAGCGGGCAGTTCAGGTCCGGCACCGGAATCGCCGCCAGCAGCGCGCGCGTATAGGGATGGACCGGCGCCTCCATGATGATCTCGCGCGGGGCGATTTCCACCAGACGGCCGCGCCACATCACCGCCACCCGGTCGGCCATATAGTTCACCACCGCCAGGTTGTGCGAGATGAACAGATAGGTCAGCTGCAGCTCTTTTTGCAGATCTTTCAGCAGGTTCAGGATCTGCGCCTGGACCGAGACATCGAGCGCCGAAACCGCCTCGTCGCAGACGATGAACTCCGGCGCCAGCGCCAGCGCCCGCGCGATGCCGATGCGCTGGCGCTGCCCGCCCGAAAAGCTGTGCGGAAAGCGGCTGGCCGCGCCCGGCCCGAGCCCGATCGCATTCAGCAGCGCCGCGACCTTCGCGCGCCGCTCCGCAGGCGTGCCGCGGCGATGGATATCGAGCGGCTCCGAGAGGATGCTGCCCACCGTCATCCGCGGCGAAAGCGAGGACACCGGATCCTGGAAGATCATCTGCACCCGGCTGCGCAGCGCCGCGAGCTGCGCCCCCTCCGCCGCGCCGATATCGGCTACCAGATCGCCATCGTCATAGGTGATCGTTCCGGCATCGGGGCGGATGGCATGGACCAGCATCTTGCCCACCGTGGTCTTGCCCGAGCCGCTTTCGCCCACGAGCCCGAGGCATTCGCCGCGGAAAATGTCGAAGCTGACGTCGTCCACCGCTTTCACCGGCGCCTGTTTGCGCGCAAGGAGCGACCAGGACTGGCTGCGCTGCTCGAAGGCCTTCGTCACCCCCCGGAGCGAGATCAGTGGCCGCTCCGGATGCCCGCCCGCGGGCAGCTCCGCCGGGCGGCGCAGCCGCGCCAGCGCATGGATGCCCTCGGCCGGGATCTCGCGCAGCGGCCGCAGGCGCTCGCGCCCATGCGGCCCGAGCTTCGGCACCGCCTCCATCAGGCCGCGCAGGTAGGGATGCGTCGGCGCGGTGAAAATCGCCCGCGTCGGGCCGGATTCCATGACCTTGCCCTGGTTCATCACCACGACTTCATCGGCCAGGTTCGCCACCACGCCGAGATCATGGGTGATCAGCAGGACCGCCATCTCGCGCTCGCGCTGCAGGTCGCGGATGAGCGCGAGGATTTGCGCCTGGATCGTCACGTCGAGCGCCGTCGTCGGCTCGTCCGCAATCAGCAGCGACGGGCCGCAGATCACCGCCATGGCAATCATCGCGCGCTGCCGCATCCCGCCCGAAAGTTCGAACGGATACATGTCGAACACCCGCGCCGGATCGGCGAAGCCAACCCGCCCCAGCATCGCCTCGCAGCGCGCCCGCAGTGCCGCGGGCGGCATCGGATCGTGCAGGCGCAGCGCCTCCGAGACCTGATTGCCGATCGTATGCAGCGGCGAGAACGAGGTCATCGGCTCCTGGAAGATCATCCCGATCTGCCCGCCCCGGATCGCGCGGATCGCGCGGCCATCGCGCGGCAGGCTCAGCAGGTCCACCGGGGCGCCCTGGCCCGGGTGGAACAGGATCCGCCCCGAAACACGCGCCTGCGGCGGCTGCAGGCCCATGATCGTCTGGCCGGTGATGCTCTTGCCAGAGCCCGATTCGCCCACCAGCGCCGTGACCTTGCCCGGCAGAATGCGCAGGCTCGCCCCGGCCACGGCCGAAAACGTGCCGTTCAGGAGCGGGAAATCCACCCGCAGCCCCTCCACGCGCAGCAGATCGTGTGCCGATGTCTGTGTCTGAGCCAGAGCCGGTCTCCCGTCCTTTGCCGTCAAGATTATGGTACGGCGCCCTCCTGTCGAGACTTAACCTCCCGAATGTGGAGCACGCCATGGCAATTTCCGCTCCGGCGCGCGAAATTGCCGGGAGCAATGAGCAGGGAGACGAAGCCGATGACAGCCAAGGCGCGACTGGTCGCGGAAATCGCCGCGGCGGTGGCCGAGGCCCGCAGCGGCGATATTGCGGCCGCCCGCGCGCATCTGGAGCGAATCGCCGCGGATCCGGAGGCGGGAGTGCTGGGCGAGGCGACCCTGCTCGGCCTGCCGCGCAAACTGCATGCGGCGCGGCTGCGCATCGCCAAGATCGCACACGACAAGGTGGCCGTGGCGGGGCTGCAGGCGACGGCGGTGCCCCCCGCCGGCGCGCTCGAAGGCCTGTTCGCGGCCGATGCCGCCCTGCGCGCGGCCTGCGTCGCGGTAGCGGGGCAGCCGGTGCCACGGCTGCTGCATCAGGTCTGGATCGGGGGTCCGCCGCCCGCGGCCTGCGCGGCCTGGGCGGATTGGGCCGCGCGCCACGGCTGGCGCTACCGGCTGTGGGACGAGGCGGCGCTGGCGGAAGCGGGCATCACCGCCGATCCGCTCTGGCGCGCCATGTGCGCGGCGGGGGATATCCCGGGCGCGGTGGATGTCGCGCGCTACCGCCTGCTCGAGGCCGAAGGCGGGCTCTATCTGGATTGCGACTGGTTCCCCGCCCAGCCCGAACTGCCGCCCGAGGCGCTGTTCCCGCAGCGTGGCCTCTCGGTTCTGGCCGAGCCCGCGCCGCGGCAGGTGGCGGGCGCGCACCTGCTGCTCTCGAATGCGCTGATCGCGGCGCCGACCGGGCATCCGGCCTTCGGCGCGCTCCGCCGCGCGCTGCCGCAGGTGATGGCGCGGCTGCCGCGGGGGCCCGCCTGGTGGCAGACCGGGCCGCTGCCCTTCACGCTCGCGCTCCGGCAGGGGCCGGTGACGGTGCTGGACGCGGCGATCATGGCCGGGCACCTGCCGCAAGGCGCCCCGCGCGCCGAGGCCGAGGCGATGGCCCGGGCCACCACCGGCGCGGGCTTCCTGATCGCCTGGAAGGGCTGGCCCGCGCCGGGCTAATCGATCCGGAGCGTCTCTATCCCGCCGCCGGGGCGCAGCCGAAACACGAGCTCCTGCGCCGCATCGAGATGCAGCGCCTGCGCCAGCGTCAGCCCGGCATGCAGCCCGCGCAGAAGCCGCCCCGAGAAGGCATGGCTAACAAGGACCACCCCCTCCGGCCGGGCGGAGGCCGCTTGCAGCACCGCCTCCAGCCGCGCGCGAAAGGGCGCCAGCCCCTCGCCCTGCGGCGCATGAAAAATCCACTCCCGCGGCGGACGCGCCTTGCGAAACCCCGGCCACCCGGCCTTGACCTCCTCCCGCGTCATCCCGTCCCACAGCCCGAGCGAGAGCTCGCGCAGCCGTGCATCGGTGCGCAGCACCGCCCCGGGCAGCGCCTGCGCCAGAATCCGCGCGCTTTCCTGCGCCCGGGCCTGCGGGCTCACCCAGATCTCCGGCCGCGCGACCAGCCCCGCCAGCAGCGCCCCCGCGCCCCGCGCCTGCGCCCGCCCGCGCGCCGTGAGCGACGAATCCGTCCAGCCCTGATAGCGGCCCTGAAGGTTGTATTCGGTCTCGCCATGCCGCAGCAGATAGATCATCCGGCCCCCGCCTCAGAAATGCCGGATCGTGTCGCGGGTGCGCGCGAACAGCAGCTCCGCCGCGCGCGACATTTCGCGCCCGCGCGGGCGCAGGATCAGATAGGGCTCCACGGTCACCAGGCGGTTCAGTTCCAGCCGCCGGAACCCCGCCGAGACCGGCGGCTCCAGCATCAGATCCATCACCTCCTGCGACATCGGCGCGATCGCATCGGAATCGCGCAGCAGCGCCACGATCACCAGCAGCGAGGAGGTGGTGGTCACATCGGCCGGGGCGCCCAGGCCCTCGTCGTGGAAGGCCGCCTCGATCGCGCGGCGGATCGGCGTGCCATGGTCCTGCAGGATCCAGGGCAGATGGCCAAGCGCGCTAAACGGCACCGGCCCGCGCCCGAGCATCGGATGGCCTTCGCGCACCATCATCCGCACGATCTCGTCGCGCGCGGGCTCGATCTCGAAGGCGCGGTCATTCACATCGGGCGGCAGCCGCGCCAGCGCGAAATCCAGATCGCCCCGCTCCAGCGCCTGCACCAGCGTCTGCGAAGGCGCCACCTCCACCGCGACATCGACCCCGGGCGCACGCGCCTTCAGCCAGCGGATCGCGGGCACCAGCTGCCCGAGCGCCGGGCCCGTGACCGCGCCCACCCGCACCGAGCCGCCGCGCCCCGCGCGCATCTCGGCGAAATCGGCGCTGAGCCGGGCCAGGTCGCGGATGATCCGCCGCGCATGATGCACCACCAGCGCCCCGGCGGGGGTGGGCTCCATCCCCTTCGGCGTACGGGTAAAAAGCCGGGTGCCGAGCTGGCTCTCGATTTCGGCCAGCATCCGCGAGGCGGCCGGCTGGGTCATGCCACAGGCCGATGCCGCGCCCTGCAGCTGGCCGCCCTCGGCGATCTCCACGACAAGCCGGCTCTGCACAGGGCGCATGTTCGCCAGAAAATCCGCCATCCATCATACCAATAAAGTTATCCGACTCCATGATATTGGTATTTGATCGGTATGTCATGCGCGATTACAGAAGATCAGCTCCCCACCGGGGAGGGAGGGCGGGGCGTTGGGCCCCGCAAGGGAGGACAGCATGAACTTCTTGAAGATGGCGGGTGCGCTCGCCGTGAGCCTGTGCGCGCTCACCGCCCAGCTGCATGCCGAGGGCAAGGGCCTGATCGGGATCTCGATGCCGACCAAGAGCTCCGCGCGCTGGATCGACGACGGCAACAACATGGTGAAACAGTTCCAGGCCGCGGGCTACGACACCGACCTGCAATATGCCGAGGACGATATCCCGAACCAGCTCGCCCAGATCGAGAACATGGTGACGAAGGGCGTCAACGTGCTGGTGATCGCGGCGATCGACGGCACCACCTTGTCGAACGCGCTGGACAATGCCGCCGCGGCCGGGGTGAAGGTCATCGCCTATGACCGCCTGATCCGCGACAGCGGCAACGTGGATTATTATGCCACCTTCGACAATTTCAAGGTCGGCGTGATCCAGGCGACGTCGCTCGTCGATGGGCTGAAGGCGCGCTTCCCCGATGTGAAGCCGTGGAACGTGGAGCTGTTCGGCGGCTCGCCCGACGACAACAACGCCTATTTCTTCTACAATGGCGCGATGTCGGTGCTGCAGCCGATGATCGACAAGGGCGAGATCAAGATCCCCTCCGGCCAGACCGGCATGGACAAGGTCGGCACCCTGCGGTGGGACGGCGCGGTGGCGCAGGCGCGGATGGATAACATCCTTTCGGCCAACTACACCCAAAGCCATGTGAACGGCGTGCTGGCGCCCTATGACGGGCTGTCGATCGGGATCCTGTCCTCGCTGAAGGGCGTGGGCTATGGCTCGGGCGACCTGAAGATGCCGATCGTCACCGGCCAGGATGCCGAGGTGCAGTCGGTCAAGTCGATCGTGGCGGGCGAGCAGTATTCGAGCGTGTTCAAGGACACCCGTGAGCTGGCCAAGGTCACCGTCGGCATGGTCGATGCGCTGATGCAGGACAAGGAGCCGCCGGTCAACGACACCAAGACCTACAACAACGGCGTCAAGATCGTCCCGTCCTACCTGCTGGATCCGGTCGAGGTGGACAAGAGCAACTACGAGAAGATCCTCGTGGGCTCGGGCTACTACACCGCGGACCAGCTGAAGTGACACCGGGGGGCCGCCCCGCTGGGCGGCCCATCCAAGGAGGGAGGCCACATGTCCACGATCCTCGAGATGCGCGACATCACCAAGGAATTCCCCGGGGTGAAGGCGCTCGACCGGGTGAATCTCTCGGTCGCCAAAGGCGAGATCCACGCCATCTGCGGCGAGAACGGCGCCGGGAAATCCACGCTGATGAAGGTCCTGTCCGGGGTCTATCCGCATGGCAGCTACACCGGCGAGATCCGCTATGATGGCGCCACCGCCACCTTCCGCGACCTGAACGACAGCGAGAGCCGCGGCATCGTCATCATCCACCAGGAACTGGCGCTGGTGCCGCAGCTCTCGATTGCGGAGAACATTTTCCTCGGCAACGAACGCGCCACCCGCGGCGTGATCGACTGGAAGGAAACCTACCGCCGCACCGAGGAGCTTCTGGCGAAAGTTGGGCTGCGCGATGCGCCGGGCACGCTTGTGGAAACCATCGGCGTCGGCAAGCAGCAGCTGGTGGAGATCGCCAAGGCGCTTTCGAAGGACGTGAAGCTGCTGATCCTCGACGAGCCGACCGCGGCGCTGCAGGAAAACGATTCGAAGAAGCTGCTCGATCTGATGCTGGAGCTGAAGGCGCAGGGCGTGACCTGCATCATCATCAGCCACAAGCTGAACGAGGTGCGCTACGTCGCCGATACCGTCACCGTGATCCGCGACGGCACCTCGGTGTCACGGCTCGATGCCAAGGGGCTGAGCGAGGACAAGATCGTGCGCGACATGGTCGGGCGCGACATGTCGCACCGCTACCCCGAGCGCACGCCGAACCCGGGCGAGACGGTGCTCGAGGTGAAGAACTGGAACGTCTGGCACCCGGAGCAGGCCGAGCGGCAGGTGATCGAGGACATCTCCTTCGCGGTGCGCGCGGGCGAGGTGGTGGGCATCGCCGGGCTGATGGGCTCCGGGCGGACCGAGCTCGCCATGTCGATCTTCGGGCGCAGCTGGGGGCGCAACATCTCGGGCGAGGTGCAGATGCGCGGCCGGTCGGTGGATGTCTCGGACGTGCCGCGCGCGATCGCGGCCGGGCTCGCCTATGTGACCGAGGACCGCAAGCACCTGGGCCTCGTGCTGGATGAAAGCATCCGCTTCAATACCACGCTCGCGAACCTGCCCGGCGTTTCCAAAGCCGGCGTGCTGAACGAGGCCGAGGAAACCGCCGTCGCCGAGAAATACCGCCGCGCCATGGCCACCCGCACGCCCAGCGTGATGCAGAAGGTGGGCAACCTGTCGGGCGGCAACCAGCAGAAGGTGGTGCTGGCGAAATGGCTGTTCACCGGGCCCGAGGTGCTGATCCTCGATGAACCTACGCGCGGCATCGACGTCGGCGCGAAATACGAAATCTACACGATCATCAACGAGCTGGCCGCACAGGGCAAGGCGGTGGTGATGATCTCGTCGGAGATGCCCGAGCTGCTCGGCATGTGCGACCGGATCTATGTCATGAACGAAGGGGCCTTCGTGGGCGAGCTCAGTGCCGCCGAGGCCAGCCAGGAGCGCATCATGTCGCTCATCGTCACGGAGTAAGGGGAATGGCGATGCAATCCACCGAAGCCACGGGCGGCGGCAAGACCGATCTGACCGGCTATCTCAAATCCCACATCCGCGAATACGGCCTGCTGTTCGCGCTGATCGCGATCATGGTGTTCTTCCAGATCGTCACCGGCGGCACGCTGATGCGGCCGGTGAACATCACCAACCTGTTCTTGCAGAACAGCTACATCATCATCATGGCGCTCGGCATGCTGATCGTCATCGTCTCGGGCAACATCGACCTCTCGGTGGGCTCGGTGATGGGCTTCATCGGGGCGCTGGCGGCGGTGCTGATCGTGCAGTTCGGCGTGCCGGTCTGGCTCACCGTGATCATTTCGCTCGCGCTCGGCGTGGTGATCGGCGCGGCGCAGGGCTACTGGGTCGCCTACTGGAAGATCCCCTCCTTCATCGTGACGCTGGCGGGGATGCTGGTGTTCCGCGGCGCCTCGCTGTGGCTGCTGAACGGGCAGTCGGTGGGCCCGTTCCCGATGGAGTTCCAGCGCCTCTCCACCGGCTTCATTCCGGATCTGTTCCCGCAAGGCCTGACCCAGGGCGCGGGCGCGCTCTTCGGCGAGCGCAACCTGAACCTGCTGTGCATGGGCGTGGGCATCGTGGCCTCCGTCGCGATCATCTGGACGGGGCTGAAGGCGCGGGCGCGCGACGCGGCCTATGGCATCACCGGCGAACCGGCGAATTTCTTCTGGCTGCGCAACATCATCGTTACCGGCGCGCTGCTGTTCCTGAGCTACAAGCTCGCGACCTTCCGCGGCCTGCCCAATGTCCTCGTGAGCATGGCGGTGCTGACCATGATCTATGCCTTCATCACCCAGAACACGGTGATCGGGCGGCGGATCTATGCGCTCGGCGGGAATGCCAAGGCCGCGAAGCTCTCGGGCATCAAGACCGAGCGGCTCACCTTCCTCGCCTTCGTCAACATGGGCTTCCTCGCGGCGCTGGCCGGGCTGATCTTCGCCGCGCGGCTGAATACCGCAACGCCGAAAGCGGGCTTCGGGCTGGAGCTCGACGTGATCGCGGCAGTGTTCATCGGCGGGGCCTCGGCTTCGGGCGGCACCGGCAAGGTGATCGGCGCGGTGGTCGGCGCCTTCATCATGGGGGTGATGAACAACG
Organism: Paenirhodobacter sp.; assembly: GCF_041916475.1. GTDB lineage: Bacteria > Pseudomonadota > Alphaproteobacteria > Rhodobacterales > Rhodobacteraceae > Rhodobacter. The sequence continues at coordinate 76,774 of NZ_JAYRZN010000003.1, forward strand.
GCATGTCGATCATGGGCATCGGCATCGACTACCAGCAGATGATCAAGGGGCTGGTGCTGCTCGCCGCCGTGATCTTCGACGTCTACAACAAGCAAAAGCAAGGCTGATCCAATGCATCTGAGCCAGTTGAAAGCCGGCGGGGTGATCCTGCGCCGGGCGGAGAAGGCAACCCTGATCCCGGGCGCCACGATCTATGACCTCGCCGCAAGCGCCATCGCCCGGGGCGCGAAGCTCGCCGATGTGCTGCCCGAGGGCGGCGAGACGGTGGACCTTCCGGCTCTGGCCGCGGCGGGCAAGCTCGACGTGCCCGTCCGGCATCCGGAGCCCGCGCGGATGTATCTGTGCGGCACCGGGCTCACCCATACCGGCTCCGCCTCCACCCGCGATGCGATGCATGCGCAATCGGACCAGATCTCGGATTCGATGAAGATGTTCCGCATGGGGATCGAGGGCGGCAAGCCTGCCGAGGGCGCGGTGGGCGTGCAGCCCGAATGGTTCTACAAGGGGCCGGGCACCGAGGCCGTGGCGCCGGGCGATCCGCTCACCTCGCCGGGCTTTGCGCTCGATGGCGGCGAGGAGCCCGAGATCGCGGGCTTCTACCTGATCGGGCCGGATGGCACGCCGTTCCGGATCGGCTTCTCGCTCGCCAACGAATTCTCGGATCATGTGACCGAGAAGATCAACTACCTCTTCCTCGCGCATTCGAAGCTGCGCCCGGCCGCCTTCGGGCCGGAGCTGCTGGTGGGCCCCCTGCCCCGCCATATCGAGGGCCGCTCGCGGATCCTGCGCGGCGGCGCGGTGATCTTCGACAAGCCGTTCCTCTCGGGCGAGGACAACATGTCGCACACGATCGCGAACCTCGAGCACCACAACTTCAAATACGCGCCGTTCCGCCGCCCGGGCGATCTGCATGTGCACATGTTCGGCACCGCGACGCTCAGCTTCGCCGACAAGATCACCCCGCAGGCAGGCGACGTGTTCGAAATCTCGGCCCCGGCCTTCGGCCTCGCGCTCAGCAACCCCCTCGCCGTGGCCCCCGATCGGGGCCTCGCCGCGGTCGTCACCCTCTAGGAGGCCCCCATGTCCAGCTTCACGCCCGCTCCCTGGCCGCGCCCGCTCCGCTCGCAGCACTGGTATGGCGGCAATTCCCGCGACACGATCTATCACCGCGGCTGGATGAAGAACCAGGGCTACCCGCACGACCTGTTCGACGGGCGCCCGATCATCGGCATCCTGAACACCTGGTCGGATCTGACGCCCTGCAACGGGCACCTGCGCGAACTGGCGGAGAAAGTGAAGGCAGGGGTCTGGGAGGCGGGCGGCTTCCCGGTGGAGGTGCCGGTGTTCTCGGCCTCGGAAAACACCTTCCGGCCGACCGCGATGATGTTTCGCAACCTTGCCGCGCTCGCCATCGAGGAGACCATCCGTGGCCAGCCGATCGACGGCGCGGTTCTGCTCGTGGGCTGCGACAAGACCACGCCGAGCCTGATGATGGCGGCTGCGAGCTGCGACATCCCCTCCATCGTCGTCACCGGCGGGCCGATGCTGAACGGCTATTTCCGCGGCGAGCGGGTGGGCTCGGGCACCCATCTGTGGAAATTCTCCGAGATGGTGAAGGCGGGCGAGATGACCCAGGACGAGTTCCTGGAGGCCGAGGCCTCCATGAGCCGCTCCTCGGGCACCTGCAACACCATGGGCACCGCCTCCACCATGGCCTCCATGGCGGAATCGCTGGGCATGGCGCTCTCGGGCAATGCGGCGATCCCCGCGGTGGACAGCCGCCGCCGGGTGATGGCGCAGATGTCGGGGCGGCGCATCGTGCAAATGGTGAAGGACGATCTGAAGCCCTCCGACATCCTCACCAAGCAGGCCTTCGAGAACGCGATCCGCACCAATGGCGCGATCGGCGGCTCCACCAATGCGGTGATCCACCTGCTCGCGCTCGCAGGCCGGGTGGGCGTGGATGTGACGCTCGACGACTGGGACCGCTGCGGGCGCGATGTCTCCACCATCGTGAACCTGATGCCCTCCGGCAAATACCTGATGGAGGAGTTCTTCTATGCGGGCGGCCTGCCGGTGGTGATCAAGCGGCTGGGCGAAAACGGCCAGCTGCACAAGGGCGCGCTCACCGTCTCGGGCCAGACCATCTGGGACGAGGTGAAGGATGTGGTGAACTGGAACGAGGATGTGATCCTCCCGGCCGACAGGCCGCTCACCGCGCATGGCGGCATCGCCGTGCTGAAGGGCAACCTCGCGCCCAATGGCGCCGTGCTGAAGCCCTCCGCCGCCTCCGAGCACCTGCTGGTGCACCGCGGCCGCGCCGTGGTCTTCGAGGACATCGACGACTACAAGGCCAAGATCGAGGATCCGGAGCTGGATATCGACGAAACCTGCGTGATGGTGCTGAAGAACTGCGGCCCCAAAGGCTATCCGGGCATGGCCGAGGTCGGCAACATGGGCCTGCCGCCCAAGGTGCTGAAGAAAGGCATCACCGACATGGTGCGGATTTCGGATGCGCGGATGTCGGGCACGGCCTATGGCACCGTGGTGCTGCATACTTCGCCGGAGGCCGCAGCCGGCGGGCCGCTCGCAGTGGTGCGCAACGGCGACATGATCGAGCTCGACGTGCCGAACCGGCGGCTGCATCTGGATATCTCCGACGAGGAGCTGGCCACCCGGCTGGCCGCCTGGATGCCGACGCATGATCTGCCCGAGAGCGGCTATGCCTGGCTGCATCAGGCGCATGTGCAGGGCGCCGATACCGGGGCCGATCTCGATTTCCTGAAGGGCTGCCGCGGCAATCCCGTGGGCAAGGACAGCCACTGACCGCTCCGCGCCCCCTAGAAGAAAGGACCACACAATGGCATTCACCGCGCAGGGCAGGCATCTGATTGCAGGCGACTGGGTCGATGGCCCGGGCACTTTCACCTCCACGCCGGTCACGGGCGCGGGGCATGTCGTGCAGGCGGGCTCCGCGGAGCTCGCCGACAGGGCGGGGCGCGCGGCCGAGGAGGCGTTCCTGTCCTATGGCCGCAGCACGCGGGCCGAGCGCGCGGCCTTCCTCGAGGCCATCGCCGAGGAGATCGAGGCCCGGGGCGCCGATATCACCGCCGTCGCCATGGCCGAAACCGGCCTGCCGGAGGCACGGCTGAATGGCGAGCGCGGCCGCACCACCGGCCAGCTGCGCCTGTTCGCGGCCCATATCCGCGATGGCACCTACCTGGACCGCCGCATCGACCCGGCCCTGCCGGAGCGCCAGCCCCTGCCCCGGCCGGAGCTGCGCATGATCGAACGCCCGATCGGGCCGGTCGCGGTCTTCGGCGCCTCGAACTTCCCGCTGGCCTTCTCTACCGCGGGCGGGGATACGGCGGCGGCGCTGGCGGCGGGCTGCCCGGTGGTGGTGAAGGGCCACGAGGCCCATCCCGGCACGTCGGAAATCGTGGCCCAGGCCATTGCCGCGGCCATCGCGCGCTGCGCCCTGCATCCGGGTGTATTTTCGCTGCTGCAGGGCGGCGCGCGCGCGGTGGGCGAGGCGTTGGTGACCCATCCGCTGATCCAGGCGGTGGGCTTCACCGGCTCGCTCGGGGCCGGGCGCGCGCTGTTTGACCTCTGCGCGGGGCGCCCGGTGCCGATCCCGTTCTTCGGCGAGTTGGGCTCGGTCAACCCGATGTTCCTGCTCCCCGAGGCGCTCGCCGCCCGCGGCGCCGAGATCGGCGCGGGCTGGGCCGGGTCGCTCGCCATGGGCGCGGGCCAGTTCTGCACCAACCCCGGCATCGCCATCGCGCCCGCGGCGCAGGCGGATACGGTGCTGGAGGCCGCCAGGGCCGCGCTGGCGCAGACCGCGCCGCAGGTCATGCTCACCGAGGGCATCGCCGAGGCCTATCGCCGCGGCACCGACCGGATCGCGGCGCAACCGGGCGTGGAGGCCGTGCAGCTGAGCCGCTGCAACGACCGCAGCGCGCAGCCGAACCTGTTCCGCGTCTCCGCGGCCGATTTCACCGCGAACCATATCCTCTCCGAGGAAGTGTTCGGCCCGGTGGGCATCCTCGTCACGGTGGAGAGCCCGGAGGAGATGATCCCGCTCGCGCAGGGCTTCGAGGGCCAGCTGACCGCCACGCTGCACATGGATGCGGGCGATACGGCACTGGCCGCGCGGCTCCTGCCGGTGCTGGAGCGCAAGGCGGGCCGGGTGCTGGCCAATGGCTTCCCGACCGGGGTCGAGGTGGCCGATGCCATGGTCCATGGCGGCCCCTACCCGGCCTCCACCAATTTCGGCGCCACATCCGTGGGCACGATGGCGATCCGGCGCTTCCTGCGGCCGGTCTGCTATCAGAATCTCGCGCCAGAACTGCTGCCGGAGGATCTGCGGTGACACCCGACTGGATCGCGGTGGATTGGGGCACCTCGAACCTGCGCGCCTATGCGATGCAGGGCGGCCGCGTACTGGCGGAGGCCGAGGCCCCCGACGGTATGGGCAGCCTCGCCGCAGGCCAGTTCGAGCCGGCGCTCCTGCGGCTGATCGCGCCCTGGCTCGGGCCGGGGGAGATGCAAGTCATCGCCTGCGGGATGGTGGGCGCGCGGCAGGGCTGGGCCGAGGCGCCCTACCGCGCGGTGCCCTGCGCCCCCGTGGCCCCCGGGCAGACATTGCGCGTGGCCACCCGCGATCCGCGCATTTCGGTCCAGATCGTCCCCGGCCTGTCGCAGGCGGAGCCCGCCGATGTGATGCGCGGCGAGGAGACCCAGATCGCCGGGTTCCTGGCCCGCAGCCCCGGTTTCACCGGCTGCCTGATCCTGCCCGGCACCCATTCGAAGCATGTGCGCATCGCGGCAGGGCAGGTCACCGGCTTTCGCACCTGGATGACGGGGGAGCTGTTCGCGCTCCTGTCGCGCCAGTCCGTGCTGCGCCATTCGGTGGCGGAGGCGGGAGACGATCCGGCAGCCTTCGCCCGGGGCCTCGCGGAGGGGCTCGCGGGCGGCGTGCCCGGCGCGCTCTTCGCGCTGCGGGCGGAAAGCCTGATCGCGGGGCTCGGCCCGGTCGCGGCGCGGGCGCGGCTCTCGGGCCTGCTGATCGGGGCCGAAGTCTCCGCCCTGCCGGTGGCGGAGGACTGCGTGGTGATCGGAACGGGCGCGCTCGCGGAGCGTTACATCACCGCCCTCGCGGCGCGTGGCATCGCGGCCCGGGCACAGGACGGCGCGGCGCTGGTCTGCGAAGGGCTGGCGCGGGCACGGCAGGAGGAGCACTCATGACACGCAACATCATCGCGATCCTGCGCGGGATCCGGCCAGACGAGGCCCTGCCCTGCGCCGAGGCCCTGATCGCGGCCGGGATCACCGCGATCGAGGTGCCGCTCAATTCGCCCGATCCGTTCGATTCCATCGCCCGCATGGCGCGCACCTTCGGGGATGTGGCGCTGATCGGGGCGGGCACGGTGCTGACGGTTGAGGACGTGGGCCGCGTGGCGGCTGCGGGCGGGCGGCTGGTGGTCTCGCCCAATACCGATGCGGCGGTGATCGGCGCGACGGTGGCGGGGGGGATGCAGTCCTGGCCGGGGGTGTTCACCCCCACGGAGGCCTTCGCCGCGCTGCAGGCGGGCGCGAGCGGGCTGAAGCTGTTCCCGGGTGCGATGGCCGGGCCGGAGGGGCTGAAGGCACTGCGCGCGGTGCTGCCGAAGGGCACGCAGGTCTATGCGGTGGGCGGCGCCGGGCCCGAGAATTTCGCGCAATGGCGCGCGGCCGGGGCGGATGGCTTCGGCATCGGCACTGCGCTTTACCAGCCCGGGCTTGCGCCCGCGGAAGTAGCCCTGCGTGCAGCCCGCATCGTGGCCGCCTATGACGCGGCGGAGGCGGCGCAATGACCCCGTTCGACCCGCGCATCTGCGCCCTGGGCGAGGGCGCGTTCTGGCATCCGGAGCGGCAGGAGCTGTTCTGGTTCGACATCACCGGCAAGCGGCTGCTGTCGCGCGGCGCCGATGGCCCGGCGCGCGAGATTGCCCTGCCCGAGATGTGCTCGGCCGCCGCCTGGATCGACCGCGAGCGGATGCTCATCGCTTCGGAGACCGGGCTGTCGGTCTTCGATCTGCACAGCGGGGCCTTCACCCGGCGGCTGGCGGCGCTGGAGGCCGACAACCCGGCCACGCGCGCCAATGATGGCCGCGCCGATCCCTGGGGCGGCTTCTGGATCGGCACGATGGGCAAGGGCGCCGAACCGGGCGCAGGGGCGATCTATCGCTACCATGCGGGCGGGCTGCGGCGGCTCTTTGGCAATATCACCATCCCGAATGCGATCTGCTTCAGCCCGGATCGCAGCTGCGCCTATTACGCCGATACCGACCGCGCGCTTCTGTTCCGGGTGGCGCTGGATGCCGATGGCTGGCCCGCGGCGGAGCCGGAGCTGTTCGTGGATTTCGCGAAGCTCGGCTTCTGGCCGGATGGGGCGGTGACGCTCGCGGATGGCGCGCTGCGCATAGCGCTCTGGGGCGAGGGCGCGGTCATCGCGGTCTCGGCCACCGGCGAAGTCGGCGCGCGCCGCCGCTTCCCCGCGCCGCACACCACCTGCCCGGCCTATGGCGGGGCGGATTACACCACCCTGTTCTGCACCTCCGCCACCCAGGGCCTCTCGCCCGAAGCGCTGGCGGAGGCGCCGCTTTCGGGCGCGACCTTCGCCACCGAAGATACCGTGCAGGGCAAACCCGAACCCGCCTTCCGGCTCGACCTCTGCGGAGACATCCCATGACCATCACCCTCGGGCTCGTCGGCCTCGGCACCATCGCCCGCAACCAGCACCTGCCCTCCTTGGCCGATACGCCGGCGCTGCGGCTCACCGCCACTGCCAGCCGCAATGCCGCGCTGGAGGGCCTGCCCGCCTATCACGACATCGAGGCCATGCTCGCGGCCGAGCCGGAGATGCAGGCGGTCTCGCTCTGCACCCCGCCGCAGGGCCGGTTCGAGCAGGCCGCGGCCGCGATCCGCGCCGGGCGGCATGTGATGCTGGAAAAGCCCCCGGGCGCCAGCGTGAGCGAGGTGCAGACGCTGGCCGCCATGGCCCGCGACCGGGGCGTCACGCTCTATGCCACCTGGCATTCGCGGGCCGCAGCCGCGGTGGAGGAGGCGCGCCGCCTGCTGGCCCATGCCAGCATTCGCCGCGTCACCGTGACCTGGAAGGAAGACGTGCGCCACTGGCACCCGGGGCAGGAATGGATCTGGCAGCCCGGCGGGCTCGGGGTCTTCGATCCGGGCATCAATGCGCTCTCGGTGGTGACCCGGATCCTGCCGGAGCCGGTGCACCCGACCGCGGCGGTGCTCGAGGTGCCCGCGAACAAGCAGGCCCCGATCGCCGCACGGCTGCGCATGCGCACCGCCTCCGGCGCGCCGGTGGAGGCCGAATTCGACTGGCTCCAGACCGGCCCGCAGACCTGGGACATCCGGGTGGAAACCGAGGGGCCGGAGATCCTGCTGCGGCAGGGCGGCGCGGTGCTGCTGGTGGACGGCGCGGAGACGATCACCGCCTCCGATGAGGAATATCGCCGCCTCTATGCCCGCTTCGCCGCGCTGATCGCGCAGGGCGCGTCGGAGGTGGACCTCTCGCCGCTGCAGCTGGTGGCGGATGCCTTCCTGCTCGGCGAACGCCGGCTGGTGGAGGAATTCCACGAATGATCGAACCGTTCGGAGAGATGCCAGACGGCCGGCCGGTCGCGCGGGTCACGCTCCGCGCGGGGCCGGTCACGGCCCGGATCATTCCCTTCGGCGCCGCCCTGCAGGCGCTGGAGATGCCCGGCCGCGACGGCACGGTGGACGACATCGTCCTCGGCCACGACAGCCTGCAGGGCTACCTCGCGCACCGCAGCTATTTCGGCGCGACGGTCGGACGGGTGGCGAACCGGATCGCCGGGGCGTCGTTCCTGCTGGACGGGCGCCGGGTGATGCTGGCGGCGAATGAAGGCGCCAACATGCTCCATGGCGGGCCCGATGGCTTCGACCGCCGCCTGTGGGAGATCGAGAGCCACGACGACCGCTGCGTGAGCCTCACCCTGCTGAGCCCCGATGGCGATCAGGGCTTCCCGGGGCGGCTGCTGGCGCGGGTGCGCTATGAGCTGGATGCCGTGGCCGGTGGCGCCGCCCTGCGCATCACCCACAGCGCCACCACCGATGCGGCGACGCCGGTCGCGCTCACCAATCACAGCTTCTTCGCGCTGGCAGGCGCGCGCGCGCTGGCCGCGCGGCCGCGCTCTGCGCTGGAGTACCGGCTGACGGTCCCGGCCGCGCGCTACCTGCCGGTGGATGGTGCGATGATCCCGCTTCCCCCCGCCCCCGTGGCCGCGACCCCGTTTGATTTCCGCACCGGGCGGCAGCCGCTGACGGCGGTGCGCAGCGGGGTGATTTCGGGCTATGACCATTGCCTGTGCCTCGATGCGGGCCAGGCCGAGCTCTATGATGCGCTCAGCGGCCGGCGCATGGTGCTGGAGACGGATCAGGCCGGACTGCAGGTCTATACCGGCAATTTCCTCGATGGCCGGGTGACGGGCAAGGCGGGCCGCGCCTACCTGCAGAACGACGCGATCTGCCTAGAGCCGCAGCCCTGGCCGAATGCGGTGAACATGCCTGCAGGCGGCGCCCCCGATGTGATCCTGCGCCCCGGGGAGACGTACCGCGCCGCCATGCGGCTCACCTTCACCTGCTGAGGGCTACTGGATCGGCTCGAAGCCCAGCTGCGCCGCATCGAAGGGTTTCTCGTCCAGCGTCGGCGCCGCCGACAGCAGCGCCTTGGTATAATCGTGCTGCGGCTCGAAGAAGATCGAGCGGTTGTCTCCGATCTCCACCATCTTGCCGAAATACATCACGCCGATCCGGTTGCAGACCTTCCGCACCATCGCGAGATCATGCGAGATGAACACATAGGTCAGGTCCTTTTCCTCCTGCAGCCGGGCGAAGAGCTCGATCAGCTTCGCCTGCTCGCCCTGATCGAGCGCCGAGAGGGTCTCGTCGAGGATCAGGAGCTTCGGCTCCAGCACCAGCGCCCGCGCGATGGAGATCCGTTGCCGCTCGCCGGTGGACAAGGCATTGGGCAGGTCGTGATAGAGCGACACCGGCAGGCCCACCGCCGCCATCGCCTCCTTCACCCGCTCGACCGTCTCCGCGCGCGGCACACGGCGGATCCGCAGGCCCTCCTCGATCATCCGGCCCACCGGCACCCGCGGCGGCAGCGCATTGTAGGGGTCTTGCAGCAGGAGCTGGAACTCGCGCCGCTTCTCCAGCAGCTGCGAGGCCGAGAGCCCGGAAAGCGCCGTGCCGTTCATCACGATATCGCCGCTGTCGGGCCGCTCCAGCCAGGTCAGCAGCCGGGTCAGCGTGGATTTGCCGCAGCCCGATTCACCCACGATCCCGAGGTTCTCGCGCGGCATGATGTTGAAGCTCACATCCTGCACCGCGCGCACCGCCACATGCTCGCGGAAGGAGCCGCGCTTGCGGATCTTGTAGGTGCGGCTGACCTTGTAGACCTCCATCAGCGGCCGGTCCCCGGGGCGGGCGCGGTCGGGGGGGAAATCGTTGCTGGACCAGATCTTCGGCACCTGGGCGATGGCGGCGGCGGTGTAGCGGGTGCGCGGATGGGCCAGAAGCTCCTCCACCGGCTGCTCCTCGATCAGACGCCCGCCCTGCAGCACCGCCGCCCGGTGCGACACCTGCCGCAGCACCGGCAGCGATGAGGCCAGGAACACCACCGCCATTTCCCGCTTCAGGCACAGCTCCTTCAGGAGGCCGACGATCTGCGCCGCGACGGTCACGTCCAGCGGGCGGATGATGTCGTCGGCGATCAGCACCGCCGGATCGGTGCACAGCGCATCGACGATCATCGCGCGCTGCATCATGCCGCCCGAATATTTCGACGGGTAATCGTAGAACCGCTCCTCGGGCGCGTTGATGCGCACCTCGTGCAAAAGCGCCATCACCCGTGCGCGCGCCTCGGCGGCCGAGAGCTCCGGGCGCAGGCCGCGCAGCTTCTCCACGATCTGCGCGCCAACGGGCACCGTCGGGTCGAGGGCGCTTTGCGGCTTCGCGCCGATATAGGCGATGTCGCGCCCGACCTTCACCGCCCCCGCCCCCTGCCCGCGCAGATCGCGGCCCTGGAACAGCACCTCGCCCCCCGTCTGGCGCAGCGATCCCGGCAGCCAGTTCGCCAGCGCCCGGCCGAGGATGGTCTTGCCCGCGCCGCTCTCGCCATAGATGCCATAGATTTCGGAGCGCGCGACGTGGAAGGAGACGCCGTCGAGGATCGCCCGGCCATCGAGGCCCACATGCAGGTCACGGACCTCCAGAACGGGATGGGTCATCAGCGTGCGCTCCCGTGGATAGTGTTGCGGGCGGTCTCGAAGGCGGCGCCCATCAGGTTGATCGCGGTGAGCGCCACCGCGAGGAACAGGCCCGGGCTCGTACCGATCCACCAGGCGTTGATCAGGTATTTGCGCGAATCCGCGATGATCGAGCCGAAGCTCGGCGTTGGCGGCTGGATGCCGAGGCCGAGAAAGCCCAGGATCGCCTCGAAGATCATCATCCGCGCAATATCGAGCACCGCGACGAAAGCGATCGGCGGCAGGATGTTCGGCGCGGCAAAGAGCAGCAGGATGCGCCAGTCCCCCGCGCCCAGCACCCGCAGCCCGCGCACATATTCCTTGCCGCTCTCCGTCACCGCGGCGCTGCGCGCCACCCGCGCATAGAGCGGCCAGCCCGAGAGCGCCAGAACGAGGATGATCGTGGGCACGGTGGGCTTCGAGATGCCCAGAATGGTGATCGCGAGGATGATCATCGGGATCGAGAGCTGCGCATCGGTGATGCGCATGATGATCACGTCCCACCAGCCGCCCTTGAACCCGGCCAGAAGCCCGAGCCCGCAGCCGACGACGAACATGATGACCACGGTCAGCACGCCGATCATCATCGAATAGCGCAGCCCCACGAGGCAGCGCATCAGCATGTCGCGGCCGAGCTGATCGGTGCCCAGCGGATGCGCCCAGCTCCAGCCCTCGCCCAGGAACAGCGGCGGCAGGAATTTCTCCTTGATCGCCATTTTCGTGGCATCCACCGGCGAGAGCGCCGGCACGATCAGCGAGGCGAGCACCAGCACCAGCAGGATCCAGAACCCGGCCTGGAACGCCGGGCTGCGCCAGGCGGTGGCCCAGATCCGGCGCGCAACAGAGCCCTGCGCGGCGGCAGGCGGCGGGGCGAGAGCGGCGGTGATATCGGTCATCGGCTCACAGCTCCACGCGCGGGTCGATCATATAGGCCACCAGATCGACGAGAATGTTGATGAACACGAAAACGGCGCTGATCGAGATGGCGATGCCCTGGATCACCGGGAAATCCCGCCCGACGACGGAGACCACGGTGAGATGGCCGAGGCCCGGATAATCGAAGATATATTCCACCACCAGCACGCCGCCGATCAGGGTGGAGAGCTGGATCCCGAGCAGGTTCACCAGCGGCACCGCCGAATTGCGCAGCGCATGGCCGAATACGATGCGCCGCCGCGACAGGCCACGCACGCGCGCCTCATCGATGAAATCGGCCTGCATCACCGCGGAAAGCGATGTGGTCAGGGTGCGGATGATGAAGGGCGCGATTTCCACCGCCAGCACGATCGCGGGCAGGATCACATAGGCGAAGCCCTTGTAGCCGAGCGCCGGGATCAGGCCGAGCTTCACCGACAGGAACAGGATCAGGATGATGGCGAGCCAGAAATTCGGGATCGAGACGAACAGCGACTGCAGCGCGAAGGCGAGCTTCGCCATCCAGCTCCGCGGATAGAGCCCGCCCGCGATGCCAAGGGGCAGAGAGATTGCCAGCGCAAAGACCAGCGCCGTCCCGGCGAGCAGCAGCGTGAGCGGCACCCGCTCGAGGATCAGGCCCCAGACATCGGCCATGTCGGCCCGGGTCGGGTCCACATATTCGCCCCCTGCGGCGACCATGCCGCTTTTGGGGCGGAGGTAGGACTGGCCCATGTCTCCCGTCACCAGATGCGACATGTAGCGCCCGTATTGCACGACGATCGGATCGCGCAGGCCCATCTTCTCGGCCACTTCCTGCACCACGTTGTCGGGGGCCATGCCGCCCACGATGAGCCGCACCGGATCGCCCGGCACCACCCGCAGCAGGGTGAAGATGATGAGCGAGGTGAGGGCCACGATCAGCAGCCCCTGCAGCACCCGCTTGAGGAGGAATTCGAGGAAGATCATCAGCGGTTCCTGTCGTGATCCCGGGCGCGGGACGCGGCGGGCCGGTGCCCGGGGGGCGCCTGCCCCCCGGACGCAGTCAGCTCAGCGTGGCCTTCGACACGTCCTGCATCCCGTTCGGGAAGATGTAGAGCCCGTCGAGCCCCTTGGCGTAGGCGTGGATGAACACCGAGGTGAACAGCGAATAGGCCGGGGCCTTGCGCGCGATCGTCGGCAGGGTCTCCTCCTGCAGGACCTTGCGGCGCTCATCCACAGTCGCGGCGTTGCGCTCCTTGTCCAGCACCGCGTCGATCTCCGGATCGACGATGCCGGTGATGCGCTTCGACGAGGAATGGAAATGCGTGCGCAGCACCAGGTCCGGCTCCGGCGAGCCGGTGCACCAGCCGCAGTCGATCATGTTGCCCTCGCCGCCGCCTTCCTTGTCGTAGAGCAGGTTGCCCCAGGCCGCGACTTCGAGCGTCTGCAGATTGACCTTGAAGCCCTGCTCCTGCAGCAGCGCGGTGATGTATTCGGCATATTCCTTGGTCTTGGGATAGAAGCCCACGGAGGTGTAATAAGTCAGCTCCGGCAGGCCCTCGCCGTTCGGATAGCCGGCCTGGGCGAGCAGCTCCTGGCATTTCTCCGGGTCGAATTCCGGATAATCGGCCACCTCGGCATAGCCGAATTTCACCGGCGAGATATGCGCCTTGCTCGGCGCGCCGGAGACGCCCAGAATATCGAGAATGCCCTCGCGGTCGATCGCATGGCAGGCCGCGAGCCGCACCAGCGGATTGTCGAACGGCGGCTTCGAGCAGCGGAAGAACAGGTATTTGTTCTCCACCGAAAGCGCCTTGTGAATCACGAAGCGGTCGTCCTTGGCGATGGTATCGACCTGCTCGGCCTCCAGCCGCTCGATCATGTCCGCCTCGCCGTTCATCAGCGAGAGGGTACGCGTCGTGGTATCGCCGACGAAGCGGTATTCCACGCCGGGGATCTTCGGCGCGCCGCGGAAATAGTCCGGGTTCGCGGCGAGGAAGGTGGAATCGCCCTTCTGTTCGACGAATTTCATCGGCCCGGTGCCGTTCATCCGCGCCGAAAGCTGGGCCTTGTTCGCCACATCCTTCGCCGCCATCACCGGCAGGAACGACGACAGGTAGATATAGAGCGAGGCCGGATAGCCATAATCTTTGGTGTTGATCCGGCAGGTCAGCGGATCCACCACATCCACCTTCACCTGCCCCGGGTACCACTGCGCCGGGCGGTCGGGCTGGCAGCCATATTCATACGTGGCCTTGACGTCCTCGGCGGTGAAGGGGGTGCCATCGTGGAATTTCACGCCCTCGCGCAGCTTCACCTCGAGCGTGTATTCGTCGATCGGCTCCATCGAGGTGGCCAGCTCGAAGATCAGCTCCTCGGGCTTCTCCGGCGTCATCGGCGCGCGGGTCAGATAGCCGAAGACATAGCCCTCCACGATCAGCTGCCCGAGGTTGGTATGCGTCGTCGGATCCCAGTTGCCGGTCAGCGCCTCGGCGCCCAGAAAGCGCAGCGAGCGCGCGGCCTGGGCATGGGCCGAGGTGAAGAGGAAATCGGGATTGAGCCGCCCGACCGCAGCCGCCGCCGCGCCGACGAGGCCGCCCTGGAGGATGTTTCTCCTTGAAATCATGCGAAATCTCCCTGTCATACGTCATTATTGTTGCCCGGGCATGCATGGCCCGCTGGTTTGTCCGGCTCCGGAGAGATCCGCCCGAGTGGGGCGAGGGGTCCGACAGAGCCTCAGTCTAGCGAAACGCCCCCGCGCCAGAATTCCCGGCAATCCACTTTTCCGTTTCCGGCAGCGTGCCGGGGCTCAGAGCTGGCGCAGCCAGCCGTCCCACCGCGGATCGAGGAACAGATCCCGCGCGCGCATGTATTTCCAGACCCCGTATTTCTGCAGGTCGAAATCCCAGTCGTTCAGCTTGCGCGACACCACGGCCCAGCTTGCCCATTTCATGTCCGCGAGCGCGCGGCAGACATAGACCCGCGCCACCAGATCGGAGCGGATGCTGCCGTAGTATTTCTCGATCAGCTCCAGCGTCTTCGGCTCGTCGAAAAACATCTCGCAAAACAGCACCCCGAGCTCGTAGGAGCGCTCGTTGGTGGAGGCGAATTCATAGTCGATCAGCTTCATCGGCTTGCCGTCGCTGACGAGGAAATTCCCCGGCATCGGGTCGTTGAAACAGCTGACCAGATCGAAGCCCGATGCCGTGAAGGCCGCCCGCGCCTGCTCGTAGTACAGCAGCAGCCAGTCCAGGTTCTCCGGCATCCAGGCGTTCAGCATCCGCGCCTGCTCCAGATGCTCGTCGATCAGGTCGAAGATCGTTTTCGTCAGCGAGAGTTTGGGCCCGCCATGCAGCGTGCGGTACAGCCCCAGCACCGCGTCCTGCACCTGCGGCACGGAGAAATCGGTGGTGGTACAGGCGCGGTATCCTTCCAGGAATTCGTGCACCTCCAGCCCGTCCGCCGGATCGAAGAACAGCACCTCCGGCCCGATCCCGAGGCCATGCGCATTCACCGCCGCCTCGTTCGCGGCGACCCGGTCGATGAACATTTCCGTGCCTTCGCCCGGGATCTTCAGGAAATAGCGCCGGGGGTCGCCGCCGATCTCGATGCGCCAGTTGCGGTTGTTCAGCCCGCCCACCAGCATGCCATAGCTCACTTCGCGCCCGACCCATTGCGGCACCCGGCGGATCGCGGCCTCCACATCCTGCTCATAGCGGGTACGGGCCTCGCCCAGCTTCCTGCGGATCATGCGACCATCCTCGTGCGCTCGCCGAAGCGGGGATCGCGGGCGGCCATCCGCGCCCGCACGAACCGCCAGTTGGCGAATTTGTAGAACTCGTTCTCGCGTCGCTCCGACAGCGTGCCCTGAATCGCCGCGATCAGCCCCCACCGCAGATCGTCGGCATAGGCATAGAGCCGCATCCGGTCGAAATCCGTGGCGCCAGCCTCCGGGCAGAGCCGGGCGAAGGCCTGCTGCGCCTCGGGCTCGAAGGCGAATACCTCGTTGAAGAAGCTGGCCAGATCCTCCAGCGGGTCGCCATTGCCGGCCCGGTCGAAATCCAGCAGCCGCACGCGGCCATCGGCATGCCACAGGATGTTCGACACATTGCCATCCCCCTGCACCGGCACGCGCGCGGGGGCATGGCCCGCCATGGCGGAGGCGGCTTAGCGCGCCATATCGACCATCCATCCGGTCTCCGCAGGCAGCGTCACCTTCTCGGCCAGGGCCATGGCGTAAAAGCTCTCGATCTCGGCGAAGACATCCACCTCGCGCAAAAGCGGGGCCACCGCGGCATAGGCCCGGCGCGCCGCAACCACCGCCGCCACGAAATCGGGGTCGTAGCCCTTCTCCAGCCCGGCCACGCGCCAGCCCGCCTCGGCCGACAGATCCTCCATGATCAGGACCCCCGCCGCCGCATCCGCGAGCAGCACCCGCGGCCCGACGCCGATTTCGCCCGCCTTCACCGCCGCATCGAAGCTCGCCGGGATGTCTATGTAGAACGCCGTGTCGGGATGGATCTGCTTGATGAACAGGGTCTCGCCGCTGGCCCTGTCGCGCGCCACGAGCGGCAGGCCATCGACGCCGCGCCAGCTGGGCGAGGCCAGCACCGGGATCGCGGGCTCGATGACCGCATCGCGCCCCTGCCACCCCGTCACGCGGCCGAGCGCCCCGGCAAGATCTTCGTGCTGTTCCATGCGCCCCTCGTCTGGCTGCTTGCTGCCCCATCTTGCAATGGGCGCGGGCGGCCTGTCTCGGCGATGGCTTTTCCCTCGCTCTACGAAAACATGCCCCCGGCCGGAAAGGGATGGCGGCACCGGGGTGGCCGCGTCTTACTGCGGCCGAAGCCGGAACCGCGACGGAGGGGAACCCGCATTACGAGGCCGAGGGCATCAAGGAGGACCGTGCCGCGGTCCACACCTATATGAAGGCCGAGGCCGGCAACAAATACGATGCCGATTTCATCGATGCCTATCTGGACCATGGCCCCGAGATGCTGCGCTTCATGGAGAAGGAGACCGAGGTCAAATTCGTCCGCACGCTCTATCCGGATTACCATCCCGAGCAGGAGGGCAGCGTACAGATCGGCCGTTCGGTCACCGCGGCCGCCTATGACGGGCGCCGCCTCGGGCGCGAGTTCCGCCGCCTGCGCCAGCCGCTGAAGACCATCACCTTCATGGGGATGATGTTCAATTCCTCTAACAACGACCTCAAGCATTTCTTCAACTTCACCAAATCCCCCGTCTCCGCGGCCTATGTGGCAAAGCGGCTGGCGGTGCATCTCACGCATCTGGCCCGCTATGGCCGCGGCGTGCAGCTGACCTCGGGCAATGCGCTGGCGGCGCGGCTGGCGAAATCGGCCTTCGACCTCGGAATAGAGGTCGTCACCGATGCGCCGGTGGCTGAGCTCGTGCGCAAGGACGGCCGGATCACCGGCGTGATCGCCACCATCGACGGCCAGCGCCGCGATATCCAGGCCAGCCGCGGCGTGCTGCTGGCGGCGGGCGGCTTCGCGCGCGACGGCAAGCGGATCGCGGCGCATTATCCGCATCTGCAGCAGGGCAGCGAGCATTTCACCCCAGTCCCCGAAGGCAACACCGGCGACGGCATCGCGCTTGGCGAGACCGCGGGCGGGCATATGTCCGAAGGGCTGCCCAATGCGGCCGCCTGGATGCCGGTGTCCAAGGTCCCCTTCCCCGGCGGCGAGATCGCCTTCCCGCATCTGGTGGACCGCTACAAGCCCGGCTTCATCATGGTCACCGCCTCGGGGCGGCGCTTCGTGAACGAGAGCTGGTCCTATCATGATGTCGGCGCGGCGATGATCGCGGCCTGCCGCGGCCAGAGCAAGACCGAGGCCTGGCTGATCGCCGATCACCGCACCATCCGCAAATACGGCATCGGCTATGTGAAACCCTACCCGATGCCGCTCGGCCCGCATCTGCGCTCGGGCTACCTGAAGCGCGGCCGCACGCTGGAGGAGCTCGCGCGCCAGATCGGCGTGGATCCCGCAGCCCTCACCGATGAGGTGAAGACCTACAACGACGGTGCCCGCCAGGGCGAGGACCGGCAGTTCGGCCGCGGCACCTCGGCCTTCAACCGCTACCTGGGCGATGCGAACCATGGGCCGAACCCGAATGTCGCGCCCGTCGAACAGGGCCCGTTCTATGCGCTGCGCATCGTGATGGGGGATCTGGGTACCTTCCCGGGCCTCGTCACCGATACCCAGGCGCGGGTGCTGGATGCGCAGGGCGCGCCGATCCCGGGCCTCTGGGCCGCGGGCAACGACGCCGCCTCGATCATGGGCGGGGCCTATCCCGGCGCCGGCATCACCATCGGCCCGGCCATGACCTTCGGCTATGTCGCCGCGCTCTCCATGGCGGGGCGGATCAAATCCCGCGCGGCGCGCCTCGCGGCAGAATGAGGAAAGAGATGTTCACTGCTGCCGACCGGCCGCTGGTCAACCTGCGCTACTACACCATCGCGCCGCGCAAGATGGGCGAATTCCTGGAGGTCTTCGACCGGCTGGCAATGCCGGTGCTGATCGAGACGCTCGGCGCCCCGATCGGGTTCTATACCAGCACGGTCGGGCCGCTGAACCAGGTCGTGCATCTGTGGGCCTATCGGGATTTCGCCGATATGGAGGCTCGTTGGGCCGCGCGCGACAGCCACCCGGATTTCCCGGCCTATCTGAAGGCCTCCGGGCATCTGGTCGTGGCTCAGGAGGACCGGCTGCTGCGCGCGGCGTCGCTGCCGTCGCTAGGCTGAGGGAGGCGGCCCTGCGCATCCTCCTCGACCTTCGGCAGATTGCCGATCAGCCGGTGGAAATAGTCGAGCAGGGTCTCGAATTCCTCCGGCGAGAACCCGTCGAGCAGCGCCGCTTCCCGCGCCCGCGCCACCGGCAGCACCTCGCGGTGCAGCGCCCAGCCGGCATCGGTCAGCGCCGCCTCGCGCTTGCGCCGCGCCCCGTCGCGCATCTCCACGAGGCCGCGCGTCTCCATCCCCGAGAGCGCGCGGCTGACCGAGCTCTTGTCGAGCCCGATGGAATTCGCCATCGCGATCACATTGTCCCAGGGCGTGGTGGCCAGATGGCACAGCACCCGCCATTCGACGACGCCGATTCCGAACCGGCGATGGTATTCTTGCGAGGCTCCGGCGCCGAGTCGGCTGGAGAAGCTGGTGCTCAGCGCGCCGATGCAGCGGCGAAGATCGAAATGGTCCTGATCCATGGGCCCTCCTGAGGCCTGACTATACCATCCGCGCGCAAGTCCAAACCCCGGAAGGGAAATTCGCGCGCGGGAAAACACAAAGCGGTGCCCTGAGGCGCCGAATTTAACCAGCAGGTTATGAAAACGCCGGAAAATATCATGTTTTCGGCAGGGCATGACATATTGCCGCACCGAAACCCCGCCTCTACTGTCCTCCGAAAGGACGGAAGCGCCCCGGCAACGGCGCCCTTTCGGGTTGAGGAGCCCCCGTCCGGATTCAGGAAGGAGACTATCGTGGCCCCCACCCCGTCCCGGAGCGCGTCGACGCGCACCGTCGCTTTGCTGTGCTGGATCGCCGTCGTCCTCGACGGCTTCGATCTGGTCGTCCTCGGCGCGCTGATCCCCACCCTCACCGGCGGCGAGACGCCCTGGATGAGCCCCGCGGAGGCGACCTTCGTCTCCACCATCAGCCTCGTTGGCATGACCATCGGCGCGCTGTCGATCGGCGTTGCGACCGACTGGCTCGGCCGGCGCAAGGCGATGATCTGGGCGGTGCTGGCGTTCTCGGTGCTGACCCTCGCCTGCGGCTTCGCCACGAATTATGTGCAGCTGGGGCTGTTCCGCTTCCTCGCGGGATTCGGTCTTGGCGGCTGCCTGCCGACCGCCATCGCCATGGTGACCGAATTCTCCCGCGGAAAGGCTGGCAAGGCCTCGACCTCGGTGATGACCGGCTACCACGTCGGCGCGGTCGCGACGGCGCTCCTCGGGCTTTTGCTGCTGCCGCTGTTCGGCTGGCGCGCAATGTTCTTCGTCGGCGCGGTTCCGGGGCTGATCCTGGCGCCGCTGATGCTGAAATACCTGCCTGAATCCCCCTCCTTCCTGCTGGCAAAGGGCCGCCGCTCGGATGCCGAGGCGCTGGCCGCCGAATACGGGCTCGAGCTCGCCGCCCCCGCCGCGACCGAAGCCAAGGCCTCGCTCGGCTCGCTGTTCCGCCACCCGTTCCTGCGCAACTCGATCGCGATCTGGGTCACCTCGTTCATGGGCCTGCTGCTGGTCTATGCGCTCAATACCTGGCTGCCGAAGCTGATGGTCGCCGCGGGCTATGGCCTCACCGGCGGGCTCTGGCTGCTGCTGCTGCTGAATGCCGGCGCCATCTGCGGGCTGCTGGTCGCAGGGCGCGTCGGCGACCGGATCGGGCTGAAGCCCGCGGCACTCCTGTGGTTCCTGTGCGGCGCCGTGCTGCTGGCCGCGCTGTCGGTGAAAATGCCCGCGACGCTGCTCTATCCGATGGTGTTCCTCACCGGCTGCTTCGTGTTCTCGGCGCAGGTGCTGGTCTATGCCTTCACCGCCGCGAACCATCCGCCCGCCGTGCGCGCCACCGCGCTTGGCATGTCGGCCGGGGTCGGGCGGCTCGGCGCAATCACCGGGCCGCTGCTCGGGGGTACGCTGGTGTCGATGGGTATCGGCCATCCCTGGGGCTTCTATGTGTTCTCCGTGGTCGGGCTGCTCGGCGCCGTGGCGCTGAGCCTGACCCAGGTGTTCCGCCAGAAGGCCTGATCCAAACGCGCGGGGCCCGGTTCGCGCCGGGCCTCGCGCCGTACCGGCCTCAATAGCCGGGCCGCGGCACCAGCCCCATCAGCACCTGCGACAGGCCGCCATCCACCACGATCTCCTGCCCGGTGACATATCCCGCCCGCGGCGAGGCCAGGAACAGCGCCGCATCGGCCATATCCTGCGGGGTGGCAATCCGGCGCATCGGCACGATCTGCTCACGGCGCGCCTTCACCTCCGGGTTCTCGTAGAATTTCTCCGACATCGGCGTCAGCACCAGCCCCGGGCTCACCACATTCGAGCGCACGCCCTTCGGCCCCCATTCTGCCGCCAGCTGCCGCGAGAGCATCACCACCCCGGCCTTGGAGACGGAATAGGCGCCGCTTGCAGGCTGCGGCTGGCTCCCGGCGATGGAGGCGACATGCACGAGCGCCCCGCGGCCCCGCTCCAGCATCCCGCGCCCGAAGGCCTGCGCGGTGAGCAGGCAGCCGGTGAGATTGACCGCGAGCATCAGGTTCCAATCCGCCTCCGACACCGCCTCGAGCGGCCCGGGCCGCAGAATGCCCGCATTGTTCACCAGAACATCCGCAGCGATTCCTTCCGCCGCGGCCGCAATTTCCTCGGCCTTCGACAAGTCGCAGGGGCGGGCTTCGGCGCCCTGCCCGATCTCGGCCGCGAGCGCCGCAATCGCATCCGCATCCCGGTCCAGCAGGACCACCCGCGCCCCCTCGGCCGCGAAGCTGCGCGCCAGCGCGATGCCGATGCCCCCCGCCGCCCCGGTGATGACGGCGGTTTTTCCTTCCAGCTGCAGCCAGCTCATGGCGCATCTCCTCCTCTTGATTATGTTGCCATCACAACACAAAGCCGATCCGGATTCCAGCCCCCGGATGCGCTTAGCCCGCGAAGCGCTCGCGGTAATCGGAGGGGGTTTCGCCCGTCACCGCGCGGAACCTGCGCGAAAAATAGGGCGGGTCCGAGAACCCGAGGCGATAGCCGATCTCGGCCACCGGCAGCCGGGTGAAGGCCAGAAGGCGGCGGGCCTCGGTCATCCGGGCGGTTTCGATATGACGGCTGACGCTCGCCCCCGTCGCCGCGCGGCAGATCCGGTTCAGATGCCCCGGCGACATTGCCAGCGCCGAGGCGAAATCCGCAGCGCTCCACCCATCGGCCAGATGCTCCGCCAGCAGCGTATCGAAGGCGATCATCCGGCGCTGCGCGAGGGGCTGGGTCTCGGCCGCGGCGCGGTCCCCGGCCTCGGCCACCACCGCCAGCAGGGCCTGCGCCAAGCCCGCAAGCAGAGGCGCGCGAAAAGTGCCATGGCCTGCGAAGGCATCGGCGATCTGCCGCATCAGCGCGGCGGCGCGTTCATCGGCCCGGGCCGCGAAGGCCCGCGACAGCCGCGCCCCGAGCCCGGCCGATGCCCCGGCTAGCCCCGAAACCAGCGTCAGCGGGAACGAGAGCACCAGCCCTTCCGCCCCCTGCCTGAAGGCGAAGCCATGCACGACTTGCGCCGGAACGAACAGGAAAATCCCATCCTCCAACGGAATTTCGCGCCCATCCAGCCGCGCCCGCGCCGCGCCCTGCTCCATGTAGAACACCTGCGCCATCTCGCGGTGGCGATGCGGCGCGATCTCCCAGTCATGCAGGCGCGCGCGGTCGCGAATGCGCTCGCAATGCACCACGTCGGGAAAGGCCCCGGTTTCGCCGAAGAGATTGAAGACAGGTATTTGCGATGCCAACGACATGCCTGAATGATACCATCCTTTGCCTGTCACGTCCATTCGCGCCCCGGCCTCGGCGCGCTAGAACCGGCACAGGGAGAACCAGCGGAACATCATCATGGATACTCAGGTCGTCATCATCGGCGGCGGGCCCTCGGGGCTTTTGCTGTCGCAACTTCTGAACCGGGCCGGCATCAGCACGGTCATCCTCGAACGCAGCAGCCGCGAGCATGTGCTGTCGCGGATCCGGGCGGGCATTCTGGAATGGGGCTCGGTCGAGATGCTGCGCGAGGCCGGCGTCGGCGCGCGGATGGATGCCGAGGGCTTCCCGCATGACGGCACCTACACCACCGATGCCGACCTGATGGTGCATATCGATTTCAAGGCCCTGACCGGCAAGCGCGTCATGGTCTATGGCCAGACCGAGGTCACCCAGGACCTGTACGGCGCGCAGGATGCGATGGGCACCACCGTGATCCACGGTGTCGAAGACGTGCAGATCCTGGATCTGGACGGCGCGCAGGCCCGCGTCGAATATACGCTGAATGGCGTGCGCAAGGCGCTGAGCTGCGCCTATGTCGCGGGTTGCGACGGCTTCCACGGTGTCAGCCGCAAGACCATCCCCGAGGAGAAGCGGCGCGAGTTCGAGCGCGTTTATCCGTTCGGCTGGCTCGGCATCCTGTCGCGTACGCCGCCGGTGCATGACGAGCTGATCTATGCGAATTCGCCGCATGGCTTCGCGCTGGCCTCGATGCGCAATGCCAATCTGGTGCGCTATTATGTGCAGGTGCCGCTGACCGATACGGTCGAGGACTGGTCCGACGCGCGGTTCTGGGCGGAGTTCAGCCGCCGCATTCCGTCGAGCGCGGCTGCGCATCTCGTCACCGGGCCGTCGATCGAGAAATCCATCGCGCCGCTGCGCAGCTTCGTCTCCGAGCCGCTCCGCTGGGGCCGGCTGTTCCTGGTGGGCGATGCCGCGCATATCGTGCCGCCGACCGGCGCCAAGGGTCTGAACCTGGCGATATCGGATGTGTTCTATCTGCATCAGGCGCTGATCGAGGCGCTGAAACAGGGCAGCGAGAAGGGCATCGACGCCTATTCCGAGCGCGCGCTCAGCCGGATCTGGAAGGCGATGCGCTTCAGCTGGCAGATGACGACGATGCTGCACCGCTTCGACGGCGAGGACAGCTTCTCCGCGCAGATGCGCCGCGCCACGCTGGCCCATCTGGCGGAATCGGAGACCGCGCGGCGGGAGTTGGCGGAGAATTACGTCGGCCTGCCCTACTAGGCCCCCATCCCGATCGCCGCATGCTCCAGCTCGGCGATCAGCGCCGCCACCTCGGGCGCAGGCTCCGTCTGCGCCCGCAGCGATATACCGACCGGGCCGCCCAGCAACTCATTGCGGATCGGCAGGACCGCCAGCGTCCCCGCCGCAAGCTCGGGCCGCACCACCCCTTCGGAAATGAACCACACGGTCTCCGAATGCAGCACGACATCCCGGCCGAAGGCCAGCGACACATTCT
The DNA here is from genome assembly GCF_041916475.1 of Paenirhodobacter sp. Taxonomy (GTDB): domain Bacteria; phylum Pseudomonadota; class Alphaproteobacteria; order Rhodobacterales; family Rhodobacteraceae; genus Rhodobacter. The sequence continues at coordinate 100,012 of NZ_JAYRZN010000003.1, forward strand.
CGAACGCGGGTTCGGGATGGCCGATGCCCACCGAATGCATCCAGCCGCGCACCGCCGCCGCAATCAGCGCGCCCTCGGGCGGCAGCATAAGCGGATAGCGGGTGAGCTCGCCATAGTCCCAGTCCGCGCGCAGCAGCGGATGGCCCGGATGCACCACCGGCACCACGCGCTCCCAATACAGCCGCCGGAAGGTCAGCGCCTCGGAATTGCCCTCGGGCGGCTGGCGCCCGACCACCAGATCGAGCTGCCCCTCGCGCAGCAGCGAGAGCAGGAGCCAGTTCGGCCCGGTCATCACGTTCAGGAGCACATCGGGGCGCCCGCGCCGGAACGCCAGCGCCGCCCGCGGCACCAGCCCCGTGGCCGCCGTGGGCAAAACCCCGGCCCGCACGCGCGGCCGCTCCCGCGGGGGATCCAGCGCCAGCCGCTGCGCCCGCTCCAGCTCGGCCAGCGCGCCGCCCGCGTGGCTCTGATAGACCCGCCCCGCCGCCGTCAGCACCAGATTGCGGCCGGAGCGATCGAACAGCGCCGTGCCCACGATCTCCTCCAGCTCCCGGATGGTTTTCGATGCCGCCGGCTGGCTCACATGCAGCGCATCCGCCGCGGCGGACAGGCTGCCCCGCCGGGCCACCTCCAGAAAGCAGCGCAGATGCCTGAGGCGCAGATGGGGGCTCAGCATGGCATAACCGTGAAGTTAACTCCGATTTCGCTTATTATAATTTTTAACCCGCAACTGTCATGCGATAACCGCAGCGGGGAGGCGCCATGAACACGATCACCATTTCCGGCACCACGCTGCATATTCGCGACGAGGGGCCGCGCGACGGCCGCACGCTCGTCTTCGCCAATTCGCTCGGGACAGATCTGCGGGTCTGGGACCGGCTGCTGCCGCTCCTGCCCGAGGGGCTGCGGATCGTGCGCTTCGACAAGCGCGGCCACGGTCTCTCCGATGCGACGCCCGCCCCCTATGCGATGGAAACGCTGGTGGCCGATGCCGAGGCCATATGCGACGCGCTGGCGCTGCGCGACATCACCTTCATCGGCCTGTCGATCGGCGGGCTGATCGGCCAGGGACTGGCGGCGAAGCGGCCAGAGCTGTTGCGGGCGCTGGTGCTGATGGATACGGCCGCGCAGATCGGCACCGCGCCGATGTGGCAAAGCCGGATCGACGCGATCCGCGCGGGCGGGATTGCCGCCCTGCAGGACCCGATCATGGAGCGCTGGTTCACCGCGCCCTTCCGCGAGACCAACCCCGAATTCGCACTCTGGTGCAACATGCTGACCCGCACCACGGTGGACGGGTACGTGGGGTGCTGCGCCGCGATCGCCGGGGCGGACCTGACCGAAAGCACGCGCGCGCTCCGGCTGCCGGTGCTGGCGCTGGCGGGCGATCAGGACGGCTCCACCCCGCCCGCGCTGGTACAGGCCACGGCCGCGCTCTGCGGCGCCGAATTCCACCTGATCCCCGATGCCGGGCATATCCCCTGCGTCGAGCAGCCCGCCGCCACCGCCGCCGTGCTGCGCAATTTCCTCGAAAGGACCGCCTGATGACAGATGCCCGCTACGACAAAGGCATGCAGACCCGCCGCGCCGTCCTGGGCGATGCGCATGTGGACCGCGCCGAGGCCGGGAAATCCGATCTGGACCAGCCGTTTCAGGAGCTGATCACCATATCGGCCTGGGGCACCGTCTGGGCCTCGGATGCGATCTCGCGGCGCGAGCGCTCCATGCTGACGCTGGCGCTGCTGGCGGCCACCGGGAATTTCGAGGAAATCCCGATGCATATCCGCGCAACCGCCCGCACCGGCGCCAGCAAGGAGGACGTCATGCAGGCGTTCCAGCATGTGGCGATCTATGCCGGCGTGCCGAAGGCCAACCACGCCATCAAGCTGGCGAAACAGACCTATGCCGAGATGGAGGCGGCAGAGAAATGATCGATCAAGGCCCCCTGATCCCCCGCAACCGGGAGATGCACCCGCTCCCGTATTTCCCCGATTACAAGACCTCGATCGCGCGCTCGCCGAACCTGCCGCTGCTGTCGATGGACAGCGGCCCCTCGGAAGAGACCGGCCCGACCTTCGGCCACGGCACCATCGGCGCGCTCGACAACAACCTGATCCTGAACTGGACCAAGGGCGCGGCACCTGCCGTGGGCGAGCGGATCCTGATGCATGGCCGCGTGCTCGACGAGAACGGCCGCGCCGTGCCGCAGACACTGGTGGAGATCTGGCAGGCCAATGCGGGCGGCCGCTACCGGCACAAGAAGGACGGCTATCTGGCGCCGCTCGATCCGAATTTCGGCGGCTGCGGCCGCACCCTGACGGACGAGAACGGCTATTACCAGTTCCTCACCATCCGCCCCGGCGCCTACCCCTGGCCGAACCGCGGCAACGACTGGCGCCCGATGCATATCCACATCTCGGTCTATGGCCACAGCTTCGGCCAGCGCTTGATTTCGCAGATGTATTTCGAGGGCGATCCGCTGATCGACCGCTGCCCGATCGCGGCGACGATCCGCAACCGCTCGCAGCTCGAGCGCCTGGTGGCGCCGCTGGACATGGCCGCCTCGAAGCCGCTGGATTTCCTGGCCTACAAGTTCGACATCGTGCTGCGCGGCCGCCGCCAGACCATGTTCGAGAACAAGCTGGAGGGGATGTGAGATGGTGCAACCGCTGAACTACCTGCCCGAGACGCCGTCGCAGACCGCCGGGCCCTATGTGCATATCGGGCTGATGCCGACCTATGCCGGCAACCCCGGCACCTACCACGCGGAAATCGGCACCGCGCCGATCGCCGAAGGGGCGAAGGGCGAGGTGATCGAGATCGTGGGCTCGGTCTATGACGGCACCGGCTGGGCACTGCGCGATGCGCTGATCGAGAGCTGGCAGCCCGATGCCGCCGGGATCTTCCCGGGGCAGGACGGCGCCGATCCGGCGGTGAGCGGGCTGTGCCGGTTCGCGGCCGATGCGGTGAGCGGCGAATTCACCCTGCGCACGGTGAAGCCCGGCGCGGTCGCCTCGCGCTACGGCAAGCCGTTCGCGCCGCATATCTCGCTCTGGGTCGTGGCCCGCGGGATCAACATCGGCCTGCAGACCCGGATCTACTTCGAGGACGAGGACAATACGCAGGACCCGCTCCTCGCCCGGATCGAACAGCGCCCGCGGGTCGAGACGCTGATCGCGAAGAAGATCGCGCCGGGCAAGTACCGCTTCGACATCCGCCTGCAGGGCGATGGCGAAACGGTGTTCCTCGACATCTGATCGCGGATTAAGCTGCCGGGCGGCGCCACAGCGCGCCGCCTCGGGATTTCGGGAAGGATGGCATGACCGACGTTTTCGATCACCCCTGGCTCGGCGGGCTTTTCGCCGATGCGGAGCTGGCCGCGCTCTGGGCCCCCGCGGCGCAGCTGGAGGGCATGCGCGCCTTCGAGATCGCCTGGATCCGCGCGCTTGGCCGGGCCGGCCGGGCCGATCCGGTGCAGGCGGAGGCCGCGGCAGAGGCTCTCGCCGCCCTGGCCTTCGATATCGACGACCTGCGCGCGGGTACGGCGCAGGATGGCGTCGTGGTGCCGCGGCTGGTGGCGCAGATGAAGGCCGCAGCCCCCGGCCCCGTCCATGCCGGGGCGACCTCGCAAGATGTGATCGACACCGCCACCGCGCTCGCTATGCGCGACACGCTCGCCCTGATCGACACGCGCCTCGCTGCGCTGATCGAGGGGCTGACCGCGCTCGACATGCGCTTCGGTACCCGCCCCCTGATGGGCCGCACCCGGATGCAGGCGGCAACGCAGATCACCGTGCATGACCGCCTCGCGCCCTGGCTGCTGCCGCTCCTGCAGCATCGCACCCGGCTGGCCGAGCTGCGCCCCCGCGTTGCGCTGGTGCAGATCGGCGGCGCCTCGGGCGACCGCGCCGCACTCGGGGCGCAGGCGGAGGAGGTGGCCGCGGATGTGGCCGCGGCGCTCGGGCTCGGCAATCCGCCGCGCGCCTGGCATGCGATGCGCGACGGGGTTGCGGAATTCGCCTCCTTCCTGTCGCTGATCACGGGAACGCTGGGCAAGATCGGGCAGGACATCGCCCTGATGGCGCAGCAGGGCATCGGCGAAATCGCCCTGTCGGGCGGCGGTGGCTCTTCGGCGATGCCGCACAAGCAGAACCCGGTTCTGGCGGAGCTCCTGGTCACGCTGGCGCGGTTCAATGCGGTGCAGGTCTCGGCCCTGCATCAGGCGCTGATCCACGAGCAGGAGCGTTCCGGCGCGGCCTGGGCGCTGGAATGGATGGTGCTGCCGCAGATGGCGCAGGCGGCCGGCCGGGCCCTGCTCACCGCGGCGGCACTTGCATCGCAGGTGCAGCGGATCGGCACGCCGGAGTAACCCGGCGCCGGTCTTGCTGTTCACGCAGGTTGATCCCGAGCGCGAGCAGTGCCGGCCAGAGCATATAGGCCTCGATCTCCAGATTCTCGCCGAAAGACAGCAGCACCAGCGTCATCATGATCCCGAACGGCAGCCGCCCGCGCGCGCCCCGCGCCGCCTCCGCCGCCGCATTGGCCAGATGCCAGACGAAGGGCAGCAGCAGCGCCAGCATCCCGACCAGCCCCTTCACGAAGAGCAGCCCCCACCAGGTGTGATGGCTGCCGATGCGCATGTGCTCGACTATATGCCCGCCCGGCTCCACCGTCCCATGGCCAAACCAGAACGCTTCCGCCTGCCAGCGCTCCTGCGCGATGCGCTGCAGGGTTTCGCGCACACGGGTACTGTCGGCGCGCGCGCCCTTGAAGGCGGCGATGCCGGAGCTGATCGCCTGCAGCAGCGCCGCCCCCAGAACCGCGAGCGACGCCGCAAGCCCGGCCAGAACCTGCCAGGCCCAGCCCCGCGCCAGAAGCGGCAGCAGCCGCGGCACCGTGGTACAGGCCACAAGCCCGATCATCCCCATCCGCGATTTCGACAGAACGATCATCGCAAGCCCGCCCGCCAGCCCCGCCAGCAGCCAGCGGCGCTCTTTCTCCTCCAGCGCGAACAGAACCATCACCACGCCCAGCAGCGCCGCGAAGGGCGACCAGGGCGCATAGAACTGCCAGCGCGGCGTCCAGCTGGAAGGATCGTAGGTGAAGAGATAGACGGAGAAATATTCGGGCCCCGGCCCGCCCACCGCCTGCAGCGGCGAGGTGAAGATCCGCTCCGGCAGGTGCAGGAATGGCGCGGCGACCATCAGCGGCGTCAGGCACAGCGTCCAGAGCCCGATCAGGCACTGGCCCCGCACCACGATCGCGCGCCGGATCGGCAGCACCGCCCCCGCGCCGATGAACAGCGCCACCAGCGCCCAGCCCTTGGCCCAGCCGACGGAGGATTTGATCGTGGCGCCAAGGCCCAGGCGCCAGTTCAGATGCCCGGCCCAGAGCGCCACCAGCATAACCAGCACCCCCGCCCCCCACAGGCCCAGACCAGGGGCGGCGGCGCCCCCGTCGCGCGCAGGTCCGGCCGGATCGCCGGGCCGAGAAACAGCGCGAGCGCCGCCAGCGCGCCGAGCACCCAGCCGAGGACCGGCCCGGCCACATAGAGCGCCCCCAGGGCATAGAGCGGCCAGGTCCAGGCCTGCCCGGCCCAGACGATCCGCTCCGCGGCATTTTGCGGCCGGAGCGGGCTCATGCCGGCGCCCCGGCCGGTGCAGGCGCCAGGATCCGGTCGATCAGCGGCCGCCGCACCCAGGAGAGCCCGAGGCCGATGCACAGAAACAGCGTCGCCGCCCCCCCGCGGCGATGGCCAGCATGCGCCGGGGCGAGGACGGCTTTTGCGGCAGGGCCGGATCCTCCAACACCTGCACCAGCGGAGAGGAGGCGTAGAAATCCGCCTTCGCGGTCTTGCTGCGCGCCACGGCCGAAGCCAGCACCGTCTCCGCCACGCGGAAGTTGCGCTCGCCATCCTCAAGCCGCGCCGCCGCCTCCTGCAGGTCCCGGACCCTCTGGCGCGCCGCCGCGACCTGACCGCGCAGCCCGTCGCCGCGCGCGGCGAGGCCGCGCTCCTCGGCGGCGGCGGTCACGAGCGCGCTGAGCACGCCGGTGCGTTCGTCGACATGGGTCATGTCGATCCCGTCGAGCGCCGGGGGCGCAAGCCCCGTAAGCTGCGCCGCCTGCGCCCGGACGCGTGCGCGCGCCGTGACGACCCGCTCTTCGGCCGCGCGCCGCTGCGGATGATCCGGGCCGAAATCGGCGCGCGCCGCCGACAGAGCCGCGGAAGCCTCCGACATCTGCGCCACCAGCGCCGCATATTCGGCATCGGCCTGCAGCTTCAGTGCCGCCGCCGCCAGATCGGCGCTCAGGCCCAGCTTCGCCGCCAGCGCCGCGACCATCTGCGCCTTTTCGGCATGCTGCACCTCGAGGGCGGACAGCTCCGCCTGCAGCCGATCCGCCTCCGAGACCAGCGCCGCATATTGCTGCGATGAGATCAGGCCGGTCTCGCGTTGCTGGCGCGACACCTCGGCGCGCGTCGCGGCGACGCTGTGCTGATACTCGGCGATGGCGGCGGCTTCACTGTCGTTGCGGCGCGCCTGCTCATCGCGGCGCAGCGCGTCGATCTCGGAGAAGAACGCCTGCAGCAGGGCGCGGCCCCGGGCCTGCGCATCCTCGGGGCTGGTGCCGGTGATATCGAGCAGGATCATCCCGGTCTGGTCGATCAGCCGGATCTTCGGCGCGCCGAAATCGCGCACGGACATGGAGATGTTGCGGCTGGCCGCAGCGAGGATCCGGTCCGCCGCCAGCAGCCACAGGTAGCGCGGCATCCGCCCCGCATCGGCAAGCCTGCCTCCGCGCAGGAGCCGCACCGGCGACAGCGCGCGCCGCGGCGTGCGCTTCAGCCGGAGCAGCCGGCCGGAAGCACGGGCGATCATACGGGCAGGGTGGTGGAGAAAGCGGATCATGGGGGCCTCCTTTCCCCCCGGATTACGCCTCTCCCGGGCTTCCGGGCAGCTCCGCGCGCGGATGGGGGGCGGCGCGGAAGGCGCGCCCCCCTCTCCGGAAGGATAGGTCAGATCAGCCCTTCCTCCTTGGCGATCATGGCGGCCTGGGTCCGGTTATGCGCGCCGATCTTGCGGTAGAGCGTCTTCATATGCAGCTTCACGGTGGGCTCGGTGATCCCGAGATCGCGGGCGATTTCCTTGTTGGCCTTGCCGCCGATCAGGCCGCGCAGCACGTCTTTTTCGCGGGGCGAGAGCCGCTGCGCCAGCGGATGCGCAGGCTCCTCCTGCGCCGCGCGCAGAAAGGCCAGCGGCGCATATTGCTCGCCCATGGCCATGAACCGCACCGCATTCGACAGCGATTTCGCGCTCAGCGTCTTCGGCAGATACCCCGCGGCGCCCAGCGCCAGCGCCTGCTCGGCCATTTCCGCCGAACCGGTTCCGGAGATCAGCGCGACCCGCTGGCCGCCGCCCATTCCCATCACCTGCTTCAGGCTTTCGAGGCCATTCATGCCCGGCATCATCACATCCAGCAGCACGAGATCGAACCGCGGCTCGGTCTCGATGGCCTGAATCGCGCCGGGCAGGTCTCCGGCGGCGCTGGTTTCCACCCCGCCCTCGCTCTGCAGGTAGAGCGCGATCGTATCGCGCACGAGGTCATGGTCATCGGCGATCAGGATACGCATCATCTCGGCTCCGGATGGGGGAGGGCCCGGCCCCGCGGCCCGGCAGAACGCTCATGCCTCATGCTCTCCCCCCAATTCTGATTCGGCGCGCATGCCGGCGGCCGCACCCGGCCCGACCGTAACATGCCGGCGAGGCCAATGCCCCGGCAGATCTGCGCCCCTATCCGTCAGGACTACCCCCCTCTCCGGGCGGAGCGGTCCCCCCCGGCCGTCGCGCCCGCAGCCTGCTGCGAAGCGGCGCCCGGCTATCCCTCCTGGTCTGGCCCCTCTCCGGCCGCCCGGTGGCCCCGAAGCCGGGGCGGCGGAATGCTGGGGCATCGCATTCATCACCCCGGATCTCGCCATGACACTCACGTCCCACTCCGCCTTCCGCTTCGACACCGCCCGCGCCACGCAGGCTTCGCCGCCACGCCGCACCACGATCCGGCTGTTCGGCATCGACATCCTCGATGCCAGCCCGGAGGCCGCGATTGCGGCGCTTCTGGCCCGGGCCGGCGCCGCATTGCCTTTCTGAATGCCCATTGCGGCAATGTGATGGCACGCGACCCCGCCTATGCGGCAGCACTGGCCACCGCAGATATGGTCCTGCCCGATGGCATCGGGGTGGAGCTCGCGGCGCGGATGGCCGGCTGCCGGTTCAGCGCCAATCTGAACGGGACCGATCTGGTGCCGCCCCTTCTGGCCGAGGGCGCGCGCAGGGGCATGTCCGTCTTCCTGTTCGGGGCCGCGCCCGATGTCGCCGCCGATGCCGCCGGGGCCCTGCAGCGCCGCCTGCCGAACCTGCGCATCGCGGGCTGTCGCGACGGCTATGCCGGGGCCGCCGATCCCGAAGCCGCGATCGCGGAGATCAACGGCTCCGGGGCGGATATCGTGCTGGTGGCGCTCGGCGTTCCCGCGCAGGACCTCTGGCTCGCCCGCCATGCCGGCCGGCTGGCGCCGCGGCTCGCGCTCGGCGTGGGCGCGCTGTTCGATTTCCTTGCCGGACGCGTCCCGCGCGCGCCAGAGCCCCTGCGCCGGGCGAGGCTGGAATGGGCCTGGCGCCTGGCGATGGAGCCGCGCCGGCTGGCCGGGCGCTATCTGCTGGGAAACCCGGCCTTCCTGATCCGCGCCGCGCGCCATGCCCTTGCGGTCCAAGGGCCGCTTGGCCTGCAACGGCGGCTGCTCGATATCGGGCTCTCGGCCCTGGCGCTGGTGGCGCTCGCCCCGCTGTTGCTGCTGATCGCCGCGGCGATCCGGCTCGATTCTCCCGGCCCCGCGCTGTTCCGCCAGCAGTGCATCGGCCGCGACGGGCGCCCGTTCACGATGCTGAAGTTCCGCTCCATGATCCGCGATGCTGAAAGAAGCCGCACCACCCCGTCGGACCGGGAGGGTATCTGCTTCAAGGCCCGGCACGACCGGCGCATCACCCGTGTAGGCCGGGTGCTGCGGCGCTTCTCGCTCGACGAACTGCCGCAGATCCTCAATGTCCTGCGCGGGGATATGGCGCTCGTGGGGCCCCGCCCGGCGCTGCCGCGGGAGGTCGCGGCCTACCCCGCCCATGCCTTCGAGCGGCTGCGGGTGCGGCCCGGGCTCACCGGCCTCTGGCAGGTCTCCGGCCGCGCCGAGATCAGCTTCGAGCGCATGATCGAGATGGACATCGCCCATGCCCGCGCGCGCTCGATCCTGCTCGACCTGCTCGTGATCGCGCTGACCTTCCGTGCCCTGTGGACGGGACGCGGCGCATACTGACCTATCCGAAAGGATAGCCCCGGCGGTGCCTCCGCGCCGGAGCGCCCCGCGCGCAAAACATGCTAGGCTTCACCGCGGGGCGCCCTTCAGCGGCGGTTTACCCGATGCCCGTAACACTGCAAGCAGACCGAGAGAGGAAGGTGCCGTCGTGATCCGCCCCAAAACCTGCGCGCAAACGCTTCTGGCTGTGTGTCTGGCCGCCTGTGCCCCTGCGGCCATGGCCCTGGCAGAGACCGCCCCCACCGCGCGGGTGAGCCCGGCGGGGCCCGCGCTGCTGACGATCACCGGCGCCGATGGCACCTCCTCCAGCTTCGATGCGGCCATGCTGGCGGCGCTGCCGCAGGTGAGCTTCACCACCACCACGATCTGGACCGACGGCCCGCAGACCTTTACCGGGGTGCCGCTGGGCGCGCTGCTTGCTGCGGCGCAGATCTCCGGCAAGAAGCTGATTGCCAAAGCCGCGAACGATTATTCCGTGGAAATCCCGGTCGAACCCTGGCCGAAGGACGCGCCGATCGTCGCCTATCTGCGCAATGGCAAGCCGATGAGCATCCGCGACAAGGGCCCGCTGTGGATCGTCTATCCCTACGATTCCGACCCTGCCTACCGCAGCGAGGTGATCTACACCCGCAGCATCTGGCAGCTGGAGCGGATCGCGGTGCAGCCCTGAGCGCCCCCTCCCCGAAGCCACTCCGGCGGCTGCGCCTGTGGGCCGCGGCCACGCTGCTGAGCGCACTGCTGGCGGTCATCGCGGTGACGGCGGCCGATGCCGTGCAGCAGCTGCGCGCCCTGCGCTCCGCCGCCTCCGACAACCTGCAATGGACCCTGGCGCAGGTGGATTCCGAATTCATGCGCTTCCGCCACGCGCTCGATGGCGCAAGGCTGGCCGCGCGGGATGGGGCGCTGCCGGCCGATGGCCTGGCCGATCTGCGCAAACGCTTCGACATTTTCTACAGCCGGATCGATACATTCCGCGCCACCGGCACCTATTCCTCGCTGCGCCGCTAGCCGCAGTTCGAGAGCGCCTTCGGCGCCGTCGCGGGCGGGCTGGAGCAGATCGGCGCCCAGATCGACCAGCCCGATGCCGCGCTGACGGAGGGACTCGACGCAGTGGATGCCGCGGCCGAACGCCTGGCGCCGCAGGTGCGGGACCTGTCGTTGATGGGGCTGTCGGAATTTGCCCAGCATGCCGATGATACCCGCGCCGAGGTCACCACCACGCTGGCGCGGCTGGCCGCGACCACCGGGGTGATGTTCGTCGCCATCTCTTTGCTCGCGGTGGCGCTGCTGCGCATGTACCGGCTGAGCGAACGGCGCGCCGTGCAGCAGATGCAGACCGCGGCGCGCATGCAGACCGTGATCCAGACCGCGCTCGACGGCATCATTCTGTGCGACGGCGCGGGCCGGATCACCGATTTCAGCCCCGCCGCCGAGACCATTTTCGGCTATACCGCGACCGAGGCGCGCGGGCGCGCGCTGCTGGACCTGATCCTGCCCGCGGGCGAAGCGGCCGATGACCGCGGCCGCCTCTTAGCAATCCTGCGCGACCCTGTGCCCGAGACGCTGGGGCGGATCCATGTCACCGGGCAGGCGCGCGATGGCCGGCGCTTCCCGGCGGAAGTGTCGATCCGCCTCGCGGAGGGCGGCCTGGGCCGGATCTTCGTGCTGTTCATCCGCGATATCTCGCAGCTGAAGCAGGCGGAGATGGCGCTGATCGCGGCGCATGACCGCGCTGTCGCGGGCGAAAGGGCGAAGGCGGATTTCGTCGCGGTGATCTCGCACGAGATCCGCACCCCGCTGAACGGGCTTCTGGGCAACATGTCGCTGCTGTGCGACACCCGGCTCAGCCAGCGGCAGCGCGGATATGTGCAGGCGATGGAGGTCTCGGGGCGGCTGCTCGCGGCGCTGGTGAACGACGTGCTGGACATCGCCAAACTGGAGGCGGGCAAGATGCCGGTGCGGGCACGGGCGTTCCGTCTCTCGCAGGTGCTCGACGAAATCGTTGCGAACCAGAAGCAGCTGGCGCTGGCGAACGGCACCACGCTCGGCTGGAGCTGGGTCGGGGCGCCGCGGGACCGGGTGCTGGGCGATGCCGACAAAATCCGCCAGGTGCTGATGAATTTCGTGAGCAATGCGATCAAGTTCACCCGCGACGGCACGGTGCATATCGAGGCCGAGCCGCTTGACGACGCGGCGCAGGTGGAGCTGAGGGTGCGCGATACCGGCGAGGGCATCGCGCCCGGCGATCTGGAGCGGATCTTCCAGGACTTCGAGATGCTCGACAGCTCCTACGGGCGCAAACCGGGAACCGGGCTCGGGCTCGGGATCTCGCGCCGGCTTGCCGCGCTGATGGGCGGCGCGATCGGGGTCGAGAGCCGGCTGCACGAGGGCAGCCTGTTCTGGCTGCGGGTGCCGCTTCAGGAGGCGCCGCAGACGGACGAAGCGCCCGAGCCGGCGGCCGCGCCCGAGGCCAGCGCGCCGCTCAGCGTGCTGATCGTGGAGGACAATGACATCAACCGCGCCATCCTGCGCGAAATGCTCGAGGCCTGCGGGCACCGCGTGCGCGCTGCCTGCGATGGCCGCGCCGGGGTGGATGCGGCCGCCGCGGAGCGGTTCGACGTCATCCTGATGGATATATCGATGCCGGTGATGAACGGCCGCGAAGCCGCGCGCGCAATCCGGGCGGGATCGGGCGCCTCGTGCGGGGCGCGGATCGTGGCCGTTACCGCGCATGCCCTTCCCGAAGAGCTGGACGCATTCCGCGCCGCGGGCATGGATGCGGTGCTGATCAAGCCGATCGACCGCGACGCATTGCGGCGCATTCTGAGCGGGGCTGCCCCGGCCGGGGCAGCGCGGTTCGATCCGGCGCATCTGTGCGGGGCAGATGCAGAACCCGCGCCGCAGCTGCGCGCGCTGCTGGGCCGATTCCTCGAGCAGACCGACGCGACGATGGCCGCCCTCGCATCGGGCGTGCCCGAGGAGGAAGAGGCGCGGCTGCAGGCGCTGCACCGCTGCGCAGGCGCCGCGGGCACCTTTGGCGCCACCGCCCTGCACGCCCGGCTCGCAGAGATCGAAACCGCGGCGAAACGCGGCGATCCGGCGCCGCTGCGTGCGGCGGCATCCGATCTGCCGCCGCTTTGGGCCGAACGCGGGCCGCGATCTGCGCCTGGCTCGCCCCTAGAGCCCCATGATCATCGACAGCGAACGCGCCACATCGGTGACATTGGTGATCGCGCTGTCGTAGCAGGCGATGCCGTCGCCGGGCAGCAGATAGGGGTCGTAATTGTCGCGGTCGGCACGGGTCATCATATCCTCCACGCTGCGGGCGATGACCACGGAAACCCTGGTCTCCGGATTGCGCGACAGCAGCGCCGCAGAGCGCGAAGCGCTGGTCGCCAGGACCCCGCCGACGCAGTTCGCATTGATCACCGCCTGCAGGAAGCGGGTCCCGTAGGGCATTTCGCGGCTTTCGCGGCCGATGGAGGAGACGGCATTGCCCGTCGCGGGCGAGGTCAGGTTCGACAGGAACAGCGACACTCCGGGCGGGCTTATCGGCCCCGGCACCATCAGCGCCTCCTGGAAGCAGCCGCGCGAGGGCACACTGACCTGATCGCCCGAAATCAGCATCATGTCCTCGTAGCCGGTGCCGTCGATCGCGCCGCGCATGTCGAGCGTATAGGCGGTGCCGCCGCGCAGAACCTTCACCGCCGACAGATCCGCATCCGGGCGCACCCCGCCCGCCGCGCGCAGCGCCGAAGACAGGTTGCGCGCCTCGGTGGAGCTGCCGAAGGCATCCTGGCGGCGCTCGTCCATCGTATCGCCCTTGAGCCCGAGCTCGACCGCATGCGGCTCGAACACCGCCCCCGATACCCCGACCCGCGCCGATCCGAAATCGCGCACCAGAACCGAAATCTGCGGCGGGGTTTCATAGAAATCCTGCGCGATCAGCCGTTCGGAGATGATCGTCTCGATCGCCCCGACATTCTGCCCGGCCGCCGGAATCGCGCCGATGAACGGCAGCTTTACGGTCCCGTCCTGCGAGACTTCATAGGCATGGGAGAAGGTCTCGTCGCCGACGATGCGCACATCGAGCAGATCGCCGCGCGACAGCGCCTCGCCGCCAAGCGAGGCATAGCTGCGCCGGTGCCGCTGCGCGCCCCCGAGGGGGGCGCGGCAGGCCGCGGCATTCAGTGCGGCGGAGCTTCGCGGGTCATCCTTGCGGGTGTCGCGGTACTGCGCCTGATAGGCGCCGCCGCTCGAGACGGGCTCCAGGTTCTCCGGCCGCTGTTCCGGAGAGCAGCTGACGAGGGCGACGGCCGAGGCGGCAATCAGGCGAACCGGGGCTTGGCACGTCAGGGTAAAGCGCGCGTCGAGGAATTCTCCTTCTGGTCGATCAAAGGTATCCGAGCCCCGGGCATCCGTCCACATGGCTCGCGTGGGGCCCCATCCTTTCGGATAGGCTGTGGCACCGCTGCGCCGCAGCCCTCTCCGGGGGCGCAGGCGCGGCCCGCACCGGAGCGCGGTAGAACCGTTTCATGACCTGCTCCGAAGAACACCGCGATGCCCTCCCTTTCCACCGGCAGCTTCGCCGGAAACCTGATTGCCCTCGGCCTGTCCGACCTCGCGCAGCGCCTGTCGCGCCTCGCCGTGGTGGTGGTGGTCGCGCGGCACCTGCAGGCCGATGCGATCGGGATGGCTGCAGCCGCCCTGGCCGCAGCCGACATCCTCAAGGCCCTGACCGAGAACTGGGTGAACCAGCGGGTGATCGCGGCCGCCCCCGAAGAGCTCGAAGCCGCCTGCGTGACCGGGCACCGGATCCAGCGGGCCTGGTGCTGCGGCCTGTTCGCGCTGCAGCTCGGCATCGGCGCCGCAATCTGGGCGATCGGGGGCAATATGCAGACCTTCGTCATGGCCGGGCTTCTGGCGGTGGAATACCTGTTCATGCCGGCCGGGCTGATGAGCTGCGCACTCGCCATGCGCGAAGGCCGGCTGCGGCAGACCGCGGCCATCGGCGGCGCGCAGGTGGTCTTCGCCAATCTGGCGACTGCGGTGCTCGCGCTCACGATGGGCGGGCCGCTCGCGCTGATCGTGCCGCGCGTGATCGCGGCGCCGGTCTGGCTGATCGGGATGCGGCGGCTGCGGCCCTGACGCCCGGCGCCGGGGGCGGTGGGGCTGCCGCTGCGGCATTTCAGCGGCTATGACGCGGCGGTTCTGGGCGTCGAAGTGCTGAAGGCGCTGCGCCTTCAGGCCGACAAGATCGTCATCGGCCTCACGCTCGGCCCGGAGCTGCTCGGCCACTATTTCCTGGCGTTCAACGCGGGGCTCGGCCTCGCCGGCTCCTTCGCCAATGCCTTCGGCGTGGCGCTGTTTCCCTGGCTGTGCGGCGCGGCGGACCGGACGGAGGCGCTGCGCAAGGCGCTGCGGCTGTCGCTGTTCTGCGTCACGCCGGTGGTCATGCTGCAGGCGCTGGCGGCGCCCTGGTATGTGCCGCTCCTGTTCGGAGACCGCTGGCAGGGCCTTGAGGAGATCGTCTCGATCCTGTGCCTCGCAGCCATTCCGGCGCTGCTGTGGACGGCCGCCGCGCAGCTTTTGCGCGCCGAGGGCCGCCCCGCCGTCGAATTCCGTGTGACGGCGACGCTCGCGGCCGCCCTGATCGCCAATACCGCGCTGACTGCGCCCTTCGGCCTGCGGGCGACGGCGGTCGGATATCTCGCCGTCGCCACCCTGACCCAATGCGCCGCGGCCTGGCCCGCGCTGGCCGCCGCGCTGCGCCCTTCCGCCTGCCTGTCGAGGATGACCCCATGACCCGCTTCACCATCATCGTGCCTTGCTACAATGCCGCCCGCACCCTGCGCGCCACCCTCGATGCGCTCACCGGCCAGACCTTCACCGACTGGGAAGCCCTGTTCATCGACGACGGCTCGCGCGACGCCACCAGCCGGATCCTCGCCCTGGCCGCCCGCTGCGACCCCCGGATCCGGCTGCTGCGCAACCCCGGGCGCGGCCCCTCGGCGGCACGCAACCATGCCGCGCGCGCGGAGGCCTGCGGCGAGATCCTGGCCTTCTGCGACGCGGACGACATCTGGGCCGCAGACAAACTCGCACAGCTGGACCATGCCTTCACCGCGGATCCGGAGGTGGACGGGCTCTATGGCCGGGTGGCCTTCTTCGCGGAGGATCCGGCGCGGCCCTCGACCGTCTCGCGTCTTGCGCCCGGTCCGCTGTCGATCCCGGTTCTGCTCGGCGAGAACCCGGTCTGCACCATGTCGAACATGGCCATGCGCCGCGCGGCCTTTCTGCGCTCCGGCGGTCTCGACGAGACCCTCGTGCACAACGAGGATCTTGAATGGCTGATCCGCGCGGTGGGCGGCGGGGCGCGGCTGCGCGGGCTCGACGCGGTCCTGACCCATTACCGCAGCAGCGCAACGGGCCTGTCGGCCGACCTTGCCGCCATGAAGCGCGGCAGGCAGGCGGCGCTCACCACCGCGCGCCGCTTCGGCCACAGCCCCAGCCGGCGCAGCGAAGCCATCTTCCTGCGCTACCTCGCGCGCCGGGCGCTGCGCCTCGATCAGGGCCGCGTGCTCGCGCTCGGGCTGATGCTGCAGGGCCTCGCGCAGAGCCCCGCCGGCTTCCTGCAAGACCGCCGCCGCGGCGCCATGACCGTCCTCGGTGTGCTCCTGTCGCCCCTCCTGCCCGGCCCGCTGCGCCGGCGCCTCTTTGCCTGAAGGACATCGCCATGCCCAAGGTTTCCATCGTCGTCCCCGCCTTCAACGCCGCACGGACCCTGCCCGGCACGCTCGCGAGCCTGCTCGGGCAAAGCTACACCGATCTGGAGGTCATCGTCGTCGACGATGGCTCCGAAGACGGCACCGCCGCGCAGGTGCGCGCGCTTTCCGACCCGCGCCTGCGGCTGCTGGTGCAGGAAAACCGTGGGCTGTCCGGCGCCCGCAACAGCGGCATCCGCGCCGCACGCGGGGCCTATATCGGCTTTTGTGACGCCGACGACCTGTGGCGCGCAGACAAGCTGGCCGCGCATGTGCGCCATCTGGACGAAACCCCCGCCATCGGGCTCAGCTATTCCGGCTCCGCGCTGATCGACGCGGCCGGGCGCCCGCTCGGCCTGTCGCAGCGGCCGCGTCTCGGCGCCGTCCGCCCCGATCATGTGTTCCTGCGCAACCCGGTCGGCAACGGCTCCGCCGCGGTGATCCGCCGCG
Source organism: Paenirhodobacter sp. (assembly GCF_041916475.1). Classification (GTDB taxonomy): domain Bacteria; phylum Pseudomonadota; class Alphaproteobacteria; order Rhodobacterales; family Rhodobacteraceae; genus Rhodobacter. The sequence goes on from NZ_JAYRZN010000003.1 coordinate 116,584, forward strand.
CCACCCTCGCCGCGATTGCCTGGCGCCCCGCATCGGAGCCCGCACGGGACTGGTATTTCGATGAAACCTTCCGCCAATCCGAAGATATCGAATGCTGGCTGCGCATCGCGCTCACCACCGATTGGCAGATCGCGGGGATCCCCGGCGCCCTGACCCTGTACCGCATCCATCAGGGCGGGCTTTCCGCCGCCGCAGACCGGCAGCTCGCCGGCTGGGAGCGGATGGTGGCGAAGCTGACCCCCCTCGCGCCGGATTTCTTCGCCCGCCATACGCCCGCGGCCCGCGCCTATCAGCTGCGCTATCTCGCCCGCCGCGCGGTCTCCGCAGGCGATGGCCGCATGGCGCTGCGCCTTGCCCTGCGCGGGATCGCGGCCTCGCCGCATCCGCTCTGGGCAGAGCCCGCCAAAAGCGCCAGCACCCTCGCCGCCGCCTGCGCCCTGCGCCTGTTCGGCGCCGCCGCACTCGGCCGCCTCGGCGCCGCATGACCGCCCTTTCACCGGAGGACCCGCCATGACCATCCCGATCCGCACCGAACCCCACCCCTGCCGGAGCGTTCCGCAGCGTGTCGTTCACCTCGTCGATGACGACAGTTGGGGCGGCGTGACCCGCGGCCTCGGCTTCATCGCCCGGGAGCCGCGCCACGCACAGCAGGCCACACCACAGGTTGTTGCCGTCCCCCGCGGCAGCCTGCGCGCGCCAGAGATCGTCGCCGATGCGATCGTCTCACATCTGACCATCAGCGGCGCAGCATGCCGCTGCTCACCGCCCTGCGCGCCCGCTACCCGCATCTCGCCATCGCCCATGTCGAGCACAGCTATTGCGAAGGCTTCGTGGCCGGAAATGTGATGCACCGGCTGCGCTTCGGCACATTGCTGCGCAGCGCCTACGCCCTGTTCGACCAGATCGTCTCGGTCAGTGCCGCGCAGCGCGACTGGCTGTCGGAGCGCGGTCTGGTCTCTCGGCCGCGGCTGCGGCTCCTGCGCTCCTGCGCGGGCATCGCGGATTTCCTGGCGCTGCCGGTCGTGGCGCGCGCGCCGCGCCATTTCGCGGCCTTTGGCCGGTTCGTGCCGCAAAAAGGGTTCGACCTGCTGATCCCCGCCTTCCGCCGGATCGCGCGGCAGGATCTGACGCTCACCTTCGTCGGCGATGGCCCGCAGCGCGCGGAGCTGGAGGCGCTGGCGGGCGGCGATCCGCGGATCCGCTTCGCGGGCTATTCCAGCAGCCCGGCCACGCTGATGGCGCGGTTCGATGCGGTGCTGATGCCCTCGCGCTACGAGGCCTATGGCCTGATCGGGCTGGAGGCGATCGCGGCGGGGCGGGCGCTGCTCGTTTCGGGCGTGGATGGCCTGGCCGATCACGTGGCGCGCGGCGCATACCAGTGCCGCAGCCGCGCCCCGGAGGACTGGGCGGCGGCGATCCTGTCCTTGGCCGGGGAAGAGCCTGTTGCCGGTACACAGCGAAGGCTGCAGGCGCGGGCCGCTGTGCGCGGCGCGGAGGAGACCTTCTGCAGGGGCTATGACGCGCTGTACCGCAGGCTGCTGAGCGGGAGCCCCGATCGCGGTTGAAGCCGGGGCCGGGCTGCTGCTACATCTGCCGGGCAAGACACGGCGGTTCGAGAGGTCCCGGGTGCCCTTCATGACATCGAAGCTGCGGATCGGCCTGGCTCTGGGCCTGGTATTGGCGCTGAGTTCCGGCTGCTCGCTGTTCCGCCGCCATACGCCGCAGGACTGCATGGAGCGCGCGATGTATTTCGAATCCAACCGCTCCAGCCGCGATGGCATGATCGCGGTCGGCAGCGTGGTGATGAATCGCGTCGAATCCGGCCGCTACCCGAACACGGTCTGCGGCGTGGTCGGGCAGCGCGGCCAGTTCGCCCCGGGCATCATGTCACGGCGCATGAATATCAAGACCGCACCGAAGGTGCGGGAGGCGGCCCGCTCCGTTCTGGCGGGCGAGAGGCATCCGATGATCGGGAATGCGATGTTCTTCCATGCCGCCGGGCGCCGCTACTCCTACGATAACATGCACTATGTTCTGGTAACCGGGGGGAATGCCTTCTACGAGCGCCGCAAGAGCGACGAGGTGCTTCAAGCCTTGCCCCCCGCGCCCATGGAGGGCCTGACGGCACCCTGAACCGGCCCGCACAGGCCTGCACATCCTGTTTCAGGGCGCGAAGCCAGCTTCGCCATTTCCAGCCCGGGAATTCGCGATAATGGCCTTGACAGCGCCAGAGCGATCGGCGAGAATGCGCCTCACGGCGAGGGGCTGTAGCTCAGTTGGGAGAGCGCATCGTTCGCAATGATGAGGTCAGGGGTTCGATTCCCCTCAGCTCCACCAAGCCGTCTCATCCTCAAATTATTCGAACAAAAACAATAGCATAAGCGTCGATGTGAGCGCGGACTGCGCGGTTTTCTAACCAGGCATTCTAACTAGGACCGGCGACACGGGACGACTCGGCCGCCTTGCCTGAAAAATCCTGACGAAATTTTGCGAGAGGCCAGACTCAACAGTCGCGGCCAGCACGATCGCCCCGGGGCCAACCCGAAGGCCCATGCTGCGGGCGCGTTCGGCAGATCGGAAAGGTCCTCTGGCGGGCCTTTAGGTGCGGCGGGTCGATGATCTCTGCGCGACGGCGGCGACGGACAACGGCTTCGCGGTCCGGACGGCCCAGCGCAACAGCAGTCCGGCGTGATCTTTTGGGTATACTTCAAGAAAACTGGCCTGAAAGTGGTTCGATAAATTCCGATTGACAAACCAAATAGCACCTGCGGCTCATCGAATCACCCAAAACGAACCGATGAGGATTTCCCGCCATGTTTATACGCGCCTATCTTCGCGCCTCGACCACGGATCAGGACGCTGACCGCGCCCGCGCCGACCTTGAACGCTTTGCTGCTGACCGGGGGCTGCGGATTGCCGGGCGATATGTCGAGAACGAGAGCGGGGTGAAGCTTGACCGGCCCGAACTGTTCCGGTTGCTGTCCGACTGCGAACCCGGCGACGTGCTGAACAGGTCGATCGGCTCAGCCGGTTGAACGCGGCGGATTGGGATCGGCTGAAAGGTCTGATCGCTGCGAAGCGCGTCCGCGTCGTGGCGCCGGACCTGCCGACCTCGCATCAGTTGATCCAGCCGGGCGCCGACGAGTTCACCGCACGGATGCTCGACGCAATCAACGGCATGATGCTCGATATGCTCGCGGCAATTGCCCGGAAGGACCACGAGGAGCGGCGGCGGCGGCAGAAACAGGGCGTCGAGAAAGCCAAGGCGGCGGGCGTTTATCGCGGGCGGCCCGAAGACGAGAAGCGCAACGCGGTGATCATGGACATGCTGCGCGGCGGGCAGAGCTGGGCGGGGATCGTCGCCGCAAGGGGTTGCTCGCGCTCGGCGCTGGCACGGCTGGCCAAGCGGATCGCAGCAGAGAACACAGGGGTTTGAGCCATGGCCGACACGATCCTGACAATCGCTTTCTGGGTGATCAATGGCGCCATAGCCACCGGCGGATTACTCAGCCTTTGGCACGGGTTCTACCGGCCCTGAGCGGTCAGCCGGGCAAGGCGAGCGCGGCGGACCGACAAGAAACCCGGGGAGAGCTGCAGTGGCAGCCCGAGAGGTCAGGCCCTGCCCAGACTCGGGGGGGGGATCCGTTCAGGAGCCTGCCTCGATGCGAGGCCGCCCGAGCCCCTGCGAATGACCGCCACAATCGGAACATTCGCCCGGCGACAGGTCTGGGCACGCACCGATCCGGCCGCCGCAGCAATCGTCCGTCAGGAAGCGCACCAGCCCGCTCAGAGCGCCGAAATCCACGCTATAGACGATGGAGCGGCTTTCGCGGCGCGCAGCGACAAGCCCCGCTCGGTCCAGCTCCTTGATGTGGAAGCTCACATTCGACGCTGTCACCCCAGCACGCTCCGCGATCACGCCTGCTGCGAGCCCCTCCGGGCCAGCCACGACCAACAAGCGCAGAATCCGCAGCCGGGTCTCCTGAGACAGCGCACCAAAGACAGCGAGCGCTTGACGCTCTTCCATATTTCGACAATCCTATAAATATCGAATCTTAAGGTATCGCAGATGACAGCTCAGGGCAACAAGGGCACCACACCTGGCGCGCTCGCCATGCGGGATCTTGTTCCGGAAGGGCCCGTCGCGGCCCTGGGCGCCACGCCCCGAGATGCGCCCCGGATGCGCGAAAGTCACAGCCTGACTGCCGGAGCATGGCCGTTCGACGACCTCAATCGCGACGCGGCTCCATCCAAACGCGGCGCGGAGCGATCTGTCGGCCGGAAGGCCCTGACGATCATTGGCCGAACCCGCAGCCGGCCCGGACCGGATCGCCCAACGGATGCGGCAGGGGAGAGATCCTGCGTGGCACAGCACGGGTGCGGTACGCGCGCCGCATTGCCGTGCGCTGCGAGAGGCGGGAGTGAAGCCCCTGTGCCCACCCCAGACACCCGCTCTCTTTGCGCAAGCCAGGGGCCGGACTGGCGCCCCGGCGAAGACAGCCCGGCCGATATCCCTCAGGGCGAACGCCGGACCCGGCCCGGGCCAGAGAGAACCAGGAGCTGCTCATGGACGTCATAATCTATCATAATCCCGCTTGCGGAACCTCGCGCAACACGCTCGGCCTGATCCGGAATGCGGGCGTGGAACCGCATGTGATCGACTATCTGAAATGCCCGCCCGCGCGGGCGCTGCTGGCGCAGCTGATTGCCCGGATGGGCATTCCGGTGCGCGCGCTGCTGCGCGAGAAGGGCACCCCCTATGCCGAGCTCGGGCTCGGCGATCCTGCCCTGAGCGACGACCAGCTGCTCGATGCGATGATGGCTCATCCAATCCTGATCAACCGCCCCATCGTCGTCAGCCCGCTGGGGGTGCGCCTGTGCCGGCCATCCGAACAGGTGTTGGACCTGCTGCCCCCGCAACGCGGCGCCTTCGCCAAAGAGGACGGCGAGGCCGTGGTCGGCGCCGATGGCCGCCGCATCCCTGCACCCGGAGCCCCGACATGACCCTCCCGCCCCGCCCCGCCCGGCTGTCGTTCCTCGACCGCTGGCTCACGCTGTGGATCTTCGCCGCGATGGCGCTTGGCATTGCGCTCGGAAGCCTGTTCCCGGGCCTGCCCGCGGCGCTCGACGCGCTCGCCATCGGTAGCACCAACATCCCGATCGCCATCGGGCTGATCCTGATGATGTATCCGCCGCTCGCAAAGGTGAAATACGAAGAGCTGCCCCGGGTCTTCGCCGACAGGCGGGTCCTCGCCCTGTCGATGATCCAGAACTGGCTCATCGGGCCGGTGCTGATGTTCGCCCTCGCGGTGATCTTCCTGCGCGACAGCCCCGAATACATGACCGGGCTGATCCTGATCGGCCTCGCGCGCTGCATCGCCATGGTTCTGGTCTGGAACCAGCTCGCCCGGGGCGACAGCCAGTATGTGGCCGCGCTCGTGGCCTTCAATTCGGTGTTCCAGATCCTGTTCTTCTCCACCTACGCCTGGGTCTTCCTGTCGGTCCTGCCGCCGCTGTTCGGGCTGGAGGGCAGCGTGGTCGATGTGAGCTTCTGGACGATCAGCAAGGCCGTCCTGATCTATCTCGGCATTCCCTTCGCCGCCGGATACCTCACCCGGCGCATCCTGATCGCCCGCAGGGGGGCTGCGTGGTATCTATCCGCCTTCCTGCCGCGGATCGGGCCGATCACGCTGGCCGCGCTGCTGTTCACCATCGTGGCCATGTTCAGCCTGAAGGGCGGCGACGTGCTGCGCCTGCCGATGGATGCGTTCCGGATCGCGGTGCCGCTGGCGCTGTATTTCCTGATCCAGTTCGGCATCAGCTTCCTGATGGGGCGTTTGATCGCGGCGGATTACCCGACCACCACCGCCATCGCCTTCACCGCCGCCGGCAACAATTTCGAGCTGGCGATCGCTGTGGCTATCGCGAGCTTCGGCCTGGCCTCGCCGGTGGCCTTCGCCGCGGTGATCGGCCCGCTGGTGGAGGTGCCTGCGCTGATCTTGCTCGTGCATGTGGCGCTCCGGCTCGGCGCGCGCTGGTTCCCTCAGGCGCCGGGCGGCCCGGAGGGGCTGGCGAAGGCGCGCTAAAGAAGCTGGGTGGCGGTGACCTCGTCGGTCACGAGAATGGTCGCGAGTTCGGTGCGCAGCATCGCCCGGATCGCCGCGACCTTGTCGGGGCCGCCGCCCACGCAGATCCGCTCCGGGATCGCGGCCAGATCGCCATAGGCCATGGTGATGTGGCGCCCGTCGAATTCGCTGTGGATGATGCTGCCGTCCCGGTCGAAGAAATAGCCGGCCGCGAAGCCGACCGCACCCAGCTCCCTATAGGTCGCGAGCTCCTCTTCGGTCATGAACCCGCCCTGGACCAGAAGGGTCTCTCCGGTCAGCTGGGTGACGCCGAACACGGTCTTGGTGCAATGGCGCAGCAGCCCGAAATGCTGCCGGATCGCGGGCTCCTGCATCAGGATCCCCTTCACCTGCGCCGAGGAGACCACCCCCGGCGCATGCAGGTTGATGCAGCGCGCGTTCAGCCGTTCGGCGATGTTCGATGTGCACATCACCGGCGAGAAGTCGAAGGTCGCCGCCGCGCTGCCGGTGATCTGCGCGACGGTGATATTGGGATAGGTGATCGTGCTCAGATGCTGTGACAGCGCCAGCACCGTCCGCCCCCAGGCGACGCCCAGCGTATCGTCCCGGTGCAGCCGGCTTTCCAGCACCCGCGCCCCCAGATGGCCTATCTGCCGGTGCAGCGGCCCGCCGTCGCGCTGCACCGGCAGAATGTAGCATTCCGCAAGCCCGGTCGCCTCGGAGATCCGCTGCGACAGCTCCATCCGGGCAATGCGCGTCGGATCAATGGAAATGTTCACCACGCCCTCGTCCCGCGCCTTCTGCAGCAGGTTGAAGACCGAGGCGCGCGAAATCCCGAGCTCGTCGGCGATCTGGTCCTGTTTCTGGCCCTGCTCGTAATAGAGCCAGGCCGCCCAGAGCACCTCATCCATGCCGAATCGCGCAGGAACGCCCCTGCGCCCGTTGCCCGGACGCGGATCGGCCGCTTCGGAGAGTTCCGGTTTCTTCGCCATGTCTTACCCCTCGCCGCAGCTATAGCGCAGATGCTCCGGCGCTCCATCCTATTTCACAGAAAATAACGATTTTGGCAAATGCCGATGTGTTTTGAAAATTGCTATTGACGAACGACAGAAGCATCTGGCAACTTTCATCGCAAGGGAGAGCACTTGCTTGGGAGGAGCAGATGACCTTGCCGCTAACGGCGCGCGACACCGCGGCCGCGGGCTGGAACGCCCTCATCGAGGATGTGACCACCGGCCGCTGGCTGGATCCGGATACCGGGACATCGGTCACGGTGCCGTTCCGGCACATCCAGATCGGCGACGGTTTCGCCGACAATGCCCGCGACCTGGTGGAGCAGGTCATGCCGGCCGGAAGCTATGCTGTGGTCTGCGATGCGGATACGGCGGAGGCGATGGGGGCGGCGGTGGCACGCTCCGTGGGCGCGAAGGCCCGCCTGCTGGTGCTGGAGCATCCACATGCCGACGAGGCTCAGGTGCGTGCGCTGCAAAGCCTCACCGCCGATGCCGAAGCGCTGATCGCAGTCGGCTCGGGCACCATCAACGACCTGTGCAAATATGCGACCTTCCTCGACGGGCGCAGCTACAGCGTCTTCGGCACCGCGCCCTCGATGAATGGCTACACCTCATCGACGGCCTCGATCACACTCGACAGCGGCCTGAAGACCACCCAGAAAGCCCATGCCGCGCGGGGCGTCTTCATCGACATCGGTGTTTCGGCGCTTGCGCCGCAATATCTGATCGGCGCCGGCCTCGGTGATTGCCTGTGCCGCCCGACCGCGCAGGTGGACTGGTACTTCTCGCATGTGATGCTCGGCACCCGCTACGCCACCGCGCCCTATGCCCTGCAGGAGCTGGACGAGGCCGAAACGCTCGCCCGCAGCGCGGGCCTCGGCGCGCGCGATCATGATGCCATCGGCTATCTGCAGCGGCTCCTCACGCTTGGCGGGCTGGGGATTGCCGTGGTGGGCATGAGCCATCCGGGCTCCATGGGCGAGCATCAGATCTCGCACTGGATCGACAGTTTCGCGGGAGACCGGCACCCCGGCACCGTGCATGGCCAGCAGGTCGGCGTGGCCTCGATCACCATGGCGCGGCTGCAGGAGCGGATCCTCGCGATGGAAACGGCGCCGCGCCTGCGCCCCTGGCGCCCCGACGAAGCCGCAATACGGGCGCGCTATCCGGCCGCCGCGGTGGAGGATTGCCTGAAAGCCAGCCGCGCCAAGGCGATGACCGACGACGAGGCCGCCCTGTTCAACACCCGGCTGGAACGGATCTGGCCCGAGCTGCGCCAGACCCTGCGCGCGATGATGCTGCCCGCCGATGCAATGGCCGCACATCTGCGCGCGGCAGGCGGCGGCGCCACCCCGCAGGAGATCGGCCTCGACCGTGACCTCTATGCCGAGGCGCTGCGCCGCTGCCGCGAGATGCGCGACCGCTATTCCCTGCTCGATCTGGCGGAGGACATCGGAATTCTGGACGATTTCATCGAGGAGACGGTCTGATGCGGCCGCTGGACGATCTTGACCCCGCCATCCTGTCGCGCTGCGTTGCCGTGCTGACCGATATCGACGACACGCTGACCACCGACGGCCAGCTGCCCGCCGCGGCCTATGCCGCCCTCGAACGGCTGGCGCAGGCGGGGCTCGCGGTGGTGCCGATCACCGGGCGCCCGGCCGGCTGGTGCGACATGATCGCCCGGTTCTGGCCGGTGGCGGGCGTGGTGGGCGAAAACGGTGCCTTCTACTTCGCCTATGACCGCGAGGCCCGGGTGATGCGGCAGCGCTTCTTCGCCACCCCCGACGAGCGCCGCGCCAACCGCGCCCGGCTCGACGCCCTGCGCGAACGCATTCTGGACGCGGTTCCGGGCGCGGGCATCGCCTCCGATCAGCTCTACCGCGAGGCGGACCTGGCGATCGACTTCTGCGAGGACGTGCCTGCGCTGCCGCCCGATCAGGTGCAGCGCATCCTCGATCTCTTTGCCGAGGCGGGGGCGGTGGCGAAGCTGTCCTCGATCCATGTGAATGGCTGGTTCGGCAGCTATGACAAGCTGTCGATGACCCGGATCTTCGCCCGCGACGTGCTCGGGCTCGACATCGACGCCGCCCGCGACAGCATCATCTTCGCCGGCGACAGCCCCAATGACGGGCCGATGTTCGGCTTCTTCCCGAACGGCTGCGGGGTGGCGAATGTGCGCGAATTCGCGCCCGGCAGCTTCACCCCCCCGGCCTTCGTGGCGCCCTCCGAAGGCGGCGCCGGCTTCGTGGAAATCGCCGAGCGGATCCTGAGCGCGCGCCGCGAGGCCGCCCATGTATGACCTCGCGATCATCGGCGGCGGCATCAATGGCTGCGGCATCGCCCGCGATGCGGTGGGGCGGGGCTATTCGGTCTATCTGTGCGAACAGGGCGATCTGGGCGGGGCCACATCCTCCTCCTCCACCAAGCTGCTCCATGGCGGGCTGCGCTATCTGGAGCATCACGAATTCCGGCTGGTGCGCGAGGCGCTGATCGAGCGCGAGGTGCTCTGGGGCATCGCCCCCCATATCGTGCGCCCGCTGCGCTTCGTGCTGCCGCATGCGAAGGGGATGCGCCCGGCCTGGCTGCTGCGGCTCGGCCTGTTCATCTACGACCATCTCGGCGGGCGCAAGCTGCTGCCCGGCACCACCCATGTCAACCTGAAGACCGGGCCTGTCGGGCAAGGGCTGCGCGCGGGCCTCACGCGCGGGTTCGAATATTCGGACTGCTGGGTCGAGGACAACCGCCTCGTGATCCTGAACGCGATCGACGCGCAGGAACGCGGCGCAACGATCCGGGTCGGCACCCGCGCCACCCGCGCCGAGCCGGCCCCCGGCGGCGGCTGGCGCCTCACCACCCGCACCGAGGACGGCACCGAGGAGACCATCACCGCACGGATGCTGATCAATGCAGCCGGCCCCTGGGCCAATGACGTGGCCCGCGGCATCGCCCGGCGCCCGCCGAAGGGGCGGGTGCGCCAGGTGCAGGGCTCGCATATCGTCGTGCCGAAGCTCTATGACCACGACCGCTGCTTCATCTTCCAGAACGCCGACGGGCGCATCGTTTTCACCATCCCCTATGAGGGCAAGTTCACCCTGATCGGCACCACCGACCGCGATTACCCGGGCGATCCGGCCAAGGTGGCGGCATCGCCCGAGGAGATCGCCTATCTCTGCGCCCTTGCCAGCCGCTATTTCCGGCAGCCGGTGACGCCCGCCGATGTGGTCTGGAGCTATTCCGGCGTCCGCCCGCTCTATGACGACGGCAGCTCCGAGGCGCAGAAGGCCACGCGGGATTATGTGCTGGAGCTCGACACCCAGGCCGATGCGCCGGTGCTCTCGGTCTTCGGCGGCAAGATCACGACCTATCGGCGGCTGGCGGAATCGGCGCTGGAGCGGATCGGCGCCTGCCTCGGCGCACCGCGCGGCGGCGCGCAGCTGCCCGCGGGCTGGACCGGCCAGAAGCCCCTGCCCGGCGGCGATTTCGCGCCGCAGGATTTCGCGCGGCAGGTGGAGAAGCTGCGCGCCGCCTATGGCTTTCTGAGCGAGGCCGAGGCCACGCGCTTCGTGCGCTACTATGGATCGCGCGCGCAACGGGTTCTGGGAGGGGCCCGCAGCCGCGCCGATCTGGGCATGGAGTTCGGCGCCGGGCTGACCCTGCGTGAGGTGGACTACATGCGCGATCACGAATGGGCGCGCTCCGCCCACGACATTCTCTATCATCGCAGCAAGCTCGGCCTGGTGCTGAACCCGCAGCAGGCCGCAGCCCTGGAGCGATACATGGAAGGACAGATGCCGAAACGTCAGAGCGCCTGAGCGCGCTGCGCCGGGAGAGGAGGCCCGGGGCGCTCTGACACAACCGCCGCCCGGAGGGGCGGCGACAACAGGGAGGAGAGGCGAAGTTTCTGGGCATAGACCTTGGAACGTCAGGGGTGAAGTCCATCCTGATGGACGACAGCCAGCGGCTTGTCGGCGAGGCATCCTCGCGGCCGCTCGACGTGCGCCGGCAGCAGCCGGGCTGGTCCGAGCAGGATCCTGAGATCTGGTGGGAGGCGGTCAGCGAGACGCTGGACGCCCTGGCCGCGGCCCATCCGGGCGAAATGTCGGCGGTGCAGGGCATTGGCCTGTCCGGCCAGATGTACGGGGCGACGGTGCTCGATGCCGCGGACCGGCCGCTGCGCCCCGCGATCCTGTGGAACGACACCCGCAGCGGCAACGAATGCGCCGAGCTGCTGCAGAACGTGCCCGACCTGATCCGCCGCGTCGGGCGCAAGCCGACGCCCGGTGTGACCGCGAGCAAGGTCATGTGGCTGCGCCGGCACGAGCCCGAGACCTACCGCGCGATCCGCAAGATCCTGCTGCCCAAGGACTACGTCCGCCTGAAGCTTTCGGGCGAGAAGGCGACCGACCTGGCCGATGCCAGCGGCACCATGTGGATCGACCTCAGCGCCCGCAACTGGTCCGACCGGATGCTGGAGGCCTCGGGGCTGAACCGCACCCATATGCCGCAGCTGGTCGAGGGCACCGAGGTATCGGGGCGCCTGCGGGCCGAGCTCGCGCAACGCTGGGGCATGGGGCTGCGGCCGGTGATCGCGGGCGGCGGCGGCGACAATGCCTGCGGCGCCTGCGGAACCGGCGTGATCGAGGACGGCGACGGGACCGTCTCGCTCGGGACATCGGGCGTGCTGTTCGTGGCAAACGACAGCCCGCGCCCAGCGGGGGAGTTCGCCATCGAGACGCTGTGCCACGCCGTCCCCGGGCGCTGGCATCAGATGTCGGTGGTGCTCTCGGCGACCTCCTGCCTGAGCTGGCTCTCGGCGCGGCTGAAGCGCAGCCCGGCAGAGCTCGCCGCAGAGCTCGGGAGCGGCTCCCGCCCAGCGACGGACCTCGTGTTCACCCCGTTCCTCGATGGCTGCTGGTCGCCGCGCAGCGATGCGGGCCAGCGCGGCGGCTTCTTCGGCCTCGCGCATCAGCACGACGACGCGGCGATGACCCAGGCGGTGATGCAGGGCGTGGCCTTCGCCATCCGCGAATGCGCCGATGCCTTTCGCGCCGGAGGATCGGACCTGCGGCGGCTCCTGGCCATCGGGGGCGGATCGCGCTCGCGGCTGTGGCTCTCGATCCTGGCCTCGACGCTCGATCTCGAGCTCGACGTGCCGGAAACGAGCGCGCTTGGCGCGGCCTTTGGCGCGGCCCGCCTCGGCATGATCGCGGCGACGGGGGCCGCGCCCGCGACTGTTCTGCGCAGGCCCGCCCTGCGCGAAACCATCGGCCCGTCGGCCTCGCACGCCGACAGCTACCTGCGCGCCTACGAACGCTGGAGGACGTTCGCAGTCGCGTGCTGAGGGTGCCCGAAAGGCGCCAGAACCCGCCCGGCACGGGCGGTACAACAGTGGAGGAGAAACATGGACGAACAGATTTCCGGCGCGGGCTTCGGCCGCCGCGCCTTCATGGCGGGCGCCGCAACGCTGGCCGCCAGCGCCGCACTCTGGCCCAAAGAAATGCGCGCGGCCGCGGCCGAACGCACTTTCGCGGCCTCTCTCGGCTGGACGACCTATGATTCCGGCCGTCACCTGCAGGACGGCTTCAACGCCGCGGTGAAGGAGCTGGGCGGGCGCCTGACCACCACCGACGCGGGCTTCGACGCCCGCCAGCAATCGGACCAGATCGACTCGCTGATCGCCTCGAAGCCCGAAGCGCTGTTCATCACCCCGGCCGATGCGGTGGCAATCGCCCCGGCGGTGCAGCGCGCGATCGCGGCCGGGATCCCGGTCTTCTGCGCCGACAGCTCGGTGCCCGGCGCGATGGTCACCACCACCGCGATGTCGTCGAATTTCGGCATGGGCCAGCAATCATGCGAGTACATCTGCAAGGCCCTGAACGGGAAGGGCAAGATCGCCCGCGTGATGCTGCCGCAGAACGAAAGCTGGGATCAGCGCACCTTGGGCATGGAATGGACGCTGCGGCGCTACCCCGATGTGCAGATCGTCACCGAATGGGCCTTCGCGCTGGCCGGGAACGTCACCCCACGGCAGGCGGTGGACAATATCCTCACCTCCAACCCCGATGTGAACGCGATCTGGTGCGCCTGGGACGGCGCCTCGGTGGAGGGCACCCTGGCCGCACGCGCCGCCGGGCGCAGCGACCTGATCCTGACCGGGATCGACGGCGGCTCGCAGGCCTTCAACTACATCGCCGCAGGCACGCCGCTGAAGCTGTCGATGGCGCAGAGCTTCTACGAGATGGCCTATGCCAGCGTGTTCTATGCGCATGAGGCCCTGGCGGGGCGCAAGACGCCGCGCCTCGTGATCACGCCCACCTATGCCGTCACCCAGGACATGCTGCAAAACGGCATCCCCGACGATTACGACATGCCCGGCCGCGCAGGCGAGCTCGGCTGGGCCCGCGCGCTCTGATCCCCCGGGCCGCGGGCATTCCGCGGCCCCTCTCCCCCCTAAGGACCGACTGTCATGTCCACACCCGTTCTGACTGCCTCCGAGGTATCCAAGCGGTTCGGCCAGGTGCAGGCCCTGCGCGGCGTGGATTTCCACGTCGCAGCGGGCGAGGTGCACGCCCTGCTTGGCATCAACGGCGCCGGAAAATCGACCTTCATCAAGATCCTGTCGGCGATCATCCAGAAAGACGGCGGCACGATCGCGGTCGCGGGGCGCGATGTCCATTTCCGCACGCCGGAGGACGCCTTGCGCGCCGGGATCGCCACGGTGCAGCAGCACCCCGAACTGGTGCCCGACATGACCGGGCTCGACAACATTTTCCTCGGCCGCGAGACGGCGAAGCGCGGCCTGTTCGGCCGGGTGGACCGGGCGGCCCTCGATGAACGCGCGCGCGCACTCACCGCGCGCTTTGCGGTGCCCATCGACCTGACCCAGGAAGTGGGCCGGATGTCTGCGGTGGAGCGCGAGGCCGTCGCGATCCTGCAGGCGCTGGCCAGCGACGACATCCGCGTGCTGATCCTCGACGAACCGACCTCCACCCTGACCGACGTCGAGCGCGAGGATCTGTTCACGCTGATGAACCAGCTGAAATCGCGCGGCATCGCCATCATCTACATCACCCATCAGCTGGAAGAGGTCTTCGCCATCGCCGACAGTTTTTCCGTGTTCCGCGGCGGCACCTGCGTCGCGCGGATGACGGTGGAGGAGGCCCGCGCGGGCCGGGTGTCGCTCGCGGAGCTGATGCTCGGCGAGGCGGTGGGCGACATTTTCCCGCCCCGCACCGGCCAGCCGGGCGCCGTGGTGCTGGAGGTCGCAGGGCTGAGCCGCCCCGGCGAATTCACCGACATATCTCTCGCCGCGCACCGGGGCGAGATCCTCGGCATCTTCGGGCTGGTGGGCTCGGGATGCGACGAACTGTCCAAAGCGATCTTTGGCGCCCTGCCGCCCGAGCGCGGCACGATCCGCCTCGCGGGCAGCCCGATCGCGCCGAAATCGCCGCGTCAGGCGCTCGATGCCGGGATCTTCCTCGTCCCCGGAGACCGGCGGACAGAGGGGCTCGCGCTGAGCCGCCCGGCGCTGTTCAACGTGCCGCTGGCGAACCTCCGCCGCGCGGCAGGCGGGCGCTGGAGCCTGCGCGGCCGCCGGATGCGGCACGATGCGCAGGAGCTGACGCGCCAGGTGGCGCTGCATCCGCCGAGCCTGACCACACCGGCCAGCGGCTTCTCCGGCGGCAACCAGCAGAAGATCGTCCTGGCGAAGGGGCTCTACAGCGAGGCCCAGGTCTATATTTTCGTGGAGCCCACGGTCGGCGTCGATATCGGCGCGCGGGCCAAGATCTACGGGCTGATGCGCGAGCTCTCGGCGCGCGCCGCGGTGATCGTCATCTCCAGCGACTGCGACGAGGTGCATGGCGTGGCCGACCGGACGGTCGCGCTGCACAAGGGGCGCCTCGTTGCGCCCGGGGCAGGCCAGTTCAGCCGCGATGCGCTGCTGATGGCGGGGATCATGGGGGAGGCTGCGGCATGAACGGGTTTCTCCGGGCTTCCTCCCGCGCGTTCGGGTTCTGCGGCCTCGTGCTGCTGGTCGGCGCCGCCTTCACCCTGCTGGAGCCGCGCTTCCTGAGCCACGCCAGCCTGAACGGCATCGCGCGGCACATGGCGGCGAACGGGCTCGCGGCCCTCGGCCTGACCTTCGTGGTGATCGTGCGCCGGTTCGATCTGTCCATCGCCGGGGTCGCCGCGCTGGCCGCGATGTCGATGGGCGCGATGATCGCCGCCGGTCTGCCGCTCTGGGCGGCGGTCTGCGGCGGCCTCGCCCTCGGCGCCGTGATCGGTGCGGTCTCCGGCGTGGCGATCAGCTATTCCAACCTGCCCGATATCGTCACCACCATCGCGGTCGGCTCGATCTGCGGCGGCATGGCCTTCCTCTATACGGGCGGGCGCTCGATCTTCCAGAACTTCTTCCAGAGCGGCATCACCGATCTCAACGATGCCCGCCTGCTGGGGCTCGGGGTCTCGCTCTGGATCCTGCTCGCGATCTATGCCGTGGCCTGGTTCGCAATGAGCCGCACCCGCACCGGGATCGCCTTCTACGCCACCGGGGAAAACCCGATCGCGGCGCATTATTCGGGCATCGCCACACGGCGCTACACGGCCCTGGCCTATATGCTCTGGGCCGTGTGCGCGGTGCTGGCGGTGCTGCTCATCCTCGCGGAATCGGGCAATGCCGAGACGAACAAGGGCGCGAACCTGATGATGCCGGCCTATGCAGGCGTGTTTCTTGGCGCGGCGGTGATGGGCGGGGCTTCGGTCTTCGCGAGCTTCGCGGGCATCTTGCTCATCACCATGCTGCTCGACGGCTTCGCCCTGATGGGCGTGCCTTACTACTATAGCGACGGCGTCGTGAGCCTGATCCTGCTCGGCGGCGTGGTCGCCTTCTCGGACAGCCTGCGCGACTGGTTCGCGGGCCTGCGGGTGCTCCTGCCCCGCCCGGCCCGACCGTCCGCAGCCCGGACTTCGGAGGACAGGGCATGACCATGACCTATATCGACAAGACCCCCCGTACGCGCCAGAGCCGGCGCAGGATCGCCCGGCTGACGATGGACCTGTGGCTGCCGCTCGCGGCGGTGGCACTGACCGTGGCGATTGCGGCGGTTCGGCCGCAGCTGCTCGATCCGGGCAATATCGCCGCGGTGCTGAAGTCCTTCTCGGTGATGGCGGTGATGGTGCTGGGGCTGACCTGGGTCATCGCGGCCGGCAAGATCGACGTGAGCTTCATGCAGGTCGCGGCGCTGGCGAACATGATCTGCGCCTTCGCGCTGGCCCATGGCTGGGGCTGGGGCGCGTCCATCTGCGCGTCCATTGCGGCGGGGCTGCTGGTCGGGCTGGTGAACGGCTGGCTGGTGGCCGCGATGCGGCTGCCGGCGCTGATCGTGACGATCTCGACCGCGGGGATCTGCGCCTCCATCGCCGCGGCCCTCGGCAAGGGCACGGTGATCCGCATCGCGGAGCCCGGGCCGTTCGCGCCGCTGCTGCGCCCGGTGCTCGGCGGGACGGTGCCGCCGGTGGTCTTCGTGGTGCTGATCCTCGCGGCGCTGGCCTGGTATGTGCAGGAGCGGCTGACGATGGGGCGCTACATCTATGCGCTGGCGCAGAACGAGGCCGCCGTGCGCACGGTCGGCGTGCCGGTGGTGGGGCTCACGGTGCTGCTGTTCGCGGTCTCCGGGGTCTGCGCGGCGATGGCAGGGGTCCTGCTGGCCGAGCATCTGGCCTCCGGGCAGCCGATGATCGGCGGGCCCTATCTAATCAACGGGCTCACCGTGGTGCTGCTCGGCGGGATGATGGTGCGGGTGGGCAAGCCGAACATCCTCGGGACGCTGACGGCGACGCTGTTCCTGGGCGTGCTGTTCAGCGGCGCGGCCCTGCTCGGCCTGCCCGATTACCAGCGGCAGATCATCCAGGGCGCGCTGCTCGTTCTGGGGCTGATCGTGGCGACGCTCGCAGCGCGGCATCACGGCGCAAAGGAGCATCACGATGGCGCGTGACATCACGATCGGGCTCGATTGCGGCACCGGCGGCGCGCGCGCCCTGGTGGCGGATGCGGCGGGACAGGTGCTGGCCATGGCCACGCAGGACTACCCCACCCATTACCCGCGCCCCGGCTGGGCCACGCAAAACCCGGCAGACTGGTGGCGCGCGGCCTGCGGCGCGGTGCGCGAGGCCATCGCCCGCGCCGGGGTGGATCCGGCCCGGGTCGCCGCGATCTGTGCCGATGGCACCTCGAGCACGCTCGTCGCGCTCGATGCCGAGCTGGCGCCGGTGGCCGAGGCGATCTTGTGGATGGACAACCGCGCCTCGCCGCAGGCGCGCCGGATCGAGGCCACCGGCCATCCCGCGCTGCGCCGTTCGCGCGCCGGGGTCAGCGCCGAGACCGCCCTGCCCAAGATCCTGTGGCTGCGCGAAAACGCGCCCGACCTGTTCGGCCGCACGCGCTGGTTCGTGGAAATGGCGGATTACCTGGCGCTGCGGCTCTCGGGGCGGCTGACCCTGGGGCAGAACCTGACGATCAACCGCTGGTTCTACGATCCGCGTCGGGGCGGCTGGCCGCAGGATTTCCTGCAGGCGATCGGGCTCGGCGCGATCACCGGCCTGTTCCCGCCGGAGATGCCCGCCCTCGGCGCGCCGATCGGGCCGCTCACGGCGGAGGCTGCCCTCGCGCTCGGCCTGCCCCGCGATGTGCTGGTGGTGGCCGGGGGCACCGATGCCTATGTCGCGATGCTCGGGCTGAACACGCTGCGCCCGGGGCAAACCGCCCTGATCACCGGCACCTCGCATCTGGTCCTGCCGGTGGTGGCGGAGGACGTGGAGATTGCAGGCCTGTTCGGGCCGCATCCCGATTGCGTCACGCCCGGCACCTTCGTGATGGAGGGCGGGCAGGTCTCCTCCGGCGCGATCCTGCGCTGGTGGCATGACCTGCTGCATGCCGCAGGCGATGGCTACGGCGCGCTGCTGCGCGAGGCCGAAGCCGCGCCGCCCGGGGCAAACGGGCTGGTGGTGCTGGATTTCTGGCAGGGCAACCGCAACCCCTACACCGATTACGACCTGCAGGGCGCGATCTGGGGCCTTACGCTGAAGCATTCGCGCGCCGAGGTGACCCGCGCGCTGATGGAGGCAGTGGCGCTCGGCACGGCGAATATCCTTGGGCGGCTGACGCAGAAGGGAATCGGCGTGGAGAGCATGACGCTCGCGGGCGGGGTGCTGCGCTCGCCGTTCTGGGTGCAGATGCATGCCGATGCGACAGGCACGCGGCTGCTGATCCCGGAGGTCGGCGAAGTCACCGCGCTCGGGGCCGCCATCGCGGCCTCAGTTGGCGCGGGGCTGCACGGCACGCTCACCGCCGCTGCCGAGCGCATGGTGCGGATCCGCGACGAAGTGCTGCCCGATCCGGAGCGCCATGCCCGCTTCCGCGCCCAGATGGAGCTCTACCTCGAAACCCACGATGCCCTGCGGCCGCTGATGCACCGCATGGCTGCGCGCAGCCGGGCCAACCCGCTGCCTGCCTGACCCATCCGCTCTCCGGATGCTTCCTCCCCGCCTGCTGCGGCCCGCGCCGCGGCATGGCTCCACGATGCCTGACGAAAGGAACGATCATGGCTCATATCGGTGATCTCATTGCGGAAATGCTGGCGCAATACGGGGTCGAATATGTCTACGGCATGCCAGGAGGGCAGACCACCGCCCTGCATGACGCGATATCGCGCCGGACCGACCGCATCCGCCATATCCTGATGCGCGACGAAAGAAATGCCGCCTATGCCGCCGATGCCTATGCCCGGCTGACCGGCAAGCCCGGCGTGTGTGACGTCACCGTCGGGCCGGGGGCGAACCTGCTGCCCGCGGGGTTTCTCGAGGCGCTGAATGCCTCGATCCCGATGATCGGGATCATCGGCGAGCTGCCGCTCGACTGGCTGCCCCTCAAGGAAAAAGGCATCGCGAGCCAGGGCTTCGACCAGCTCTCCTTCTTCAAGACCTGCACCAAGGAGGCCTATCTGGTGCCTTCGGTCACCGCTCTGCCGGAGCTGATCCGCACCGCCTTCCGGGTGGCGACGGCGCCGCGCCCGGGGCCCGTCGCGCTGATCATCCCGCATGATATTTTCGATGCCGAATGGGACGAGGAGCTGCTGCAGATCCGCGTGGACGACCGCGCGCGGCAGATCCCCTATCTGCGCAGCTGCGCCCCCCATGGCGATATTGCCCAGGCCGCAGCCCTGATCCGCCGCGCCAAGCGCCCCGCGCTCGTTTGTGGCGGCGGCGTGCATGGCGCCTCCGCCACGGCGGAGGTAACGGCCTTTGCCGACCGGCTGGACGGGCTGGTGGTCACGTCGCTCTCGGGCAAGGGGTCGGTGCCGGAAACCCGGCCCTATGCCGCGGGCGTGCTCAATCCGCTCGGCTCCAAGGCGGCGATCGAGCTGATCAAGGAGGCCGATCTGGTGATCTGGTGCGGCTCGAAGGTCAGCCAGAACACCGGCATGAACTGGTCGCTGCCGCTGCCCGAACAGGCGACGATCACCATCGACTGCGACCCGCTGGAGCATGGCCGCACCTTCCGCCCGACGGTGCCGCTGCTGGGCGATGTGCGCGAAACGATCGTGGCGCTGGATGCGGCGCTGGCTGAGATCGCGCCGCATCCGGAATGGCGCAGCCGTATCAGCGCGGTGATCGCCGAATGCGATGCCGAGAAGCGCGCGGAAATCGCCTCCACCCGCATGCCGATCCAGCCGCCCCGCGTGGTGGACGAGATCGCGCAGCGCCTCGGCGCCGATGACATCGTAATCTCGGATGCCTCCTTCTCTGCCGGGTGGATCGCGGGCTATATCCCGGCGCGCCGGGCGGGGCGGCAGTTCCTCTTCGCGCGCGGCCAGGGCGGGCTCGGGTATTCGGTCCCGGCGGCGGTGGGCGCGGCGGCGGTCCGCCCTGAATCCCGGATCGTGACCCTCGCCGGGGATGACGCCTTCAGCTACACGATCGGCGAGCTTGCAACCCAGGCGCAATACGGCCAGCGCGTGGTGAACGTGGTGATCAACAACGGCAGGCTGGGCTGGATCC
Source organism: Paenirhodobacter sp. (assembly GCF_041916475.1). Lineage (GTDB taxonomy): Bacteria > Pseudomonadota > Alphaproteobacteria > Rhodobacterales > Rhodobacteraceae > Rhodobacter. Next base: position 136,742 of record NZ_JAYRZN010000003.1, read on the forward strand.
AGCTCTGGCAGGAGCTCTATTTCAACAATGTGCAGTCCTCGCTGCTGGAGACGCAGAGCGTGAAGCCGGGCTATGCCGGGGCGGCGGCGGCGCTCGGGCTGCTCGGGATCTATGTGGAGACCCCGGAGGAGATCGGGCCCGCGCTCGACCGCGCTTTTGCCCATGACGGCCCATCGGTGGTCGAGGTGCGGATCGACGATCGTGCGACCCCGATCCACTCCTTCAAGCGCCGTCTGCGCGAGAAGTCAGATACTCCGTTCCCGCGGCCCGGCACGGTGTACAAGCTGCGCGGCTGGAAGGTATCCCCGGACCTCGCCGACTAGCGCGGCAGCCCCGGCCGCGCCACCACGCCTGCGGCAGGATCTGCCGCAGGCGTGCCGATATCCTCCCGGATGGCAATGCCGGAAGTGCGTCGCCCGCGCCCGAAAGCAGTGCGGATGCAGCCGCCGTTTCGGGGCTGCGTCCCCGCAATCTCTGCAGCCCGCGCGTGACGTGCCGTCACGGCGATGGCGATCACCGAGGCCGCTCAGACACCTCCGCCAGATCTGCGGCCACCCAAACCGCTATGATCACGAGAGGGCAGCGCCACCCGAAGCCGATTGGTGAGGCGATCATCCGGACGCCATTGCTGCGGCGCTGTCCTGGACGCAACCGAAGGCCCGCAGAGGCCACGCCGATCGCCCTGAGCTGCATGTGCCCCCCCGGCCTTCGGGCAGCGCCCGTTCCGGATATATCGGCCCTCCTCGTCGGGGGTTCTCGCTGGTCTGACGGGCCCGTACTCTGACAGAGCCTTTAGCCGGCCTGCGTGGGTGCCAGATCCGCGCCGAAGAGGCCATCATCGAGCGGGCTGTCAGGCTGGTGCCGATTTGGCGGCGATGTTTGGGGGGCTTGCCGCCGGTCCAGTCTTTTCCTCCTCCGCCTTAACTCTGTCGACGTAGTGATTCCGCGAGGCCTGCTGAACGTTCTTCACGTTGGTATCTGCGATGGAAACCGGCTCGGAGCACGAGCTCCTGTCGTGCACGGTATGGGAAGCCACACGTGCTCCACCCCGCCGCTCCGCGCCGGAAAGGCGCGAAGCTCCGATCCATCGCTGTGCTCTGGATAGGATCTCGCGAATCTCTCCCACCGCATCGGCATGGCGCGGCCTGCCCGATGCGTTCGGCAAATGGCCTTCCGTCTGTTTTCAGGTCCGGCTCGGGAGCTGGGTGGGGCGGTGGGAGCAGATCATGGAGGCCCTGACGAAAGCCGGAGCATGCTGGAGGCGCCTCCAATGAGCGCCTGCATCGTGCTCGGCGCCCACAATCGGGCCGCGGATGTAGAGCGGGCTCTGCGATCGGGCCTTGGCTATTCAAGAATACCCGATCGGACAACGGTCCAATGGCGTTTGCCGCCCCCCGCCCTTTCACGAGCCGGATCCACCTCCGCGCTAACGTGAAAGCCTGATCTCCGTAGGCTCCAGACCCATTGATTTGGGTCCTTTGGCGTGATTCAGGCTCCGCAAGGAGACCTGATCGATGAGCAATCTTTACTGGCTGACCGACGCGCAGATGGAGCGGCTGAAGCCGTTCCTCCCCAA
>NZ_JAYRZN010000004.1:0-129505 GCF_041916475.1 Paenirhodobacter sp.
GATGGGCCATGGCCTGTGCCGCCATCACCGAGAACGACCCGCATACGCGCGGCATCGTGGTGCTGGGGCTGGATGCGCCGGAGGCCGCGCTGGCCGCGAGCTTCGCGGTGGCGGCGGAATTCCCGCTGGTGAAGGGCTTCGCCGTGGGCCGCACCATCTTCGGCGACACCGCCCGCAAATGGATGCAGGGCCAAAGCTCAGACGCAGACGCCATCGCCGAAATGGCCGGGAAATACAGAAAATTGTGTGACATATGGGATGCGGCGCGCCTGTCCGCCGGGGAGGCCGCGTGATGGAAACGCTCCGCTTGACCGCCGCGCAGGCGATGGTGCGCTGGCTCAGCGTGCAGATGACGCCCGAACAGGAGCGCTTCATCGAAGGCGTCTGGGCGATTTTCGGCCATGGCAATGTGGCGGGGATCGGCGAGGCGCTGCAGGGGATTGGCGCGGCGCTGCCCACCTGGCGCGGCCAGAACGAGCAGACCATGGCCCATGCCGCGATTGCCTATGCCAAGGGCCATGCGCGGCGCCGCGCGCAGGCGGTGACGACCTCGATCGGGCCGGGGGCGACGAATGTGGTTACGGCGGCGGCGCTGGCGCATGTGAACCGGCTGCCGCTGCTGATCATCGCGGGCGATGTGTTTGCGAACCGTCGCCCGGATCCGGTGCTGCAGCAGGTGGAGGATTTCGACGACGGCACGGTGAGCGCGAACGACTGCTTCCGCCCGGTGGTGCGCTACTTCGACCGCATCACCCGGCCCGAGCACCTGCTCAGCGCGCTGCCGCGGGCGCTGCGGGTGATGACGGATCCGGCGAATTGCGGCCCGGTCTGCCTGGCCTTCTGTCAGGATGTGCAAGCGGAGGCCTATGACTGGCCGGTGGAATTCTTCGCGCCGAAGGTCTGGCGTATCCGCCGGCCGGAGCCGGACCGCGCCGAGCTGAACGAGGCGGCGGCGCTGATCCGCGCGGCCGCGCGCCCGGTGATCATTGCGGGCGGCGGGGTGATCTATTCGGGCGCGGAGGAGGCGCTTGGCGCCTTCGCCAGCCGCCATGGCATTGCAGTGGCCGAAACCCAGGCCGGGAAATCGGCGCTGGCGCAGGCGCATCCGATGAACTTCGGCGCGAGCGGGGTCGATGGCTCGGCCGCGGCGAATGCGGCGGTGCGGGGGGCGGATCTGGTGATCGGCGTCGGCACCCGGCTGCAGGATTTCACCACCGGCTCGCGCACCATGTTCGCGCCCGGGGCCGGGCTGGTGAGCATCAACGTGCAGGGCTATGACGCGGCGAAGCATGGCGCGGTGAGCCTCGTGGCCGATGCAAAAGTGGCGCTGGAGCGCCTCAGCGCGCTTCTGGGCGATTACCGCGCCACGCCCGATACGGCGGCTCGCGCGGACTGGCTTGCGGCGGTGGACGCGCATTGCGCCGCGCCGCAGGGCAACGGCCTGCCAACGGATGCCCAGGTGATCGGCGCGGTGCAGCGCGCGACCGGGCCGGAGGCGATCGCGATGTGCGCCGCGGGCACCATGCCCGGCGCGCTGAAGCTGCTGTGGCAGCCCGCGCAGGGCGGCTATCATATGGAATACGGCTTCAGCTGCATGGGCTACGAGATTGCAGGCGCAATGGGGCTGAAGCTCGCGCTGCCTGCGCGCGAGGTGATCTGCTTCATCGGCGATGGCAGCTACATGATGGCCAACAGCGAGCTCGCGACGGCGGTGATGCGGCGCGTGCCCTTCACCGTGGTGCTGACCGACAACCGCGGCTACGGCTGCATCAACCGGCTGCAGACATTGGGCTGCAAGGGCGCGGCCTTCAACAACATGTATGCCGATTGCAATGTCGCGGCGCAGCCCGCCATCGACTATGTGGCCCATGCCGCGGCGATGGGGGCGCATGCGGTGAAGGCCGCGTCCATTGCCGAGCTGGAGGCGCAGATCGCCGCCGCGCGCGGGCGCGACATTCCCTCCGTGATCGTGATCAAGACCACGGCGAAGGACTTCCCCGGCACCGGGATCGAGACCTCCGCCGGGCCGCACGGCCATTTCTGGGACGTGGCCCTGCCCGAGGTGAGTGACGCCCCTGCGCGGCAGGCCGCCCATGCCGCCTATCTGGACCATCTGGCGCAGCAGCGCCGCATCAACTGAACCCGAGGAGCCATCATGATCCGCTTCGGAACCAATCCCATCGCCTGGGCCAATGACGACGACCAGACCCTGGGCGCCCATATCCCGACCGAACAGATCCTGCGCGAAGCGGCCGAAATCGGCTTCGACGGGATCGAGAACGGCCACCGCTGGCCCGCTGATCCGGAGGCCTTGCGCCAGCTGCTCGGGGGCTATGGGCTCGCGTTCGTCTCGGGCTGGCATTCGCTGAACCTGCTCGCCCATGGCGTGGAGGCGGAGAAAGCCGCGATCCAGCCGCATCTGGACCGGCTGAAGCACAATGGCTGCACCGTCTGCATCGCCTGCGAGACCTCGAATTCGGTGCAGGGGCTGGACGTGCCGGTGAACGATGCGCCGGTGCTGAGCGCGGCCGAGATGGCGGCCTTCGGCGCGATGGTGGAGGAGATCGCGGCCTTCACCGCGGCGCAGGGCGTCGAGCTGGTCTATCATCACCACATGGGCACCGTGGTGGAAACGCCCGCGGAGATCGACGCCTTCATGGCCGCGACGGGGCCTGCGACGAAGCTCCTGTTCGATGCGGGCCATGCCTATTTCGGCGCGAACGGGCAGGATCCGGGGCCGCTGCTGGCGCGCCATATCGGGCGGGTGCGGCATGTGCATGCGAAGAACGTGCGCCCGGCGGTGATGGCGCGGGTGCGGGCCGAGGGGCTGTCGTTCATGGACGGGGTGCGGGCGGGTGTGTTCACCGTGCCGGGCGATGCCGAGGGCGGGATCGATTTCGCGCCGCTCCTCGGGCAGCTGAAGGCCGCGGGCTATGCCGGCTGGATCGTGATCGAGGCGGAGCAGGACCCTTCGGTGCGCGAGCCCTTCGCCTACCAGTCGCTGGGCCTGAAGACCCTGAAGGCGGCCGCGCAGGCGGTGGGCCTCGTGCCCGTGGCGGCAGCGCAATGACCGGCTTCGACGATCCCCGCCTGCGGCCCCTCTGGCGGCGGCTGCTTCTGGTTGCGGTCCCGCTGGGCTGGGCGATCGTCGAACTCCGGGCCGGATCGGCGCTGTTCGCGGGCCTGTTCCTGGCGCTCGGGGCCTATCTGGGCTGGCGCCTCCTGATCACCTACAACCCTCAGCGGGGGACTGCACGATGACACGGCTGCACCTGAAACCCTTCGGAACCCATGGCAAGGTCCATGCCGTCACGCCGCAGACGGCGGGCTGGCGCTATGTGGGCTTCGGGCTCTACCGGCTGCGCCCGGGCGAGACGGTGGCGGAAGCGACCGGCTCCGACGAGGTGATCCTGGTGATGGTGGAGGGCAAGGCCGCCTTCCAAGCCGCCGGGCAGGACTGGGGGGTGCTGGGCGAGCGGATGAACGTGTTCGAGAAGACCCCGCCGCACAGCCTCTATGTGCCCAATGGGCAGGACTGGCGGGCGACGGCAGAGACGGACTGCATCATCGCCGTTTGTGCGGCGCCGGGGCGGGGCGGGCATGCGGCGCGCCGGCTTGGCCCCGAGGGGATCACCCTGACCGAGCGCGGCCGCGGCACCAACACGCGCTATATCAACAATATCGCGATGGAGGCCGATGACGTGGCCGACAGGCTGCTGGTGACCGAGGTCTTCACCCCGGCGGGGCACTGGTCGAGCTATCCGAGCCATCGCCACGACGAGGACGATTTCCCCCGGATCACCTACCTGGAGGAAACCTACTACCACCGGCTGAACCCGGCCTCGGGCTTCGGCGTGCAGCGGGTCTATACCGATGACGGCACGCTCGACGAAGTGATGGCGGTGAAGGACGGAGACGTGGTGCTGGTGCCGCGCGGGCATCACCCCTGCGGCGCGCCCTACGGGTTCGAGATGTATTACCTCAATGTCATGGCCGGGCCGCGGCGCAACTGGCGCTTCGTGGCGGCCCCCGAGGTCGAATGGATCATGGAGAGAGACGCGACATGAGCAGCCCCTTCACCCTGGCCGCCTGTGCGGAAATGCTGTGGCGCGACCGCCCGATCGAATGGCGCTGTGCGCGGCTGGCCGAGATGGGGTTCCAGGTCGGTCTCTGGAACTGGCCGGAGCACGATCTGGCGAAGCTCGCCGCATCGGGGGCGACGTTCTCGATCATGAACGGCTACCTGACCGGGCGGCTGGCCGATGATGAGGGGGCCGATGCGCTTCTGCGCTCGGCGCGGGAGACGGCGCAGGTGGGCAAGCGGCTTGGCGTGGCGCGGCTGAACCTGCATGGCACCGGCCTCGGCGCGGGCGGCCTGCCGGCGCAGCCCTGCGACGTGGTGAGCGGGGCGATGTGGCTCAAGGCGCGCGATACCCTGTGCCGGATCGCCGAGATGGCAGAAGCCGAGGGCGTGACCTTCACGCTGGAGAACCTGAACCTGCCGGTGGACCATCCGGGCACGCCCTTCGGCCGGGCGGAGGATACGATCGCGCTGGTATCGGCGGTGGATCATCCGCGGCTGCGGCTGAACCTCGATCTTTATCATGCGCAGATCGGCGAGGGGAACCTGATCGAGACCTGCCGCCGCGCGCTGCCCTGGATCGGGGAGGTGCAGGTGGCCGATGTGCCGGGGCGCTGCGAGCCGGGCACGGGCGAGATCAACTACAGGGGAGTTGCTCGGGCGCTGCAAGCGATGGGCTATGCCGGACCGGTGGGCATGGAGGCCTTCGCCACCGGCGACCCGGAGGCGGCGCTCGCAGCCTTCCGCGCGGCCTTCACGCTCTGAGGCGGGCTCGCGCCGGCGTCGCGCGGGCCACAGTCGCGCAGAAGCTGCGGGCGGGAGCGTTCTGCGCTTGAACGGCGCATGGGAGGGGATATTCTTGTGGCCGCTGCACGCTACAGGAGATCAGAATTCCCCATGTCGAAGGTCATTCTGCATATCGGTGCGCACAAGACCGCGACCACCACGATTCAGAACACCTTTGCCGCCAATGCCGCCGTATTGCGCGATAACGGGTTGATCTATCCTGTGTTTCATCGCGGCACCGGGCATGATGGGCTGGTCTACAGCTGGCGTTCTATGCCGAAGTTCTATGCGCTGGAGGGCGGCGGGCAGGTCGGGCTGCGCTGGCTCGCGCGGGAATTCGGCGCGGGGCCGCTGCCGGTGTTTCTCAGCAGCGAGGAGTTTTCGCGCGGGGATCCGAACGAGGCCTGCGATTTCGAGGAGGTGCGCGCCCTGCTGGAGGGGTTCGCGGAGGTCGAGGTGTTCTTGTGCCTGCGGCCGCAGTGGGAGTTCCTGCAATCGGCCTATCTGGAGATTTCCAAGCTGCGCCAGCCCCCCGCGCCGGATCAGCTGGCGGAGATGGCGATCCAGACCGGCATGTTCGCGGGGCTGCATGCGGATGATAACCGGCTGCTGGACCGGCTGGAGACGGCCTTCCGGTCCGAGGAGATCACGCTGCTGACCTTCGAGGAAGCGGTCGGCGCGCCGGGGGGCATTCTGGGCTGGATGCTGGCGCATCTGGGCCTGCCGCTGCAGGCGGAGGACCTCGCTCCGGTCGATGGTGGGGCGTCGAATGTCTCCATCGGGCCGCTGGTCGGATGGGCGGCCAATGCGCTGAGCGCGCCGCGCATCGCCCGGCCGCAGCAGCAGCAGATGCTGCGCGCGAGCTTCGAGGCCCGGTTTGCGGGGCGCCGCTGCACCCTGTTCTCCGAGGCGGAGATGGAGCGGCTGTGCTGGCATTTCGACCCGCTGAACGCCCGCGTGGCGGCGCGGCGCCAGCCCTATCAGCCCGGCTTCGCGATCCCGCCGATGCGGCCACCGGAAGGCGTTCTGTACCGCGACGATCCTGCGGTGCAGGCCTGGTACGCGGGTGCGCAGCCCGAGCAGAAGGCCGCGGGCTGAGGTTCAGGACATCAGGTCGTAGGTGGTGTTGCCGATCTGCAGGTAGATGTGATCCTGGGCGCCGCCATCCACCAGCGCCCAGATGATCTGCCCGGTGGGCTTGTAGATGACGAAGGCCTCCTGGACGCCGGCGGTCCCGGCATTCGGGGTCTCGGCATAGTTCACCTGGAAATCGGCGCGCGTGGCGGCGGCGCCAAACAGCAGCTTGTCCCTCTCGGTGCCGGAATAGTCCTGGATCCAGTCCGATCCATGCGATGCGATGCCGAGGTGATAGAAGGTATCGGCCCCGGCGCCGCCCGCCATCCGGTCGTGCCCATAGCCGCCGTTGAGATAATCGTTGCCGTCGCCGCCATAGAGCATATCTCCCAGCGGCCCGCCGATCAGCGTATCGTTGCCCGTCCCGCCGATCAGCGTATCGGAGCCGAAGCCGCCTTCCAGGGAATCTTTGCCCGCATCGCCATAGAGCAGGTCGTTGCCATAGCCGCCGAGCAGGGTATCGTTGCCGTTGCCGCCATACATGTCGTCGCGCAGGTCGGATTTGGTCTGGCCGCCGATCAGCAGATCGTCGCCATCCCCCCCGGAGATCGTGTCCCGGCTTTCGCCACCATAGATCGTGTCGTTGCCCGCATCGCCGTAGAGCGCGTTCTGCCCGGAGCCACCGTAGATCAGGTCATTGCCGGCGCCGCCGCTGATCTTGTCGTTGCCATCGCCGCCATAGAGCGTGTCGTTGCCGGCATTGCCGCGGAGGGTGTCGTTGCCGCCATTGCCATAGATCAGGTCATGATCGGCGCCGCCGCTCAGGCTTTCGGCGCTGCTGGTGCCGCGGATCACGAGGCCGGTCGATGGCGTGGCGGGCTCTGGTTCTGGCTCTGGCTCCGGTTCGGGCTCCGGCTCGGGGGCAGGCGTTTCCTCGTAGGACAGGATCAGCAGGTGGTCGGCGCCGCCGAAGCTCAGCGTCGGCCAGATGTCGGTCAGGGCCAGGCTGTGCTTCGCCGAGGAGGTGATGTTGATCTTGTAGCTGCCGAAGGTGAGATTGATGCCGGTGCTGGTCGTGCTTGCCGCCAGCTGCGAGGTGGAGCGCAGAAGCGGCAGGCTGCTCAGGTCGATGGTGTCGCCCGCGGCGTAGTCCAGGATGTATTGCGTCGCGCTGCTCGGGCGGATGACGAAGGTGTCCTCGCCCGCGCCTCCGCTGAGGTAGGTGGAGCCGGTGCCGGAAACCAGGATATCGTCGCCCGCGCCGCCCGAGAGCGTATCCTTGCCCGAGGAATTGGAGATCAGCATGTCGTCGAGCGTGGTGCCGGTGATCTTCGTGCTGCCGGAGGTGGCACCGTTCACGGTGCTGCCGAGTTTGCTCAGGTCGATGTCGTAGCGCGCAAGCCCGCTTTCGGTGCCCGAGGAGACATAGACCTCCAGGAGATTGCCGACCACGGTCGCGGTGAGCGACTGGATGTTCTCCAGCCCCGATCCGGCGCTGTGCGCGATGGTCTGGACATAGACGAGGTGCCCGTCGGGCGGGAGCGTGAACAGCGAAAGCCCGTCATCCGCCCCGGCCGCCACCACGAAGGCGCGGTTACCGACCTTCGCGGTGGCCAGTTCGGTGATGCCGCCGAAGCGGGTGTCGAGCGTGTCCCAGAGATGGTCCGTGGCGGTCAGCACCCCGGTGGAAGACATCTGCATGACGCTGATCGAGGAGCTGCCGGAGGCGGCCAGCAGCACGAAGGTCTTGCCGAAAATCTGGACGACCTCGAGCGCACTTGGCTTGTCGATCCCGATCCCCTCGGCCGCGCCCAGCGTATCCTTCAGCGCAAGGGCGCCGGTGCTGGAATTGACGGTATAGACGGAGAGCCCCTGCAGCCCGGCATCCGCGCGCAGCAGGAAGGTCGCGCTGCCGATGGTCACATGTTCGAGCAGGACCGTACCGGCCTTGTAGCTCGATGGCGCAGAGACGGTCTGCCCGGCATAAAGGATGCCGTCCTGCTTCAGGATGAAGCTCGCGAGCTTGCCGGTGCTGCTGCTGACCACGGTGACCAGAAGGTTGCCGTTGGCGAGGCCCGCGGTATGGAGCTGCGCCTGCTTGCCGGAGGCCAGCGCATCGTCGAGCAGGTAGTTCGCCGCCGATTGCAGCGCGCCACTGGTGGAGACGGAATAGCCGAGCAGATCGCCCGCCGCCGTGGTGCCATAGAACAGCAGGTTCCCGCCCGTGCCGCTCACCCAGGAGAGGTCCGCCCCCGTCATCGTGGACAGGCTGCTGCCATAATATTTCGTGTTGAGCAGCGTCGGCGCGGCCGATGTGCCCTTCAGCTCGTATGTGACGAGACCACCGTTCACTCCGGTGGAATAATACAACAGCGTTCTGCCGTTCGACGTGGTCGTGTCCATCTGCCGGATATCGCCATCCAGCACGGAAACACCCGTCAGATAGGTCCCCCTATATGCAAGTTCCATTCCTCACGGTTTCCCAGCCCTCGTGACAATACCCCGCAGAAAGTATTGCCGGAGGCGCTGCCCGTTCGGCAGTGCATTATCGGAAGGATTTTCCTAGAATTTAAGCCGCCTTTTTAGACACTTGGTCAGACTCGCTCATCCAGGATGTGCCGGTGGAAACGACGCACGAGGAGCAGGCCGATGACCGAGAGCAGCAGCGCCACCCCGAAGACATAGACCGGCGACGCATAGGGGGCTCCGTAGGTGCCGTAGAAGCCCTTGCGCATCATCGAGATCACATGGGTCAGCGGGTTCCAAAGCATCCAGCCCCGCGGCACCGGAGACAGCGTATCCACCACGAACAAAACCCCGGAAATCAGGAACATGGGCCGGTTCAGCACCGCCCAGGTGAACTGCCAGACCGGGAACATGCTGGTCAGGAAACAGTTCATCAGCCCGATCCCGAGCCCCATGGAAATGAGCATCGCGAAGGACAGGCCGATGGCGCCGACATTGAGATCCACCCGCGCGCCCTCGATCTCGATGATCACGAACAGCACGACGAAGAAGACCAGGAACTGGGTCAGGCTTTCGAGCAGCAGCCGCGCTACGATTGTATCTATGTAGGACACATTCGGATAGGCCAGCAGCGGCTTCGAGAAGCGGATCGCCGAGGCGACCTTATTGCTGATATTTTGATACATCTGCAGCGGCAGCAGCCCGGTCGCGTAAAACAGCGGAAAGCTGCTGCCGAGCGGCGGGTGATGCGCGATCATCGTAAAGACGATCGTCATCACGATGATTCCCGCCGTGGGCTCGGCGATGGACCACAGATAGCCGCCCGGGGAGCGGCCATAGGTCGTGGACATTTCGCGCAGCATCAGCGCCATCACCGCGCGCGGGAAGACGAAGCCGACACGGCGTTGGGTGACCGCGTTCATGGCGTCAGGCCGAGGCGGCCGCGGGCGGTACCGCGGCGGTATAGCTGAGGGCCTGCGCACCCTCGGGGCGCAGCCAGGCGCGCAGCACCTGCAGGTATTGGTCTCCCCACATGTCGGAGGGCTCGAGGATCGCCTTCTCCGCCCATTCGTTCCAGGCGTTCAGGAACAGCTCCTGCCGGTAGGAGCCCTGCAGCCGGTTTTGCGAAATCTCGCGCAGCCAGCGGTCAAAAGAGGCCGGGTTCGCGCCCCAGGCCAGGTGCGCAGAGGCGCCGCGCCGGGCGGTATTGTCCCAGCAGGGCATGGCGCCGCAGATGGTGTTCTTCGGCAGTTTTCGCAGGTAGCCCGGGCTCAGCGCATTCTCGATCACGCCGTTATAATCGTAGATCAGCCCGGTGAAGCCCGGCCGCACCGCGCCGCCGGTCCGGTCTCCCTGGGGCCCGCCGAAGAGGTAGTCCTTCTCTTGCACGAGGCCATGCGGGGCCATCTCGATCCAGAAATCGAACAGCGCATCCGAGAGCGGCTTGTCCCCGGTGATATGGAAGCGCACTGCGCCGATCTCCACCTCGCCGATGCCCATCGCGCGCCAGGCATCGCGCAGCCGCGCGACGCTGGCCACCGGCTCGGGCATGTCGTCGGGGCGGTAGATGACGAAGCGGGGGCGGTTGCCATCGGGGCGGGCGTAGCGCGGATCGCGCATGTAGTGCGCGACGTTTTCAGCGAGCGCCTTTTCGAAGCCCTTGGCGTAATCCTGCTCCAGCAGCACCTCGCCCGAGAGCCCGTCCCAGTTGCGCCGCCAGCTTTCATTGGCCCAGCACAGGTAGAACGGGAACTCCACATCCGGGCGGCTGAGCAGATTGTCGACCGGCTTTTCCAGAATCCGGCGGCCGCCGAACCAGTAATGATAGACGCAGAAGGCATCCACCCCCGAGGCGCGCGCCAGCTCCGCCTGCGCGCCCATGGTTTCGGGCAGGCGCAGGTCGTAAAAGCCGAGGTCCGTCGGCAGGACCGGCTGGCGGTGCCCGGCGCGGGCGGGTGCTGCATGAGTGACATTGTGCCATTCGGTGAAGCCCTTGCCCCACCACAGGTCGTTTTCCGGCACCGGATGGAACTGCGGCAGGTAGAAGGCCGAAACGAACTGTGGCCGCGCCGGCGGGGCAGGGGGCGCCATCGCGGCCAGCTCCGCGCTTTGCACCACCCGGTAGCCGCCCGCGCGGGCGATCATGCCCATGGAGCGTTCCAGCGCATGGGCCAGCGTGCCGTCCACCTGTGCCTGCTCGGGTTCGAAATCGTTCTCGTCGAGCCGCAGCGCCTTCAGCAGGCCGATCAGCGCGGGCTTCATCCAGTAGATGGACCCGGCCGGGAAATCCAGCCGCTCGCGATCCACGTCGATCTCCAGCCGCTGCATCAGCGCGCGGGTGACCTCGAAATTCGTGCCCCACCATTCGGTGCCGTGGTAATGCTGCCCGTCGGCGACCCAGAAGCCGATGGAGGGATCGGCCCGGAAAGTCTCGAGCATCTGTGGCAGGCCCGCGCCCGGAAGGATCCCGCCGATCAGATGCTTGCGCCACAGATCGCCATCGTCGCGGTGCGGGGATTTCTTGGTATGGATCTTGCAGATCGCATCATAGCCATCGAGCACACCGGCATTCACCAGCCGCAGGAACGGCAGGATGTCGCGGCCGCGGTTCTCCACCGGCAGCACCAGCGCATCGGGGAATTCGGCCACAATCTGCCGCGCGAGCTCGTCGGTCTCGTCGGAGCGGTAGGTGAGCGTGACATAGAGGTCGAATTCCACCGCCTGATCCTTGATCGTGCGCGCGAATTCGGGCCAGAGATCCGGGTAGTACACATGCGCGACCAGCGCCTGCCGGTTGCGCCGCTCGCCCGCCAGGATCCGGCGCGCCCGCATCGGCAGCGCGGGCAGGTCCTCGGCCTTCGGCAGCTCCTTGGTCAGCCGCCCCTCGGCATGGCCGGTGGTCACATAATGATAGAACGGAGGGATCCGGTGATCGCCCACCTCGGGGTTGTAGCGCAGATAGGCGCCGGGCGAGAAATCCGGATTGGGCCGGAAGCCGCGCGCCTCGCCATAGAGCACATAATGGCGCTCGGGGAACTTGTGGTACAGCCGATGGATCAGGGGATAGGCGCCGCGGTAATAGACCGGGTCGAACATTCCCGAGGCCTGGACGGCGCGCAGGTATTTGCGCTCGCGCGGGGTCATGGCAAACAGCCGCGCGAACCGCAGGATGCGCTGAAGGGCGGCGTTCGATTCCGGTTGCATTTTCAGCCTCTTGGTCTCGTGCGGTCCCGGGCCGGGCCCGGGCGCAGGGTAATGTTTTAGCTCGGGGTCACGAAGGGGCGCGGCCGGCCGAAGGTATCTGATCCCAGCGTGTCGCATATCTGCAAGGATGAGCCGGGTTTGTCCATATGGGGAAGACAGTCCGCCGCCAGCACCAGCTCCAGCCCGCAGGTCACCACCGCATCTGGGTGGGCATTCTGTACATCCGGGCGCGCGATGCGGCGCAGGCTCTTCGGCTGGAAGGTCTGATCGCCGATCCGGATCGCGGGCTCCTCCACATGCTGGCCCGCCGCGGTGAGCGCCCAGCCCCGCGCGACGAGATCGCCCTCGGCGTTGAGCGTGGCCGCGTCGATATTGCCGCGTGGCCGCATATGGGTGTCGGGGTTCAGCTTCTCTTCGGCGATCGCGAGATCCAGATTGCGGACCTTCGGCGCGAGCCCGCCGAGCATCGCCCGCAGCGTCTCCACCTCCGCCAGCAGCCGGTCGTGCAGCTCGGGCGGCAGCGGATCATAGACCTCGTTGCGATCATGCGCGCGGAAGAAGTTGCCGTTGCGCTGCTGCGAAGCCCCCGTCGCGCGGCCGCGCGACACCTTCTTCTTCCAGAACTCCGTCCAGGATTTGATGACATAGTGCTGGATCCGCAGCCCGTCCCAGACCACGGTTTCCGACAGGCCCTCATGGCCGTTGAAATTCACCAGCGGTGCGAAGGCCGTGTTTACCCGCTTCCAGCCCATGCCGAGGCGCAGATGGTGGACGTTGTCCGTCATGCCGGCGAGCGCGCGGCCGCGGATCAGGGTCTTGTAATGCCGGTTGACGGAGAAATCCTGCTCGGCCCGGTTGGCAAAGCGGCGCGTGACCAGGCCGGGGCCGGGCTGAAACCGCTCGCTGGAGCCATAGACCGCCCAGTTCACCCCGACCGCGCCCACGGTCTCGGGGATCCGGTCCAGGAAGGGGTGGAGCCCGTCGATGCCGGATTCCGGGCGCAGGAACTCGTCGGCGTCGATGAAGAACAGCCAGTCGGCATCCTTGCCGTGGTCGCGGGCGATGCGGTCGTAGGCATCGATCTGCGGCGGGATCTTCGGCCGGTTCGGCAGCGGGATCCGCGTCACGATCCCCTGCGCGTCAAGCGCGCTCAGGATCTCGCTCATGCCGTCATTGCTCTCGTTGTCGGCGATGATGAACCGCTCCACCCCGATCATGCGGTGCCAGGCCAGCCATTCGAGGATATAGGGTCCCTCGTTCTTCATCACCGCGGCAATCGCGACCCGAACCACCATGTTACGTCTCTTCTACCCGTGTGAAATGCTGTCTTTTAAGGATGGCAGGCTCGCGCCCAGCACGCCTAGCTCTTCTTCCGCAACCAGGGCGGCAGTTGTCGCTTAATCGTATAGCTGTAATGCTCCGAAGCCTTCTTCACGTCATTGTAATAGAACATGCGGCCCTCCTGAAGCACTGCGCCGGATTGGCACATCCGCTCCATCTGCTCGGTCGAATGCGACACGAAGATCGCCGCCGATTGCCGCAGCCGGTCGCGCAGCAGCGCCTCGCTCTTCTTCTTGAACGACGCATCGCCCACCGCGGTGATCTCGTCGATCAGATAGGTGTCGAACGGGATCGCCATCGACATGGCGAAGGCCAGCCGCGAGCGCATCCCCGAAGAATAGGTCCGCACCGGCAGGAAATAATGGCTTTCCAGCTCGGCGAAATCGCCGCAGAACCGCACCATCTCGTCGGTGTCCACGCCGTAGATGCGCGCCACGAATTTCACGTTCTGCGCGCCGGTCATGTCGCCGTGGAAGCTGCCCGAAAAGCCCACCGGCCAGGAGATGGTCCCGTTCGAGACGATCTCGCCGCTGTCGGGCTCCAGCGTCCCCGCGATCATCTTCAGCATGGAGGATTTGCCCGCACCGTTCAGCCCCATGAGCGCCACCGAACGGCCGGTCGGGAAGGTGCAGTTGATGTTGCGGGCGATGTATTTCGTCACCCCGTTCAGCCGGTAGCACTTGACCAGATTGCGCAGTTCGATCATGTGCCCTCGCCGGTCAGCGCCGGTCGCGCAGGCTGTAATAGACCAGCACACCGAGCGCCCAGACCATGAACAGCAGGAACCCGCTGAGGAACAGCAGCGTCGTCCGGTTCGGGTAGCGGTGCAGCTCGGGCAGGCTCGGCTCGGCATAGGTGGCCAGGTAGCGGCTCTGGCGCTGCGCCTGGGCCTGGGCCTTGTCGAGGGTCGCCTGCGCGGTCAGGTAGCGCTGCTGCGCATAGGCCAGATCGACCTGAAGCGCCTCGAACTGCCCCATCACGGCGGCATAGTCCTCGCTCTGAACGGCGCCCATATTGCCCACGCCGAATTTCTCGCGCTCCTGCGCGATCATCTTCTCCACCACCTCGATCCGCTGGCGGATCGCTTCGGCGCGCGGGTCGTTCTTCTGGCCGGTCTGCGGCAGCATCTGCTGGCTGATCAGCGCATCGGCCAGCTGCGCCTGCAGCGAGGTCAGGATCCCCATCTGCCCCTGCACATCGGCCTGCGGATCGACAATCTGCATCCGCGAGCGGAATTCAGTCAGGGCGGAGCGGGTCTTGCGCAGCCCGTTGAGGGCATAGTCCATGTCTTCGGCGGCATAGCGGATCTCGTCCGCCCGCGCGATCGCCGAGAGCTTGTTGATCATCTCCGAGGATTTCGCCTCGATCGCTTTGGCGATGGCCAGCGCGTCCTCGGGGGTGAAGGCGCGCACCTCCACCAGGATCATGCCAGTGCCGGCGGTGTAGTTCACCTTCACCATCCGGTGCCAGTAATCGGCCAGATCCTCGATCTTGTCCGACCCGCCATAGGCGAACACCGGGTCGAAGCTCGGGCGGGACCAGATCTTGCGCAGATCCAGATCCTTGTCGATCGCGGTGACGAGGGTCTGGTTCTGGATGAATTCATACAGGATGTCGGTGTCGGAGGTCGAGGAGCCCGAAATGCTCGCAAGCCCGCCAAGCAGCGATTGCGCCGCCGACATTTCCTCCGACCGCACGGCAAAGCCGAGCGTGGACACATATTGATCCTTCGCAATGACGAAGAGATAGGCCCCGATCAGCACCATCGGTGCGAGAACGCACAGGGCAAGCGTGGCCAGGATCTTGCGATGCCGGGGTTTGAGCGCCGCCGGGTGCGGTGCGCCACTTTGCGCTCCGATCCCGATCTCCGTCTCCTGACCCCTGGCTACGTCACCGATGATATTGCGCTCGACAGGCTGAGGCTTCAACGTCAGCAGATCCTTATGGCTTCTTGTGGCGGCGATGATCCTCTTTCGCAGCGAGCAACGCAATAGCCAAACGTCGCACCGAACGGAACCGCGAAGTTATGGCCCGGGCGGAAATCCGCCCGGGGCCCTGGCCCCCGTCTCAGCGGGCGAGGATGGCCGCGACGACCTGCTCTGCCGCGTCTTCGGCGCTGAGCGATACCGTGTTCACCACGAGCTCGGGCGCTTCGGGGGCTTCATAGGGGCTGTCGATCCCGGTGAAGTTCTTCAGCGCGCCGGAGCGGGCCTTCTTGTACAGCCCCTTCACATCGCGCTCCTCGGCCACGGCCAGAGGCGTATCCACATAGACCTCGACGAATTCGCCCGGCGCCATCAGGTCGCGCACCATCCGCCGTTCGGAGCGGAACGGCGAGATGAAGGCGGTGAGCACGATCAGCCCGGCATCGGTCATCAGCTTCGCCACCTCGCCCACGCGGCGGATGTTCTCCACCCGGTCGGCATCGGTGAAGCCGAGGTCGCGGTTCAGCCCGTGGCGCACGTTGTCGCCATCGAGCAGGAAGGTGTGCTTGCCCATCGCATGCAGCTTTTTCTCCACCAGGTTGGCGATGGTGGATTTGCCCGCGCCCGAGAGCCCGGTGAACCAGACCACGCAGGGCTTCTGGTTCTTCAGGCTGGCATGGGCGTCGCGGTTCACGTCCACCGCCTGCCAGTGGATGTTCTGGCTCCGGCGCAACGCAAAGTGGATCATCCCGGCGGCCACGGTCGCGTTGCTCATCCGGTCGATCAGGATGAAGCCGCCGAGGTCGTGGTTCGCGCCATAGGCTTCGAACGGGATCGGCCGGTCGGTCGAGATGTTGCACACCCCGATCGCATTCAGCTTCAGCGTCTTGGACGCCAGATGATCCAGCGTGTTGACGTTCACCTCGTATTTCGGCTCGGTCACGGTCGCGGTCACCGTCTGCGCGCCGATTTTCAGCAAATAGGGCCGGCCGGGCAGCATCTCGGCCTCGGCCATCCATACGATGGAGGCCTCAAACTGGTCGGCCACCTCGCAGGGCGCATCCGCGCGCGTGATCACGTCGCCGCGCGAGCAGTCGATCTCGTCGGCGAAGGTGAGCGTGACGGATTCGCCCGCGACCGCGCTGTCCTTGTCGCCGTCGAAGGAGGGGATCGCCTTCACCGTCGTGGTCTTGCCCGAGGGCAGCACCCGCACCGCATCGCCCGGCCGGATCACGCCCGAGGCGACCTGGCCGGTGAAGCCGCGGAAATCCAGGTTCGGCCGGTTCACCCATTGCACCGCCATCCGGAACGGCGCGTCCTGCAGGCGGGTTGCGTTCACCGGCGCCTCCTCCAGATGCGCCATCAGCGTCGGGCCCTGATACCAGGGCATCTCGGGGCTGCGGCTCACGATATTGTCGCCCTTCAGCCCCGAAATCGGGATCGGCAGGAAGCTCTCCATGCCGATCTTCTTCGCGAATTCCGAGTAATCCTTCACGATCTCGTAGAACCGCGCGGCGTCATAGCCGACCAGATCCATTTTGTTGATCGCCAGCACGATATTCTTGATGCCGAGCAGGTTCACCAGATAGCTGTGCCGCCGGGTCTGGGTCAGCACGCCCTGGCGCGCGTCGATCAGGATCACCGCGAGGTCGGCGGTGGAGGCGCCGGTGACCATGTTGCGGGTATATTGCTCGTGGCCGGGGGTATCGGCGACGATGAACTTGCGCTTCTCGGTGGCGAAGAAGCGATAGGCCACGTCGATGGTGATGCCCTGTTCGCGCTCCGCCGCCAGCCCGTCCACCAGCAGCGCAAAGTCGATCTCGCCCGCCTGGGTGCCTACCGCCTTGCTGTCGCGCGCGAGGCTCGCGAGCTGGTCCTCGAAGATCATCTTGCTGTCATAGAGCAGCCGCCCGATCAGCGTCGATTTCCCGTCATCCACCGAGCCGCAGGTGATGAAGCGCAGCATGGTCTTGTGCTGGTGCTGGTCCAGATAGGCCTCGATGTCCTCGGCGATCAGGCGGTCGGCCTCGTAGACATGCTTTTTCAGATCGTCGGACATCAGAAATAGCCCTCCTGCTTCTTCTTCTCCATCGAGGCGCTCTGGTCGTGGTCGATGGCGCGGCCCTGACGCTCCGATGTGGTCGTCAGCAGCATTTCCTGGATCACGTCGGGGAGCGTCGCGGCGGTCGATTCAACCGCCCCCGTCAGCGGGTAGCAGCCGAGCGTGCGGAACCGCACCGATTTCATCTGCGGCGCCTCGCCGGGGCGCAGCCGGAAGCGGTCGTCATCGACCATGATCAGGAGCCCGTCACGCTCCACCACCGGGCGCGGCTCGGCGAAATACAGCGGCACGATCTCGATGCCCTCGAGGTGGATGTATTGCCAGATGTCCAGCTCGGTCCAGTTCGACAGCGGGAACACGCGGATGCTCTCGCCCTTGGCCTTGCGGGTATTGTACAGCTTCCACAGCTCCGGGCGCTGGTTCTTCGGGTCCCAGCGGTGGTTCGCGGAGCGGAAGGAAAAAATCCGCTCCTTCGCGCGCGATTTTTCCTCGTCGCGTCGCGCTCCGCCGAAGGCCACGTCGAAATTGTATTTCGTCAGCGCCTGCTTCAGCCCGTCGGTCTTCCACATGTCGGTGTGCAGGCTGCCATGGTCGAAGGGGTTGATGCCCTTCGCCTTCGCCTCGGGGTTCTGATAGACGATCAGCTCCATGCCCGCATCCTTCGCGGCCTTGTCGCGCAGGTCGTACATGGCGCGGAATTTCCATGTGGTGTCCACATGCAGGAGCGGGAACGGCGGCGGCGCCGGATAGAAGGCCTTCTTCGCCAGATGCAGCATGCAGGCGGAATCCTTGCCCACCGAATAGAGCATCACCGGGTTCTCGGCGGTCGCGACCACCTCGCGCATGATGTGGATGCTCTCCGCCTCCAGGTTGCGCAGGTGGGTCAGTGCGCGGTGCGGCGCAGCTGTCTGGGCGTGGGTCATGATAGTCCGACTTCTCCGCATGATGGCGGCCTCTTGTGCCGCTTTTCGCGGCTTCCTCCAAGTCCCCCGCCGCAATCAGGGAGAAAAGCAGTCTCTTTTGCGGGCAAAGACGACTCTTTTCCCTGTGCCGGTGCCGATGCTAGAACGGCGCCAACGAGACGAGGTTGAACCGTAGCATGAATGCACTGCGCCAGAGGGATGTTTCGCCGGACGGCGGGCCGCATGTGCTGGTCCTGATGGCGGTGCGCAACGGCGGAAAGAACCTGCGCGAGCAGCTCGACAGCCTCGCCGCGCAGGAGCATCGGCGCTGGAGCCTGCTGGTGAGCGACGATGGCTCGACCGACGACAGCCGCGAGATTCTCGCGGATTTCGCGCGCGAGGGCCATGACGTGACGGTCCTGCCCGGGCCCTGCACCGGGCCAGCGGATAATTTCCTCTCGCTCCTGCGCCGCGCCGGGCCGTTCCTGCAGGCCGAGAGCCTGATCGCGCTGTGCGATCAGGACGATGTCTGGTTCCCGGGCCGGCTCAGCTTCGGGCTGGAGCAGCTCGCGCCGCTGGATCCGGCGCGCCCGGCAATGGTGTTCCATTTCACGCTGATCACCGATGCGGCCCTGCGCAACCCGCGCCGCTCTGCCGCGCGCCCGCGCGCGCCGGGCTTTCGCAACGCGCTGGTGCAGAACATCGCCTCGGGCAATACCATCTTGCTGAACCGGGCCGGGACGGACCTCGTCTGCGCCGCCGCGATGGAGCCAGAGGGCGTGGTCATGCATGACTGGTGGATCTATCAGATCGTGACCGGGGCAGGGGGCATTGCCATTCAGGACCCGCGCGAGGTGCTGTATTACCGCCAGCACGGCAACAACGAGATCGGCGCGAATGACGGCTGGCGCGACAAGGCGGTGCGGATGGCGCTCCTGTTCCAGGGCCGGTTCCGGGCGTGGAATGCCACCAACGTGGCGGCGCTGGAGGCCTCCGCGCATCGGCTGACGCCGGAGAACCGGGCGCTGATGGGGCTGTTTCGCGATGTGCGCGAGGGCGGTCTCGGGCGGCGGCTGCGGGCGCTGTGGCGCGCGCGGCTTTACCGCCAGTCGGTCTCCAGCACGATCGCGCTCTGGGTGGCGACGGTGCTGCGGCGGATGTGATCTGGCGCAGGGGCTATCCGCTTCCCCCTTAACCGGCGCGTTCCTAGATGTATCGGTTTCCTGGATCTGTGATCGCGTCCGTATGAGATTTGCAAATATTCGACGCAAGCCTGGGGGCAATAATGGGTTCGAAGCCTATGCGGAGCTTCGCATGATGTGGCCCGCCGAAGCGCTGAGCGCGTGGCTCGTCGAAGCACGGCCGGATCCTTCGGGTGAATGGAGACTGACGCTGGCCCGGCCTTAAGCCAGAGCAAGGTGTGAGAGGTGACCAGCGCCGACGTGCTGAAGGTGCTTCGGCTGATTTGGGTGATAAGGCGGCTCCTGGCCTTCCGGCTGTTTTGTTGACGCGCAGGACGTTTCACCGTGGGTTGCAGGTCGCGGCGGTGGGGCTGGTGACGGATCATGGCGCATGCCCCCTGGGCCTCGCGGTTGCAGCAAACCTGCCGCCCTCGCGCGGCTTCACAGAATGGGTGTGGAGCATCGCCCTGACGGGCAACGTCTATTGTTTCGGCTATCCTCTCCTCCAGAATCTGAACGTCGCGCATGGTAGCTTCGGCAGATTGGGGCGGTGGGCCTGCCGGCCGGCGACCATGACGACGCGGCACATGAGCGGTTTGCGGGTGCCACTTCTGCCATGCAGGCGGTTGCGTTTCACAAGGCCGAAATTGCCCGCTTTCTAGTGGCGGGCTGGGCATCCGAAGATCGCGGCCTCACCTGCACCCTGATCGACCAGGCGCGCAAGACGTTCGGAACTGATGGCACCGAAAAGATGACGCTTCGGTGCATCTTGAGAGCGGTGGCCGGGGTCGAGCCGATGAACTTCGTCCCAGCATTGCTTCCGGCACATACCCGCGCAGGCAGCCCGCCTGCGGAGTTCTCGCCCGAGGCCTGGGCCTACTTCCGTCTTTATACCGACAACGGCTCGGCCTTCGCCGGGCATCTGGTGGAGGGTGGTGCGGATTTCAAATGGCGGGGAAAGGCTGACGCCAAGCCCGGCGTGAAGCCATTGGGCGTCTGCTATCACCTTGTCATTAATAGGAAGTTCGCGATGCCAAAGAACGCAAAGGCCACGATCGCGGAGCGCACCTTTGCCACGCTTTACCGCGTGATCGACGACCGGCCGTAGTTCCGGGGCGCACAAGCAGGTCATGCGCCAGGCGCAACGCCGGGGCAAGGCGGTGCGGCCTGTGCCTCTGGCCGTAGCTCTTGCCGTGGTCGAGCGCGAAATCGCACGCCGCAACCGCGAGGAAGGCCGGAAAGGCCGAGGCGCGCGCGGGCGGTCCTATGAACAGATGTTCCGGGCAGGTCTTACGGATCGTGTTTTGCGCAAACCGACCGCGCAGCAACTCTATTATACCGGGCTGGTCTACACACCGGCTTCGGTGGATCGCTGGGGCCGTGAGCAGGTGGCGCCATGGACCTATGGCGACCCGGAACCGCAGGATGCGTTTCTTCGCTTGCACGGCAAGGGGCAAACCCTGATCGGCCGCGCCCCCGGCAATTTCGAGGTCCCTGCCGTCGCCTTCGATGAAACCGGGCGGCTGATTTGCTAGGATATAATGCCTGTTAAAGCCGGTGTTTACGGCAGTGTTGACGGTGCGCGCGAGGCGGCGAAGAACCGCAAGGCGGCGCGGGATGCGGTGCGGCGGGCCCACGAAGCGAATGCCTATCTGGACGATGCCGCGTTCGCGCCGGCGCTGGCCGATCTGGGCACGGGCGATGCAGAAGAAGCCCCGTTGCCGCCCGCCAAGGTGATCGGTGCCTGCTTCGGCGGTTTTCGGCCGAACCGTGCCGCAGCCCCCGCAAAGCAATCCAAGGCGAAATCCGCGCTGACGGCGGAAATGCTGCGGAATCTAGATCGGGCAATCGGGTTCGATCTCGTGCGTCCGTTCGGAAAGTAGGTCCGGTGAGCGTTGCACCGCTCACCGGACCATTCAACGCGGGTAAGCCCGCTCTCTTTGAACGGAGGAAAGAATGGCAGAAGTGGTTCTACTTGCCGAGCCGGGGCCGGGGGCCCGGGTGAGAGGCAGCATCGCCATAACGGAAAGCGCACAGGACACTCTGCGGTCGGTACAACTGGGCAGTTCGGAGTTCGGCGGAGCGATTACCCTGATCGCGGCCGCACCAGGCACGGGAAAATCCAAGGCGCTGATGCACTTCACGCACGGCATCCGAAAGGATGCCCTTTGGCATACGGCGGTCAAAAGCGCAGATGATACCCCTTTGCGTGCGACGACCCAGTAGATGGAAACGCTGGACATAGGCCGACCGAACAACCGCTGCCTGCGGGGGTTGAGGGAACAGATTGGAGAGGCTATCGGGGTCGATGGCCTGCTGATCATCGACGAGGCCAAAACCTGATCCGGCATAATACGCGCGGCGGCAGCGAATGGGGTACAGTCGAGTGGTTGCGCGCATGTCGGAAGAGGGCTGTTTTCCATAGTGTTCAGCGGCGATCTGGCGCTTCTCTAAATCCAAGATCGGCTTCCGCGACTCTGGCGGCGGGTGACCATCAAAGCTGTGACGAAGGACGATGTCGTAACCCTTACGGCATAGCGCGGGCTGGCCGATGCCAAGGTGTGCGAAGCGCTGTATCAGGTCGCTCGGCGGGGCGCCGGACTGGGCGAAGTGGACAATGCGATTTGCCATGCGCCCCTTCTGGCAGGCGGCGGAACGCCTTATGCGGCGTACATCATGGCCGCGCTCGAAGACCTCAAGCTTTTGGCGATGGGGGCAAGTGATGACCTATTCCGACGCATTTTTGTCCGATCATGAGTGGAAGTTGAAAATGGCTGCGGAAGGCAACGCCGTCTATATACTCGGCAAGACGGCGGAAGAGATCAAAGCCGAGATGGCAGCAAAGGCCGCGGCGCTCGCGCAGAGATCGTGCCGCAACATCACCATGACTGCCGGGGAGCGGAACGTCATCGACACGGCGATTTCCGATGTCATGGGGATCTTGCTCGATGTCAGGAACGTTTTTAACAAATTGGCCTATGCTGATGATCTGGATCAGCCTTGGGTCAACTCCATGACGCGCCTCTCTGCTCGTGCAGTTCATGGTTTGGAGGATAAGTAAATCCTCGTGCTCGATAAGTTGGATGTCACCGTTCGCAATGCACCACCGAGGACGCCGCATGACGATCAACAACCGTCAGAAGGCCCTTCTGCATGTCGCTAAGGGCAAATTCGGGCTATCCGACAACGAATACCGCTCCTGCCTCGTGCATCTGGCCGGAGTGGAAAGCTCGGTCGATCTCGATCAAGACGGATTTGAGGTGATCATGGGGTTCTTTGAATGGCGCGGCTTTCGCCCGCTGGTCGCGGATGGCCGTCCTATGGCAACCGGCCCGGCATGGCGACCTTCGCCCAACTCGAACTGATCCGCTGCCCGTGGCGGGCATACACGCGCGGGGCCGCCGGCAAGGATGAGTTGAACACGTGGTTGCTGAACAAGTTCCGGCTGTCCAGCCTGCGCTTCGTGGACATGAAGGCGCCGCGGAAGATGATCACGGCCCTGAAGGCGATGAAGGTCATCGAAATGATCGCGGCGCGCGGCGAAGACCCGGTCCACCGCCGCCCCGTCGCCGTATACCGTTCAAATTCGCCGGAGCGCGTTCAAAAATGCCCATCTTCGGTTTTCTGGGGGATGGGTGGCGGAAACGGTATGGCAGGCCTCTGTCGCCCGTTTTTTCTAATGCCTGCTACAGCGCCTCGATATGTGCCTGCGCCGGACCGAGTCACAGGGCGCCACAGAACACGATAGCCTCGATCAGGCATTCGAAAATGGCGGATTGTCGGCGCCTCCTGCGTCTGCCCTGAAACCATAGAGCCAGACCAGTTCCTCGCACGCGTCCCGGATATCGGGCGCCCGGCCACCACACATGACGCTGCCGTATTCCTTCGTCTCGGGCGGCGGAAACTCCACCCCCGGCAGTTCGCGCGCCACCAGATAGGCCGAGAGCGCGAAGGCCAGTTGATCCGCCCGGGCGTTCATCGCATTCGCTTCGTCGCTCTCGGGGTCATGTTTCCAGACTTCGGCCCGAAGCCTGAGCATCTCGCCGAACTCGTCGTCGTATGACTTCCGATCCTCCGACTGCCCGCTCATCCGCGACACCTTCAGAATACATCCCCGGCCCTAACTACTATACCGGGTGATACCGATCCAGCATTCCTATGTAGGAGTGCCAATGACGGTCTATTCCACATCCAACGTCGCGGCGATCCTGAATGCCGAATGCGGCGAGGCTTGCGTTGGTTGAAGCCTATGGTGGCCAGCGCATTGCGCTCCCGAAATGCAGCGGCGGGCGCCTGGTCAAAATTCCGGGTGCGGATATCGTCCTGGTGCTGGTGCGCTCCTGCGGCGGCACCGACCTCGATATTCCCTCGCGCGGTCATGCTGCGCCGATGATGGCCTCCGCCCGGCTGCGTGCAGATGTCACCCGCCCCGTTCTTTCGGCGAAGGAGATCGCCGACAAGCACGGCGTGACTTCCGCCTGCATCCACAAACTGCGCGGCCAGATGCGCGGCGAAACTGCAAACGCCCCGAACCTGCGCCATGGATGTCATCGCTTCGACGGTGAGCGAGATGGTCAGCGGCTTCAATATCCCTTCAACAAGGCCGCGCAGGGCGCGCCGGTCTATCGGAACCAGATCGCGATGGACGTGAAGTCCACCGGCTCCGACGAAACCTATGGCGGGATCGCGGGCGTGCCGCAGAGGCGCGAATAGCTTGGCCCGCGCCACGTCAAGGGCGTCCGTTCCGCGCGCTACACGATTGAGAACCGCAAATTCGAAACCACGCTGCGCCTGCGCCGCGAGGATATCGATGATGACCGCCCCGGCGTCTGCGCGCCGCAGATCAGCATGAGGGCGCATGCCGCCGTCACCCATCCGGACGAACTGTCCTTCGATCTGTTGCGTAACGGGTTCGGCTCCGAGTGTTATGACGGGCCGTATTTCTTCCATACCGATCAGCCGGTGGTTGGTGCTTCGGGTACAAAGACCGCGCTGCCGACCTTCGGCGGTGCCACCGGCACGGCGTGAGTCCCGCTCGATACCAGCCGCCCCGGTGGAGCCGCTCCTGCCTGAGCCCGCGTGCCCTATCCGATGCAGCGTCTGGACAAGGGCAGCGACAACAACGTCTTCTTCAACGACAAATACATCCATGGCATCCGGGCGCGGGTGAACGCGGGCTGCGGGCTCTGGCCATTCGCCTTAGGGCCGCGCTTGCCGCGGGACATGACCGGCTATGCCGCCGCGCGGATCATGGGTGTGACGCCGAATGTGCTGGTGGTTTCGCCCGAGCACGGACGTGGCACGCGGGATCCTGACGGCAGAAGCCATCAGCGGCACGTCGAACGTCTGGCGCGGTTCCGCCGAACTGATCGTCTCGCCCTATTTTCAGGAGTGACCACGATGGCTGACAAACAGGTGAACACGATCCCCCTGC
This sequence comes from Paenirhodobacter sp., assembly GCF_041916475.1. Classification (GTDB taxonomy): domain Bacteria; phylum Pseudomonadota; class Alphaproteobacteria; order Rhodobacterales; family Rhodobacteraceae; genus Rhodobacter. Next base: position 24,457 of record NZ_JAYRZN010000004.1, read on the forward strand.
CGCAGATCGGAGGGGACAAGGCCGAAAGCCTGGTCCGCTCCGGCCCTCGGGCGCGTTCGATCTGAACGACAGGCGCGGGCCGAGGGTGGTCTGGGATAGGGCGGCAGCAATCGAGCGATCGCGGCGTGACCTCGACCGCGGGATGCCGGTGGACATGGATCACGCGCTTGATCGTCATACTCAGGCCGAAGCCCCGGCGGCGGGCTGGATTGAAGAGCTTGCCGCGCGCGATGGTGTATCTGGGCGCGAATACCGCTTCATCCGCCCTGTGGTCATGGTGACGAAGGCGGGAGGCGTCATGGCGGTGAAGCGCGCCGGGCTGACCAACGCGCCCGCGATCACCTTGCAGGCGCTGTGCGCGGTCGAGGAGGATCCCGTAAATACCGAGGCCGATGCGGCCTAGGTGATCGACGCCCTGCGCGAGGCGCTCGGTGCCCCGCCCGACATGACGGTGTCCGAACAGGTCCGTCGCGCCTGCGCCATCATCGCGGCAGCGGCCAGCACGCGCACCGATACCGGCCCGGCCAAGGAAATGGCGTCGAGCTGCGGGGCACAGCTGGCCGAACTGCTCGAGGATCGGGCCGAAGCCGCGCTCGAACGCGCTCGCGCCTCGGGCAAGCGCGGGCCTGCGATGGAAGGGTGGCCTCCGCCGACCTTCGCGCCTTCGAGGCATGGGAAGCTTGCGCGGTGCGCTGGTCAACCGCGGCGGGCCGGATGCCGCCCGCCCCACCGAGGCGCGGGCGGGGCAATGCCGAACGCATCGCCATCTGCGCCCAGCTCGGGATTGAGCCGGGCGGGCTGCCGGAGAGACAGGTCGCGGTTTCTGCCGAGTTGACGCGACCTTCGGCCCGTGGCGCGCGGGGAGAGCCACGGGCCATCCCGCCCAAATGAAGGAATCCCCTCATGCCCGATCCGCTGACACGGCTCTCTGCCGGGCTGGCCGATGCGAAAGCTGCCCGGGCCAGGGTCGGCCGAGGGATAACTGCCCTTGAAGAGCGTGTTCAAAAGGGCGTGGAAGCGCTAACCGCCATCAGGGCCGAAGCCTCGGCGCACCGCCGCCTTCATAGGCCCGGACGCGCGCCCAAGACTGACGGAGATGCCGGATTGCAGGCGTTCTTCTGGCCCGGATCGATCGCCTGACCTTCGATCAGATCGCGGCTGAAATCGCACAGCATTTCTCCGGAACGCGGCGCGTTGGCCGAAGCACGATCTGGGAATGGCCGCGCAGGAAGCGTGAGACAGCGGGCAACGCCATCCGGAATTGAAACAGCCCTGCCGGATCATACGGGACGGCCTGCGGACCCCCGGCCAATTCCGGTATCAGGCCCAACGAAATGCAGGCCCAAGCCCAGTGAAAGACAACAGGCATCAGATGGGAGCTGCAATGGCGTATCGATGACTCTTTGCGGGAAAATAATATGACATTAGAAGGGTATGTCGTGGCGGAGGGGAGTGGGAGTCGAACCCACCCGGGACAGGCTCGCTGCCCCAACCGGTTTTGAAGACCGGCCGCCCCACCGGGGACGCTTCCCTTCCTCAGTCGAACAGATCGACCCGATGCGGGTTTATGCGGCGCAGATCGCCGCGGCGCAAGGTCAGGCCGTGACGGTCGAAGAAATCCAGGATCTCGATCGCGACCTTGCGGCCGTTGTTCAGCCGGTCGCGGAAGGCGGGGGCGGCGAACCAGCCGTCCGGGGTGCCCGCGGCCACGTCGCGCAGGATCGCGACCATTTCGCGCGTCACCGTGCGGGCGAAGAAATGATCATGCGCGATCTGCTCGGCGCGGCCGAGCTTCTGTGCGAGCTTCATCACCCGGCGGATCTCGCGTTCGTCCAGGCCGAATTCCCCGGCCAGGTCGCGCACCCGCGGCGGGCGGAACCGGCCCTCGCCGAGAAGATGCGGCAACAGCCGCTGCCAGAGCGCCTCATCGGTCGGCGCCAGCGTCACCTCATGCGCGGGCAGCCGCACGAAAGCGCCGTCCAGCACCGCGCGCCCGGCATCGGCTTCCTGCCGCAGGAAAACGAGGAAAGGCTCCTTGGGCAGGCGCGGGTGCAGGGCGAGGCGCAGCCGCTCGCGCCCCATCCCGGGCAGATCGGGGTTTTCGGCATGGAAGCCCGCCAGAGCCGCGGCCATGCCGGTGCGCAGCCCGCTCAGGGCTTCGTCGCCCAGCACCAGCGGCCCGATCTGGCCGAGGCCCGCGGGGAGGGGGAGCGGGTCAAGACTGCGGTCGCGCAGGAAGGCAGCAAGATCCACCGGCCCGATAGCGGCCAGCGCCCGGAGCGCCATGGCGGGCTCGGCCGCGCGGGCGGCCGCGATCAGCGCGAGGCGTTCGGGCGTGCGGCGCTTGCGGGCGGGGGCGCGCAGGTCCCGGAACTGACCGCCGCCGATGGTGCGGCTGGCGGAGGTGTCGCGCAGGATGAAGCGGTCGCCCACCGCGGCCGCGATGGGGCGATCGAGCACCAGCTGCACCGGCCCTGTGGCTCCGGGCGCGATCGGCTCGCCCAGCGGCACGATGCGCGCGCCGACCTCCACCGCATGGCTGTGCAGCCGGGCTGGGAACCAGGCCCCGAGGGGCTTCGCCTCTGCCCCGAGCACGGTCAGATCTGCGTCGATCCGGTCCGTCGGCGCGTGCAGGGCGGGCGAAAGCACCACATCGCCGCGGTGGATCGCGGATTTCTCCACGCCATCGCCGGCGAGATTGAGCGCGCAGCGCTGCCCCGCCAGCCCCTCCGGCGCGGCCCGGTTCTGCGCATGCACCGAGCGCACGCGGGCCGCCAGGCCCGAGGGGCTGATGATCACACTGTCGCCCGGCTGCACCCGGCCGGTGAGCAGCGTGCCGGTGACGACGGTGCCTGCGCCCGCAAGGGTGAAGCTGCGGTCCACGGCGAGGCGCATCGGGCCCTGTGCCGCTCGCCCGCCGGTCTCGGCCTCCGCCGCGATCAGCGCCGTGCGCAGCGCCGCGATCCCTTTGCCCGTCAGCGCTGAAAGCGGCAGCACCGGCGCCTCCCGCAGCAGGGGCGGCAGCACGGCGCGGATACCCGCCGTCACCTTCGCGCGCCGTTCCGGCCCCGCGAGATCGGCCTTGGTCAGCGCCACGATGCCGCGCCGAATGCCCAGAAGCTCCAGAATGGCCAGATGTTCGCGCGTCTGCGGCATCACCCCGTCATCGGCGGCGACCACGATCAGCGCGAGGTCGATGCCGCCCGCGCCCGCCAGCATGGTGTGGATCAGCCGCTCGTGGCCCGGCACATCGACGAAGCCGGTGATGGCACCGCCACCCAGATCGGCATAGGCGAAGCCCAGATCTATGGTGATGCCGCGGGCCTTTTCCTCGGCCAGCCGGTCGGCATCCACTCCGGTGAGCGCCTTGACCAGCGCGGTCTTGCCGTGGTCGATATGCCCCGCCGTGCCGACGATCATGCCAGCGCCGAGAGCAGGTCTTCGTCGCGCGGCAGGCAGCGCAGATCGAGGATCAGCGCGCCCTCGCGGATATGGCCGATAACGGGCCGCTCGCGCCCGCGCAGATCGGCGGCCAGCGCTTCGGGCGCGCCGCCGCTGATGCGCAGCCCCGCCGAAGGGATCGTATCCACCGGCAGCGCGCCGGAGCCGATCTGGCTCGCACAGGCACAGGGTGCCACGCTGTGGCCGGGCAGCAGCGCCGCCACCTGCGGCGCGAGCCGCGCGGCCTGAGCGGCGATCTCGGCCTCGGGGCGCGCGAGCAGCCGCAGCGTCGGCAGCCGCTCCGCGAGCCGGTCCGGATCGCGATAGAGCCGCAGCGTCGCCTCCAGCGCCGCGATGCGGATCTTGTCGAGCCGGATCGCGCGCTTCAGCGGGTTCTTGTCGATCGCGGCGATCAGGTCGCGCCGCCCGACGATGAACCCCGCCTGCGGCCCGCCGAGGAGCTTGTCTCCGGAGAAGGTCACGAGATCCGCGCCCTCAGCCACCGCCTCCGCCACCGTGGGCTCGCGCCGCAGCCCATAGCGCGAGAGATCGACCAGCGAGCCCGCGCCGAGGTCGTTCAGGAGCGGCACCCCGGCTGCGCGCGCGATCTGCGCGAGCCGCGGGGCGGGCACCTCGGCGGTGAAGCCCTCGATCCGGTAATTCGATGTATGCACCTTCAGGATCAGCCCGGTATCGGGGCCGATGGCCGCTTCGTAGTCGCGCGGATGGGTGCGGTTCGTGGTGCCCACTTCGTGCAGGCGCACGCCGGCGCGGGCCATGATATCGGGCATGCGGAAGGCGCCGCCGATCTCGATCAGCTCGCCGCGCGAGACGACGGCCGCGCGCCCCTGACCGAGCGTGTTGAGCGCGATCAGCACGGCGGCGGCGTTGTTGTTGACGATGGTCGCATCCTCGGCGCCGGTCAGCTCGCGCAGCAGCCCCTTCAGATGGTCATCGCGGTGCCCGCGCCCGCCCGTCTCCAGATCGAATTCCAGCGCGATCGGCGCGGCCATCGCCGCCGTGGCCGCCGCAATCGCCTCCTCGGCCAGAATCGCGCGCCCGAGGTTGGTGTGCAGCACCGTGCCGGTGAGATTGAGCATTGGCCGCAGCTGCGTGCGCGCCGCCGCCGCCATATCCGCCGCGACCAGCTCGGGCAGATGCAGCGCCAGCTCCGCCCCGGCTTCGCCCGCCCGGATCGCGCCCCGCGCGAGATTGAGCCGCCGCCGGATCGCCGTCACCACCGCAGTGCGGCCATGCGCGGCCACAAGCGCCTGCCCGGTATCGGAGAGGAGCAGCTGATCGACGGAGGGCAGCGCGCGCAGGGCCTGCATCAATAGCCCACCAGATACGGATCGAACCCGCCGCGCCGAAGGCCCGTCTCGCGCATCAGGAGATCGAGCCCGAGGCTGCCGACGTCATCGGCCACCGGGTCCAGTGTGGGGTTCTGCACCGCGTAAAAGATCTTCACCCAGGACTGGCATTCGGCGCAGCATTCGGCCTTCACCGTGGCCTCCGTGGTTTCGGCGGAGCGGTAGCTGAGGCCCTTGGTCGAGCCGCAGCACAGGCATTTCACCCGCACCTCGTTCCATTGCGTGGCGCAGCTGGCGCAGGTGGCGTAGCGGACGTTCTCGATTTCCCTAAGCGCCACGACGGAGGAGCTCACCGGCCGCCCGCCGCAGCAGGGGCAGACCCCGACCGCCACCGGCTCAAACAGTCCCGGATCCAGCGCCGCCGCGAGCCGCGCCAGATGCACCTGCACCGCCGCCGCCGCGAACAGATGCGGTGCGGCGCTATCTTCGGGAATGCTGTCGGCCAGCACATTGGCCAGGAGCCAGCTCTGGTCCTCCGGCCCGGCCGCGATCACCGCCTCCAGCGCCATCCGCGCAGGCGCGGGCATATCGAGCGCCAGTGCCCGGGCGCACAGCGCCTGCAGCGTGGCCCGCAGCCCGGCATCTTCCGCAAGCGCGGCCCGGTCGATCGGCGGCATGCCCGCCGCGCCGCGGCCCGCAGGCGCGGGCGGGGCGGGCAGCGCGGCCACCAGATCCGCCTGCACCCGGCTCAGCGCCGCCAGAAACTCCAGATAGGGCCCGAGGTTGCTGCCCGGCGCCAGAAAGGCGAAGCGCGCGGCGCGCGCGGCGAACAGGCGGGCGGGATCGGGCAGCCGCACGAAGGGCGCCTTGGCGATGCCGCCAATCACCGAGGGATCGGGGTTCAGGGTCGTCGACATGATCCTCTCCGGGCCGGACCGGCCACCGCGTGGCGGCTATTCTGCCGGGCCGGCATCGCGCCGTCCAGCCAGTTCGCGCAGCCATTTGCGATGGTGCCGCCAGGCCCAGCCGCCGGTCACCGTGCCGCGCGTCATCGCCCGGATCGTGCCCCGGGTCCAGATCGCGGCATAAACATGCAGGATGAACACCAGAATGATCAGCACCGCCGCCAGCGCATGGGCCAGAACCGCCAGCCGCCGCACCGGGATGCTGACCAGATGCGGGAAATACTCCTGCCAGATCATCACGCCGGAGACGATCAGCACCAGAATGAGCCCGGTCATCGCCCAGAACACCGTCTTCTGCCCGGCGTTGTATTTGCCAAGCTCGGGCAGCTTCTCCTCATGGCCCAGGATCACGTCCTTGGTCTGCATCGCCCATTGCACGTCTTCGCGCCGGGGCAGGTTCAGCCGCCACATCTGCAAGAACAGCAGAAAGAAGCTGAGAAACAGCACCACCCCCACGATCGGATGCAGCCAGCGCGTGGTCTGCCCGCCGCCGAACAGCCCGGTGAGAAAGAACAGCGCCGGATGGAACAGCGCCAGCCCCGAGAGCAGCAGCACGATGAGCGCGCCCGCGGTGACCCAGTGGTTCAGCCGGGTGAGGCCGCGGTAGCGGTGCACGGTGACGGGATGGACGCTCTCGATGGTGTCGCCGGGGGCGGAATAGACACGTTTGCTCATGCCTTGTCCTCCTTATCGACCAGCGCCTCCGCCTCGGCCTCGTCATGGGCGGTGACCTCGTTGCCGCGCGCGATGAGCCCGTGCAGCGCCGCGCCCGCCGCCGCCAGCCCCATCGCCACCAGGCCCACCGTTTTGGCCGGGCCCTTCCAGCCCTCCACCACCGGCGAAATCTGCGGCGCCTCCGGCAGCCCGGCATAGAGGCCCGGCTTGTCAGCGTGATGGAGCACATACATCACATGCGTGCCGCCCACGCCCGGCGGATCATAAAGCCCGGCGTTCTCGTAGCCGCGCGATTGCAGATCCGCGATCCGCTCGGCGGCATGCTGCTTCATCTCCTCCTTCGGGCCGAAGGTGATGCATTGCGTCGGGCAGGCCTTGGCGCAGGCCGGGCCCTGGCCCACCGCCACCCGGTCCGAACACAGGGTGCATTTGTAGCTCTTGTGGTCCTTCTGGCTCACCCGCGGAATGTTGAACGGGCAGCCGGTGACGCAGTAGCCGCAGCCGATGCAATTGTCGTGGATGAAATCCACGATACCGTTCGAATATTGCACGATGGCGCCCGGCGCCGGGCAGGCCTTCAGGCAGCCCGGATCCTCGCAATGCATGCAGCCGTCCTTGCGGATCAGCCATTCGAAATCCCCGGTTTCAGGGTTCTCGTATTCGGTGAAGCGCATCAGCGTGAACATGTCGGGGGTGAGGTCGTGGGGGTTCTCATAGACCCCCACATTCTCCTCGATCTCCGGCTCTGTGTCGTTCCACTCGATACAGGCCGACTGGCAGGCCTTGCAGCCGATGCATTTCGACACGTCGATCAGCTTCGCGACCTCGGTCAGCTGGCGCTCGGGGCGGGGCAGGTTCGGCGTGGCCGAGGCCCGCACCACATCCGAGGGCAGCAGGTTCGATTCCATCGGCTGCACCGGCGGGTTGGCCGCCGCCGTCGTCGGTTGGGGGGCGCGGTCGGTCATGACACGGGTCCTTTCCCTGCCGGTTCGATGTTGACGAGGAAGGCCTTGAACTCGGGCGTGTCGATGTTAGCGTCGCCCACGAAGGGGGTCAGGCTGTTTGGCCCGAAGCCTTTGCGCGCGGCCCCCATGAAGCCCCAGTGGATCGGGATGCCCACGACATGCACGGTCTTGCCGTCGCAGATCAGCGGCCGGATCCGTTTCGTCACCACCGCCTTCGCCCAGACATCACCGCGCTTGGACCACACACGCACGCGCCCGCCCTTGGCGATGCCCTTCTCCGCGGCGAGCTCCTCGCTGATTTCCACGAAGAATTCCGGCTGCAGCACGGCATTCACCCGGTTGTGCTTGGTCCAGTAGTGGAAATGCTCGGTGAGCCGATAGGACGTCGCCACCAGCGGGAATTCGTCGCTGGTGCCCATCTGCGCGAGATCCCCCGCAAAGACCCGCGCCGCCGGGTTGCCCCGAAGTTCGCGGTTCAGCGGGTTCGCCACCGGGCTTTCGAAGGGCTCCATATGGGTCGGGAACGGCCCGTCCTTCAGCCCCTTGCGCGAGAACAGCCGGCCCACGCCCTCGTTCGTCATGATGAAGGGCATGACGGTTTCGGGCTTCGCGGTGGGCGAAATGTCGGGCACGTCGAAGCCCGTCCATTTCTCGCCGTTCCATTCCAGCAGCTTGCGGCTCGGGTCCCAGGGCTTGCCCTCCATGTCGGCCGAGGCGCGGTTGTACAGGATCCGCCGGTTCGCGGGCCAGGCGAAGGTCCAGTTCAGGAAGGTGCCCACATCGCCCGGGTCGCTGTTGTCGCGCCGGGCCATCATGTTGCCCTTTTCCGTCCAGCTGCCGGCATAAATCCAGCAGCCCGACATGGTGGAGCCATCGTCGCGCATCATCCCGAAGGAGGGCAGCTGCTCGCCCGCTTTCGCCAGGAGCTTCGTCGGGTCCGCCGGATCGTACAGATCCGCCAGCGCCCGGCCGTTCATCTCCTTCGCCAGTTCCTCGGGCGAGGGCTCATGCGGGTCGGCATAGTCCCAGGTCAGGTCCCGGATCGGCTCCGGGAAGGCGCCGCCCTCGGCGGCATAGAGCTCGCGCATCTTCAGGAAGATCCGCGCCATGATCCAGGTGTCGGGCTTGGCCTGGCCGGGCGGCGTCGCCCCCGCCCAGTGCCATTGCAGCCAGCGGCCGGAGTTCACCGTGGCGCCTTCGTCCTCGGCAAAGCAGGTCGTCGGCAGCTCCAGCACCTCGGTCTGGATCGTGGCGCTGTCCACGTCGTTGTAGATGCCGTGGTTCTGCCAGAAATGCGCCGTTTCCGTCTGCAGCGGGTCCATCACCACCAGCAGCTTCAGCTTCGACAGCGCCTCGGTCAGCTTCGCCCGGTTGGGGAAGGACAGCAGCGGGTTGAAGCCCTGACACATATAGATGTTGACCTCGCCCTTCGACATCATCTCGAAGTAGCGCAGGATGTCGTAATAGGGCACATCGAGCTTGGGCAGGTAGTCATAGGCCCAGCCGTTCTCGGCGGTGGCGGCATCGCCCCACATCGCCTTCATGAAGCTGACCATGAACTTCCGGTAATTCTGCCAGTAGCTGGTCTGCCCGGGGCGCAGCGGTGCATTGCCCTTCGTTGCCATGAAGGTCTCGAAATCGGTCTCGGCATCCTTCGGAATATTCAGATATCCCGGAATGGTATGCGACAGCAGGCCGATATCCGTGAGGCCCTGGATGTTCGAATGCCCGCGCAGCGCATTCACCCCGCCGCCCGGCATCCCGATATTGCCCAGGATCAGCTGCAGCATCGCCATGCCGCGGATGTTCTGTGCACCTTTCGAATGCTGCGTCCAGCCGAGCGCATACATCGAGGTCATCACCTTGTCCGGCGCCGAGCATTCCGCGATCATCTCGCAGATCTTCTCGTACCGGTCCTTCGGCGTGCCGCAGACGGTTTCCACGAATTCCGGGGTATAGACCTCCACATGCGCCTTCAGCAGGTTCCAGACGCAGCGCGGGTCGCTCAGCGTCGGGTCCACCCTGGCAAAGCCATCCTCGCCGATCTGGTATTCCCAGTCGGCCATGTCATAGGCGCGCTTGTCGGCGTCATAGCCGTTGAACAGCCCGTCCTGCCAGCCGAAGCCCTCCTTCACCAGGAAGGCGGCATTGGTGTAGTTCTTCACATATTCCCACTGCACCTTGTCGTTCTTGATGCAATGGCGGATCACCCCCATCAGGAAGGCGATGTCGGATCCGGGGCGGATCGGGGCATAGTAATCAGAAACCGAAGCCGTGCGCGTGAACCGCGGATCGACCACGATCAGCTTCGCGCCGCGATGCGCCTTGGCTTCGGTCACCCATTTGAAGCCGCAGGGATGTGCCTCCGCCGCATTGCCACCCATGACGATGACAAGGTCGGTGTTCTTGATGTCGGTCCAGGCGTTCGTCATTGCGCCGCGGCCAAAAGTTGGAGCCAAACTGGCTACCGTGGGGCCGTGTCAGACGCGTGCCTGGTTGTCGAATGCCAATATCCCCATCGCGCGGATGGTCTTGTAGGTGAGCCAGCCGGTTTCATTGGTGGCGCCGGAGGCGGCCAGGAACCCGGCCGTGAGCCAGCGGTTCACCGTCTGGCCCTTGGCGTTCTGCGCGATGAAATTGCTGTCGCGGTCGTCCTTGAGGCTGCGCGCGACCTTGTCGATGGCGGCGTCCCAGGTGATGTCCTGCCATTCGCTGCTGCCCGCGGCGCGGTAGCGCGGCTTGGTGGCGCGGGTTTCGGATTTCACGAAATCCTTCAGCGCCGCGCCCTTCGGGCACAGCGTGCCGCGGTTGGTCGGGTGGTCGGCATCGCCCTCGATATGGATCAGCTCGGCCGGCTCCCCGGCCTTCAGATCGCCCTTGGAATACATGATGATCCCGCAGGCCACGGAGCAATAGGTGCAGATATTGCGGGTCTCGGTGGCTGTGGCGAGCTTGAAAGCGCGGACATGGGCTGCCTCGGCCGCTTCGGCCTGGCCAAATCCCATCGCGCCCAGCGACGTCGCCGCCACCCCCGCCCCGGCCAGCTTCAGAAAGCTGCGGCGCGAAAGGTCGATGTTCACGAGACCCTCCCTTACCTGTCTGTACTCATAGATCGGTACCCCATCGTCCTGCTTTCGGGCGGGCAAGTCAAGACAAGCGTCCGCGAGGGGGCGGTTTCGCGGAAGGACCTCCCCCGTCGGCCGCGCGGCACCCCGCCTTGCCGGCGCAGGCCGGGGGTGGCAATACTGGCGCAGACATGCCGTGAAGGAGGCCCGCCATGCCCGATCCCGCCACCCAGGAACCCCGGCTGACCTCGCTGGCGCATGGCGGCGGCTGCGGCTGCAAGATCGCGCCCGGCGTGCTCGAAGGCATCCTGCGCGGAGCCACGGCCCTGCCGGTGCCGCCCGAATTGCTGGTGGGGATCGAGACTTCGGACGATGCCGCCGTCTATCAGCTCGCGCCAAACCTCGCCGTGGTCGCGACCACGGATTTCTTCATGCCGGTGGTCGATGACCCGCATGATTTCGGCCGCATCGCCGCCACCAATGCGCTGAGCGACATATATGCCATGGGCGCTACGCCCATTTTCGCGCTGGCGCTGGTGGGGATGCCGGTGAACGTGCTGTCTCAGGGCACGATCCGGGCCATCCTCGATGGCGGCGCGGAGGCCTGCCGCGGGGCGGGCATCCCGATCGCGGGCGGCCATACGATCGATTCCGTCGAGCCGATCTACGGGCTGGTGGCCATTGGCGTGGTGGATCCGGCGCATCTGCGGCGCAACGCGGATGCGCGGCCGGGCGATGTGCTGGTGCTGGGCAAGGCGCTCGGGGTCGGGGTCTATTCCGCCGCCCTGAAGAAAGGCGCGCTGGATGCCGCGGGCTATGCGCAGATGATCGCCTCCACCACGCGGCTGAATACGCCGGGGCCGGACCTCGCGCGAATGCCCGGCGTGCATGCGATCACCGATGTGACGGGGTTCGGCCTCGCGGGCCATGCACTGGAAATGGCGCGCGGCGCGGGCCTGCGGGTGGAGATCGACTGGGCTGCGGTGCCGCTCCTGCCCGGGGTGCCTGCGCTGGCGGAGGCCGGCTTCGTGACCGGCGCCTCGGGGCGCAACTGGGCGAGCTATGGTGCGCAGGTGGCGGCGCCTGCGCTTTCGGATCTGGACCGCGCACTCCTCAGCGATCCGCAAACGAGTGGCGGGCTTCTCGTGGCCTGTGCGCCCGAAGCGGCGGAGGCGGTGCTTGGCTGTTTCCACGCGGCCGGGTTCGATGCGGCGGCGATCATCGGCCGGGTAGCGGCAGGCGCGCCGGGCCTGAGCGTCGGCTGACCGGCATTTCTGTTGAGCGCAGCGCGCCTTCGCTGCCGATCGTGCCTTCGCGCCGGCCCCGAGCGACTGGAAGCGCTATCAGATCAGCACCGCAGTCACCCTGCCCGCGGGCCAGCCCGCGCAGCTCTGGCTGCCGGTGCCCTCGGTGGCCTCGGAATGGCAGCGCAGCATCGATACCAGCTGGAGCGGCAATGCCACGCAGGCCGAGCTGATCGTCGATCCGGCGAGCGGCGCGCGCTTCGTGCATGCGCGCTTCGATGGCTCTGCCGCGCCGCAGATCACGCTGGTGAGCGGCTTCGAGACCCGCAACCGCACGATCGACTGGGCGCAGCCTGCGCCAGCTACCGAAGACCCCGCGGTGCTGACCGCGGCGCTCGCGCCGAGCGCGAACAAGCCGCTGCAGGGGGTCGTCACGCAAACCGCGCAGAAGATCACCGCGGGCGCCGGGAGCGATGTGGAGAAGGTGCGCGCGATCTATGCCTGGATCGTGGCGAACTGCTACCGCAACCTCGATACCCCCGGCTGTGGCCTGGGCGATACGGTGGCCACGCTCACTTCCGCCGGGCTGGGCGGCAAATGCGCCGATCTCAACGGCCTGTTCGTGGCGCTCTCGCGCGCATCCGGGGTGCCTGCGCGCGATCTTTACGGGGTGCGGGTAGCGCCCTCGGCCTTCGGCTACAAGCAGCTGGGCGCGGGCAGCGCCGATATATCGAAGGCGCAGCACTGCCGGGCGGAAGTATTCCTCTTGGATTATGGCTGGGTGGCGATGGACCCGGCCGATGTGCTCAAGGTGATGCGCGCGGAAAGCGAGACCTGGATCCGGGATCCGGCCGATCCGCTGGTGGCGGAGGTGAACCGGGCGCTGCTGGGCAATTGGGAGGGGAACTGGGTGGCCTATAACAGCGCCGAGGACGTGGCCCTGCCGGGCGCCGGGCGGCGGCTGCCGTTCCTGATGTATCCGCAAGGGGTGCTGGGCGGCGCCCGGCTGAACGAACTCGACCCGAAGGCCTTCGGCTATACGATCACGGCTCAGGCGCTCTGAGCCCGCCAGGGGCGCCCGCGGGCGCCCCTTCGCGCGGTGCAAGGCGGCTATTTGTAAGGGTGACGCCTTTTTCCTTGCAGTGAGGTGATTTCCGCAGGATCCCGGTGCAGGACGGGCGCAGACCCGCGAGACTCGCACACAGAGGATGGACATGACCCTTTCGAATTCGCTGGCCGCACTGGACGCGGCGCACCACCTGCATCCTTTCACCGATGCCCGTGCGCTGGAGGCGAAGGGGCCGCTGATCATCGAGCGGGGCGAGGGCGTCCATGTCTATGACAACACCGGCAAGAAATACATCGAGGCGATGTCGGGGCTGTGGTCGGTCGCGCTCGGCTTCAGCGAGACGCGCCTGGCCGAGGTGGCCTATGAGCAGCTGAAGAAGCTGCCCTATTACCACACCTTCAGCATGAAGGGGCATGAACCCTCGATCCGGCTTTCGGAAAAGCTCGCGGAATGGGCGCCCGAGGGGCTGAGCCATGTGCTCTATACCTCGTCGGGCTCCGAGGCGAACGATACCATCGTCAAGCTGGTATGGTACTACAACAATGCGCTCGGCCGCCGCGAGAAGAAGAAGTTCCTCGCCCGCAAGAACGCCTATCACGGCATCACCATGGCCTCGGGCAGCCTCACCGGGATCCCGGTCGATCACAAGGATTTCGACCTGCCGATCCTGCCGGTGATCCACCTCACCTGCCCGCATCATTACCGCGAAGGCGCCGAGGGCGAGACCGAGGCCCAGTTCACCGCGCGGTTGCTCGCGGAGCTGGAGGAGACCATCGCGCGCGAGGGCGCCGATACGATCGCGGCCTTCATCGGCGAGCCGGTGATGGGCGCGGGCGGGGTGATCGTGCCGCCCGCGGGCTACTGGCCGGGCGTCGAGGCGATCTGCCGCAAGAACGACATCCTGCTGATCGCGGATGAGGTCATCAACGGCTTTGGCCGCCTCGGCACGCCCTTCGGCGCCGAAAAGATGGGCTTCACCCCCGATATCATGACCACCTCGAAGCAGATTACCTCCAGCTATATCCCGCTGGCGGCGGTGGTGTTCTCGGATGCGATCTATCAGGCCGTGGCCGACAACAGCCACCGCATCGGCACCTTCGCACATGGCTTCACCGCGGCCGGGCATCCGGTGGCGACGGCGGTGGCGCTGGAGAACCTGAAGATCATCGAGGAGAAGGACCTGGTGGGCAATGCGGCCCGGCTGGAGGCCCAGTTCCAGGGCGGGATCCGCGCGCTGGCGCAAAGCCCGCTGGTGGGCGAGGCGCGCGGCGTCGGCCTGATGGCGGCGGTGGAGATGGTGGCCGACAAGGCGACGAAGCGGCCGTTTTCCAAGCCCGGCCAGGTCGGCCAGATCGCCAATGCCTTCGCCCATGAGGAAGGCCTGATCCTGCGCGCGATCGGCGATACGCTCGCGCTCTGCCCGCCGCTGATCGTGACCGAGGCCGATGTGGCCGAGATCCTGCGCCTGATGGGCGTGGTGCTGGAGCGCACGGCGGCGGCGGTCGCGGAGCAGGACATCGCCTGAGACGGCCAATGGCGCGCCCGGTCCCGGCCGGGCGCGCTTTTTTGCTAGAGCGATAGATAAAAACTATCAAAAAGGCACGATCAATCTATTTCTCTTTCGCGTCCGCGGCATTTATGTTCTGCATTGCAGAAGGCCGGAGCCTCCCCTCCCGCCAGCAGACAATCGAGGACGTCGCACATGGCGCTGATCAACACCAAGATCAAACCGTTCAAGGCCAAGGCCTACAAGGAAGGCAAGTTCATCGACGTGTCGGATGCCGATATCGCCGGCAAATGGGCGGTGTTCTTCTTCTATCCGGCCGATTTCACCTTCGTCTGCCCGACGGAGCTGGGCGATCTGGCCGATCACTATGCCGAGCTGCAGAAGCTGGGCGTGGAAGTGTTCTCGGTCTCGACCGACACCCATTTCACCCACAAGGCCTGGCATGACAGCTCCGACACCATCGGCAAGATCACCTATGCGATGATCGGCGACCCGGTCGGCATCATCACCCGCAACTTCGACGCGATGCGCGAAGAAGAGGGCCTCGCGGACCGCGCGACCTTCGTCGTCGATCCGGATGGCGTGATCCAGGCCACCGAAACCACCGCCGAAGGCATCGGCCGCGATGCTTCCGAGCTGGTGCGCAAGATCAAGGCCGCGATCTATGTGCGCAACCATCCGGGCGAAGTCTGCCCGGCGAAATGGCAGGAAGGCGAACAGACGCTCGCCCCCTCGCTCGAACTCGTCGGCAAGATCTGACGCTCCGGCCCCCCGCGCGCGGGGGGCCGCCTCCGCCGGCCCGGCCCTCCCCGCCGGGCCCCTTCCCCATGACCGGAGAGACCCATGCTCGACCAGAACCTGAAGACGCAGCTCAAGGCCTATCTTGAGCGGATCACCCGCCCTGTCGTTCTCGTGGCTTCGCCCAACGACACGCCGAAATCGGCCGAGATGATGGCGCTTCTGGCCGAGATCGCGGCGCTGTCCGACAAGATCACGGTGGAGACCCGCGCCGATGCGCGCAGCCCCTCCTTCGCGCTGACCTCGCCCGGGCAGGATATTTCGCTGCGCTTCGCCGGGCTGCCGATGGGGCATGAATTCACCTCGCTGGTGCTGGCGCTGCTGCAGACGGGCGGCTATCCGCCCAAGGTGGAGCAGGCGGTGCTGGATCAGGTGAAGGCGCTGCAGGGCGATTTCACCTTCGAAACCTATTTCTCGCAAAGCTGCCAGAACTGCCCCGATGTGGTGCAGGCGCTGAACCTGATGGCGGTGCTGAACCCCGGCGTGAAGGTGGTGGCGATCGACGGCTCGGACTTCCGCGCCGAAGTCGAGGCTCGGCAGGTGCTGAGCGTGCCGACCGTCTATCTGAACGGTCAGGTCTTCGGCCAGGGCCGGATGACGCTGGAAGAGATCCTCTCGAAGGTGGACAGCGGCGCGGCCGCGCGCGAGGCCGCGAACCTGGCCGCGAAGGAAGCCTTCGACGTGCTGGTGGTGGGCGGGGGCCCGGCCGGTGCGGCGGCGGCCATCTATGCGGCGCGCAAGGGCATCCGTACCGGCATCGCGGCGGAGCGCTTCGGCGGCCAGGTGCTGGATACGATGTCGATCGAGAATCTGATTTCGGTGCCCCATACCGAGGGCCCGCGCCTCGCGCAGGCGCTCGAAACCCATGTGCGGGAGTATGACGTCGATATCATGAACCTGCAGAAGGCCGCCGGCCTCAGCCGCAACGGCGATCTGATCGAGGTGGCGCTCGCTTCGGGCGCGACGCTCTCGGCCCGGGCGGTGATCCTCTCCACCGGTGCGCGCTGGCGCCAGATGGGCGTGCCGGGCGAGGAGCAGTACCGCAACAAGGGCGTGACCTATTGCCCGCATTGCGATGGCCCCCTGTTCAAGGGCAAGCGCGTCGCGGTGATCGGCGGCGGCAACTCGGGCGTGGAGGCGGCGATCGACCTCGCGGGTGTGGTCGCGCATGTGACCCTGATCGAATTCGACGCCCGCCTGCGCGCCGACGAGGTGCTGCAGCGCAAGCTGCGCAGCCTGCCCAATGTGAACATCATCGTCTCGGCACAGACGACCGAAGTGAAGGGCGATGGCACGAAGGTCAGCGCGCTGGTCTACAAGGACCGCGTGGGCGGCCAGGTGCATGAGCTGCCGCTGGAGGGTATCTTCGTCCAGATCGGGCTGCTGCCCAACACCGACTGGCTGAAAGGCGCGGTCGATCTCACCCCCCGCGGCGAGATCGCGATCGACAGCCACGGCGCCACCTCGATGCCGGGCGTGTTCGCGGCGGGCGATTGCACCACCACCCCCTACAAGCAGATCGTGATCGCCATGGGCGCCGGCGCCACCGCCTCGCTCGCGGCCTTCGATCACCTGATCCGTGTTACGGCCCCCGCGGCGGAACAGGCCGCCTGAGTGACGCTGCGCGAATTGCAGTACCTGGTGGAGGTCGCGCGGCTCGGAAATTTCCGCCGCGCGGCCGAGGTCTGCAACGTGAGCCAGCCGACCCTTTCGGCGCAGCTGCGCAAGCTGGAGGACGAGCTCGGCGTGGTGCTGGTGGAGCGCGGCGCGCGCCGGGTGATCCTGACCGCGGCCGGGGAGGAGATCCTCGTTCATGCTCAGCGGATGCTGGCCGAGGCCAACGATATCCGCACGCTGGCCGCGCGCCACCGCAGTCCCGATACCGGGCGGCTGCGGCTTGGGGCGTTTCACACGCTCGGGCCCTATCTGCTGCCGCGGCTGGTGCCGCGGATCGGCGCGGCCTTTCCAGGGCTGGAGCTGGAACTGGTGGAGGAAAAGAGCGCCCAGCTCTTGGAGAAGCTGCGTGTGGGGCGGCTCGACGTGGCGCTGCTCGCGCTGCCGGTGGCGGAGGGCTACCAGGTGGAGCCGCTGTTTACCGAAGAGTTCTTTCTCGCCGTGCCCGCTGGCCATCCGCTGGCCGCGCGCAATTCGGTGCAGCTTTCGGAGCTGGGCGGGCAGCGGCTGATGCTGCTTGAGGATGGGCACTGCCTGCGCGATCAGGCGCTGAACCTGTGCCAGCGGTGGGGGGCGGAGGAGACGGCGGGGTTCCGCGCCTCCAGCCTGGAGACGCTGCGGCAGATGGTTTCGGCGGGGATGGGGATCACGCTTCTGCCCGCGCTCGCAACTCGCGGGCCGCTGGCGCAGGCGGGTGCGCTGCGGTTCCTGCCGGTGGTGGACGACCCTGCGCCGAGCCGGACCATCGGTCTCGTCTGGCGGCGCAGCTCCGCGCTGGCGCCCTTGCTGCGCGATCTGGCGGCGCTGATCCGCGCCACGGCGGCAGAGATTACCGCCGCCGCCTGATCAGGCGAAGGGATCCTCGATCCGGCAGCCGGTCGGGCGAAAATCCGCGACATTGCCGGTCACGACGGTGCCATCGCGGGCAAGTGCCGTCGCCGCGATCAGCAGGTCCGCGCCGGCATGGCCGAGCCGCGCCGAAAGCCGGCCCCAGATCCGCGCCTCCTCCGCGCCGAACGGCAGCAGCCGGTCGGAGAACAGCGTCACCGTCCGGTCCATCCAGTCGCGCAGGTCGCGCGCGAAGGGCGGGTTGATCTCCTCCTGCCGGGCAATGCCGCGCTCGATCTCGCCGAGCGTAATCACCGACAGGAACAGGTCCGCATCCTGCTGGCGCGCGAGCCAGGCAGAGACGGCGGGGCTGCGCTCCGGCCGGCGCAGCGCCGAGAGCACGTTGGTATCGAGGATCAGCATCAGAAATCGACGTCGCGCGGGCGGATTTCGGGATGGGCTTCGGGGGCTGCGGGCAGGCTGAGAAGATGCGCCGCGAAGGATCCGCGCCGTTCGGCCGCAGCGGAGCGCATCCGCTCATAATCGGCCGCCGACATCACCACCACCGCGGGCTTGCCCCGGCGCGTGACTTCCTGCGGCTGCCCGGCGAGGGCGGCCTCCACCACGGCGGAAAAGCGGTTCTTGGCGTCCTGAAGGGTCCACATCGGCGGTTCCTGTGTATCTGGCTAGATAGATAGCTAGATTGATGCCGCGTTTCAAGAGCGGCGCGCCAGCGCGCGGGCTGCCGCCAGGTCCGCGAGCCGGTGCAGCGCCAGCGCGAGCCCCGCGACCACCAGCACCGCGGCGAACATCAGGTCGGTCTTGGCGCGGGCATTGGCCATCAGCATCAGATAGCCCAACCCGCGCGAGGCCCCCACCCATTCGCCGATCACCGCACCGATGGGGGCATAGACGGCCGCGATCTTCATCCCGGCAAGCAGGCCGGGCAGGGCAGCGGGCATGCGGATGCGCCACAGCACTGCCCGCGGGCGGGCGCCCATCACCCGGGCCTGGGCGAGCCATCCGGGGGGCGTGTGCAGGAGCGCGTCCAGATAGGCGGAGGTGACCGGGAAATAGATGATGAGGAGCGCCATCGCCACCTTCGAGGCGGTGCCATAGCCGAACCAGAGCGTGAACAGCGGCGCGAGCGCAAACACCGGGATCGCCTGGCTCGCGACCAGCACAGGCTGCAGCATCCGCCGCAGCCTGCCCGACAGCGCGAGCCCAAGCGCCGAGCCCCAGCCCAGAGCCGCCCCAAGCACCAGCCCGGCCAGAACTTCGCCCAGCGTCACCAGAGCATGGCCCGCGATCATCGCGCGCTCGCGCCACAGAACGCCCAGCACCCGGATCGGCCCGGGCAGGATGAACGGCGGCGGCGCCAGCAGCCAGACCAGCCCCTGCCACAGGCCCAGAAGCGCCATCAGGGGCAAAGCGAGGCGCGCGAGCGCCCTCATGCGGCGAGCAGGCGGCGGGTGAGCGCGCCGGTCATCGAGAGGGTCTCTGCGGCATCGGGCGCGCGGGGAGCGAGGCCGGGCGGGGCGATCCGCACCGGGCCCTCGCCGCCCAGCAGGAGGATCTCGTCGCCGAGGCGCGCGGCTTCGGCCGGGTCATGCGTGACCTGCAGCACGGTGCGCCCGCGCAAAAGCCGCGCCGCCAGATCCTGCATCCGCACCCGGTTCGCGAGGTCGAGCGCGGAGAATGGCTCGTCCAGCAAGACCACGGGGCGGTCCTCGAACAGGGTGCGGGCCAGGGCCACGCGCTGGCGCTGGCCGCCGGAGAGGGTTTCGGGCCGCTGCCGGGCGCAGCCTGCAAGGCCTACTTCGGCCAGCAGGGCCTCGGCCCGCGCCGGATCCGGGGCACCGCCGCGCAGGCGCGCGCCGAGGGCCACATTCTGCGCCGCGGTGAGCCATGGCAGCAGCAGGTCCTTCTGCGCCATCAGCGCGATGCGGCCCTGCAGGGGCAGGCCGTCGTCTGCGCTGCAGGTGCCCTGCAGGGTGATCCCGGCCGCGATGCCCGCGAAGCAATGCAGGATCGAGGATTTGCCGATCCCCGAGGGCCCGAGCAGGCAGGTCCAGCGCCCGCCCGGCACCTCCAGCCGCAGCGGGCCGAGAAGGCGCCGCCCTCCGGCCTCCAGCAGGCCCTCGAAGATCAGCCCCGGCGCGCTCATGGCGCGAGGCCCATATCCCAGAACGCGGCCTCCAGCCGGGTCGCGGTGGCAAAGCGGGTGCAGAGCGCGGGCCAGCGCGGGCCGCTTCCGGGCGGGCCGATCCGCCGCGCCGCCGCCTGATCCAGCCGCGCGCCAACATCGGCACACAGCGCCTGATAGCCGGCGCCGCCATAGGTCTCGATCCAGTCCGCATAGGGCCCGCCCGCGCCGCGCAGCCGCAGCCCGATCTCGCCATAGCCCAGCACACAGGGCGCCAGAACCACCAGCAGATCGAGGAAATCGCCCGAATGGCCCGCATCCATCACATAGCGGGTATAGGCGAGCGTGGCCGGATGCTCCTGCGCGGCGCCCAGATCCGCCAGCGCGATCCCCGCCGCTTCGCAGATCCGCACATGGAGCGAGAGCTCATCCTTCAGCAGGGCCTGTACTGTCGCTGCGCAGGCGCGCATTTCCTCCAGCGTATCGGCCTTGGTCACCGCCAGCGCCCAGGCGCGGGAGAAATGGATCAGGAACAGGTAGTCCTGCACCAGATAGCGCAGGAAATTCGCGCGCGGCAGGCTGCCATCGGCGAGGCCCTGCACGAAGGCATGGCCCACATAGGCCTGCCAGTCGGGGGCGGCCGCGCGCAGCAGGGGGAAGGTGGTGCCGTACATCATTCCGCTCCCGGGTCATAGGCCAGATCGGCCACCGGGCGCACCTGCGCGATCAGGCCCGCGCCCTGCAGGAACCGCTCGAAGCGCGCATAGCGGCCATGGTCCAGCGCGGCGGGGCGGCGGGCGAGCCGGGGCAGGGTGTCGCGCCAGGCGCGGGCATTCAGCGTATCGTTCAACTCCGGCGCACTGGCCGCGAAAAGCGCCCAGCTCTCTTCGGGATGGTTCAGGATATAGTCCGAGGCGCGCTCGGTCGCGGCGAGGAACCGGGTGATCTTGTCCCGCTCCGCCTGCGGACCGGCAACATAGATCAGCTCGTCATAAGGCGGCACGCCCGCTTCCTCCGGATAGAAGCAGCGGCCCGGACGCCCCTCCAGTTCCATCTGCGTCAGCTCGAAATTGCGAAACGCGCCGATCACCGCATCGACCTGGCCCGACAGCAGCGCAGGCGAGAGCGACCAGTTCACATTGACCAGCTCCACATCCTTCAGCGTGAGGCCCGCGCTGTGCAGCATCGCGGCCAGCATCGCCTCCTCCACCCCGGCGATCGAATAGCCGATCTTGCGGCCCTTCAGATCGGCCAGCGCCTGCACCGGCCCGTCCTGGCGCACCAGAAGGCAGTTCAGCGGCGTTTCCACCAGCGTGCCCACCCGTTTCAGCGGCAGGCCCTCGGCCACCTGCAGATGCAGCTGCGGCTGGTACGAAACCGCGATATCGGCCTTGCCGGCGGCGGCGAGCTTCGGCGGATCGGCCGGATCGGCGGGCGGAACGATCTCCACCTCCAGCCCCTCATCGGTGAAATAGCCCTTCTGCTGGGCGATGATGATCGGCGCGTGATCCGGGTTCACGAACCAGTCGAGCACCACGGTCATTTTCTCGGCAGCGAAGGCCGGGCTCGCCAGAAGGCAGAGCGCGAGGGTCAGGTGTTTCATGCGGGGTCTCCGAGGGCGACAAGGGTGATTTCGCCGCGCCAGAGCGGGGCGAGGCGTTCGGCGGCGGACCAGGAGCGCTGGCCCGAGCGGCAGCACAGCACGGCGCGCTGGCCGGGGGCGGGCAGGGTGCGGGCCACATCGGCCACGCTGCGGCGCAGGGCGTCGGGGCGCAGGAGGGGCGCCTCGGCTTCGGCGCGCAGATCGACGATGAAATCGTCCGCGCGGATCTCGGAGGCGGCGATGAAGCGCGGGGCGAAGGCGGGCTCGGGCGCGCCGAGGAAGCCGAAGCCGCCGAAACGCTGCGCCGCGCCGTCGTAGCGCAGCAGGCGCCCGAGCGGCGAGGGCAACCCGGCAAGAACGGCCAGCGCCATCTGCGCCTGAAGCGCGCCGATCACGCCCACCACCGGGCCCAGCACGCCATCCTCCGCGCAGCTGCCAAAGCGCGGCGGCAGATCGGGGAACACCGCGCGCAGCGACGGCGCGCCGCCGCAAAAGCCGCCCGCATAGCCTTCGGTGCCGGTCACGGCGGCATGGATCAGCGGCTGCCCGCGGCTCTGGCACAGGTCCGACAGGGTATAGGCCACGGCGAAACTGTCGGCGCAGTCGAGCACGAGGTCCATGCCCTCGGCCAGCGCCGGGGCGGAGGCCGGATCGAGCGCGGCGCAGACCGGGGTGATCCGGCAGGCCGGATCGAGCCCGCGCAGGCTTTGCGCCGCGGCTTCGGCCTTCGGGGCGCCGATGTCTGTGGCGCGAAACAGGGTCTGCCGGTGCAGGTTCGCTTCCTCCACCCGGTCCGGGTCCACCAGGCGGATCTCTCCAAGACCGGCACCCACCAGATATTGCAGCACCGGCGCCCCGAGCCCGCCCGCGCCCACCACCAGCACCCGCGCGCGCGGAAGCCGCGCCTGGCCCGCAGCGCCGATCACCGCTTCCTGCCGGGCATAGCGGCTCATCGCGTGGCCTCCAGCCAGGCCCGGATGCGGGCTTCGGGATCCGGGTTCAGGGTGATGTCGGTGACCGCCGAAACGATATCCGCCGAGGCCGCGAAGGCCTGCGCCGCGCGCGGCACGCTGAGCCCGCCGATGGCGACGAGGGGGATCGGACCGATGCGGGATTTCCACTCCCGCACCCGGTCGAGGCCCTGTTCGTGCCATTTCATCTGCTTCAGGATCGTCGGCCAGACCGGCCCGAGGGCCACGTAATCGGGCGCGAGCGCGAGCGCCCGGTCCAGCTCGGCGTGGTCGTGGGTGGAAAGGCCGAGCCTGATCCCCGCCCGCCGGATCGCCGCCACATCGGCGGTATCGAGGTCCTCCTGCCCAAGGTGAACCCAATCGCAGCCGAGATCCATCGCCAGCTGCCAGTGGTCATTCACCACCAGCGTGGCGCCCGCGGTCCGGCACAGGTCGCGCGCACGGGTGATCTGGCTGCGCAGGTCGTCACGGTCCTTCAGGCGCAGCTGCACCAGCCGCACGCCAAGCGGCAGCACGCGCGGCAGCCAGGAGGCATCGTCGAAAATCGGGTAGAAACGGTCCAGCATCAGAGCACCGCCAGACCGATCAGGGGGGTGGAGGGCGCGGCCATATCGCGCCGGGGCATCGGATCGGCCCCGCGCGCGAGCACACCCGCCCGCAGCGCCAGCGCGAAGGCCTCGGCCATGGCTGCGGGATCGCCGGCCTTTGCCACGGCCGTGTTCAGCAGCACGGCATCGAAGCCCATCTCCATCGCCTGTGCGGCATGGCTGGGCAGGCCCAGCCCCGCGTCGATCACCATCGGTACCTGTGGGAACTGGGCGCGCAGCGTGCGCAGGCCGTAGCGGTTGTTGAGGCCGCGCCCGGTGCCGATCGGCGCGCCCCAGGGCATCAGCACCTCGCAGCCCGCCTCCAGCAGGCGCCCGGCCAGAATGCCGTCCTCGGTGGTGTAGGGGAACACGCGGAACCCATCGGCGCAGAGGATGCGCGCGGCCTCCAGCAGGCCGAACGGGTCGGGCTGCAGCGTGTCGGGGTTGCCGATCACCTCAAGCTTGATCCAGTCCGTGCCGAAAAGCTCGCGCGCCATATGGGCGGTGGTCACCGCCTCGCGCACCGAATGGCATCCGGCCGTATTCGGCAGAAGCCGCACGCCGAGGCCGCGCACCAGCTCCCAGAAGGCCTGGCCCTCGCCCGCCGCGCCTTCGCGGCGCAGCGAGACCGTCGCCACCCCGGCGCCGGAGCGGCGGAAGGCCTCGGCCAGATCGCTGGGCGCGGGGTATTGCGCCGTGCCCAGCATCAGTGCCGAGGCGATTTCGGTTCCGTAGAAAACGGGCATCTCAGCCTCCCTGACGCGGCGCGAGGATTTCCAGCTGATCGTCGGCTTCGAGCGCGCGATCACGGGCCGCGGCCGGTACGAAATCGCCGTTCAGCGCCGTGGCGACGCGCGCGCCCGCATAGCCCAGCTCCACCAGCGCCTCGGCCAGGGTGGCGGCGCCCACCTCCTGCGCCGCACCGTTCACGATGATCTTCATGCTTGCTCCTCGATCAGATCGGCTGCCGCCACCGCCAGCGCGGGGGACATCAGGAACCCGTGCCGGAACAGGCCGTTCACATGGATGCGGCCCTCTTGCCGGAAGGCGCGGGGGATATTGTCGGCAAAGGCGGGGCGGGCATCGGCGCCGAATTCCAGCACCTCGGCCTCGGCGAAGGCGGGGTGCAGCGCATAGGCCGCATTCAGCAGCTCCACCACCGAGCGCAGCCGCACCGGCCCGCGCCCGCCCGCCTCCAGCTGCGTGGCGCCGAGCATGAACACACCATCGCCGCGCGGCACGATATAGAGCGGGAAGCGCGGATGCAGCAGCCGCACCGGGCGGTGCAGCACGATGTCGGGCGCGCGCAGCACGACCATTTCGCCGCGCACGCCGCGCAGATCTGGGAGCAGGTCGCGCGCCGCAAGGCCGCGGCAATCGATCACCGGGCCCTCCGGGGTGGCTGCGCGGTGAAAGGCCACGCCGCGCGCCTCCAGCCCGGCGCGGAGGACTGCGAGCGCCGCGCGCGGGGTGACGTGGGCCTCCTCGGCGAAGAACAGGGCGCGCTCGAAGCGCTCCGCGAGGAGAGGCTCCAGTGCGAGTCCATCGCCCTCCAGCGTGACATGCCCACGGGTGCGGCGGGCGAAACGGTCGAGCTCAGTGCGGTCGCGGGTGAGGGCGACGACCAGCGTGCCCATCCGGTGTACGGTCGCGCCCGCGGCCTGCCACCAGTCCGCGGCGCGCTGGCCCTGGCGGATGATTTCCGGCGCGGCGGTCTCGCCTTCGCAGAAGGGCGCCAGCATTCCGCCCGCCCACCAGGAGCAGCCATGCGGCCCCGGCGCCCCCGCCGGATCGACGACCTGCAGCAGGTGCCCGCGCCGGGCGAGCTCCGTCGCGGTGGTGAGGCCTGCGACCCCGCCGCCGAGGATGGTGATCATGACCAGACCTCATGGAAATGATGGACGGGGCCGTGGCCTGCGCCGATGGCAAGGGTGTCCGCGGCGCGGATCGCGCCCTGCAGCCAGCCATGCGCACGGGCCACGGCCTCGGGGAGCGCCATGCCCCGGGCCAGGCCCGAGGCGATGGCGGAGGACAGGCTGCAACCGGTGCCATGGGTGTTGCGGGTGGCGATGCGGGGGGCCTCGAAAGCGCGGCAGCCTTCGGCGGTGATCAGCAGGTCTCGGCAGACGGGGCCGTCCGCATGGCCGCCTTTCATCAGAACGGCCTCAGCCCCGAGGGCGCGGAGCGCCTGCCCGGTCTCCTCGGGCGCGGCCGAGCGGCCGAGCAGGCGTTCGGCTTCGGGCAGGTTCGGGGTGAGCAGCGTGGCGCGCGGCAGCAGCCGCGTGCGCAGCGCCGCCACCGCCTCGGGCGCGAGCAGCGCATCGCCGGATTTCGCCACCATCACCGGATCGAGCACCACCGGCCCCGCAAATCCGCGCAGCGCATCGGCCACCGTGGCAATGGTGGCCACATCGCCCAGCATGCCGATCTTCACCGCATCGGCGCCGATATCCGCCAGCACCGAGGTGATCTGCGCCGCGATCAGCCCGGGCGGCAGCATCTGCACCGCCTGCACGCCGCGCGTGTTCTGCGCGGTGATCGCCGTGATTGCGGTGGCCGCATAGACCCCGAGCGCCGAGGCGGTTTTCACGTCCGCCTGAATGCCGGCGCCACCGCCACTGTCGGATCCTGCGATGATGAGCAGCCTTGCCACCGCGGTCATGTCGTCCTCCACGAAGGGCTGCGGACGACAGGGCGGGGCATGCATGGATGCGCACCGGCGCAGACCATGCGGTTTCCGTTCCCTACGCCGGCATTGCCCGGATCAGGTTCGATGGGTTAGCGCGATGCCTCTCAGCCCCGTGACGGGGCACCCCAACGGATGTGACGCGACGTTAGCGAGGGCCCCGCGGCTCGGCAAGACGATTCGTGGCGGTGCGATTTCGCTCGCCTAAGGCTGCGCGAGGCGCGATACTATGGCCCGGAAGCCAGTTCAGGATTGATCGCCATGTCACGGATTTTCGAAGATAATTCGCTCTCCATCGGAGAAACGCCGCTGGTGCGGCTGAGCCGTGTGACGGCGGAGATGGGGGCTACGGTGCTGGCCAAGATCGAAGCGCGCAACCCGGCCGGATCGGTGAAGGACCGGATCGGGGCGGCGATGATCCGCGATGCGGAGGCGCGCGGCGTGCTGAAGCCGGGCTCGGAAATCGTGGAGCCGACCTCGGGCAATACCGGCATCGCGCTGGCTTTCGTGGCGGCGGCGAAGGGCATCCCGATCACGCTGACCATGCCCGAAACCATGAGCCTCGAGCGGCGCAAGCTGCTGGTGGCCTATGGCGCGAAGCTGGTGCTCACCGAGGGCGCGGCGGGGATGAAGGGCGCGATTGCCAAGGCGGAGGAGATCGCCGCTTCGGATCCGAAATACGTCCTGCTGCAGCAGTTCGCGAACCCCGCCAACCCCGCCATCCACCGCGCCACCACCGGCCCCGAGATCGAGCGCGATACCGAAGGCGGGGTGGATGTGTTCGTGGCGGGGGTGGGCACCGGCGGCACGATTACCGGCACCTCGCAATATCTGAAGCGCGATCGCGGCCTCGCGATCACATCGGTCGCTGTGGAGCCGGAGGCCAGCCCGGTGCTGAGCCAGGCCCGCGACGGCGCCGAGATCAAACCCGGCCCGCACAAGATCCAGGGCATCGGCGCGGGCTTCGTGCCGAAGGTGCTGGACCTGTCGCTCGTGGACCGGATCGAGCGGGTGAGCAACGAGGAGGCGGTGGCCACCGCGCTGCGGCTCGGGCGCGAGGAAGGGATCCTGACCGGCATTTCGGGCGGGGCGGCGGCGGCGGCGGCGCTGCGGCTGGCGCAGGAGCCGGAAAATGCCGGCAAGACCATCGTGGTCGTCTTGCCGGATTCCGGCGAGCGCTATCTGAGCTCCATCCTGTTCGAGGGGCTGTTCGACGCGAGCGGTGCCGCGCTCTAAGTGAGCGCGAGCACCAGCCCGGGGAACAGCAGGATCAGCGCGACGCGCAGCAGGTCCATCACGATGAAGGGGCCAAGCCCGCGGAAGATCGTGCCGACGGCCACGTCCGGCACGACCGACCGCAGCACGAAGGCATTCATGCCCACCGGCGGCGTGATCAGCGAGATTTCCACCACCACCACCACGAAGATCCCGAACCAGATCAGATCGAACCCCTGAGCGGCAACGATCGGGTAAAAGACCGGCACCGTGAGCATGATCATCGACAGGCTTTCGAACAGGCAGCCGAGCACGAGATAGATCAGCAGGATCAGCAGGATGACGCCCCAGCGATTGCCGCCGAAAGCCTCCAGGAAGGCCTGAATGTCGCGGGTCATGCCGGACATGTTCACATAGTTCGAGAAGGTCAGCGCGCCGAACAGGATGAAGAACATCATCGCCGTGGTCTTCATCGTATCATAGAGCACATCGCGCAGCGCGGCCCAGCGGAACCGCCCCGAGGCGAGCAGCAGCACGAAGCCCCCGGCCGCGCCCATGCCCGCGCTCTCCGTCGGGGTGAAGATCCCGAGGTAGATCCCGCCCATCACATAGACGAAGAGAAGCAGGGCCCCGGCCGTGCCTTTCAGCGCGCGGATGCGGGCGATGAGCGGCAGCGCGGGCTCCACCGGCAGATCGGCGCCGCGCGCGCTCCATTTCACCGCCAGCACATAGCCGAGGATGCCGATGAGGCCGGGGATGACGCCCGCGAGGAACAGCCGGCCGATGTCCTGCTGGGTCATGATGCCGTAGAACACCAGGATCACCGAGGGCGGGATCAGGATGCCGAGGGTGCCGCCGGCCGCGATGGCCGCGGTGGAGAGCCGGTCCGGATAGCCGAAGCGGCGCATCGAGGGCAAGGCGATGCGCGCCATGGTGGCGGCCGTGGCCATGGACGAGCCGCAGACCGAGGAAAACGCTCCGCAGGCGATGACGGTGGCGGTGGCAAGGCCGCCCTTGCGGTGCCGGGTCCAGGCATAGGCGGAATTGTAAAGCTCCCCTGCGATACCGGATTGCACCACGAAATTCCCCATCATCAGGAACAGTGGCAGCACCGAGAGAGAATAATCCCGCCCGGTATCGAAGAAGGTCGCCCCCAGCAGCGAGAGCGCCGGGGACCAGCCGATGATCGACACCACGCCCACGAGCCCGACCGCGGTGAGCGCGAAGGCAATCGGCATGCCCGCGAACAGCAGGCCCAGAAGGACCAGCATCCCAATCGGCCAATGCGCCATCTAGTGCCTCCCGAAGCCCCGCGCCGCCGCCAGCGGCATGAACAGCGCCGCGAGCCCGCAGCAGGCCGCGCAGAGGTAGCCCAGCGGCGCGATCGGCAGTCGCAGCGAGTTCGTGGCGCCGCCATAGCCGCCGATCTGGCCGGCATAGACCCAGATCCGCCAGGCGATCAGGCCCAGAACCGCCGCGGACAGGAGCGCCATTGCCATGTCGCGCCAGGGCTGCACCCAGCCGGGCAGCCGCTCGGTGATAATATCCACCGCCACATGGTCGCGGTCGAGGCTCACCGCCGGCAGCCCGAGGAACACCACGGCCACCAGCATCATTTCGGTGAGCTCGGTCGCCCCCGTGATCGGGCGGGCGAGAAGGTAGCGGCCGATCACATCGCCCACCGTCAGCGCCATCATCGCCATCAGCATCGCCCCGCAGAGGACCGCAAGGCTGCGCCGCGCGAAGGTGCGCGGTACCGGCTCAGGGCGCTTGCCGGAGGAGGGGTCGGTCTCCGGCAGGCGTGGGGCGGCTTCGGTCATTGCCCGATCTCGGAGAGGAGTGCGGCATGCGCGGCCTGCGCATCCACGCCCGCGGAGGCCGCCTCGGCGAGCTTCGCATCCACCAGCGGCTGCAGCGCGGCCTTCCATGCCGCCATCTGCGCCGCGCTCGCCGGGGTGATGGCGATCTTGCCCTCCATCTCGGCGCGGCCCTTGGCGTCGGCGCGATCCCACATCTGGCCGGCCATGCGCGCCAGGGCCTCGCCGGTCACGCTGTCGATCTGGCTTTGCTGCTCGGGCGTCAGGCTGTCCCATTTCGCCTTGTTCATGACGATGTAGAACGAGGTGTTGAACAGCCCGCCCGGCACCGCGATCGCCTCGCTCAGCTGCGGGATCAGCTTGAAATATGCAACCGATTCATAGGGGAAGGTGATGCCATCGGCGACGCCCTGGCTCAGAAGCTCATAGGCCTTGGAGGAGGGCCCCTCCACCGGCACCGCCCCGAGCGCGCCGACGATTTCATGCACGATGCCGCCGCCCACGCGGATTTTCCGGCCTCGCAGCGCATCGGGGCCGGAAATGTCGCCGCCCTTCAGGAAGACCTCACCGGGGCCATGGCTGAACACGGCGAGCACCTTGACCCGGTCATATTCCCCGGCCTGCTTCAGATATTTTTCCCAGACGTGCCAGTAGGCGACCGAAATCGCCTCGGCGCTTTCGCCGAGGAACGGCAGCTCCACCACATTGGTGGTCTTGAACCGGCCCGGGTTGTAGCCCTGCACCCCGAAGGTGATATCGGCGACGCCATTGACCGCGAAATCGAAATGCGCCCCGGGCGGGCCGAGCGGCGCGGGCAGGATCGTCGCGGTGACCTCGCCATGCGTGGCCTCGGCGATCTTCTGCGTCATCGGCACGATCACTTCCGAGACAAGCGGATGCGAGGGCGGCAGCCAGTTCGCCACCGTCAGCGTGGTGCCCGCCAGCGCGGGCGCGGCCAGCCACAGTGCCGTTCCCGCCGCGAGGAAATATTTGCCCAGCTGTGCGCGCATGTGTCGGATCCTTCTGTCGCGATGGGTATGGCAGGCCGCTTGACCTTTCGCCTAGAATGACCATTCGCGGGGGGCAGGCAATGCCGAAATCGACCGGCCGGATCAATCCGCGCCGTTTTTGCCCGCTCCGGCGCGGCGTTTCCCGAAGCGCCGCCGCCCGCCGCCCGCCTGCGATGGCGCGCCGTTCCCGGGGCCGGGTTCAGGCGCTCCCGCGGCGCCTTTCCGCGCCCTGATGATGCCTGCGACTTTGTGCTGCTGGCTTCGGCCCACCCGCAAGCGATGTTGCCATGGCTGGCTGTGTGTACGCCGGATCTGCCGGGATCTAGGCTCTGATGCCGAAGGCGCGCCGCGCCGGGACTGGTCCCGGAGAACACGCGCGCTAACAAAAGTGCGGCGCTATTGCTGAGCTGTCGTTCGCTTCGCGGGAATCCTTGCCCGCTTGAGCGGCCCGATGCGGGCCGCGCCTTCCGAGAACCGGGAAAGGCGCCGAAACGCGGCCCGGAGGAGCCGCGTCACGCAGGAAACATCGGCTCAGGCGGCCAGAGCAGGGCGTCCGGCGGCTTCGCCCGAGGTTTCGCCCAGGTACCGGGCATAGCCGAGGTCGCTTGCGTCGATATCGGTCTTGCGGCCCGAGACGATATCCGCGATCAGCCGGCCGGAGCCTGCCGACATCGTCCAGCCGAGCGTGCCATGCCCGGTGTTCAGGAACAGGTTCGCATATTTGGTCTTGCCGATGATCGGCGTGCCATCGGGCGTCATCGGGCGCAGGCCACACCAGAACAGCGCCTCGGCGGGGTTGCAGGCGCCCGCGAACAGGTCGGTGAGCGACTTGTCCAGCGTGGCGCGGCGGCGCGCGTCGAGCGACATGTTGAAGCCATTGATCTCCGCCAGGCCACCGACGCGGATGCGGTCCCCCAGCCGGGTGATCGCGACCTTGTAGGTCTCGTCCATCACCGTGGAGACCGGGGCGCGGTCGTAATCGGTGATCGGCACAGTCAGCGAATAGCCCTTCAGCGGGTAGATCGGCAGTTTCAGTCCGAGCGGGCGCACCAGCATCGGGGAGTAGCTGCCGAAGCAGACGACGAAGGCATCGGCGGTGATGCGTTCGGCGCCGCTGCGCGCTGCGGTGATCCGGCCACCCTCGGTTTCGAGCGCGTCGATCGAGGTGTTCCAGCGGAAGGTCACCCTTTTCGCCGCGGCCATTTCGCTCAGCCGGTTGGTGAATTTGAAGCAATCGCCGGTTTCGTCGCCGGGCAGGCGCAGGCCCCCCGCGATCTGGTCACGGAAATTCTTCAGCCCGGGCTCATGGGCGAGGCAGCCATCGGCGTCCAGCACCTCGAAGGGCACGCCGTCGGCCTTCAGCACGGCAATGTCCTTCGCCGCCGATTCCACCTGTTTCGAGTCGCGGAACACCTGCAGTGTGCCCAGCGTGCGCTCGTCATAGGTGATGCCGGTCTCGGCGCGCAGCGCCTTCAGGCAGTCACGCGAATATTCGGCGACGCGCACCATGCGGCTCTTGTTCACCGCATAGGCGGCCGAGGTGCAGTTCATCAGCATCTGGCCGAGCCAGCCCAGCTTGTGGGCATCGGGGCGCAGGTTGATCACCAGCGGCGCATGGCGCATAAACATCCATTTCATCGCCTTCATCGGGATGCCGGGCGCAGCCCAGGGCGCGGAATAGCCGGGGCTGATCTCGCCCGCATTCCCGAACGAGGTCTCCAGCGCAGGGCCGGCCTCCCGGTCGATCACGTTGACTTCATGCCCGGCCTCAGCCAGATACCAGGCCGAGGTCACGCCCACGACGCCTGCGCCCAGAATGACGACTTTCATGCCCGGCCTCCTTGCCCGAATGAACATTCCGGCAAGATACAGGATTCGATTGGTGACTTTTGGCGAAGTCGTAGCGCGGAGCCGGGTTTGGGCGAATAAACGCGCGGATATGGCGTCAATGCCGGTGAAATATTGCCTGTGGGCAGAAATTAATCGAATGTTGTCCCGCAGCGCTGCCCGCACGGATCCCACTCGGCCGTGCCGGATGCCCCCAAGCCTGCGCCCCGCGGGCCGATGCGTCAACGCCGCCATAAGATAAGCGCCGCATCGGGCCTCTCGGTGCCTATTGGGTGCGCGGGATCATGTCGGCGCAGCCCTGTATCCCGCCTTGGGCGCTATGTCCGGTGAGATGGCGCTGCAGCCGTTGCGGTATCGAGCAGCGGTTCGCGGGCGTTTCGGGCGGCAGGGAGGCATTCCCGCCCGTAGTCAGCCACAGGCGCGTATCAGGGCTGCACCGTCCTGCGCCAGCGGGCGGGGCCTTCGCGGTGCACGGACTGCCCGCGGCCGTCCACGGCCACCGTCACCGGCATGTCGACCACGTCGAATTCGCGCACGGCCTCCATGCCGAGATCCTCGAAGGCCACCGGCCGCGCGCCGCGGATCGCCTGCGCGACCAGCACCGCGGCCCCGCCGACCGCGATCAGGTAGCAGGCCCCGGCGGCCGCAATCCGCGCGACCGTATCGGCGCCGCGCTCGGCCTTGCCGATCATCGCGAGCAGGCCCTGATCCAGCACCATCTGCGTATAGCCGTCCATGCGGGTTGCGGTGGTGGGCCCGGCAGGCCCCACCACTTCAGCGCCCACCGGATCGACCGGCCCGACGTAATACACCACCCGGTCCCGGAGCGAAAACGGCAGCGCCTCGCCCCGGGCGAGGATCTCCGCCATGCGCCGATGCGCGGCATCGCGCGCCGTCAGCATCCGGCCAGAGAGGAGCAGCCGCTCGCCCGCGCGCCAGCCGGCCATCTCCGCCCGGCTCAGCGTGTCGAGGTTCACCCGGCGCAGCCCTTCGGCGGCAATGCCGCGCGGGGTCAGCAGGCTCAGATCCGGCGGCGCCAGATAGGCCGGACCGTCGCCGCGCAGCGTGATTTTGGCATGGCGGTTGGCCGCGCATTGCGGCATCAGCGCGACGGGCAGCGAGGCCGCATGCGTCGGGTAAGTCGCGAGCTTCACATCGACCACGGTGGTGAGCCCGCCCAGCCCCTGCGCCCCGATGCCGAGCGCATTGATGCGAGTATAAAGGTCGATGCGGAATTCCTCCGCGCGGCTGGCGGGGCCACGGGCCAGAAGGTCGGTCATGTCGATCTCCTCCATCAGCGCGCGCTTCGCGAGCAGCATCGCCTTTTCGGCGCTGCCGCCCACCCCGATGGCGATGACCCCGGGCGGGCACCAGCCGGCGCCGAGCCCCTCCACCGTCTGCAGCACCCAATCGGCGACGGAGGCCGCGGGGTTCAGCATCGTGTAGCGCGCCTTGTTCTCAGATCCGCCGCCCTTCGCCGCGATCAGGAGCTCGAGCCTATGGCCCGGCGTCGTCTCGATATGGGTGATGGCGGGGGTATTGTCGCGCGTGTTGCGCCGCGCGAACAGCGGATCGGCGACTATGGAGGCGCGCAGCGGATTGCCCGCATCGAGATAGGCGCGCCGCACGCCCTCATCCACCAGCGCGGCGAGGCTCAGGTCGCTGTCGATCAGCACCGACTGGCCGAGCCGCGCGAAAACCGTGATCATGCCTGTGTCCTGACAGATCGGCCGGGTGCCGAGGGCCGCCAGCCGCGCGCTTTCGAGGATCTGCCCGATCGCATCGCGCGCGGCCGGGCTTTCCTCGCGCGCATGCGCCGCGATCAGGTGCCGCAGGTAATCGGGCGCATGATACACCGCGATATATTGCAGCGCGGCGCGGACGGTCTCGATGATATCCGCGCCGGAAATGACCGTTGGGGTCACAGCAACCTCCTCAGCCGTTATCGAAGATCACCACCTGCCGGATCGCCTCGCCGCGGTCGAGCAGGTCGAAGCCCTCGTTGATGTCTTCGAGCTTCAGGGTCCGGCTCAGCAGCTTGTCCACCGGCAGCTTGCCCGCGCGGTACATGGCGATGAAGCGCGGAATATCGCGCTGCGGCACGCATGATCCCATATAGCTGCCCTTCACGCTGCGCTCTTCGGCGACGATGTTCACCGCCGGCACGCGGAATTCGGAGGTGGGGGAGGCGAGGCCCGCCGTCACCGTCTGCCCGCCGCGTTTCGTCACCTGATAGGCCAGCTGGAAGGCCGGGATCGCGCCCGCAAGCTCCACCGCATGATCGACGCCGCCGCGGGTATCGGCCTTGATCTTCGCCACCACGTCCGGATCGGCCGCGTTGTAGGTATGCGTGGCGCCCAGCTCGCGCGCGATGGCGAGCTTCTCGTCGGAGAGATCGACCGCGACGATTTCCGTAGCCCCCGCAGCCACGGCACCGAGGAGTGCCGCGAGGCCCACCCCGCCCAGGCCCACCACGGCCACGCTCTGGCCGGGCTGCACCTTGCAGGTGTTCAGCACCGCGCCCACGCCCGTCTGCACCGCGCAGCCAAACAGCGCAAGCTCCGCGAAGGGGATGTCGTCGGCCTCGACCTTCACCACAGAATGGCGCGAGATCACCGCATATTCGGCATAGCCCGAAACCCCGCAATGGTGGTGGATCGCGTGATGGTCGTGGCAGTCGTGCAGCCGGATCTCCCCCGACATCAGCACGCCCTTCCCATTCGCCTCCGCGCCCGGGATGCAGAGCGCCGGGCGGCCCTCGGCGCAGGGCAGGCAGGAGCCGCAGGTCGGCTGGAAGGTCATCACCACCCGGTCGCCGGGCTTCAGATCGCGGATCGCGGAGCCCGCCTCCACCACCGTGCCCGCCGCCTCATGGCCCAGAACCATCGGCACGGGGCGTGGACGGTTGCCATTGATCACCGAGAGATCCGAATGGCACAGGCCCGCAGCGCCGATCCGGATCAGGAGCTCTTCCGGCCCCGGCGGGTCCAGCTCGACCTCCTCGATCACCAGGGGGCGGCTGTCGGCATAGGGCGCGGTGGCGGGCGACAATTTCAGGATTGCGGCGCGGGTCTTCATGGTTCCTCCCAGGGGTCAGGCCCGCCCGGGCGGGCGGGCCGATGCATCAGATCGTGCGTCCGCCATCGACCGGGAGCAAGACCCCGGTGATGAATTCCGCATCGTCGGAGGCAAGATAAAGCGTCGCGCGCGCAATATCCGCCGGGCGCGACATCCGCCCGAGCGGAATGGTCGCGACGAACCGGGCCCGGTTCTCCGGCGTGTCGGGCACGCCCATGAAGGATTCGAGCAGGCCGGTTTCGCCCATCACCGGGCAGATCGCGTTGACGCGGATATTGTCGGGGGCGAGCTCCACCGCCATGGACTGCGACAGGATGTTCACCGCGCCCTTGGTCGAATTGTACCAGGTGAGGCCCGGCCGCGGCCGGATCCCGGCAACGGAGCCGATATTGACGATGGCGCCGCCGCCCTGCTGCCGCATCAGCGGCACGATGATATTGCTGATATGGTAGATCGACTTCACGTTGATCGCATAGACGCGGTCGAACTCCTCCTCCGTCACCTCCAGCATCGGCTTGTTGCGGTGGGTCCAGCCGGCGTTGTTGACGAAGATGCCGGGCGCGCCGAAGTGCTCCACCAGCTTTTGCACCGCCGCCTCCATCTGCGCGCGCGAGGTCACGTCGGCCGCGAGCGCGAGCGCCCCCTCGCCGATTTCGGCGGCCACCCGTTCGGCCGCATCCGCGCGCAGATCGAGCACACCCACCTTCGCGCCCTCTTCGGCGAAAAGCTTCGCGATGCCCTCGCCGAAGCCGCCCCCCGCGCCGGTGATGATGGCGACCTTGCCGTCCAGGCGGCCCTTGCCCTGAGACATGTTTCCCTCCTCAGTCATGCTTGATCACGAGCGTCTTCAGCGCCGAAAATTCATACAGCGCCTCGAAGCCCTTCTCCCGGCCGTGGCCGGATTTCTTCACCCCGCCAAAGGGCAGCTCGATGCCGCCGCCCGCGCCATAGGCGTTGACGTAAACCTGCCCCGCCCGCACCCGCCGCGCCACGCGCAGCGCGCGCGAGGTGTCCCGCGTCCAGACCCCGGCCACCAGCCCGTATTCGGTGGCATTGGCCAGTGCGACGGCATCCTCCTCGTCCTCGAAGACCATGGCGGCGAGCACCGGCCCGAAGACCTCCTGCTGCGCCAGGCCATTCTCGCGCGGTACCGGACCGAAGATCACCGGGGGCACATAGAACCCGGCCTCCGGGGCGCTCTCGGCGCGAGCGCCCCGCGCGATGACGGGCACGCCCTCGGCCTCGGCGCGTGTGATGAAGGCCTCCACGGAGGCTTTCTGCTTCGCGCTGATGATCGGGCCGAGATCGGGGTTTTCCGTGGGCAGCCCCGCGCGCAGCGCCGCAAACCGCTCCGCGAGCCGGGGCATCAGCCGGTCCCAGAGGCTGCGCTGCACCAGGAGCCGCGCGCCCGCCGAGCAGGTCTGCCCCGCATTCTGCACGATGGCGCCAACGATCACCGGCAGCGCAGCCTCCAGATCCGCATCCTCGAACAGGATCTGCGGGGATTTGCCGCCGAGCTCCAGCACACAGCCGATATGGTTCTGCGCCGCTGCGGTCTGGATCATCACGCCCACCCGCGGCGAGCCGGTGAAGGCGATGAAATCGATGCCCGGATGCTCCGAAAGCGCCGCGCCCGCCTCATGGCCATAACCCGGCACCACATTGATCGCCCCGGGCGGGAAGCCCGCCTCGACCGAGAGCTCCACGATCCGCAGCGGTGTCAGGCAGGCGTCCTCGGCGGGCTTCAGCACCGTGGCATTGCCCATCGCCAGAGCGGGCGCCAGCGCGCGGCCGATCATCTGCGCGGGATAGTTCCAGGGGATGATATGGCCGGTCACGCCCAGGGCCTCGCGCTCGCCGGTGACGTAATAGCCGCGCTGGAACGGGATCTGCTCGCCATGGACCTTGTCGGCCGCGCCGCCGTAGAATTCGAAATAGCGCGCGGCGGCCTCGATATCGGCGCGGGCGGTCCTCATCGGCTTGCCGCAGTCGCGGGCCTCGAGCGCGGCCAGCTCCTCGGCATTCTCGAGGATCAGCTGCCCGAGCCGCGACAGCAGGCGCCCGCGTTCGGTGGCCGAAAGCCGCGACCAGGCCCCGCCCTCATAGGCCGCACGGGCCGCGGCCACCGCGGCGGCCACTTCGGCCGCGCCACCCGCGGCGATTTCCGCAAAGACCACGCCTTCCGCCGGGGCGACGACCGGGATCGTGCGGCCCGAGGCCAGCGGCTGCCATGCGTTATCGATGAACACGCCCTTCGCGGGGGCGACGGTCTCTGCGCGGGGGAAATCGAGGGTCATGCGGGGAGCCTTTCGGAGGGGATGTCGCTGTCGATCTGCCCGCGCTCCACCGTGATGGTGCGGGAGGCGAAGCTGCGCAGCAGCTCGGGGTTGGATTCGGTGATGATGATGGCCAGCGCCGGGTCGATCTCGCGCAGCTTGCCCAGGGCCTCGGCGTAGCGGTTGGCCAGAACCGGGGCGAGGCCCTGGAACGGCTCGTCGAGCATCAGGAGCCGGGTCGAGAGCATCAGCGCCCGGCCGAGCGCGACCATCTTGCCCTGCCCGCCGGAGACCGACCCGGCCGGGCGCGGCCCGAGCGTCTCCAGCTCCGGCATGACCAGATAGATCCGCGCGAGCCGCCGTTTCGTCTCGTCATGGTCCAGCCCCGCGACGCGGGCGGGCAGCAGGATGTTCTCGGTGATGGTGAAGCGCGAGAACAGGCGCCGGTCCTCTGGCGCATAGCCGATGCCGAGGCCGGGGCGCAGATGCGGCGCCACCGCGCGCAGATCGGCGCCGCCGAACTGCATCGCGCCGCGGCTCTGGGTGAAGCCCATGATCGTGCGCAGCAGCGTCGTCTTGCCCGCGCTGTTGCGCCCGACGAGCGCCACGGTTTCCGCAGGCGCCACCGCGAAGGTGATGCCGCGCAGGATCGGGATCGTACCGATCGCGGCATCCACGGATTTCAGCTCCAGCATCTCAGCCTCCGATCACGTTGCGGATCACCTCGGGGTGGCTCAGCACCTCCTCCGGCTCTCCGGTCATCTGGATCACGCCCTGCGCCCAGACCGCGACGCGGGTGGCATAGAGGCGGACCATCTCCATATCGTGCTCGACGAAGACGGAGCTCACGCGGGCGGCGCGCAGCGCGTTCATCAGCACTTCCATCACCCCGAACTTGTCCGCCGAGGCCACGCCCGAGGTGGGCTCGTCCATCAGCAGCACCTTCGGCCGCAGCGCGAGCGCGAGCGCGATATCCACCAGCTTGCGCTTGCCCTCGGGAAGCTCCGACGCCATCCGGTCGCGCACATCGGCGCAGCCCACGAGATCGAGCATTTCCTCCATCGCGCGCCGTTCGGGAATGGCATGCAGGTCGCGCAAAGGGTTCCAGCGCCGGGCATGGACGGCGCCTGCAAGCAGCATGTTCTCCATCACCGTCTGTTCGGTGAACAGCTGCGGGATCTGGAAGGCCCGGGCGACGCCCAATCGGGTGATCCGGCGCGGCGGCTGGCCAGTGATCTCGCGCCCGCCAAGCGTCACCCGCCCGCCCTGCGGCGTCAGATAGCCGGTGCAGATGTTCAGGAAGGTGGTCTTGCCGGCGCCGTTCGGGCCGATGATGGCCAGATGCTCGCCCTCGTGCAGCGACAGGTCGATCCCGTCCGCCGCGATGATCCCGCCGAAGCGGAGCTTCAGCCCCTCGGCCTTCAGAAGCAGATCGCCCTTGCTCATTTCCGTGCCTCCGCGGTCTGGCTGCGCGTCGCGGGGGCGGCGGGGGGGCTGCGCCGCGCGCTCCGTGCGCGGTGCCACAGCTCCACCAGCCCGCCGGGCGCCCAGAGGATGATGCCGATGAGCACGACGCCCAGGATCAGCTGCCAGCTGTCGTGGAGGATCGCGGCGGCGAAGGTGCGCACCGTCTCGAAGATCACCGTGCCCGCAAAGGCGCCCGCCACATGACCCTGCCCACCCAGCACCGCGATGAACACGAGCTCGGCCGAGCGCGACCAGAAAGCATGCTCCGGCGTGGCCAGGCCCTGCACCGTACCCATGAACACGCCGCCGAGGCCACACAGCACCGCCGAGACCAGGTAGCCCACCAGCAGCACCCGGCGCGCCGAAAGGCCCAGATATTCGAGCCGGGTCTCGTTGGTCTTGACCGCGCGCAGGGCCTGGCCCAGCGGCGAGCGCAGGTAGCGCCACACCAGCACGAAGCACAGCGCTGCAACGGCGAGGACGACATAGAACATCAGCAGATCGAATTCGCCGCGCTTGAACTCCATGCCCATGAAGGTGGGGCGGCGGATGCGCATGCCATCCGAGCCGCCGGTGAGATGGAA
Source organism: Paenirhodobacter sp. (assembly GCF_041916475.1). GTDB lineage: Bacteria > Pseudomonadota > Alphaproteobacteria > Rhodobacterales > Rhodobacteraceae > Rhodobacter. The sequence goes on from NZ_JAYRZN010000004.1 coordinate 63,286, forward strand.
GGCCTTCTCCAGCACCGAATAGAGCACCATCGAGAAGGCCAGGTTGATCATGCCGAAGAAGATGCCGCGATAGCGGGTGACGAAGAGCCCCACGACGAGCCCGGCGAGCAGCGAGGCCGCCACCGCCGCCAGCACCAGGAAGGTGAGGTCGATGTCGCGGTAGGCGGTGGAGAGGAACGCCGCCGCATAGGCGCCGATGGCGAAATACATGGCATGCCCGAAGGAGACCTGATCCGCGCGCACCAGCACGAGGATGCCAAGCACGGCGAGGCTCTTGGCGATGCACATGGTGGCGAAGACGGTGATGTTGCCCGCGTAGAACGGCACGCCCGCCAGCAGGAGCAGCGCCAGCAGAAAGGCGATCAGACCCGTGCGCATCAGATTTTCCTCACGGTTTCATGGCCGAACAGGCCGCTCGGGCGGACGAGGAGCACCAGCACCATGATCAGGTAGGGGGTGATCACCTCGAGCTCCGGGCTGAGATAGACGGCAAAGGCGCGCGCGATACCGATCATCAGCGCCGAGATCGCGGCGCCTTCGATCTGCCCGAGGCCCGCGGTGGCGGCGACGGCGAAGGACAGCACGATCATGTTCGCGCCCATGCCCGTCACGAGCGAGGTGGTGGGCGTGGCCAGCGCCCCGCCGAGGGCCGCAAAGCAGGCGCCGAGCACGAAGGTGAGCAGATAGACCCGCGTTGCGTTGATGCCGATGGCGGTGGCGGCTTCGCGGTCCTCGGTCACGGCGAGGATCTGCGCGCCCATGCTGGTGTGGCGCAGGAACCAGCGCAGCGCCACCAGCACCGCCACCGCCGCCAGCGGCAAAAACAGCACCTGATAGGCGGTATAATTGATGCCGAGCAGCGAGACATTGCCCAGAAGCGTGAGCGGCGTGGACATGTAATAGGGCTGCACGCCCCAGATCATCCGCTGCAGGTTCTCGAGGATCATGAACACCGCGAAGGTCACCAGCAGCTGCAGGATCGGCTCCTTGGCATAGATGCGCTGCAGCAGCAGCCGCTCGATCGCGCCGCCGAGCAGCACACCCACCAGCACCGCCGCGGCGATCAGCGCCGGGAAGGTGAGCCAAGGGTTGTAGCCCTGCGCGACCAGCCACTGGCCGAGCGTCGCGGTGACATAGGCGCCGATCGCATAGAGGCTGCCATGCGCGATGTTCAGGATGCCCAGCACCCCGAAGATCAGCGTCAGCCCCACCGCCACTAGGAACAGCAGCGCCGCATAGGCCACCCCGTCCATCAGCGCCAGCACAACAAAATTCATGGTCATGGCATGATCCATCTGGTCGGCGGGCGGGCACGCGCGACGGTCGGAAAGGGGCCGCCCGGATGGGCCGGGCGGCGCGCGGGTCAGTTGGTGCCGAAGCGGTCGCCGGGGATGTCCAGCTGGCCGGGCTTGAAGCCCGCGATCCAGTCGAGCGACTTGGTGCCGGCGGGCGGCATCAGCTGCGCACCGTCATAGATCGCGATGTCGGAGATCACCCGGAACGGGTAGTCGGTGCTTTTCGCCGTGGTGCCGATCAGCTGAGCCTCGACCGACTGGCCATCCTCGCGCACGGTCAGCGGGCGGCCGAAGCCCTGGAAGGTCAGCCCCTTCATCGCCTCGGCGACCTGCTCGGTATCGGGCCAGTCGCCGCCGTTCTCGGCCGCGGCCTTGGCATAGACCGCCTCCAGCGCCGAGAAGGCCTGCACCATGTGATAGACCGAATAGATCGGCCAGCTGCCGGTCCTGGCGCGGAAATCGTCGTTGAATGTCTTGAAGGCGGCGTTGTTCGCCATTTCCGGATGCAGGAAGTAATGGTCGCCCCGGGCGCCGACGATCACGCCTTCGGGGAGGGTATCGCCCAGCCGCTCCAGCGAGGATTCCGCCAGCGGCAGCACGAAGGTGGATTGCTCGAACAGCCCGCGCTGCGCCGCCTGCCGCACGAAAGTATCCAGATCGCCGCCCCAGGAGGTCGACAGGATCACATCCGGCTTCAGCGCCTGCAGCCGCGACACTTCGGCCGAAAAATCCGCCGCGCCGAAGGCCGGGAACAGCTCCGCCACGATCTGTACATCGGGGCGCTCCTTCTTCAGCGCCTCGGAGAACAGCTGCCAGCTGTCGCGGCCCCAGGCATAGTCCTGGTTCACCACGGCGATGGTCTTGAAATCCGGCTTGGCCTTCAGCAGATAGGCCAGCGGCGCCAGAACCTCGGGCGTGGCATTGGCCTGGGTGCGGAAGACATAGTCGTAATCGTCATCCTCCAGGATCCGTTGGGTGCCGCAATCCCACATGAAGTTCAGCACTTCCAGGTCTTCGGCCAGCGGCGCGATCTTGTTGCAGATGCCCGAGGAGATCGAGGCGAACATCACATCCGCGCCCACATCCTCCACCACCCGCCGGTATTCCGTCATCAGCGTTTCGAGCCCGGCGCCCTCGTCGATGAAGGTCAGGTGCACCGGCACGCCATTGATGCCGCCGCGCGCATTCAGCTGCTCTGCGAGCAGCTCGGCCGCGTTGCGCGCCGGCACCCCGAAGACCGAGGCCGATCCGGAGCTGAAGGTGGTGATCCCGATCTCGATCTGGGCCGGCTTGTCGGCCGCGAATGCGGCGCCGCCGGTCAGGCAGGATGTGAAAAGCAGTGCGGCGGCGGCCTGACGAAGGCCGCGCCCGCGGCGCGAGTTGACTGGCATTGGCTCCTCCCTTGGCTCCCCGGACGGGTCCTCTTCCCTGGGGAGCAGCTGGAGAATGGCAGCCGCGGCGGTGTCGTTTCAAATTCAGATTTATGCTGGCCCCTATAACTTTGCTGTCTGGATAGCGGCCGAGCCCCAAGCATCACTTATGGCGCGCATGGCGCCGAAATCCCCGGCAACTGCAGGATAATATTGACAATACAGAAGGTTACAGCTAAGCCTTGGCCGGCGGCGTTGCGCCTGCCCAGGCGCCCGCCGTCAGCAGATCGCGCAGCACGTCCTGGATCAGGGCATGAATTGCGGAGACGGCATTGGTCATCGGGCGCTCTTCGGAATGGGCCAGATAGACGGCGCGCTGCACGCTCGGCGCCTCGATCGACCAGCTCCGCATCTCGCCCGCCTCGACCTCGCGCTTGATCGCATTCAGCGGCAGGATCGAGCAGCCGAAGCCCGCCTTCACCAGCTCCTTGATGTTGGAGTAGGAATCGACCTCGATCGCCACGCTCAGGCGGCTCTGCCGCGCCTGGGCCGCCTCCTCCAGCAGCATGCGCAGCCCATGCGCCTGCCCGGGCACGATCAGCGGTATTTCGGCCAGCCGCGCGAAGGGTATCGGAGCGCCCTCCCCGGGCAGGGCGCCGCTGGCGGCATCGCCGCTGCGGCAGAAGAACACCAGCTCCTCGCTCAGCATCTCCAGCAGGGCCATGTCGTGCCCCTCGGCCTGACGGTAGAGCAGCGCCAGATCGATGCGCGCATCCTGCAACCATTCGGCGACGAAGCCGCTCATCGCCTCGGCGAGGCGCAGCTGGATATTGGGAAACCGGCGGTGCGCCGCCACGATCAGCGGCACGGCGAGGATCTCGCTGATCGTGCCCGGAAGGCCCACGCGCACCACGCCCATCGGGTCGCTCTCATGGCCGCGGATTTCCTCCTCGGCGATGGTCACCTGGTTCAGGATGATGCGGGCGTTGCGCAGCAGGATCTCGCCCGCTTCGGTGGGCGCCACGCCCTTCGGGCTGCGATAGAGCAGCGCGGTGCCGAGATCGGCCTCCATGTTGCGCACATGCAGCGACAGCGCGGGCTGCGCGATATTGAGGAACGCGGCCGCCTGTGAGAACGAGCCCTGCTCGACGATGGCGATGAAGTAGCGCAGCTGTCTCAGATCCATGGCGCGACCCTAATCGGCGCTCCCGGGGCGCACAAGGCTGGGGTGCTCAGGCAGCAGGGCGCAGGACCCAGCAGATGATCGGCTGTACCAGCACCGCGCGGCCATCGCGCAGCTCGATATTCTCGCGCCAGGCGCGACGCAGGGCAGCCCGGTTGCGCTCGGCGCGCGCGGCGCGTGCCGGGTCCACCTTCACCAGATAGGCGACGAAGCCCTCCAGCCCGTCGAAGCTGCTCTCCCTGTCCCAGCGTTTGAGCTCCATCAGCTCCGCCATCCGGTCCGCAAGCAGCGCGTTGACGGCGCTGATCGCTGCCTGACGGACGTCGGTCTCGTCCTCCACCGGCTGCATGACGCGAAAGAAGCTGCCCGCCGCGGCAGGCTCGCACAGGATCAGCCGCCCGCCGGGCTCCAGCACCGAAAGCGCGTTCTGCAGGGCCGCGCGCATATGCTCGGCAGGTATGTGGTGCAGCGCGTTCACCAGGATCGCCGCATCGAAGCGGCCGATGCCGGGCGGCAGTGCCTCGGCGCCGGTCTGGTGAATGGTGGCGCCGGGCAGCAGCGCGCGGGCACGGGCCACCTGATCGGCGCTCGGGTCCAGCCCGGTGACGGCAAAGCCGCGTGCCGCGAGCCGCGCGGCGATGGCCCCGCCGCCGCAGCCGATATCCAGAACGCTCCGCGCGCCGATCTGCGCCAGCTCCTCCGCCAGCGCATCGGCCACATCGGATTTCAGCGTGCGCCCGCGCCGCAGGGGCTCGGAATTCAGGATACCCATCTTTGCCTCCTAGCCGCCGAATTCGCGCAGCACTGCCGCCGTATGCGCGCCGCAGGCGGGCACCGGGCCGAACTCCGGGCTGGCGCCATCGACCAGCGCCCCCGGCGCCAGCATCCGCACCGGCCCCGTCGGCGTCTCCACCTCCACATAGCGGTTCTGCGGATGCTGCGAGAGATCCTCCAGATCGGAGACCCGGCCATAGGCGATGGCCGCCTGTTCGAGCCGCGCCACCAAGGCATCGCGCGGCTCCCGGGCGAAGATTTCGGCCACCAGCCCGTCCAGCTCCGCCCGATGCGCGACGCGGGCCGAATTGTCCGCGAAACGCGGGTCTGAGGCGATCTCGGGCTGGCCGAGGACGCGGGCGCAGAAGGCCGCCCATTCGCGCTCGTTCTGGACCGAGAGCAGCACGAGCTTGCCATCGCTGCCCGCGAAGGTGCCATAGGGGGCGATGGTCGGATGGCTGAGGCCGCTGCGCAGCGGAGCCTTGCCGCCATAGACATATTGCAGATAGGGCACGTTCATCCAGTCGGTCAGCGCGTGGAACAGCGAGACCGCGATATGGCGCCCCTCGCCGCTGCGCGCGCGCGCATAGAGCGCCTGCAGCACCGCCTGATGCGCCGTCATCCCCGCCGCGATATCGCACACCGAGACCCCCACGCGGGCCATACCTTCCTCCGTGCCGGTAATGGAGGAGAGCCCGCTCTCGGCCTGTACTAGCAGGTCGTAGGCCTTCAGCCTGCGGTAAGGGCCCGCGTCGCCATAGCCCGAGATCGACACGGTGATCAGCCGCGGGTGGCGCGCGCGCAGCTCCTCCGGGGCGAAGCCCAGCCGGGCGATGGCCCCGGGCGCGAGGTTCTGGATGAACACATCCGCTTCGGCGATCATCCGGCCGAGCGTGGCGCGCGCCGCCTCCGTGCGCAGATCCAGGCAGACGGATTCCTTGCCCCGGTTCAGCCAGACGAAATAGGCGCTCTCGCCATGGACGAGACGGTCGTATCCGCGCGCGAAATCGCCTTCCGGCCGTTCGATCTTCAGCACCCGCGCGCCGGCTTCGGCCAGGCGCGAGGAGCAATAGGGCGCCGCAACCGCCTGTTCGACGGAAACGACGAGGATACCGGAGAGATCGCGCGAGTGCATGGGCGGCAGGCCTCGTTGATGGCTTGGCCGCCCGATGACGGCCCTGCCCGCAGCTTCCCCGATTGGCGCGATCACTTCAAATAACAGCTTTCTACGCCCTCCATAACGCGAATGTATGGCCCAGCGGCGCCGGGGGCAGAACGAAACGCTATGGCGGCTAGAGCAATCCGCTCTTTGGCGGCGGGTGGGGGCGGGGCTTACGCTGATGCGCGGCCCCGTGGAGGCGGGGCCTGAGGGAGGACGACATGACACATCTGAAAACGCCGGCGCTCAGCCGCCGGCATCTGCTGGTCGCTGCGGGTGCGGCGGCCGGTCTTGCGGCCAGCGGTTTCACCGCGCCGGCACAGGCGCGCGCGCCACAGCTCGGCACGGCGGTGCCCGGCTGGTACCGGTTCCGCATCGGCGATATCGAAGCCACGATCATCTCCGACGGGCTGCTGAACCTCGGCGCAGCCGATGCCCAGTTCCCGGCCGCGCCCAAGGACGACATCGCCCGGATCATGGCGGAGGAGTTCCTGCCGCTCAGCCCGATGATGCTGGAGCAGAATGCGCTCGTGCTGAACATCGGCGAGCGGCTGGTGCTGTTCGACAGCGGCATGGGCTCGGATCAGATGTTCGGCGATAAATCCGGCCGGCTGCTGCGCAACCTGGCGGCGGCCGGGATCCAGCCCGATCAGATCGACGACATCGTGCTCACCCATGCGCATTGCGACCATTGCTGGGGCATGGTGGGCGATGGCGGCGCGCTGAACTTCCCGAATGCGCAGGTCCATATGTCGCAGGCGGATTTCGATTTCTGGACCGATGAGGCGAAGCTTTCCGGCGCGGGCTTCCTGCCGGCCTTCGTGAAGGGGGCGCGCAAGAACCTGCTGCCCTACCGCGACCGGATGCATTTCGTTGCCGATCAGAAGGAGGTGCTGCCCGGGATCACCGCGCTCAGCACGCCGGGCCATACCGTGGGCCATACCTCGTTCCTGATCAGCTCAGGCAACGAGAGCTTCCTGAACGTGGGCGATGTGGTGCACCATTATGCGCTGCTGTTCGAGAACCCGACCTGGGAATTCGCCTTCGATTCGAGCCCGTCGCAGGCCGCCCAAACGCGGGTGAAGCTGTTCGACATGGCGGCGGCGGATCAGATGCGGATGATCGGCTATCACTTCCCGTTCCCGGGGCTTGGCCATATCCGGCGCGAGGGGAGTGCCTTCGAATATGTGGCGATCCCGATGATGCACGGCTGACATCCGCCCGGCGCCGCAATCCGGCGCCGGGTATATATTTCCGCGATACTGCATAAGCAAAAACTGTATTCGTAATTATGGCTCGCGGCGGGGAAAGTGGCCAAAAGCCAGCCTGGGTGCCCCGTATGACAGACCTTTCCCGCATCGTTTTGCCGCTGTTCGTTCCGGCCGACAGGCCCGAACGCTTCGCCCGCGCGGCCGCCTCCGGCGCCGATGCGGTGGTCATCGACCTGGAGGATGCGGTGGCGCCCGCGGCGAAGGCTGCGGCGCGCGCGGGGCTCGGCGCGCTGCCCGGGCAGGCGCTGCTGCGGATCAATGCAGTGGGCACGCCCTGGCATGCGGAGGATCTGCGCGCCGCGGTGCGGCTGCGGCTCGCGGGCGTGGTGCTGCCGAAGGCGGAGAGTGCCGCGCAGGTGGCGCTGGTGCGCGCGGCAACAGGCCATCCGGTGATCGCGCTGATCGAGACCGCGCGGGGCCTCGCACAGGCGCGCGAGATCGCGGCCGAGGCGTCGCGGCTGGCCTTTGGCTCCATTGATTATGCGGCGGATCTGGGCATCGGGCATACGCGGGTGGCTTTGGCGCAGGCGCGGGCGGAGCTGGTGCTGGCGTCGCGGCTGACCGGGATCGCGGCGCCGATAGATGGTGTGACCACGGCCTTTCAGGACGCGGCCCTGATCGAGGACGACTGCCGCCATGCGGTGGAAATGGGCTTCGGCGGCAAGCTGCTGATCCATCCGGCGCAGGTCTCTCCGGCGCGGCGCGGCTTTGCGCCCCCGGCGGCGGAGATCGACTGGGCGCAGCGGGTGCTGGCGCTGCCCGAAGGCGCGGCGGTGGCGTTGGACGGGGCGATGGTGGATGCGCCGGTGCTGGCGCGGGCGCGGGCAATCCTGGCGCGCGCGGAGGCTGGCGCATGACGGCCACGGTGACACTGGCGGCCTTCGCGGCCGATTTCCCGGCGCAGGCGATCCCGGAGCCGGTGACGGAGCGGGCTCTTGCGCTGATGGTGGATCTGATCGGCTCGGGCATCCGCGCGGCCCATGCGGCGGAATCGACGCCCGCGGTCCTTGCGATGATCGCGCGGCTGGGCCTTGCGGGCGGGGCGGAGTGCACCGTCTTCGGGCTCAATCGGCGCTATGGCGCGGGGGCGGCAGCGCTGCTCAACGGGATGTTCGGCCATTCGCTGGATTTCGACGATACCCATGCCGACAGCTCGCTGCATCCGAGCGCCCCGGTGGTGCCGGCGGCGCTGGCGGCGGCGGAGCTGACGGGGGCGTCCGGGGCGGAGCTGCTCGCGGCGATCGTGGTGGGTTTCGAGACCTGCTGCCGCCTTGGCATGGCGCTGGACCCGACGGCGCATTACGCCCGCGGCTTTCACCCGACGGCCACCGCGGGCACCTTCGGCGCGGCTGCGGCGGCGGGGCGGCTCTTTGGCCTCGATGCCGCGCGCATGGCGGATGCGTTCGGGGTCGCCGCAAGCCAGGCTTCGGGCTCGCTGCAATTCCTGGTGAACGGCGCCTGGAATAAGCGCTACCAGGTCGGCGAGGCGGCGATGAAGGGGCTGATGGCGGCAAGCCTCGCGGCCGAGGGTTTCATCGGCGCGGCCGATGCGCTGGAGGGCATCCACGGCTTCCTCAAAGGATATTCCGACAGCGCAGACCCGGCCCGGGCCACGGCGGAGCTGGGCCGCAGATGGGAAACGCTGCGGATCGGGGTGAAGCCCTATCCGGCCTGCCGCTACACCCATGCCGCGGTGGATGGCATCCTCGCCCTGCGCGCACGCAACGGCTGGCAGGCGGCGGATATCGCTCGGATCACCGTCGGGCTGCACCGCAACGGCATCACCCTGGTGGGCGCGCCGCTGGCGGCGAAACGGCGCGCGCGCAGCATCGTGGAGGGCCAATTCTCCATGCCTTTTGCGGCGGCGGTGGCCCTGCTGCGCGGTGGCTTCGGCTGGGACGATTACGACCTGCTCGGCGCGCCCGCGGCGGAGGCGCTGGCCGAGCGTGTCGAGGTCGTCCGCGACGAGAGCCTCGAGGGCCTGCGCCACCCGTTCGGGGCGACGCTGGAGATCCGTGCGTGCGGCGAGACCCACCGGTTGCGAATCCCCGATCCTTCCGGCGAGCCCGAGACCTTCCCGGACGCGGCCGCGGCGGGCGCGAAATTCGCGGCGCTGGCCGGGCCGGTGCTGAACCGCGGCGCAGAGGATGTGCTGCGCCGCCTGCGCGGGCTTGCCTCCGCGCCCGATATCCGTGTTGCATTGCAGGAACTGGCCCCATGAAAGACATCAACAGCCACGGCGCGCGATATGCCGAGATCCGCGAAGGGATCCGCGCGCTTTGCGCCGGATTCCCGGCCGAATACCACCGGAAGATCGATGAGGACCGCGCCTATCCGGAGGCCTTCGTCGATGCGCTCACCCGCGAGGGCTGGATGGCGGCGCTGATCCCCGAAGCCTATGGCGGCGCCGGGCTCGGCCTCGCGGAGGCCAGCGTGATCATGGAGGAGATCAACCGTGCCGGGGGCAATTCCGGCGCCTGCCATGGCCAGATGTACAACATGACCACCCTGATCCGGCATGGCTCCGAAGAGCAGCGCCGGACCTACCTGCCGCAGATCGCCAGCGGCGCGCTGCGCCTGCAGAGCATGGGCGTGACCGAGCCCACCACCGGCACCGACACCACCCGGCTGAAGACCACCGCCGTGCGCCGGGGCGACCGCTATGTGATCAATGGCCAGAAGGTCTGGATCAGCCGGGTGCAGCATTCGGACCTGATGATCCTGCTCGCGCGCACGACCCCGCGCGACCAGGTGGCGAAGAAATCGGATGGGCTGTCGATCTTCCTCGTCGATGTGAAGGCGGCGATGGCGAAGGGAATGCAGGTGCGCCCGATCCTCAACATGGTCAATCACGAGACCAACGAGCTGTTCTTCGACGACCTCGAGATCCCGGCGGAGAACCTGATCGGCACCGAGGGGGAGGGGTTTCGCTATATCCTGACCGGGCTCAACGCCGAGCGCACGCTGATTGCGGCGGAATGCATCGGCGATGGCTACTGGTTCACCGACAAGGTGACCGGCTATGTGCGCGAGCGGCAGGTGTTCGGCCGCCCGATCGGGCAGAACCAGGGCGTGCAGTTCCCGATCGCGGAGGCCTATATCGAGGTCGAGGCGGCGAACCTGATGCGCTATGAGGCCTGCCGCAAGTTCGATGCCGGCCTGCCCTGCGGGGCGGAGGCCAACATGGCGAAATACCTCGCGGCGAAGGCCAGCTGGGAGGCGGCGAATGCCTGCCTGCAGTTCCATGGCGGCTTCGGCTTCGCCTGCGAATACGATGTGGAGCGCAAGTTCCGCGAAACCCGGCTGTATCAGGTGGCGCCGATCTCCACCAACCTGATCCTCAGCTATGTGGCCGAGCATGTCCTTGGCCTGCCAAGGAGCTTCTGATGGATATCGCGCATCTGCAGCAATGGATCGGCGCGCAGCATACCGCGACCGACCTGATCACACCGCGGCTCGCGAACGGGCTGGCGGCGGTGCTGGACGAAGGGTGCGAGCTTGCGCAGGGCGCGCCCGCGCCCGCGGGCATCCACTGGTGCCTCGCGCCCGATATTGCGCCGATGTCGGGGCTCGGGCCCGACGGGCATCCGGCGCGGGGAGGTTTTCTGCCGCCGGTGCCGCTGCCGCGGCGGATGTGGGCGGGCGGAGAGCTGGCTTTCACCGGCGAATTCCGCGTGGGCGACCGGGTGACGCGCAGCTCCCGGATCCAGGATGTGCGGGTGAAGACAGGCCGGACCGGCACGCTGTGCTTCGTGGCGGTGCGCCATGAGTATGCGACCCCGCGCGGCCCGGCGCTGAGCGAGCGCCACGATATCGTCTATCGGGCGCTGGAGGCCCCGGCGGGCGGAACGCCGCCGGAGCCCGCGCTGCCCGCCGAGACCGAGAGCCACAGCGTGGAGGCCAGCGCCACGCTCCTCGTGCGCTATTCGGAGGCGACGCTGAACGGCCACCGCATCCATTACGACCGCGACTATTGCCGCGATGTGGAGCTTTATCCGGGGCTGGTGGTGCACGGGCCGCTGCAGGCCACCTTCCTGCTGCGGCTCGCGCTGCGGATGGGTGGGCGGCTGCCTGCGCGCTTCACCTATCGCGGCACGGCGCCGCTCTTCGATGGCGGCGCCTTCCGGGTGTGCGGGGCCGCCGAAGCCGGGGGCCACGCGCTCTGGATTCGCAATGCCGCGGGCGCGGTGACGATGCTCGCGCGCGCGGATCAGCGGTAGATCGCGGCCAGCACGGCCTCGGTCTCCGTCAGCAGCCGGTCGGTATCGGCGGCGGAGAATACCAGCGGCGGGCGGATCTTCAGCACGTTCGCCGCAGGCCCGGTGGCCGAGATCAGCACCCGGCGCGCGCGCAGGTCGTTGACGATGCGCGCGGCCGCTGCGGCATCCGGGCTGCCGTCCGGGAGGATCATCTCCACCCCGAGATAGAGCCCCGCGCCGCGCACATCGCCGATGGCCGGGAACCGGGCGGCAAGCGCGCGCAGGCCTTCCGTCATCAGCGCGCCGATGCGCACAACATTCTCCTGCAGGCCCTCGTCGCGGATCGTGTCCAGCGTCGCCTGGGCCGCGGCCATGGCCACGCCATTGCCGCCGAAGGTGTTGAAGTAGCGCGTGTCGCGGCCGAATTCGGCGATCACTTCGGGGCGGATCGCGATGCCTGCGACCGGGTAGCCATTGCCCATCGGCTTGCCCATGCTGACGATATCCGGGTCCACCCCATGCCGCTGGAAGCCCCAGAAGCGCGCGCCGGTGCGGGCAAAGCCCGATTGCACCTCATCGGCCACGAACAGCCCGCCCGCCGCGCGCACCGCCTCGGCCACCGGGCCGAGGACCTCGGGCGTGCCGAAGATCCCGTCGGAGGAGAACAGGCTGTCGGCGATGAAGGCCGCAAGCCCGTCGCCGTGGCGCTTCAGCTCCCAGGCGTGCTCGGCCACGGCTTCGGCCATGCGCTGGCCGAGCGTGGCCGGATCGCCGCGGTAGCTGTCGGGCGCGGGCACGCGCCGCACCCAGGCCCCGAGCGGGGACTGATCGCCGAGCGAGGGCGAGAAGCTCGCCGTCAGGTCCGAATTGCCATGATAGGCTTCGGCGGTACAGATGATGCCGCGCCGCCCGGTGACATGGCGCGCGATCCGCATCGCGAGGTCGTTGGCCTCGGAGCCGGTGCAGGTGAACATCATGTGCCCGCTCGCGCCGATCTGGCCGCCGAAGCCCGGCAGCAGGCTTTCGGCATAATAGAGGATCCCGTCCTGGATGTAGCGGGTGTGGGTGCACAGGGTCTGCATCTGCCGCGTGACGGCCTCGACCACGCGCGGGTGGCAATGGCCGAGCGGCACCACATTGTTGTAGGCATCGAGGTATTCGTGCCCCGCGCGGTCATAGAGCTTCGTGCCCTGGCCGCGGCTGACCTGAACCGGATCCTTGTAGAACAGCCGGTAGGCCGGCCCGAGCAGCCGCTGCCGGCGGCGGATGGCCTCGGCGGTCTCGGCGGACAGCCCGCTCAGGCTGGCCGGGTCGAATGCATTCACCATCTTGCCGCGCGGCGTCGACATCGGGATCCCTTTCAAGGCAACAGGGTGGAAATCTGCTCGGGTGTGCGCGCCAGGAACCATGCGAGCTGCGCCCAGCCCTGGTCCGTGTTGCGCAGGATATAACGACTGTTATCGGGAAATTCGCGGGCCCGCCACAGCGACAGCAGCGCCCGCGTGATGATCCGCCCCATCACCAGATGCGGCAGCAGGGCGCGCTCCTCCGTGCTCAGCGCGGCCACCTCCAGATAGCCCGCAAGCAGCTGTTTCGCCTCCGCGAGCAGGTCCTCGACCGGGGTCTCGGCGGCGTCGCGCGGCAGCTGATTGAGGAGCGCGGTGGAGACGTCGATGGCGATGGCAGTCTCCACCACATCGCCGAAATCGATGATGCCGCACACCCCACCCGGCCGGGCAACGAGCAGGTTCGAGCGGCTGAAATCATTGTGCACCACCTGCCGGGGCAGAGCATGGATCCGCGGCAGCAGGGCGCGGTAGCGGATCAGCCCGGCTTCCAGCATCGCCCTGTGCCCGGCGTCATCGACCTGCGCCAGCAGCGGCGAGAGCGCATCGAGGTGACGCACATCCCAGGCCAGCATTCGCCGCGCGCCGGGATGGCGGAAATCCGCCAGCGCGAGGCGCAGCCGCCCGAGAAGCCGCCCGATCTCGTGCCGCTCGGCCGGGGTGGGCGTGACGGTATCGAGCACGGTGCCGGGCAGATAGCTCATCAGCCGCACCCGGCGCAGGCCGCTGGCATCGGTCAGCTCCGGCACCAATGCACCATTGCGCGCAGGCAGGATCCGCGGCACCGGCAGATCCGGCGCGCGCCGCTCCAGATGCCGTAGTACTTCGGCCTGAAGATCCAGCTCTGCGGCGCTCTCGCCGGGGTTGGCGATCTTCAGGATGTAGCTTTGCGCGCCCGCATCGAGGCGGAACGTATCGTCCTTCTCCGTATCCAGCCGGCGCAGATCGCCGCTGAGCCCATAGAGCGCCTGCGCCGCGTCACGCGCGGCCTCGGGCGTGATCCGCACGAACCGCGTGGACAGCGCGCCGAGGTCGATCTGGCCGGCTGCGCTCATGCTGCCTCAGCTTCCCAGCGTACAGAACAGCCCCGCCAGCAGGCGCGTCCGCGGCACCAGGCTGGAGGCGAGGATATGTTCATTGAGCGTATGCAGCCCGGCGCCCGTCACCCCGAGCGAGCACAGCGAGGGTACGCGCAATGCGCCCGAGAAATTCGCGTCCGAGCCGCCGCCCGAAGAGGCATAGGGCAGCTCCATCCCGATTTCCGCGGCAAGGCCCTTCGCCACCTCATAGAGCGCCATCGTCTCGGGCTGGCCATTCTCCCAGACCGGACGGGTGACCGTCTGGCGCACGGAGAAAGTCACGCCGTTGCGCAAACCCGCCATGGCCAGGATTCGGGCGACGCCGGCATCGAGATCGGCCTGCTCCTTGGCCATGGAGAGCACCTGCGCGCGGGCAAAGCTCGGCACGCAGTTCACCCATTGCCCGGAGGTGACGTCATTGACCGAGAAGGTGCAGTCGGCTGTGGTCATCTCCTCGATCTCGAGGATCCGCCGCGCCAGCTCGCGCACCGCAGAGGTGCCCGCCTCCAGATGTGCGCCGGCGTGGCTCGGCACGCCCTCGCAGCTGATCTCGAACCGCGCGATGGCATAGCGCCCTGTGGTGACGCCGTTCTGGGGCAGCGCGGGCTCCGGGCAGAGGAAATAGCGGTTCGCCAGCGCCTCCGCCTCGATCAGCCCGCGGGTCGCGGGGCTGCCGATCTCCTCATCCGGGGTGAACAGGAAGGTCACCGGCAAGGGCGTGACGATGCCTGCCCGCAGGATCCGCCGCATCGCCTCCAGCGCAATGTAATTGCCGGATTTCATGTCCTGGATGCCGGGGCCATAGACCTTGTCGCCCTCGATCCGGAACGGGTTCTTCGCCAGCGTGCCCACAGGGTGCACCGTATCGAAATGCCCCGAGACCAAGATCCCCGGCGTGCCCTGATCCGGATGCGGCAGCCGCGCGCGCACCGAAGGCCCGCAGCCCATCCGGCCCGGAATGATCTCCACCGTGGCGCCGATCGCGGCGCAGTCGAAGGCGACGATATCCATCATCCGCGCCAGCGCCGCCGGGTCGTAGGTCGGGCTTTCGCATTCGATCCAGGGGCGCAGGCCCTCGATCATGTCGTCCGTGTCAAACGGGAGGTCCGGCAGGGTCATTGCGCGGCCCCCCGGCGTTCCACGAGCCGCGCATAGAGGCTCGCGCCCAGCGGCAGGATCTCGTCATCGAGGACGAACCCCGGGTTGTGCAGCGGCACGGTGCCGCGATGGCCTATCGTGCAATAGGCGCCGGGTACGATCCTGAGCATATCGGCAAAATCCTCTGATCCCATCTGAACTTCGGTCTTTTCCACGCTGAGCGTCTCGCCCGCGATCTCGGTGGCGCAGGCGAGCATGTCGGCCGCGCGCGCAGGGTCGTTCACCAGCACGTCGAACACGTTCCAGATCTTCACCCCGATCTCCACCCCATGCGCCAGCGCATGGCCCGCGCAGATCTCGCGCAGCCGCTCGGCCATCAGCGCGCCGGTGGCGGCATCGAACCAGCGCAGCGTGCCCGAGAGCAGGGCGCCATCGGGAATGACGTTATAGGCCGAGCCCGCGTTGAATTTCGTCACCGACAGCACGGCCGGTTCGGTCGGCGGCACATTGCGCGCGACGATCGCCTGCAGCGCCTGCACCAGCGCCGCGCCGATCAGAACCGGGTCCCGGCTCGCTTGCGGCATCGCGCCATGGCTGCCGCGGCCCTTGATCTCGATGTCGAAGAAATCCGCGCCCGCCATGGCCGCGCCGGGCTTCACCCCGATCTGGCCCGGGGTCTGGCCGGGCCAGTTGTGCATGCCGTAGATTTCGTCGCAGGGGAAGCGCGCGAACAGCCCGTCGCGGATCATGGCGCGGGCGCCGCCGAGGCCCTCTTCGGCAGGCTGGAAGATGAACACCGCGCGCCCGGCGAAATCGCGCGTTTCGGCCAGGTAGCGCGCCGCGCCCAGCAACATGGTGGTATGTCCGTCATGGCCGCAGCCGTGGAACACGCCCGGCGTGCGCGAGGCGAAGGGGAGGTTCGTGGCCTCCTCCATCGGCAGCGCGTCCATATCGGCGCGCAGGCCGATGCTGCGGCCCGGGCGGCTGCCGTCCAGCAGGCCTACGACGCCGGTCCCGCCGAGGCCGCGGTGGACGCTGATGCCCCAGCCCGCGAGCAGGGCCGCAACTTTGTCCGCGGTGCGGTGCTCCTGAAAGCCGATTTCGGGATGGGCGTGCAGATCGTGGCGGATCGCCGTCAGATCGGGGGCGAAGGCGGCGATGCGGTCGAGGATGGGCATGGGGGCCTCCGGGCGGTGCGATTCCTGTCGCGGGTTCAGTCAATGATGATTGCCGATTGTCGTCAATATGAAATCTGTTCGTGGCGCTGGCTAATTTATTTCATGAATACAATATGTTGATGCGCATCCGCCTCCCGCAGGCGGGGCAGGTGTTTTGGCTTTCGCCCCGCATTTGCCGCGGAAGGCGGCTCAGCCTGCGGCGGCTTCCTGTTGCCGGAGCCAGGCCGTCAGCCGCTGGCCTTCGGTTTCGTCATGGTGCCAGGCAGCCTGTGCGGCGGCATCCGCATCGCCCGCGGTCAGCGCAGCAATCAGGGGTTCGTGCTGCGCGATGATATCGGCCGGGCCGGTGGCGACATGGGTGTTCGAGGTGGCGATGAACAGGCGCACCTGCTGCTCCACCAGCCGGTACTGCGCCGCGAGGCGCCGGTGGCCGCTGGCGTCGATGATGGCGCGGTGCAGCGCGAAATCGGCGTCGATCATCGCCCTCAGGTCGCCCTCAGCGCAGGCCAGAAGCAGCGCCTGCCCCGCGCCTGCCAGCCCGGCGCGGATCTCGGGCTCCTGCCGCGCCGCCGCGAGCCGCGAGGCGAGGCTTTCCAGGCTGCCGCGCAGGGTCCAGATCTCCCACACATCCTGCGCGCTCAGCGAGGCCACCTGCCAGCCGGTATAGGGGATCTGCACCACGATCCCCTCGGAATGCAGCCGCTGCAACGCCGCGCGCAGCGTCGCACGCGCGACGCCCAGCCGCTCCGACAGCGCGATCTCCGTCAGCCGACCGCCCGGGGCGATCTCTCCGGAGAGGATGAAATCGCGCAGGGCATCGGTGACGAGGGCTTCGGTCGTCTGTCGGGTCACGGGGCGCAGCTTGTCGATCGACATGGGGTCTCCGGCTCAGGCGGCTCAGGGGGTGGCGATGGTCACGGGCGGCTGGCGTGCCTCGATCGCCTCGGCCGCGGCCAGCGCGACGTCCTCGCGGTATTTCCCGGCGACGATCTGGATGCCGAGCGGCGTGCCATCCGCCATCAGCCCGGTGTTGAGCGTGAGGCTGGGAAGGCCCGTGACCGGCAGGCCGATCATCGTCATCTGGGCGCGCCAGACGCGGGTATAATCCTCCGGGCTGCGCAGGTCCAGATCGTCGGCGAAGGGCAGCTCGGCGCAGGGCGGCAGCAGCACCACCGGATAGCGCTCCATGAACAGCGACCATTCCCGCGCGATCCCGAGACGGCGCGACAGCGCGGCGGAGAATTCGGCCATGCCGAGGCTGCGCGCGAATGCGCGCTGCCCGGCGAGCGCCGCCAGGGCGCCCGGGTCTCCCTCCCGTTCCGCCGCGGCGACGAGGCCCGGATAATCATCCCCGAACCACAGCGTGAGCTGGATCCCCACCGCTTCCTCGATCGGCGGCAGCGCGTCGATCTCGTCGACCTGCCAGCCCGCATCGCGCAGCCGCTCGGCCGCGGCGATCAGCGCCTGTTCCAGCTCCGGCGCGGTCTGCATCCCGTCCGGGCGCAGGCACAGCGCCGCGCGCCGCGCGACGGGCGCGCCGGTGAGCGGCACCGGCATCCACCACGGGTCGCGCGGATCGGGCCGGGCCATGGCCGCGAGGCCGAGGCGCAGGTCGTCCACCGTCCGCGCGAGCGGGCCCGAGACGGCCATGATCTGCCCGCCAATGGTGCGGTCCTTGCCGGTGGCATTATAGGCCGCGACCCGCCCGAGCGAGGGGCGCAGGCCATGGATGCCGCAGGCATAGGCCGGATAGCGGATCGAGCCGGCGATATCGGTGCCATGGCCGATCGCGCCGATCCCGGCCGCCGTGGCGGAGCCCGCCCCGCCGGAGGAGCCGCCGGGTGTCAGGTCGCGGCGCCGCGGGTTGTAGGTGTGGCCATGCAGCAGGTTGTTGCAAAACCAGCGGTAGCTGAAAGCGGGCGTGTTGGTGCGCCCGACACAGACCGCCCCGGCAGACAGCAGGCTTTCCACCACCGGGTTGTGCGCCTGCGCGATCAGATCCTTCTGCGCAGTGATGCCGTTGGTGGTGGCATAGCCCGCCTGATCGACATTGACCTTGATCGTCACCGGCACGCCCGCAAGCGGCCCCGGATCGCGCCCGGCGGCCAGCGCCGCATCCACCGCCGCCGCGGCGGCCAGCGTTTCTTCGGGGCGCGCCTCCACCACCGCGTTGATCGCGGGGTTCACCGCCTCCATCCGCGCGAGCGACGCCTGCGCGACCTCCACGGCGGAGACCTGGCGCGCGCGCACCATGGCGGCGATCGCGGTTGCAGGCAGGGACCAGAGCTCGGTCATCTCATTCTCCTTCGCCGGGCATCAGCGCCGCGCCCTCCTGGACCGCATCGGCCCAGGCGTGCCAAGGCTCGGCCATGCCCTCATTGATACCGTCGCGCCGGCGCACGGCGCCCAGCGTGGTGAAATTGTTCGGATGCTCCAGCCGCTCCGTCAGCACCACCGGAAACACTGTCGCCAGCAGATCGACCGCCTCCTGCCCGAGCCGCGCATCGGCCACCAGCACGGGCGGCGCCGAGAGGTCGTAGCGCGGCGCCGCAATCGCCTGCTCCAGCTCCATCCCCTCATCGGCCAGGTGGATCAGCGCCTGATAGACCGCGGGCAGGATCTTGCGCCCGCCGGAGCCGCCGATGGTGATCACGTCCTCATCCGGGCCGGTCATCATCATCGGCGCATAATTCGCCAGCGCCTTTTTCGCCGGACCGATGGCATTCACCCGCCCGGGGCGCGGGTCGAACCAGTTCACCCCGTTGTTGAGCAAGATGCCCGTCTGCGGCGAGACCACACCCGAGCCGAACAACGACAGCAGCGTCTGCGTCAGCGACACCGCCATGCCGTTGCGGTCGATCACCGACAGATGCGTGGTGCAGCTGGGCAGGGTGCGTTCGGCGCCATCGCCCAGATGGGCGAAGCGGTGCTCCCAGGCGCGGGCCATGGCTTCGGCGCTGCGCAGCGTGCCCTGCGCGCCGGGGGCGGGGGCCTCCGCGTTCAGGTGGCGCAGCGCGAGCGCGACGGTCACGCCGCCGTTCAGCGCGGGCACCAGATGCACGGTGCGGTCGCGGAAGGGCTCGGAGGCGGCTTCGCTCGCCACGGCGCGGAAGCCCGCGAGGTCCGCCACATCCAGATAGCCGCCCTGCGCCTGTATATCGGCGCAGAGCGCGGCCGCGATCTCGCCGGTATACAGCGCCGCGGCGCCTTCGGCCGAAATCCGGGCCAGCGTGGCGGAGAGGGCCGCATTCGGCAGCCGCAGCACCTTGCCCGAGACCGCCGCAGGCGCTGAAGGCGGCAGCCCGCCCGGCAGGAACCAGGCGGCGCAGGCCGCGTTGCGGCGCAGCCGGCCCATGTCCTGCGCGATCCAGAGCGTCATCTGCGCATCGACCAGCGGCCCTTCGGCGGCCAGCGCCACGGCGGGCGCCACCAGCTCCGCCCAGGGCATCCGCCCGAAGCGCGCATGCGCCGCCTCGAGCCCGCGCAGAAGGCCCGGAATACAGATCGACTTCGCCCCGATGACATTGCGGTCCTCGAGGACATTGGGCCAGCCGAACAGGTCGCCGTCCTTGCCCTCCACCAGCGGGAAGTCGGCCGGGTCCAGCCGCGCGGGGGCGCGGGCGCCGGCGTCTATTGCGGTGACGGCGCCGCCCTCCGGGCGCACCAGCATGGCGCCGACGCCGCCGATGCCGCTCATCCAGGGCTCCAGCACCCCGAGCGCGAAGGAGGTGGCGATGGCCGCATCCACCGCCGTGCCGCCCGCGCGCAGCACTTCGGCGCCGATATGCGCGGCCTGCCGGTTCTGCGCGGTGACGATGCCGCCGGGGCCGCGGGTGGCGGGCTTCGTGATGCGCAGCCCGCGCGAGAGATTGGGGGAACGGATATCGGTGATGGTCATGTCAGGCTCGGGGGTCGATCGGGGAAGGGGGGGTGCCGCGGGCTTCGATCGCTTCGCCCGCGGCAAAGCAGAACTCCTCCCGGCCGCGCCCGGCCAGGATCTGTACGCCCACCGGCGCTGTGCCCACCATGCCGGTGGAGACGGTGAGCGCGGGCATCCCGATCGCGGGCGGCCCGGCCATGAAATACTGCCGCTCCGTCAGCCAGCGGAAGCCATTCCGGAGGTCTGCATCCACAGGGAAGGGCAGCTCCGAGGAGACCGGCATCAGCAAAACGGGGTAGCGCTCGAAGAGCTCCGCCCAGGCGCGTACCAGCGCCGCGCGCCGGGTCAGCGTATCGCCGAATTCGGTGATGCTGACGGGGCCGACCCAGTCCATCGCGCCGCGCATGGCGAAAAGCGCGCCCGGGTCGCCCTCGGCCTCGGCCGCGGCAAGGATCCGCTCCGGCGCATCGGCGATCCAGAGCTTGTGCATGATCAGGCTGGCTTCCTTCAGGGGCGGCAGGCCGTCGAGCTCGATCACCGTCCAGCCCGCATCCTGCAGCCGCCGGGCGGCGTCGCGCAGCGCGGCCTCCACTTCGGGCGCGGTCTCGATGCCTTCGGGATGGGCGCAGAAGGCCGCCAGCCGCGGGGGCTGCGGGCAGGGCGGAGCCTCGAAGCACCAGGGGTCGCGGATGTCGCGCCCGGCCATCGCCTGAAAGCCCAGCCGCACATCATGCACCGTGCGCGCGAGCGGCCCCTGCACCGACATCAGCTGAAAGCCGATGCTGCGGTCCGGGCCGGTGGCGTTATACGTGGGCACCCGGCCGAGCCCGGGGCGCAGCCCATGGATGCCGCAGGCATAGGCCGGATAGCGCACGGAGCCGCCGATGTCGTTGCCATGGCCGATGCAGCCGATGCCCGCGGCCGTGGCCGCCGCCGCGCCGCCCGAGGAGCCGCCGGGCGTGAGGGCCGGGTCGCGCGGGTTTTTCGTGGCTCCATGGAGCAGGTTGTCGGTGAAATAGCGCGCGCTGAAGGCGGGTGTGTTGGTGCGCCCCAGCAGCACCGCGCCCGCGCGCAGGAAGCCATCCACCACCGGGTTGTTTTCCGTGGCGATCAGGTCGGCCTTGCCGCGCAGCCCGTTCGACGTGGCATAGCCCTTCTGGTCGATGTTGATCTTGATCGTTACCGGCACACCGGCGAGCGGCCCCAGGGCTGCGCCACGCGCTATCTGCGCATCCACCGCGGAGGCCTGTGCGCGCACGTCTTCGGGATTGTGGTCCACCACAGCATTCAGCGCCGGGTTCACCGCATCGAGCCGCGCGAGCGCCGCCTCGGCGACCTCTGTCGCCGAGACCTGCTTCAGCCGGATGAGGTTGGCCGTCTGCGCGGCCGAAAGGCGCCAGAGCTCCATCACGCCGTCTCCTTCGCGGGGCTGTAGGCCGGGCCGCCGGGCATCAGGCGCAGCCCCTCGGGCAGGTGGTGCCACGCCCAGTCGGTGGCGCGCATCATCATCGCGCCCGGGGCGGTGGCGGTGAGGATCTCGGCCGCGATCGGGCGGAAATCGGCGCGGAAGTGGATTGCGCTTTTGACCACGAGGATATCGGTATCGGTGGGCTCCACGCCCAGATAGCGGAACATCTCGCGGTCGGCGAGCTGCGCCTTCTGGCTCGCGACGAGGAGCCGCACCCCCCCGAGCCGCAGGCACGCGGACGCGCCGAGATCCATGTCGCGCTCACCGTAATAGGGGCCATAGGTGCGCAGCTTGCCATCCGACAGCGCCTCGACGGTGAAGGCCGCCTGCAGCGGGCCATCTCCGGTCTTGCCGCCGAGCGCGAGCGTCACCGTGCCGCCCAGCCCCGCCGCCTGCGCCGCGCGCACCGCGGCCGGGTCGTGAATGACGCCCACGGCCGCATCGGGCGCCCCGGCCGCAACGAGCGCGCGCGCGAGCCCCATCGTATCGGAGCTGCCGCCCGCGCCGGGATTGTCCTGCGCATCGGCGATGACCACCGGCCGCTGGCCGCGCGCATTCAGCGAGAGCGCCGCCGCTACCGCCGCATCGGGCGCATAGAGCGGGCCTTCGAACTGCGCCTCAGCCGCGCGGATTTCGGCCGCAAGTGCTGCCACCGCGGCCTCCGCCTCCGCGCCATAGCCCCAGACCACCGGGCCGCATTCGGGGAAATCCGCCGCCGGAAAGCCCATCGCCCAGGACAGGCTCGGCAGTCCATGCGCGGCCTCGATCCGGGCGAGACTTTGATAAAGGCCGCGGGCGGGGTCCTCTTCCGTGGCCTGCCAGCAGATCGGGATCATGTAGGGGATGCGGCTCATCGCCTTCACGAAGGGCCCGTCGGCCAGCCGTCGGCGCAGGAGCGCGAAGGCGCGGCGCCCGGTCTCGGCCATATCCACATGCGGATAGGTGCGGAACGCGACCAGCGCATCGGCGAGCTCCACCATCCGCGCCGTCACATTGGCATGCAGATCGAGGCTCACGATCACTGGCACATCGGTGATCGCGCGGATCCGGGACAGAAGCTCGCCCTCGCCATCCTCGACATGCTCGGCCACCATCGCCCCGTGCAGATCCAGATAGATCGCATCCGCGGGCAGCCGCGCGCGAATCCCGTTCACGATCTCGCCCGCGATCCGCTCGTAGGTCTCGCGCGCGACATGGCCCGAAGGGCAGGCCGCGCACCACAGGATCGGCACCACCTCCGCGCCCGCCTCCCGTGCGGCGGCGAGGAAGCCTGCGCCCGGTATGTTGGCGGTGGGCACCAGAGCGCGCACCACCTCCTCCCCGCGGCACAGGCCCGGAAAGCCGCCGCCATGGGCGAAGGCCGCATCATCGGCCAGATCGGGGGCGAAGGTATTGGTTTCATGCTGGAAACCCGCGAAGAGGATACGCATCTCAGAGAGCCTTCTGGGCTGGACGGAAGTTCTGGAAATCCCAGTCCGGCGCGGGGGCCGCGTCGATCAGGGCCTTGGTATAGGCATGCGCGGGCCAGGCCAGCACGTCGCGCGCGGGGCCCTGCTCCACGATCCGGCCGCGGCTCATCACCACGATCGTGTTGCAGATCTGCGCCGCGACCCGCAGATCGTGGGTGATGAACAGGATCGAGACCCCGGTATTGGTGCGGATGTCTTCGAGGAGTTTCAGCACTTGCGCCTGCACCGTCACATCCAGCGCCGAGACCGCCTCGTCCGCGATCAGCAGGTCCGGCTCCATCACCACCGCGCGGGCGATGGCGATGCGCTGGCGCTGCCCGCCCGAGAACTGGTGCGGGAAGCGGTTCATCACCGCGGCGGGCATGTTCACCATCTCCAGCGTTTCGGCCGCCTTGCGCCGCGCCTCCGCCTCCGGCACGCCATAGTTCACCAGCCCCTCCATCAGCGACTGGCCGATGGTGCGGCGCGGGTTCAGCGAGCGGTACGGGTCCTGGAAGATGTACTGCACCTGCTTGCGCACCCCGCGCAGGTTGGCCAGCGGCACGATGTCCTGGCCATTGAGCACCACCGCGCCTTCGGAGGGCTCGGTGAGCCGCATCACGCAGCGCGCCACGGTGGATTTGCCCGATCCGGATTCGCCGATGATCCCGGTGATCTCGCCCTTGCGCACCGTGAAGGAGATCCCCTGGGCTGCGACGAAGGAGCTGTCGCGCATCAGCCCCTTGTTGCCATAGCGCTTCAGCAGGCCGATCACCTCCAGCACCTTCGGGCTTTTTGGCTCCGGCGGATCGCAGCGCGGGATCAGGCTCGGCACCGAGGACACCAGCATCCGGGTATAGTCCTGCTGCGGCGCAGACAGGATCTGATCCCGCGTGCCGGTCTCCACCAGATCGCCGCGGTTCATCACCACGATCCGGTCGGCGATTTCCGACACCACCCCGAAATCATGGGTGACAAAGACGACGGCGGTCTTCTCCTGCTCCTGCAGCTCCTTGATCAGATGCAGGATCTGCTTTTGCGTGGTCACGTCGAGGGCGGTGGTGGGCTCGTCGGCCAGCAGCAGGCGCGGGCGCAGGATCAGCGCCATGGCGATGACGATCCGCTGGCGCTGCCCGCCCGAAAGCTGGTGCGGATAGCGGGCGTAGAGCTTTTCCACATCGGGCAGATGCACGCGCTCCATCATGTCGAGCACGCGCTTGCGCCGCTCCGCGGCCGGGAGCCTGGTGTGCAGGCGCAGGACTTCGTCGATCTGGGCGCCCACGGTTTTCACCGGGTTGAGCGCGGTCATCGGCTCCTGGAACACCATCGCCACCTTGGAGGCGCGCAGCGCGCGCATCCGCGCCGGGCTCGCCTGCAGCACGTCCTCGCCATCGAGCAGGATCCGCCCGCCGGTGACCTGCAGCGCGTCCTTCGGCAAGAGCCCCATCACCGCCATCGAGGTGACGGATTTGCCGGAGCCGGATTCGCCGACGATGCAGACGGTCTCGCCCTCGCGCACGGTGAAGCCGATGTTGCGCACGATCGGTTTGGCGCCGGCCGGGCGGGTGTCGATGGTCACGTCCTCGACGGCGAGGACAACGGGGGTATCGGTCATCACAGCGCCCTCACAGCCGTTTCGCCATGCGCGGATCCAGCCGGTCGCGCAGCACATCGCCCAGCATGTTCACGCTGAGCACCGTCAGCGAGACCATCAGCCCGGGGTAGAGGATCAGTTCCGGCTTCAGCAGGAAGAAGGTCCGGCCATCGGCCATCATGTTGCCCCAGGAGGGGGTCTCGGGCGGCACGCCCGCGCCGAGGAAGCTCAGGATCGCCTCGGTCATGATCGCGGAGGCGAAGATATAGGTGCCTTGCACCAGAAGCGGCGCGACCGTATTTGGCAGCATGTGCCGCCAGACCATATGCCACACGCCGGTGCCGAGGACGGAGGCCGCCTCCACATAGGGTTCGTTCTTCACGCCGAGGATGACGGAGCGCACCATCCGCGCCACCCGCGGGATCTCCGGCACCGCGATCGCGATCAGAACGGTCGTGAGCGTGGCGCCCGAAATCGCCACCAGCGCGATGGCGAGCAGGATGCCCGGAATCGCCATCAGCCCGTCCATGAAGCGCATGACGATCAGATCCGCCCAGCGGAAATAGCCGGTGATCACCCCGAAGAACGTGCCCAGCAGCACCGAGACCAGAACCGTGCCCGCGCCGACCGCGAGTGAGATCCGCGCGCCATAGACGATGCGGGAATAGACATCGCGGCCGAAGCTGTCGGTGCCGAGCCAATGCGCGGCGCTCATGCCCTTGAGCCGCAGCGCCGGGTCGAGCTTCACCGGGTCCACCGTGCCGAGCCAGGGCGCGAAGACCGCGCCCAGCACGATCAGCGCCAGCACGACGGCCGAGATCCGGGCGGGCCAGCTCGACAATACGTCGCGCAGGATCCGGCCGAGGCCGCGGCCTTCGGCGCCGGCCATGTCGGGGAGGTCGAGCGTCTTGGTCATGGGTGCCCCCTCAATACCGGATGCGCGGATCGAACAGCCCGTAGAGCAGATCGACGCCGAGGTTGATGAACACATAGATCGTGGAGAACAGCAGGATCACCGCCTGGATCACGGTATAATCGCGCGCCAGAACCGCCTCCAGCACCAGCCGCCCGAGGCCGGGAATGTTGAATACGGATTCGGTCACCACCACCCCCCCGATCAGCATGGCGATGGAAACGCCGATGATCGTCACGATCGGGACGGCGGCATTGCCGAGCGCATGATCGGTG
This sequence comes from Paenirhodobacter sp., assembly GCF_041916475.1. Taxonomy (GTDB): domain Bacteria; phylum Pseudomonadota; class Alphaproteobacteria; order Rhodobacterales; family Rhodobacteraceae; genus Rhodobacter. The sequence goes on from NZ_JAYRZN010000004.1 coordinate 88,816, forward strand.
AGCACGGCGCGCTCGGTCATGCCCTTGGCGCGCGCGGTGCGGATATAGTCCTCGTTCATCACCTCGATCACATTGGTGCGCACGATCCGGGCAATCAGCGCGATATAGGGAAAGCTCAGCGCGACCGAGGGCAGCACCAGCCGCGAGGCGAATTCCCACAGCCCGGCCGACATGGGCTTGTAGCCCTGCACCGGGAACCAGCCGAGCCCGCGCGCGAAGACCAGGATCAGGATATAGCCGATGATGAACACCGGCACCGAGAAGCCCATCACCGAGCCCGCCATCACCAGCCGGTCGATCCATTTGCCCTGCTGCCAGGCGGCCACGACCCCAAGCGGGATCGCGACCAGCACGGCGAGGGTCACCGTCGTCAGGCTGAGCGCCAGCGTCGGGCCGAACCGGTCGAGGATCAGCGCGGTCACCGGCTTGCCCGAGACCAGCGAGAGCCCGAAATCGCCCTGCGCGATGGCGCCCATCCAGAGGACCAGCTGCTCCAGCAGGGGCCGGTTCAGGCCCATGCTCTCGCGCAGCGCATCAAGCTGCTCCGGCGTGGCATTCGGCCCGCCGATCATCACCGCCGGATCCCCCGGCGACAGCCGCAGCACCAGGAAGACGATGACCGCGACCATCAGCAGCACCGGGATGGCCGACAGGACGCGCTTGACGACGAAACCGAGCATCAGTCGGCCTTTTCCATGTTCCAGAACACCGGCGCCTCGGCATCGAGCTGGCCGGTGAGCTTCGCGGATTTCACGGTGACGTTGTAGAATTCGCCCATCGGCAGCATGACCTGATTGTCGATCACCAGCTTGTCGATCTCCTGGCCGATCTTGGCCTGTTCGGCCGGGTCGGCGGTGCGGGCGAGCGCGCCGCGCAGCTCCTCGATCGCGGGGACGTCGGGCCAGCCGAACCAGGCCGAAGCCCCGCCCGCAGCGACGCCGATGAAGCCGATCGGGTCGCCCACGTCGGGCAGCACGTTGGTGGTCGAGAACATGTTCCAGCCGCCTTCGGCCACCGGCGCCTTGGAGGCGCGCCGCGCCACCACGCTGGCCCAGTCCATCGAGACCATATCCACCGTGAAGCCGCCATCGCGCAGCTGCTGCGCCACGACCGGGCCCTGCGGCGCGAGGCTCGCGAGGTCCGTCGCATGCATCAGCAGGATCGGCTTGCCGTCATAGCCCGCCTCCTTCAGCAGCGCCTTGGCCTCCTCGGGATGCGGGGCCACGATCTTGTCCGCCGCATAATCCGCGGCAAAGCGGCTGTCGCAGCCGAAGACGGCCGGGCAGGTCTGCCCATATTGCGACCCGGCGCCGACCTGGGCATCCAGCATCGCCTGCTGCCCGAGCGCGAGCAGTGCCGCCTCACGGATCTTCGGGTTGTCGAAGGGCGGCTGCAGCTGGTTCATCCGCACCAAGTTCTGGCTGCCCTGCTTCTTGTACACGGCGGTGGTGAAATCCGGGTTGCCCTCCACCAGCGGCAGCAGGTCATGCGGGATCTGCTCGTAGAAATCCACCTCGCCCGACAGCAGCGCATTCACCGCCGTCATCGAATCCGGCATCGTCGTCCAGACGACCTTGTCCACCTTCACCACCTTGCCGCCGGCCAGCCCGTCGGCCGGTTCGCTGCGGGGCAGGTAGTCGGGGTTCTTCGCGAACGTGGCGCTCACGCCGGGCTTGTAGTCCGCCTCGACGAATTTGAACGGGCCCGAGCCAATAGTGGAGGTGATCGGCTGGCTGGTGGGCGTCTCTGCCACGGCCTTCGGCATCATGAACGGGGCGAGGCCCGAGGGCTTGCTCAGCGCAATCAGCGCGATGCCGGTCGGCTCCTTGAAGGTCATGGTGAAGGTCTTGTCGTCCTTGACCTCATAGCCTTCCAGCAGCGAGGCCATCACCTGGCCTGTCTTGTCGATCTGGCTCCAGCGTTTCAGCGAGGCGACGCAATCCTCGGCGGTCACCGGCGTGCCATCGTGCCATTTCAGCCCGTCGCGCAGTGTCAGCGTGTAGCTCTTGCCATCCTCCGAGGCGGTCCAGCTGGCCATCTGCGGCTGCGGCTTGCCGGCGCTGTCGCGTGCCAGCAGCGTGTCATAGACCATGTAGCCGTAGTTGCGCAGGATATAGGCGGTGGAGATCACCGGATCGACCGCGCGCAGCGGTGCATGCATCACGGCGGTGACGGTCGTCTCCGCCTGCGCCGCGATGCCGGCGGTGCCGAGGCACAGCGACATCAGCGTGGTGGTGAGAAAGCCGGAACGGAACGGGCGGTCGAACATTCGGGGTCTCCTGAAGCTGGCGAAAGGAAGCAATGACGATTGTCGTCAATCATGACTCGGAGCGTAGACGACGATTTTCCAGGCGGGCAACCCAGAATTGTCGCCGCTCCGGGAATTTTCCATGGTGCGGCCCGGTGCCTGCGGCGTGAGCAGGATTCCGGAAGGAAATACAGGAGGTTATGAACATATATCCGGGCTGCTTCATATCTGGGCGGTTCGTGTAAGATGTTGAATTTACGGGGTTATGGAGGGTATGCGCAGCCTGCCGGCACCGATAGGTGCCGGGGCGCGAACCCGGGAGGAGGGCGCGGCTCAGATTGGCTCTGTGCCGCACCATTCGGCGATGAACAGCGCCATCGCCTGTGTCACGCGCTTGACCGAACTCAGGCTCACGGCCTCATCAAACCCATGGATGCCCTTCGAGACCGGCCCGTAGCAGAGCGTCGGGATCCGGTTGTAGAGCGCATAGACCCGGGCATCGAGATAGGCCGCGGTCATGAAGGTCTCGAGCGGGGCGCCGAACGCGGCCTCATGCGCGGCGCCAAGGATCGTCTCGGCCTCCGAGCCGGGCTCGAGGATATAGCCCTCGGCATTGAAGCCGTTCTGGGTCAGCACCGGCGGGTTTTGCGCCAGGAACCGGTCGCCGCGGGAAAAGGCCGCCACATGTTCGGCGATCTCGCGGAACTTCTCGCGCGCCTTCTGGCCCGGATAGATCGCCACGCGCACCTGAAACCGGCACCAGGCCGGGACCGAGGAGCCCCAGTCGCCGCCCTCGATGATGCCGACGTTGAGGTTGATCGGATGCGGCTCACCGGCGCATTCGGGATGCTGGTCGCGCTCGGCGTTCCACTTCGCCTCGATCTCGCGCAGCGATCCGATCAGCCGGTAGGCGGCGTCGATCGCATTCGCACCCTCGCCCATCTCGCGCACATGCACCGGAATCCCGCGCACCTCGACGCTGAACCACAGCACCCCCAGCCCGGCGCGCACCAGCTTTTCATGCTCTGGCTCCGGGATCAGCGCGGCATCGGCGGTATAGCCGCGCAGAAAGGTCTGCATCGCGCCATTGCCGGTGGATTCCTCCTCCACCACGGATTGCAGATAGACCGTCGCCGCCGGTTGCAGCCCGATCCGCTTCAGCGCCTCCAGCGCGAAGACATTGGCCGCCGCGCCCGCTTTCATGTCTCCCGCGCCGCGGCCATACATCCAGTCCCCGATGATGGCGCCGCCATAGGGATCGTGCTCCCACATGTCGCGCGGGCCGACGGGCACCACATCCAGATGGTGCTGCAAAATCAGCGAACGCCCCGCCTCCGCCTTCGGGTGATGGATCCCCACCACGATCGGCGCCCGCGAATGGGTGGCGGAGAACGGCGCGCCACCTTCATGCGCGGCCAGCGCCGCCTCGTCCATGTCGAACCGGTCCATCTTCATCCCGCGCGCCTTGAGGTCGTCGTGGATGAAGTCCTGGATGGTGAATTCCTCGCCCCGCTGCGACGCGAAGGAGACGAGCTTTTGCGTATAGGCGACCTGCCGGTCGAAGTTGTCTTCGACCGATTGCAGGATCGCCGCCCGCAGGCCGGCGTCGAGTGCCATCAGATTCCCCGTTGGTCTGTATTTTCCTCAGAACAACGGTTCGAAACGATTGTGTCAACAAATGATTTGCTAGTATCATCAGATGATACGTTTTGAGGTGTCCCATGCCAGAACCCGGCCAACAGATGCGCGCAGCGGAGCGGATTGCCGCAATTCTGGGAAGTTTCTCGGCGGCGCGGACGCAGCTGACGCTGAGCGAGATCGCCCGCGAGAGCGGGCTCGACAAGAACACGGCGCGCAGGCTGCTGCTGGCGCTGGCTGAAACCGGGCTGATCGCGCGCGCGGAGGATCTATACAGCCTCGGCAGCCGGGTGCTGCAGCTGCAGCCCGCGGTGCATGCGCCGCGCGCCTTGCGCGAGGCGGCTTCGCCCTGGCTGCACGACCTCACCCGCGCGGTGGAGATGACCTCCTTCGCCTGGATGCCCGATCCCGATGGCGCCATCTGTGTGGAGCGCGCGAGCACGCATCGCACGATCTTCACCGCGCTGAACTGGTCCTCTCCGGGCACGCTGCTGCCGCTGAACGTGGCCGCGGGGCCGCGGGCGATCCTCGGGCATCTGGATCCGGTGGCGCGCGCGGCCTGGCTTGCGCGGCCGCAGCCCGCCTTCACCCAGCACAGCCAGACGGACCCGGCGGCCCTGGCGGCGGAGGCCGATGTTATCCGCGCCCAAGGCCATGCCTGGGTGCCCAATGATTACGTCGTCGGGCTTGCGGGGCTGGGCGTGCCGGTGCTGGACAGGCAGGGGCGGCTGGCCGGGTCGATCTCGGTGACGGCAGCCACCCATGTGCTGGAAGATCCGGGAACGCTCGCCCGCACGCTCGCCGCACTCCGGGCGGTGGCGGCGGAGGTGGGGCTGCGGCTCCAGGGGGCGCCCGGCTGAGCGGCAGCCCTCCGTATTACCACCCTCTGTCCCAGTCCGCGCCATCGTGGAAGCACGAGACGAGGTAATCCACCAGCGCGCGCACCTTCACCGCCAGATGCCGTGCGGGAGGATAGACCGCGTGGATCGTATAGCTGATGGCTTCCTCGTCGCGCAGGAGCGCCACCAGCCGGCCGGCGCGCAGGCTTTCGCCCGCGATGAACGTGGGTACCCGGACGATGCCGAGCCCCGCCTCCGCCGCCATCAGCGCCGCCTCGCCGTTCGAGAAGCGGAACCGGCCGTCCACGGTGATGGCGGCATCGCGGAAGCGCCAGATCTGCGGCTCGCGGAAATTCGCATCGAGGATGCAGGCATGGCCCGGAAGGTCCGCGGGCCGAGTGGGGGTGCCTGCGCGGGCGAGGTAATCCGGCGCGGCCACGGTGATCACCCGCGCCTCGCCCAGCTTGCGCGCGATCAGGCTGCTGTCCGCGGGGGTGCCGATGCGCACCGCCATATCATAGCCCTCGTCGATCAGGCTCACGGTGCGATCGGTGAAATCGGTGTCGAGCTGGATATCCGGGAAGGCGCGGGCGAAGTCGATCAGGCGCGGCATCAGCTGCATCCGCCCGAACGACAGCGGCGCCGAAAGCCGCAGCCGCCCCGCGGGCGCGCCCGATGCATTGCGCACCGAGGCCTCCAGCGCATCGAATTCCTCGAGGATCGCGCGCATGCGCTCGAAATAGGCCTGGCCGACTTCGGTGGCATGCAGGGCCCGGGTGGTGCGCTTCAGCAGCTGCACGCCCAGCTCCGCCTCCAGCCGCGCAACCAGCTTCGAGGCTTGGCCGCTGGACGTGCCGAGCCTGCGCGCCGCCGCAGCGAAGCTGCCGCTGTCGAGCACGGCCACGAACATCCTGTCGCAGTCGAGCCGGTCCATGGGCGCTCAGCTGTGCAGCAGGCCGAAGGCGCCGGCGAGGAAGCGCGCACCCTCCTGCGCCCCTTGCGGCGAGATGCCGTGATACTGCCCGGGCTCGATGATCAGCCGGGTGGGCACACCCGCCGCCGTCAGCCGGGCGGCAGCCTCCTGCGATTGCGTGAACGGGATCGCCATGTCGGCATCGCCATGGATCAGCAGCGCGGGGGTGCCGCGCGCGGGGTTGTCCACCGGCGTCGCGAGCCGCCCGGAATAGGCCAGCACCGCCGCCACCGGCCATCGCCCCGAGGCCAGCGCATCGAGCGCCATGATCGCGCCCTGCGAGAAGCCCACCAGCGCCACCCGGTCCAGCCGGGCCGCGAAACCGTGCTCCGCCACCAGCGCACCGATCACCGCATCGAAATCCGCGCGTGCCGCGATCACCCGCGCGCCGCGGTTCTCAGGCGTGACCCCGGCGATGGAGAACCATTGCCGCCCGGGGCCGCCCTGATCGAAGGGGAAGGGCGCATCCGGCGCCGCGAAGGCGGTATCGGGCAGCGCGCGCGCCCAGATCGGGCCGAGCCCGGCGAGGTTCTCGCCGCGCGCGCCGACGCCATGCAGCAGGATGACAAGCTGTTCGCTCATGATGTCCCCTTACAGCCGCACCGGGTCCAGCCCGGGCAGGTCCGGCCCCAGCGGCACGATCTGCGTCGGGTTCAGGGCCTTGATCGAATAATAGCCGCGCTTGATATGGTCGATGCTGACGGTCTCACGCACGCCCGGCTGATCCAGCACCCGCAGCATGTAGCTCTGCAGGGCCGGGTAATCCGCCACCCGGCGCAGGTTGCATTTGAACAGGCCATGGTAGGCCGCATCGAAGCGCACCAGCGTCACGAACAGGCGGATGTCGGTCTCGGTCAGCGCAGGGCCGAACAGGAACGGGCTGGTCTCCGACAGCTGCGCCTCCAGCATATCCAGCTCCGCGAACACATCGCGGAACGCCTCTTCATAGGCCAGCTGCGTGGTGGCGAAGCCCGCGCGATAGACGCCATTGTTCAGCCGCGGATAGATCCGGTCGTTCAGCGTGTCGATCTGCTTGCGCAGTGCTTCGGGATAGAGATCCGGGCCGCTGCCCATCGCGCCGAAGCCTGGGTTGAACATCCGCACGATATCGGCGGATTCGTTGTTTACGATCGTGCGCTTCGCCTTGTCCCACAGCACCGGCACCGTGGCGCGGCCGGTGTAATGGGCGTCCGCGCGGGTATAGATCTCATGCATCCAGGTGGCGCCGTTGATCGGGTCGGGGCTGGCGAAGCGCCAGCCCTGCTCGGCCAGAGCCGGCTCCACCACCGTGACGTCGATCGCCCCGGTCAGGCCCTTCAGGCGCCGCGCGATCAGCGTGCGCGACGCCCAGGGGCAGATCAGCGCCACATAGAGGTGATAGCGCCCCGCCTCGGCCTTGAAGCCGCCGGTGCCGGTCGGGCCCGGGGCGCCATCGGGCGTGACCCAGTTGCGGAAGCCCGAGACCTGCCGCACGAAGCCGCCCTTGGCATCCACCGCCTGCACCGGCTGCCAGTTCTCGGTCCATTTTCCATCGACCAGCATCTCATTCCCTCACTGCGCGAGTTTCAGCGAAACCGGCGTGCCCCACGGGTCCGCCAGCATGACCGTATTGCCTTCGCCGCCCAGGGCCACGCCCTGGGCATCGGCTGCCGCCCGGATCGCCGCGACCCGAGCGGGTGCTACCAGCATCTCAACCTCGCTCAGCCCGGTCGAGGGGAAATTGCGTACCCCGGCGCCACGGCTGTTCCACTGGTTGGTGGCGATGTGGTGGTGGTAACCGTTGGCGGAATAGAAGGTCGCTCCCGGGTAATGCGTGGTGACATCAAGCCCGATCAGCCCCTGATAGAAGGCCTCGGCCGGGGGCAGGGCGCCCACCTGCAGGTGGACGTGGCCCATAGTCATGCCCTCGGCATGGCCCGTCCAATGCGTATCGCCCGCGGAGGCGACCAGATCGGGCAAGTCCAGCGCCTCGGTCACCATATGGACCGAGCCGTTGTTCCAGATCCAGCTGTTCGCGGGGCGGTCGGCATAGACTTCGATGCCGTTGCCTTCCGGATCGGTCAGGTAGATCGCCTCGCTCACCGCGTGATCGGAGGCGCCCACGACGGGGATCCGGTTGTCTGCGATATAGCGGGTCCAGCGCCCGAGATCGGCGCGGGTGGGCATCAGGAAGGCTGCGTGAAACAGCCCGGCCTCGCGCTGGCTGCGCTGCCGCGCGGCGGTATCGCGGCGCAGCTCCAGCAGCACGCGCCCGCCTGCGCCATAGGTGGCGACCTCCCCCTCGCGCGAGATCCGCGCGAGGCCCACGACACGCTCGTAGTAATCGCCGACGCGGTCGAGATCATGCACCGTCAGGGCGACGCGGCCCATGTGAAATTCGGTTTCGGTGATCATGCTATCCTCCAATATCCGTGCGTGTGGCTCAGAACAGGGCCGGGGTGGCCACGATTGCAGCGGCGCCATCGCCCAGCAGCGCAAACACCAGCAGCGTCACGATCCAGAACACCGGGTATTCCCAGCCGCCATTCGGATTGGTGAACCAGAACCCGGCGGGCCCATGCACCTTCACCACCGTTCCGGCCATCACCGGGATCATCGCCAGCGCGGCGAGACGCGGCATGAAGCCGAACAGCAGCGCCGTGGCGCCGAGGATTTCCCACACGATCGTCACATAGGCGAACCAGCCCGGCAGGCCGAGCGACTTGAAGAAACCCACGGTCCCGGCGGGCTTGAAGATGAACAGCTTCAGATAGACGTGGGCGAAGAACAGGAAGGCCAGCGCCAGCCGCAGGATCAGGGCGCCGAAGGGGGCAGTCGTCATATCGATCATTTTTGCTACTCCGTTTTCCGGCATCCCGCCGGAGGATTGGGTGCATTCTGGCGATGAATATCGGCCCTTCCTGTGCCGGAGACTAGCTGCACATTTCTCATGATACTCAATCCATAATGGAAGTAATAGCGCCGGATCCAAGACCAAAGAGCCGCTTGGCAAGCGCCGGATTCATGGCATTCTGGGCGCCTTGCATCGGCTGAAGGGAGGAGCGGCCATGCTGGAACAGGCATTGCTGTGTGATGGCGCGGGGAGGCCCATCACGCAGGACGGCCCCGGCGCCTCGCGCGACTGGGACGAGGTGCAGGATTTCTGCCGGAGGGTCTACATGCCCTACCGGGTGCGCCCGCTTGGCCTCGGCCTGCGCCCCGATGCGACCCTGCGCAGCGCCAGCGTGGGCCGCGTCACCCTGACCCGGTTCTCCTATGGCGTGCCGATCCACCTCGACGCCTTCGATCCGGCGGCAGGCAATGTGCTGGTGCTCAATACGCTCCAGGGCAGCCTGCGCCATCAGGGCCACGGCGGCGCCGATCCCGTCACCCGCGCGGGCGACAGCTTCGTGGTGGATTGCAGCCGCACGGATTATTGGCTGGAGGGGGACGGCGCGCATATGCAGCTGAACCTCACGATCCCGCATGCAGTCCTGGCCGAAACGGCGCTGCGCTGGTTCGGCGCGGAGCCGGGAGACCGGCTCTGGACCCGGCGGCAGGCCTTTGGCGGGCCGCGCTGGCAGGCGCTTCTGGGCTATGTGGCGCAGACGATCGGGCCGGACGGGCGGGTGGTCGGCGGCACGCCGATGGAGACCCATCTGGAGGAGCTTTTGTGCGTGGAGCTGCTGCGGCTCTGGGCTGCGGGGGCGGGGGTGTCTCTGGCGGATGCGGGCCGCGCCGCGGCGCCCCGGCATGTGCGCGAGGCGGAGGAAATCATGCAGGCCGAAGCCCGCAGCGCGCCCGCCATCGGCGAGATCGCCCGCCGGGTCGGGGTCTCGGCGCGCACGCTTTCCGAAGGGTTCCAGCGGTTCCGCGGCTGTGCGCCGCGTGACGCCCTGCGCGAGCGGAGGCTCGACGGCGTGCGGGCGGCGCTGCGCCGGGCGGCGCCGGGCGATACGGTCACATCGGTAGCGCTCGATTGGGGCTATGCCAATTTCGGCGCGATGGCGCAGGCCTATGCCGCCCGTTTCGGCGAGAAACCCTCGCAGACGCTCGCCCAGGCGCGGCAGGCCGGCGATGGCTTCCGATTCCGGACAGGCGGTTCCGAAAACGAATAGCGGCGCGGGCGCCCGCGCCGCACCCTCTGACGACAGTCAGACAAGGGAGGATGGCATGACTGATCTGAAACAGAGCCTCGATGCGGTACTGCAGGGCACGGTCAGCGGTGCGCCGCGGGTGCCGGGCGTGGTGGCCATGGTCACCGACCGCAATGGCGACATCTATTCCGGCGCGGCGGGCGAGCGGGTGATCGGCGGCGCGCCGATGACGGAGGACACCGTATTCGCGATCTTCTCCACCACCAAGGCGATCGCGGCCACGGCCGCGCTGCAATGCGTGGAGGAAGGGCTGCTGGACCTTGATGCCCCCGCGCGCGACTATGCCCCCGCGATCGGCAAGCTTCAGGTGATCGACGGCTTCGATGGCGCCGGGCAGCCGATCCTGCGCGCGCCCGCAAGCGCGATCACCACGCGGCAGCTCCTGACCCATACCGCGGGCTTCGGCTACGATTTCTTCAACGAGACCTATCTGCGCCTTGCCAACGATCATGGCCAGCCGAGCGTGGTGACCTGTTCGCGCGCGGCGCTGGAAACGCCGCTGCTGTTCGACCCGGGCACGAAATGGGAATATGGCACCAATATCGACTGGGTGGGCCAGGTGGTGGAGGGCATCCGCGGCAAGCGCCTCGGCGCGGTGCTGCGCGAGCGCGTGTTCGACCCGCTGGGGATGAAGGACATCGGCTTCACCCGCACCGATGCGATGAAGGCGCGCACCGCCGCGATCCATGCCCGCGGCGCGGATGGCAGCCTGAGCGATATGGGCTTTGCCTTCCCGGATGCGCCGGAGGTGGATTGCGGCGGCCATGGGCTTTATGCGACGGTGCCCGAATACATGAAGTTCATCCGCATGTGGCTCAACGACGGGCAGGGCGTGCTGCGCCCCGAGACCGTGGAATGGGCTGCGCGCAACCAGCTGGAGCCGCATCAGAAGGTGGGCATGCTGCCCGGTGTGATCGGGGCGCTGTCGAATGATGCCGAATTCTTCCCGGGCTACCGCAAGGGCTGGTCCTTCAGCTTCATGACCATGGAGGAGGAGGCGCCCACCGGACGCCCGGCCGGCGCCATCGGCTGGGCGGGCCTTGCAAACCTGTTCTACTGGATCGACCGGAAAAACGGCGTGGGCGGCTATTGGGCCACGCAGATCCTGCCCTTCGGCGACCCTGTTTCTTTCACCGGCTATGTCGATTTCGAGACCGCCGTCTACCGCGCGCTTGCGCTGCGGCAGGCGGCCTGAGAGGGGCCGGGCGGGGACAACTCCGCCCGGATCGCACCATGGGGCTGTGCCCGCCCGAAGATCTGCCGAACTGGGTGCCGGGGCGCGTGCTTCTGGCCAGCGACGGTCTGGGCTGGAAAGACGTGGCGCTGCGCTCCTATCACTACCACGGCCAGGATGTGATCGTGCCCGCGATGCGGGATTTCATGCTGGTGGGCTACCAGATGGGCGAGACGCCGATGCGCCGCCGCTTCGAGGGCCGCTGGAGCCGCGACCGGCTCGGGCCCGGCGCGGCATCGCTCCTCACCCGCGCGCAGCAGGCTCACTGGACCTGGGAAGAGCCCATAGACGTCACCCATGTCTATCTCTCGGCGGCGCTGGTGGCCGATGTGGCGGGCGAGGCGCTGGATTGTCATGTCTCGGATGTGCGCCTCGCCGATGTGCTGCGCGCGGAGGATCCGGTGATGTCGCAGGCGATGCGGGCCATCGTTGAGGAGGCGCAGCACCAGGCCCTGGGCGGGCCGCTCTATGTGGACTGGCTCTCGCGCGGGCTGATCGTGCATCTGCTGCGCCGCTATGCGCAGATAGATTTCGCGCCGGTTCAGGCGGCGGGCCTCGGCCCCGCGAAGAAGCGCCAGATCGCGGATTTCGTGGAAGCGCATCTGGCCGATCCACTGACCCTCGCCGAGATGGCGCAGGCCGTGGGGATGACGCCCTGCGTCTTCTCGCGGCTGTTTCGGCTCAGTTTCGGTCAGCCGCCCTATGCCTATGTCATCGCCCGGCGGATCGAGGCGGCGCGGCGGCTGCTCACGGGCTCTGCGCTGCCGATCAAGGAAATCGCCGCCACATGCGGCTTCACCGATCAGGCGCATCTGACCCGGCTGTTCGTGCGGGTCCATGGCAAGGCCCCGGCCGCCTATCGCAAGGCGGCCGGGTAGCGGTTACTGCATCTCCACCCCGGCGTAGCCGCCCGCGGCGACCTCGTCGCATTTCTGCCGGTAGGTGCCGACGCCCCCGGTATAGGAGAGCACCCGGCGCGGCTTGCCCGGCACGTTGGAGCCCACATACCAGGAGTTCGTCCGCGAGATCAGGTTCGCATTCGCGGTCTCGTCATGGTGCTGCACCCACCAATCCTCGAATTCCGCGCTCGGTTCGGCCACGGAGCGGTTGTGCGCGCGCATGTGGCGGATGCAGCCGGTGATCCATTCGGTCTGCTGCTGCAGGCAGGTGGTCATGTTGCACAGCGCGGCCGAAGGCGCGAGCGGTGCGGCGGTGATGAACATGTTCGGATAGCCATGCACCATCATCCCGAGCGCGGTGCGGATATCGCGGCCCCAGTCCTCCTTCAGGCTGTGCCCGTCCTTGCCGCGGATGTCGATGCGGGTGAGCGCCCCCGATCCGGCGTCGAAGCCGGTGGCGAGGATGATCACATCGAGCGGATAGACCGTGCCATCGGCCAGCCGGATCCCCTCGGGCACCACCTCGGCGATCGGATTGTCGCGCACGCTCACGGCATGCACATTCGGGCGCAGATAGACTTCCAGGTAGTTCGTCTCCAGCGGCACCCGGTGCGTGCCGAAGCCGTAATCGCCGGGCTTCGGCACCAGCACGTCGATCAGCGCCGGGTCCTTCAGCCGCGCGCGCATCTTCTCGCGCACGAATTCGGAGATCTGCTCGCTCACCGCCTCGTCGAAGAACATCTCGGCGAAGGAGGCGAGCCAGAGCTTCAGCGAGCCATCGCCATGGATCTCCTCCAGCACCGCGCGGCGCTCCTCGGGGCTCAGATCGGCCCAGGTATGCACGAAGTCATACTCGAACCCGGTGAAGGTGCGCGGCAGGTTCTGCTTCAGCTCGTCGAACCGCGCCTTGTAGGCCTTCTCCTCCTCCGGCCCGTATTTCGGGTTCTTCATCGGCAGCACATATTGCGGCGTGCGGATGAAGACGGTCAGGTCCTTCACCTTGTCGGCGATGGTCTGGATCACCTGGATGCCGGTGGCGCCGATGCCCACCACCCCCACGCGCTTGTCGCTCAGCTCCAGCGCCTCGCGCGGCCAGCGCGCGGTGTGGAAGATGCGGCCCTTGAAGCTTTCCTGCCCGGGAAAGCGGTTCTCCAGCGGCGCCGAGAGCATGCCGCAGCAGCCGATCAGGAACTGGGTGTCGAACGTGTCGCCGCGGTCGGTGCGCACGCTCCAGCGGCCGCGCGCGGCGTCATATTCGGCCGAGGTGACCTTGGTGGCGAGCAGGATGTCGCGGCGCAGGTCCAGCCGGTCGGTGATGTAGTGCATCCAGCGCTCGATCTCGGGCTGTGCCGGGAAGCGCTCGCTCCAGGTCCAGCCTTTGTAGAGTTCCTCGTCGAACAGATACTGGTAGATGTAGCTCTCGGAATCGAATTTCGCGCCGGGGTAGCGGTTCCAGTACCAGGTCCCGCCGACGTCGGTCGCGGCATCGACCGCAAGCACCTTCATCCCCTCCTTGCGCAGCTGATGCAGCTGATAGAGGCCCGCGACCCCGGCCCCGATGATCAATGCGTCCAGAACGACCGGGCCAGCCTGCGGCGCCGGGCGTTCGCTCGTGGCGAATGCCGTATCCATGTGTTTCCTCCCTTTGGCGCGGGGCTCCTCTCCCCACGGTCCGGTTTCGGACAGGATCAGGGTAGGGCGGCGGGGCCGGGGAGGTCTTGCACGATCCGGGGGAATTCTTTGAACATCCTGCGCGGGCTTTCGCAGTGGCGCGGCAATGTTCGATAAGTGCAGGACAGGGGCATTGCTTCTGGCTCTCCGCACAGAGCAATGTTGTGAATATGCGCCCCCGGTCAGGCCATGTAGCCCCGGCGGATCTTGCGCTCGGCCCAGATCCGGCCTTCCGCCTCTGCCGCGCTGCGCAAGGCGAACCACTGCCGCCGTTCCTGACCGGCGCTGCCGATGCGGCCCCAGCGGCGCACCAGCGTGCTGCCTCCGAACAGGTCCGCTTCCACGCTCAGCGCATAATAGCGCGCCATGTTGCACCCGCTGTCATGGCGGGTCAGCAGGAGGCTGTGGGGCGGCGCATCGGTCATGCGGTGAGTCTGCCACGAAACGGGGGCTGCGTCACGGTTTCGCTTTAACGGCGGCCGGGTAGGGTGGCGCAGTGGGACAGGCCCGAAGCCCCTTTAGCGCGTTCTGCCGCAACAGTGCGGCGCGCCTTGCCGAGGCACTGGGCGCGGCAGAGCGGCCTCCGGCGGCGCGGAGCCGGGGCTGAGATGGCGGTGAAGCGGCGTGAGGCTGAGCCTGCCCCTGCGCCCTGTTCAATATGTTCCAGAAGGCCCGAAGCACGACCGGCCTGCGCAGGGTGGCATCGGGCGCAAGACCACGACCATCCGGAGAAGCGGTCTGCTCCCAAGCGACAGCCGTTTTACGCATTCTCTGCGATAGTCGGGAGGATCGGGAGAAGGCGTTCAGCTTCAGCGCCCTGGTGCGCAAGCGCGATGTCTATCGCCGCCGGGGCACTGGGATGCTGCCGGGTGGGCGGTTGCGCAGACGGGAGGACGCGGCGATCTGTACAATTTCTGAACCGCGGCAATGCCTGCCTTCCGGTCAAGCGCGGGCTGATGCAGGCCGATAACAGCGCGCGGCACCAAGGCGTGGCCCCGGGCCATGCCTGCGGCGGCGGCCAGAAAGGCGTGGAGCGGAACCAGACATGGGAGCTCAGCGGCTTCCGCATCGAGAACGGCCGGGTGACCGGGGGAAACCGCGCGGAGAACGCGGGCACCGGTATGGCGAAGACGCGCCTGCCGATCGGGAGCCATGTGCCGCGGATCTACGCCACCGCGGCGCCGCTGCCGGTCATTCAGAGAGTAATCACTTTCGGTGCCGGGCAAGTCTAGGTCAGCCCGTCTGGCAGGGGGGATCGTTTTCGGTGGGGAAGCAGCCATGCCCAACGCGACCGTGTCCCGGCGAGCGGGCATGTGGCCGAGGGCGGAGCAGCGCCGAGGCCACTGATCGGGCGGCATCATGCGCATGTCGATCGAGGCGGGCCGGCTGGATGCTAGCGGGTATTCGGGCGGGTTCAAGAGCACGCCGGAACGGTGCCAAGCCTTCTCGGCGTTGTCGGCCGCAGGCACTCGTCCGGCACCGCGTGCTTCATGAGGGTGGGCCGGTGCGAGGCCGGGCATGTGATTGGAGGAAAGGCCATCGGCGCCTTCCACGACGCTGCACCTTAGCCCCGATCCGCTTCCGGGCCCGCGTAACGAGCGGGAATTCACCTGTCGGGGCGGTGCCGCGCTGATCGGAGGGTGCATGGCGATGTGCAGGCGTTCCGTGCATATGCCTATCTGCACGGCAGTCCGGGCGGACGTGACCTTATGGCGCCATAAGAGGCTGGCCAATCCTGGCTGATTGAGGCCCGCGACACCGCCGCGAAAGGGATCTCTGGCATGATGAATGTTCATTCGAGGACCCGGCTTTCGGGAGCGGACCGGCCGCAGCGAAACCTTATCTTTCGGCTTCGATGGCGAGGACTGTATCGGGCATTTGGAATACGCTGGCCTCCACAAAGCTCGGCACCGAAGCGCGGCCGGTGGGATGCTTACTCAAGCATCTCCGCCCGGGCGGCCTATTGGCGACCGGCTCCGAGGAACCGAATGCGTTGATTGAACTGCGCGCGGGGAACCGGCAGCAAACGAGCTGCCTTCATATTGGCAACGTTCTGTGACGGGCTGATCGCACCCGTCAGAACCACTAGGGCCCGCCCTGTCTTAAATATGGCGGCGGCAAACGGCCTGACCTCGCCTTCCTTCGCCGGAGGCTTCCGACGCAAGGTCCTCACATGGCCGCGTGGCATCTCTCGGAAGTTCTTCGAGCCCGCGATCCACGTGGCAGCCGTGGTTGATCCGCGCACCTGTGAAAAGGCTCCCACAGTAGGATTGGGTCGCGCAGTCGGAGCTTTTGGCCCGAGGCGCGGATCCTCGGCCGCACCACCGTGGGGGGGGCGCGTTCGACACGTGAGGTTATGGTCGGACCCGCGAAGGGCATCTCCTGATACCGAGGACCGTGCGCCAGACCCCGTGGCGCAACACCGCGAAGCGGATCGTCCGCGCCGCCGGTAACCACCGGCCGGGGAGTACGCCGGCGGGCGCGGTCGGCGCATCGATGAACCACTGGGCGGTGACGCTGTTCACCAACAACGGCGATGGCCACCGAAGGGCGCTCGGCCTGATCAGGGGGAGCGTGGATGTGGCCGGAAAGTGCCGGCACTCGGCCTGAAGCGCGACGGCTGGCGCGGGGAAAATACGTTCAGCCCGTGGGCAGGGACCTTAGCGCCACGTCCTTAAGGACCAGGGCGCTTCGCGTGATCCGGATCGATAAGGGCTATCCGGTGAGCCGCCAGATGAACGGCGCGGTCACGGTGCACATACGCGGCTTGAGCGAATGTATCGGCATGAAGAAGGGTTCGATCGGCGCGCAGATGAGCTGCAGCTTGACGCGCTTGGATGAAAAGCGGGGGCGTGTGGCGCAGCCGCCTGTTGACGCCTATGATCCTACCATGGCGGGCTTGCGCAGGGTGCGCAGAAGCGAACATGGAGCGATCAGGGCTGGTTCGCTCCGGCCTGCCAGTCGCCGTATCCTGGCCTCGCCATCGGCCTCGGCGTCCGGATGGACGGCGTGGTCTCCGTGACCTGCCCGCCGCAAGGCCGGCAGGCCGCGCGGCGCCTGGCTTTGCCCGATTTTTCATCCCCCGAAGGAGAACGCGTCCGCGAGGGCTCTTCCTCCCCTGCGCAGCCCGCGCCGCGTGTGGCCTGCCATGGCGCGCGGGCGATCACGGAAATGCAGGGCTGGCGCATTGCGGAGGCTGCCCTTCAGGTCCCGCCTGCCAGGGCTGGGGCTATCAGCCTCGGGTCAGGGCATGTCCGCGTTCCGGACAGGGCCCGGACAGTGGATGGCGGGAATCGCATGCTGTGCCCGCGGATTTCGGAGCAGATTTTGCTCTGCATCCGCTGGGCGGTTCGGTGACCGGGCAGGGGGATCGCGGGGTCTGCCACGAGAACGTCGGGCTGGGGATTGCGGCCCTGCCGGTTGGGTTCAGGAGCATTGACGCGGGGGCCACGCGCATATGCCCATCTTCGTGACTTTATGGGGCCCGGAGCATCTCGCGTTGCAGCCCAAGCGCTTGGCACGGCGGTGAAACGGCTGGCACAGCGCGCTGGACTTCGCCTCCCGGCCCACGCAGGATACGGGCCGATGAGCGACCCGCTGCGCCTCTACTGGTGGAAGAAGGCCCCGAACTTCGGGGATGCGCTTTCGCGCGAGATTACCGCCCATGTCTCGGGCCGCTCCGTCCTCTGGGCGCCGGAGGCAGAGGCGGATCTGTTCGCGATCGGCTCGATCATGTGGCATGTGCGCAAGGGGGTGGAGCGCCGTGCGCCCCCCGCCGGGGCGCCCTGGATCTGGGGCACCGGCTGCATGGAGCCCCTGCGCGCGGACTGGCTCCCGCGCGCGCGGGTCGCGGCTTTGCGCGGGCCGCTGAGCGCCGGCGTGCTGGGGCTGGCGCCCGTGCCCTTCGGCGACCCGGGGCTGCTGGCGCCGCGGCTGACCGGGCCGGTGCCGCAGGAGGATATCGTCGGGCTGATCGTGCATCATGGCACGCCGCTTCCGGAGCGGCCCGGGTTCCGCGTGATCGATATGCGCAGTACCGATACCCGCGCGGTGCTGCGCCAGATTGCGGGATGCCGCCATATCGTCTCGCAAAGCCTGCATGGCATAATCGCGGCCGATGCCTATGGCATCGCGAATACGCTCCTGCGCCCGGAGGGGATCCACCGCAGCGCATGGTTCAAATTCCTGGACTATTACGCCAGCGTCGGCCGCCCGCCCGATCCGGGCATCGGCCTTGCAGATCTCGGCCGGCTGCCCGGAGCCCGGCCCGCGGCAGCGGACCGGGTGGCGGAGATGTGCGATGCGCTGATCGCGGCCTTTCCGGCAGAACTCAGAGCGCGACCATGACGTGGCGCACCACGGTATAATCCTCCAGCGCATACATCGACATGTCCTTGCCGTAGCCGGAGTGCTTCAGCCCGCCATGCGGCATTTCATTGGTCAGCATGAAATGCGTGTTCACCCAGGTGCAGCCGTATTGCAGGCGCGAGGCGACCTGCATCCCGCGGCCGATGTCCTTCGTCCAGACCGAGGAGGCGAGGCCGTAATCGGAATCGTTCGCCCAGGCGACGGCCTGATCCACATCATCGAATCGGCTGACCGAGACCACCGGCCCGAACACCTCGCGGCGCACGATCTCGTCTGTCTGCAGCGCGCCGGCGACCACGGTCGGCTGATAGAAGAAGCCGGGGCCATCGGGGATCGCGCCGCCGGTCGCGACCTCGATATGGTTCTGCTCGCGGGCGCGGGCGACGAAGGAGGCGACCCGGTCGCGCTGACGCGGCGAGATCAGCGGGCCCATTTCGTTCAGGCTGTCATCGGCCTGACCGAAGCCGATAGTGGAGACGGCGGCGGCAAGATCGGCGACGAAATTGTCGTAGACCTTGGCATGGGCATAGATGCGGCAGGCGGCGGTGCAGTCCTGCCCCGCGTTATAGTAGCCGAAGGCGCGCAGCCCCGAGACGGCGGCCTCCACATCGGCATCGTCCATGATGATCACCGGGGCCTTGCCGCCAAGCTCCAGATGGGTGCGCTTGATGGTGCGGGTCGCGGCTTCCATGATCTTGCGGCCAGTGGCGATATCGCCGGTGAGCGAGATCATCGCCACCTTCGGGTGGTTAATCAGGGCCGAGCCCACGGTCTCGCCGCGCCCGAGGATGATGTTCACCACGCCTTCGGGCAGGACATCGGCGAAAATTCCGGCCATGTGCAGCGCGGTCAGCGGCGTCTGTTCGGAGGGTTTGAACACGACCGTGTTGCCGCCCGCGATCGCCGGGGCGATCTTCCAGGCCATCATCATCAGCGGGTAGTTCCAGGGCGCGATCGAGGCCACGACGCCGATCGGGTCGCGCCGGATCATCGAGGTATGCCCGGCCAGATATTCGCCCGCGACCGGCCCGTGCATGGTGCGCACCGCGCCCGCGAAGAAGCGGAAGCAATCGACGATGGCGGGAAGCTCGTCGTTCAGCGCCATATGGCCGGGCTTGCCGCAGTTCAGCGCCTCCAGCGCGGCGAGGTCGGTGGCCGCGGCCTCGATCCGGTCCGCGATGCGCAGCAGGTAGCCCGAACGTTCGGCGGGAGTGGTGCGCGACCAGCTGGCGAAGGCGCGCTCGGCCGCCTGCACCGCGGCTTCCACCTGCGCGAGCGAGGCTTCGGGCAGCGTGACGATCACCTCGCCGGTGCGTGGGTTGAGGATCTGCTCCTCGGTCTCGGTGCCGGCGGCCAGATCGGCGCCGATCAGCATCTGGGTTTGCATTCGGGTCTCCCTCATTTCTCGGAGCCGGCGGTGTGTTCACCGTCGCGGGTCAGGTAATAGGCGGCAAGGATCGGGATCACCGTCACCAGCACCACGGCCATGGCGACGACATTCGTCACCGGGCGCTGACGCGGGCGGACGAGCTCCTCCAGCATCCAGATCGGCAAGGTAGACTGGTTCCCGGCGGTGAAGGTGGTGACGATCACCTCATCGAAGCTGAGCGCGAAGGCGAGCATGCCGCCCGCCAGCAGCGCAGTGCCGATATTGGGCAGGATCACCATGCGGAAGGTTTGCAGCCCGTCGGCGCCGAGGTCCATCGCCGCGTCGATCAGCGCGCCCGAGGTGCGGCGGAACCGCGCCACGGCATTGTTGTAGACGACGACGATACAGAAAGTGGCGTGGCCCAGAACGATGGTCCAGGTGCTGAAGGGGATGTCCATCAGCGCGAAGGCGGAGCGCAGCGAGATCCCGGTGATGATCCCCGGCAGCGCGATCGGCAGGATCACCAGGAGCGAGATCGCCTCCCGCCCGAAGAAGCGCGAGCGCGATACGGCGGCGGCGGTCAGCGTGCCCAGCACCAGGGCGAGGGCGGTGGAAATCGCCGCGACCTTCAGCGAGAGCCCGAGCGCCGCCCAGACATCCGCGCGCCCCATGGTGACGCCGATCCACTGCAGCGTGAGCCCGGGCGGCGGGAACTGGTAGCTCTTTTCCTCCGTGGTGAAGGCATAGAGGAAGATCAGCGCGATCGGCGCGAGCAGGAACACGAGCCCGCCGATGGCCGCGAGGCGGAGCGGAAGCGGAGCCTTAGAGTGCATCGAAAGCCCCCATCTTGCGCGCGCCCCAGAGGTAGAAGCCCATGATCACGATTGGCACCACGGTGAAGGCGGCGGCGAGCGGGATGTTCCCGGCCGTGCCCTGTTGCGTATAGACCGCCTGGCCGATGAACAGCCGCGACGAGCCGATGATCTGCGGGATGATGTAATCGCCCAGCGTCAGCGAGAAGGTGAAGATCGACCCCGCCACCACGCCGGGCAGCGCCAGCGGCAGCAGCACCATCCGGAAAGATTGCGCGGGATGGGCGCCGAGATCGGCCGCGGCTTCGATCAGCGCGCCCGGCACCCGCTCCAGCGATGCCTGCACCGGGATGATCATGTAGGGCAGCCAGATATAGACGAAGACGATGAAGGTGCCGAGGTAGCTCACCGAGAGCGAATTGCCCCCCACCACCGGCATCGCCAGCACGGCATCCAGCAGCCAGGTGAGGTGCAGCTGCGCGAAGAGCCAGTTCAGGATGCCCTCCTTCGCCAGCACCAGCTTCCAGGCATAGACCTTCACCAGATAGCTCGACCACAGCGGCAGCATGACCCCGATATAGAACAGCGCCTTCCACTTGCCGGTGGCATAGCGCGCGGCGAAATAGGCGATCGGGAAGGCCAGAACCGCCGAAGCGAGGGTCACCGCCGCGGCCATCACCACCGTGCGCAGGATGATATCGAAATTCGACGGGCGCAGCAGTTCGGCATAGGTGGCCAGCGTGAATTCGTGCCGGATCACGCCGGAGAATTCGTCGATGGAGAAGAAGCTCTGCATCAGCAGCGCGATGAGCGAGCCGATGTAAATGATGCCGAGCCAGAGCACGATCGGCGCGATCATCAGGAAGGTGAACATCCGCGGATGGCGGATCACCCAATCGGCGGCCTGCGCCAGAGGGCCGCCGCGGGGCGGGAAGATCGCGGCGCTCATGCCTCCGGCCCCATCACATGGACCTTGGCCGGGTCCCAGCTGATATGGGTGCTCTGGCCCGGTTCGGGCAGGTCTCCGGGCGGCAGGAGCGCGGTCAGCTCCTGCCCGCCGAGCGACAGGCCGAGCTTCACCACCCGGCCGTGATAGGCGCGCGAGGTGACGGTGGCCGCGCGGCCCGCGGGATCGAGGCGGATGTCTTCGGGGCGCAGGCTGGCCCAGCGGCCGGAAGGGCCAGTGCCGGTGAAATCCGAGGGCAGGACATTGGAGGAGCCCACGAAATCCGCCACGAACCGGCTTGCCGGGCGGCGGTAGATCTCTTCGGGCGTGCCCACCTGCTGGATCCGGCCCTCGGCGAAGACGGCGACGCGGTCGGCCATCGACAGCGCCTCCTCCTGATCATGGGTCACGAAAACGAAGGTGAGGCCAAGCGCGCGCTGCAGGCGGCGCAGCTCTCCCTGCATCTGCTCGCGCAGCTTCAGGTCCAGCGCGCCGAGCGGCTCGTCGAGCAGGAGCACCTTCGGCTTGTTCACCAGCGCGCGTGCCAGCGCCACCCGCTGCCGCTGCCCGCCGGAAAGCTCGCCCGCGCGGCGCGCGCCGTAGCCCGAAAGCTCCACCAGCGCCAGCGCCTCATCCGCGGCCTGGGCCCGCTCGGCCCGGCCCACGCCCTTCACCCGGAGCCCGAAAGCCACGTTGTCGCGCACATTCATATGTGGGAACAGCGCGTAATTCTGGAACACCGTGTTCACATTGCGCCGGTAGGGCGGCACGCCTTCGGCCGGTTCGCCGTAAATGGCGAGCGTGCCGGCGGTGGGCTGCTCGAAGCCGGCGATCAGGCGCAGGCAGGTGGTCTTGCCGGAACCGGAGGGGCCGAGCATGGCGAAGAACTCACCGTCGGCGATATCGAGGTCCACGCCATCCACGGCACGGATCGTGCCGAAATGACGACAGACGCCGCGGAAACTCACAGCTTGGGTCATGGTCGAACTTTCAGGGGGGAGGGGGCCCGGACGCGCGGTCCGGGCCGGAAACGGGTCTCAGCCGCCCATCACGGCGATGTAATCGGAAACCCAGCGGTGATAGGGCACGCAGCCGCCAGCTTCGCATTTGGAGGTGGGCGTGCGCCAGAACCAGATCCGGTCGAAGTCCTTCAGCCCGTTTGCATCGCAGCCCTCGGCGGTCTGCATGCCGGATTTGTCGGAGCAGGCGGAGGGCACCGAAGGCACCGCGCCGAACCAGACCGAGAGATCCGATTGCAGGTTCGAGTTCAGCGAATGCTCCATCCACAGATAGGCGCAGGTCGGGTGCTTCGAGTCCGTGTGCAGCATCAGCGTATCGGCCCAGCCCGTCGCGCCTTCCTTCGGCACGACGGAGGCCACCGGCGCCTTGTCGGCCTCCAGCAGGTTCACCTGGAATGGCCAGGTGGAGGAGGCCACGACGCCTTCGTTCTTGAAATCGTCGATCTGCACCATCGCATCGTGCCAGTAGCGCGAGACCAGCTGGCGCTGCCCCTTCAGCAGCTCCAGCACGGCATCGTATTGCGCCTGATTGAGCTCATAGGGGTTCTCGATCCCGAGCTCGGGCTTGTGCGCCTTCAGATAGAGCGCCGCATCGGCGATATAGATCGGGCCGTCATAGGCCTGCACCCGGCCCTTGTTGGACTTGCCATCGGGCAGGGTCTGCTCGCGGAACACGATGTCCCAGCTGTCGGGTGCGGTCTTGAACACCTCGGTGTTGTACATCAGCACGTTCGGGCCCCACATGAAGGGGGTGCCGTAATGCACGCCATCGACCGTATGCCAGGGCGCATCCTTCAGCCGGTCGTCGACCCGGGCCCAATCGGGGATCAGGCCGGTGTTGATCGGCTGCACCTTGCCGCCCGCGATCAGCCGCAGCGAGGCATCGCCCGAAGCCGTCACCAGATCGAACCCGCCCTGGTTCATCAGCGAGACCATTTCATCGGAGGTGCCCGCGGTCTTGACCTCGACCTTGCAGCCGGTCTTCTCCTCGAACTTGGTCACCCAGTCATAGGCTTTGTCGGTCTCGCCGCGTTCGATATAGCCCGGCCAGGCCACGATCGAGAGCGCGCCTTCGGGCTTGCCGAGTTCCTTGAGCATCTCGGCCTGGGCCGGCAGAGCAAGCGCGGCACCGAGGGCGAGGCCCGAGGCGCAGAGGTTCAGAAGCTTTTTCATCCGCATGTTCCCTGTTGAGGCGAGGCTCTCTGACCTCTCGGGTGCAAGCCTGCGGCAGCGGATCCGATTTCGCAAATTCAATTGTCAGAACGGCGCTATCGGAAATAAAGATACCTGAATTTATCGTTGCGCAGACTGGCTTTGGGCGGCGCGAATGAATTCACGGGCGGGCGCCGAAAGCGGCGCGCCCTTGCGCCAGACCACGCCCACCTGCACCACCGGCAGCGTGCCCGACACATCGCGCGAGACGATCCGGTCCCCTTCCAGCGACCAGCGGCGATAAACGAGCTCGGGCAGAAGCGCGATTCCCGCCCCCGTCGCCACCAGCGAACGCACCGCCTCGACCGAGCGGGTGCGGAACGCCACACGCGGCCGCGCGCCGAAGGCCCCGAGCAGCGAGCGCGTCGCCTCCTCGATCTCGTCGAGGCGCAGCATGATCATCGGCTCGCCCACCAGATCCTCGATCGCGACAGAGGTGGCTTCGGTCAGCGGGTGTCCATTGGGCAGCCAGAGCTGATAGGGCGAGACCTCCAGGATCTCGGTCTGCAGCGCCATCCGGTCGCGCAGCGCCGAGGTCACCATCACCGCCACGTCGAGCTCGCCGCCGATCAGAAGATGCTCCAGATAATCGCCCGAATCCTCCAGCGCCGTCACCTCGACCGCCGGATTGGCGCGCCGGAACCGCGCGAGGATATCGGAGAGCACATAGCCCGCGACCAGCGAGGTGACCCCGATATGCAGCCGCCCCGAGACCCGCTCCGCATCCGAGGCGAGGGCCTGGCGCGCATCGGCGATGCTGGAGAGGATGCCCTGGGCATGGCGCAGGAACTGGTGCCCCTTCTGGGTGATATCCAGCCCGCGGGGGTGGCGGTCGAACAGCTGCACGCCGAGGTCCAGCTCGAGGTCGCGGATCGCCTCCGTCACCGCGGATTGCGAAATGCTCAGCGCCAGCGCCGCGCCCGAAACCGTGCCGCTTTCGGCGGCGGCGACGAAATAGCGCAACTGTCGGATGGTAAATGCCATGGGCTCTCCTGCTCTGGCCCGACCTGACCCGCTCTGCCCGCGCCGGTCAAGCCCGGGGTTGCGGCAGCGAGCCGGCGGTTCTACCGTCCGGTCAAAACGGGAGGATACCATGAACGGCGCCGAAGCTCTTGTAACCACCTTGCTGCAATCGGAGGTGGAGGTCTGCTTCGCCAATCCGGGCACGTCGGAGATGCATTTCGTGGCCGCGCTGGACCGTGTGGCGGGCATGAAATGCGTGCTCGGGCTGCACGAGACGGTGGTGACGGGCATGGCCGATGCCTATTTCCGCATGGCGGGCAAACCGGCGGCCACCTTGCTGCACTGCGGCCCCGGCCTCGCCAATGGCATGGCGAACCTGCACAACGCCCGCCGCGGGCGCAGTGGCATCGTGAATATCGTCGGCGATCAGGCGACCTGGCACCGGCCCTTCGATGCGCCGCTGACGGCGGATACCGAAGGCATGGCGCGCACCGTTTCGCACCGGGTGGAAACGGTGGCCGCGCCCGCGCGGATCGGGGGCGCGGCGGTGGCCGCGATCCAGGCGGCGCGGCAGGGGCAGATCGCGACGCTGATCCTGCCTGCGGATGTATCGTGGCAGGAAGGCGCCGCGCCCGAGGTGGCCGGGCCGGTGGCGCCTGCGGCCGCGCCCGATGCGCAAGTGATCGAGACCGCGGCGCGGCTGCTGCGCGACCCGGCGCGGCGGGTGCTTCTGTTCGTGGGCGGCAATGCGGCGATGGGGCCGGGGCAGCGGGCGCTGGCGCGGATCCTGCCCGCCACCGGCGCGGAGGTGATGGCCGAGCTCCTCACCGCGCGGATGGAGCGCGGGCAGGGGCGGCTGCCGATCCCGCGCATTCCCTATCCGATGGATCTCGCGATGGAGAAGCTCGCGCCCTTCGATACGGTGATCTTGGTGGGGGCGAAGGCGCCGGTGGCGTTCTTCGGCTATCCGGGGCGGCCCTCGTCGCTGCTGCCCGAAGGGGTGGAGCTGCATGTGCTGGCGCGCCCCGAGCAGGACGCGGGTCAGGCGCTGGCGGCGCTGGCCGATGCTCTGGCCGCGCCGGAGGGGATGTTGCCGGGCGGCGGGCCGCTGCCCGAGGCCGCGACCGGCGCGATCACGCCCGAAAGCATGGCCCAGAGCCTCGGCGCGCTGCTGCCGGAAGGCGCGATTGTCGTCGATGAGAGCATCACCTTCGGGCGCAATTTCGGGCAGGTGACAATGGCCCCGCACGACTGGCTGGCGCTGACCGGCGGCGCGATCGGGGACGGGCTGCCGATGGCCACGGGCGCCGCGCTGGCCACGGGGCGGCGGGTGGTGAGCCTGCAGGCGGATGGCTCGGCCGCCTATTCGCTGCAGGCGCTCTGGACCCAGGCGCGGGAGAACCTGCCCTGCACCACGCTGCTGATCAGCAACCGGCGCTACAACATCCTGATCGGCGAATATCACGCCACCGGCGCCACGCCGGGCCCGACCGCGATGGAGATGCTGGACCTCGGGCGCCCCGATATCGACTGGGTGAGCCTTGCGCGCGGCTTCGGTGTGGAGGCCGCGCGGGCCGAAACCATGGAGCAGGTGAACGCGCTGATGCGGGCGAGTTTCGCCCGCACCGGCCCGTTCCTGATCGAGCTCGTCGTCTGAGCTCAGGCGGCCTTGCGGCGCCGCCGCACGGCCACGAGCGCACCCACGCCGGTGAGCAGCAGCGGCAGGCCCGCCGGCACCGGCACCGCGCTGACATCGGCGGCATAGCTGTTGCGCACTGTCAGGCCGAAATCGGTATAGTCGGTGAAGAAGCCGTCCAGGCCCCATTCCAGCATCGGCTGGATCATGGCGAAGGCGGCCTCCTCGCTCAGCGGGCGGAAGGTATAGGCATGGACCGTGAGGCCGAGCGCATGGGCCGCGTCGATGAAGGCTTCGGTGATGCCGGTATAGCTCACGCCAACGCCCGTCGCCACGTCGGCGATCTCAGCGAGGCTGAAGAAGCCATCGGTGCCGGTTACGCCATAGCTGCCGTCCAGCAGCGTGACGCCGCCGAGCTGCGCGAGCTCCGCGGTCATGCCATTCGCGGCCAGCTCCTGCCCCAGCTCGACGATGGAGGCATGGACGAAGGACTGCAGGATCACCTTGTCCGACGCGTCGGTATAGCCATGCGCCTGCAGGGTCTCGACGATCTTCTGGTTCTGGTAGGAGTTATAGGGCGTTTTCGATTCCGGATAGACGCCGACCGAGGTGCCGTTTTCGGTGTTCCAGGTGGTCAGGAGGCTCAGAACCTCATCCAGCGTGGGCACGGTATAGGGGGTGGCAGAGACCGGGGTGAAGCCCGGATAGGTGCTGTCCGGCGCGGCGAGGGCGCCGGTCGGCTCCACGGTCAGGGTCTTGATCTCGGCGAGGGTGAAATCGCTGACCCGGTAGCTGCCGTTGCGCGGCGCGAACAGGGTCTCGACATTGGTCGTGCGGGTGAGGGTGGCGTCGTGCATCGCCACCAGATGGCCATCGGCGGTGGTCTGCACATCGGGCTCGATATAATCCGCGCCCAGCTTCAGCGCGAGCTCATAGCCGCCCAGGGTTTCCTCCGGCAGGTAGCCGCTGGCGCCGCGATGGGCGATGACGACGGGCGCATTGCCGCTCAGGGTATCGAAGCTCGCGGCATGGGCCGAAAGCGGCGCGCCGAGGAGGGCGGTGGCAAGCATGAGGCTGCGGGTGGGGCTCATCGGTCGGTCTCCGTCTGGTCAGAATGAACGCGCCCGCGGCAGGGCGGGCGGTGCCGGGACCATCCGGAAATTCATTGAAACTTAACCAAAAGATCGGTGTCGGTTTCGTGATAAGATGGTGACGGCGCAGCCTCAGCCGCGCCGCGCCTCCATCACCGATTTCAGCACCAGAACCACCAGCGCCAGCAGCGTGAGCGAGGAGGCGGCCGCGAAAGCGCCGACCATGTTCAGGTCGTTGAACAAAAGCTCGATCTGCAGCGGCAGGGTCATGGTCTGGCCGCGGATCGAGCCCGAGACCACCGATACGCCGCCGAATTCGCCCACCGCCCGCGCGCCGCACAGCACCCCGCCATACAGCAGCGCCCAGCGGATATTGGGCAGAGTGACCCGGCGGAACACCTGCCAGCCGGAGGCGCCCAGCGTGACCGCGGCCTGCTCCTGCTCCGAGCCCTGCGCCTGCATCAGCGGCAGCACCTCACGCAACACGAAGGGGCAGGTAACGAACATGGTCACCATCACGATGCCCGGAAGCGCGAACAGCACCTTCATATCCGCCGCGTTCAGCCAGGGCCCGAGGAGGCCCGTGCGCCCATAAAGCAGCAGATAGCAGATCCCGGCGATGATCGGCGAGATCGAGAACGGGATCTCGATCAGGGTGAGCAGCGCCTTGCGCCCCGGGAAGGTGAAGCGCGCGATGGCCCAGGCGGCAGCGATGCCGAAGCCGATATTCACCGGCACCACGATCAATGCCACGAGCGAGGTGAGCCAGATTGCATGTAGCGAGCCCGGATCCGCGATCGCTTGCGCGAACATCGCCCAGCCCGCCGCAAAGGCGCGGTGGAAGATATAGAGCATGGGCACCACCACCACGAGCGCCGTGAGCAGCACCGCCGTGCCGATCAGCAGCCGCGGCACCAGCCGGCTTTCGCGCGGCGCCAGTGCGCCCAGATCGGCGATCATGCGGCTTTCCCCTTGTAGCGCAGCGCGCGGGCCTGCAGCAGGTTCGACAGGGCCAGCAGCACGAGCGCGATCAGCAGCAGCACCAGCGCGATGGCGGCCGCGCCATTGTAATCATATTCCTCGAGCCGGATCACGGCGAGGAGCGAGGCGATTTCCGTCTTCATCGGCAGGTTGCCCGCGATGAAGACCACCGCGCCGAATTCGCCCAGAGAGCGCGCGAAGCTGAGCGTCACCCCCACCAGGAAGGCGGGCAGGATCGCCGGGAACACCACCCGGCGGAAAATGGTGAGCGGATGCGCGCCGAGGGTGCGCGCGGCCTGTTCGTATTGCGGATCGAGGTCCTCCAGGATCGGCTGCACCGTGCGCACGACGAAGGGGATCGAGGTGAAGGCCATCGCGATCGCCACGCCCCAAATCGTGTAGACGACCTGCACCCCCATCGGCTCCAGCAGCGCGCCATACCAGCCATTGCCCGCAAACAGCGCCGAAAGCGCGAGGCCCGCCACTGCGGTGGGCAGGGCGAAGGGAATATCCATCAGCGCATCGAGGAGCCGCTTGCCGGGGAATTCGTAGCGCACCAGCACCCAGGCCATCAGAAGGCCATAGACCGCGTTGAACAGCGTGGCCATGGCCGCGGCGCTCAGCGTGAGCTTCAGCGCCGCCAGCGTGCGCGGGGAACCGAGGATCGCGAGGAACTTCGCCGGGCCGATTTCCGCCCCCTTCAGCGCCAGCGCCACCACCGGCAACAGGACGATGACGCCGACATAGGCCAGCGTCACCCCCATGGTCAGGCCGAAGCCCGGCAGGACCCGTTTGGATCTCATTGGTTCACGAACAGGGTGTCGAGGATACCGCCTTCGGCGAAATGCTCTTCGGTCACCTTGCCCCAGCCGCCGAACACATCCTCGACGGGATCGAGCGTGACATCGGGGAAGTCGGCCGCGTGTTTGGCCAGCACGTCCTTGTCATGCACCCGATTGAAATTCTGCGCGAGGATCTCCTGCCCGGCCGGGGCATAGAGGAAGCCGAGATAGGCCTTCGCCACCTCCTCGGTGCCCTTCTTCTCGGCGTTCTCGGTGACGATGGCCACCGGGAATTCCGCGAGGATCGAACGCGAGGGGGTCACCCGCACGAAGCCCTTGTCGGCATATTGCTTCGCGATGCCGCCGGTTTCGGCCTCGAAGGTCACCAGCACATCTCCGATTTCCTTTTCGGCGAAGGTCGTGGTCGCGGCGCGCCCGCCGGTCTCGAATACGGGGACATTGGCGAAGATCTTCTTCACGAAGGCCTGCGTTTTCTCCACATCGCCGCCGAAGGTCTTCAGCCCGTAATCATAGGCCGCCAGATAGGTGTAGCGCGCGTTGCCCGAAGTCTTCGGGTTCGGGAAGATCACCTTCACATCGTCGCGTGCGAGGTCGTCCCAGTCCTTGATGCCCTTGGGGTTGTCCTTGCGCACCAGGAAGGCCGGAAGCGAATAGTAGGGCGAGGCCTGGTTCGGGAAGGCGCTGCGCCAGTCCTCGTCCACCATACCGGCCTTCGCCAGCACGTCGATATCGGTGACCTGGTTGAAGGTCACCACATCTGCGGGCAGCCCCTCCAGGATGGCGCGGGCCTGTTTGGAGGAGCCCGCATGCGACTGGTCCACGCTCACGTCGCGGCCGGTTTTGGCCTTCCAGTCCTTGGCGAACTCGGGGTTGATCTGCTGGAACAGCTCGCGCGAGATATCGTAGGACACGTTCAGGAGCGCGTCCTGCGCAAAGGCGGGGGCGGCGAGGCCGAGGGCGATCAGCGCGGCGGCGATACGGGTTTTCACCGGGAATACTCCTTCAGGATCTTGATCTCGGGGGCGGCGGGCTGACTGGCCCCGGCCGCGGGAAACAGGCGCCCGGCTTCGGGCCGCAGGATGACAGGCGCGCCGGGCACAAGCGGCGGCGCAAGGCGGCGGGCGATCTCCACCTCGGGGGTGAGCGTACCCTGGGTATCCTCCAGCGCGATCCGCAGAAGTGCGCCGGTGGAGGTCACCTCAGCCACGCGGAACCGGCCCTTCGGATCGGGCACCGGGGTGATATCGGCCGGGCGCAGGAACAGCTGTGCGGCGCCATCGGCCATCGCCACCCGCGGCAGCGCCTGCATATCGAAGCCTGCAGCCTCCGCGCGGCCTGCGCGCAGCGCCACCGGCACCTCCACGGTCATGCCGAGGAAGCGCGCGACGAAAGGGGTGGCGGGGTGGTTGTGAATTTCCTCGGGGCGGCCGATCTGCTCGATCCGGCCCGCGCCCATGACCACCACGCGATCGGCAAGCTCGAAGGCCTCTTCCTGATCGTGGGTGACGAAAATGGTCGTCGTGCGCGCCTGTTCCAGCACGCCGCGCAGCCAGCGGCGCAGGTCGCGGCGGACCTGGGCATCGAGCGCGCCGAAGGGCTCGTCCAGCAGCAGCATCTGCGGCGCGATCGCCATTGCCCGGCCAAGCGCCACCCGCTGCCGCTGCCCGCCCGAGAGCTCGGCGGGGAAACGCTCCGCAAGCTGCGGGATCTGCAGGAAATGCAGCAATTCCTCGACCTTGGCCGCAATTTGCCGCGGCGCCGGGCGCTCGGCCTTCGGCAGCACGCTGAGGCCGAAGGCGATATTGTCGCGCACGGTCATATGCGGGAACAGCGCGTAATGCTGGAACACGAAACCGATGCGGCGGTCCTGCGCCTTTTTTTTCAGCCAGTCTGCGCCATCCACCGCCAGCGTCCCGGCATCGGGCCAATCGAGCCCGGCTATGATCTTCAGAAGCGTGGTCTTGCCCGAGCCCGATGGCCCGAGCAGCGCCACCAGCTCGCCCTTGCCGATCTCCAGGTCGATGCCGCGCAGCACTTCGGTCTGGCCGAAGCGGCGGGTCAGATGGGCGATCGAGAGGGTCATCGGCGGCTCCTTGCTCAGAGGGCTGAAAATACGCGGCCGCCCGGCCCGAGGAAAGGAAAGGGGAGTAGTGAATTCTTCTCCAAAAAGAGAAAATATTTCTACCGCGGGGCTTTCGGAGGGGCATTCCAGCGATCAGGCCCTGCCATGCCAGAGTATCAGCAGAATCATTCTATCCGGGTGCTGCCCGGGTACCGGCGAGGCCCCGGGGCCATTGCAGGCATATGTCATACCGTCTGGGCATCATGCCGAAACGGTATTATCCTTGCCATAACGGCTTTTGCCGCTTGCGGCTGTGCAGGCTAGCCTGTGCCCAACGGGGAGAAACGGAATGGAACTGGACTGGATCGAGGATTTCCTCGTCCTGACGGAGGCGGGGGTGTTTTCCAAGGCCGCGGCACGGCGCAACGTGACGCAGCCGGCCTTCACCCGCCGGATCCGCAAGCTGGAATATGCACTCGGCGCGCCGCTGTTCGACCGCTCGGTCCATCCGGTGACGCTCACCCCGGCGGGGGTGGAGTTCCGGCCGATGGCGGTCGAGCTGTTGCGCACCCTGTCCACGGCGCGCAGCCGGTTGCGCGGGCTGCAGGGCGGGGAGGAGGTGGTCTCCATCGCCGCGCTGCAGGCGCTGACCACCGCCGTTCTGCCCGGGGTCCTGGCCGCGGCGAACCGGCGCCGGACGATCCCGCCGGTGAAGGTTCTGGCCGATGATTTCGCAGGCTGCGTGGAGGCGCTTCTGACCGGCACTGCGGATATCCTGCTGTCTTATACGCATCCCTCCATCGTCACCGCGGAGATCGACGATGGGTTCTCGGCGCTCAGCCTCGGTGAGGATGTGATGATCGCGGTTTCCGGGCTGGAGAACGGCAAGCCGCTGTTCAGCCTCGGCGATGCCGAGATCCCCTGGCTGCGCTATTCGGAGGAGAGCTTCCTCGGCAAGGTGGCGGCCCGGATCACCGCGCGCGATGCGCTCGCCGGGCGGCTTTCGCTGCGCTATCAGAACTCGATGGCGGACGGGCTGCGCACGGCGGCGCGGGCGGGGCTGGGCGTGGCCTGGCTGCCCGCGCGCGCGGCGCGCGAAGACCTCGCGCAGGGCCGCCTGCTGCGCATTTCCGACCCCGATACCGAAGAGCCGATCGGCATCGCCATGATGCGCGACCGGGCGCCGCGCTCGCGCCCGATGGAGCGATTGTGGGCCGAACTGCAACGTCTGGCCGACGATGACCGGATGATCTGACCCAACACCGAAACCCTTGCTACCGCAGCCGCCCCGCCGGGGCGGACGGACAGCCATTGCCCAAAGGACACGACCCATGCACATGACCCCGGAACCCAGCTTCCGCGCCTCCGTCGATCTGATGTTCAAGCGCGCGACCCAGTTCATGAATCTCAGCCCCGGGCTGGAAGAAAAGATCCGCGTCTGTAACTCCACCTATACGGTGCGTTTTGGTGTACGGCTGCGCGGCAAGATCGAGACCTTCACCGGCTACCGCTCGGTGCATTCCGAGCATATGGAGCCGGTCAAGGGCGGCATCCGCTTCGCCACCAATGTGAACCAGGACGAGGTGGAGGCGCTGGCCGCGCTGATGACCTATAAATGCGCGCTGGTGGGGACGCCCTTCGGCGGCTCCAAGGGCGGGCTCAGCATCGACCCGCGCGCCTGGGAGGAGCATGAGCTGGAGCAGATCACCCGCCGCTTCGCCTATGAGCTGATCAAGCGCGACCTGATCCACCCGGCGCAGAACGTACCGGCCCCCGACATGGGCACCGGCGAGCGCGAGATGGCCTGGATCGCCGATCAGTATCAGCGCATGAACACCACCGATATCAACCACCGCGCCTGCGTCACCGGCAAGCCGCTGAATTCGGGCGGCATCCGCGGCCGGGTGGAGGCCACCGGGCGCGGCGTGCAATATGCGCTGCACGAGTTCTTCCGGCACCCGGCGGATCTGGCGCGGGCGGGGCTGCAGGGCGGGCTCGAGGGCAAGCGGGTGATCGTGCAGGGCCTCGGCAATGTGGGCTACCATGCGGCGAAATTCCTCTCGGAGGAGGATGGGGCGAAGGTGATCGCGGTGATCGAGCGCGACGGCGCGGTGATCGACGAGCGCGGCCTCGATATCCAGGCACTGAAGGAATGGGTCACGCAGAACGGCGGCGTGAAGGGCTACCCGGGCACGTCCTATGTGGAGGCCGGGGCGGAGGTGCTGGAGCATGCCTGCGACATCCTGATCCCAGCCGCGCTCGAAGGTGTGATCCACAAGGGCAATGCCGCCCGCATCCGGGCCCCCCTGATCATCGAAGCCGCGAACGGGCCGGTGACCTATGGCGCCGATGAAATCCTGCGTGCGAAGGGCACGATCGTGATCCCGGACCTCTATGCCAATGCCGGCGGCGTGACCGTGAGCTATTTCGAATGGGTGAAGAACCTCTCGCACATGCGCTTCGGCCGGATGCAGCGGCGCGCCGAGGAGGCGCATTCGCGGATGCTGGTGGAGGAGCTGGAGCGGCTCTCCGCGGACCGGGGCCTCGGGTGGGAGCTGCGCCCGGATTTCAAGGAGCGGTTCCTGACCGGCTCCGACGAGCTGGCGCTGGTGCGCTCGGGGCTGGATGACACAATGCGCACCACCTATCAGGCGATGCGGGCGATCTGGCACGGGCGCCCGGAAGTGGGCGATCTGCGCACGGCGGCCTATGTCTTTGCGATCGACCGCGTGGCGCGGACCTACCGCTCCAAGGGGCTCTAGACGCCCGGCACCTCCGGGGTCACCGGGCGGGGGGGAATGTCGTCGTGCGGGGGCACGGTCTGGCGCTCGATCATCCGGTGCACCCGCGGCAGGCCGGCATCGCCGCGGTGCAGCGCGCGCAGGTTGTCGAGGTTCTCGGCATCGGCCTTGGTGCGGCGCTGGTTGTGGCGCAGGTAATCGAGCCAGGTCGGCACATGGTAGCTCTCGGTCCACTGCCGGGGGTTCTCCAGATCGCGCAGAAGGGCCCATTGCCGGGCGCCGTCGCGGATGCGGATCCGGCGGCGCTCCTGCATCAGGCCGAGGAAGGCGTCGGTATCGGCGGGCTCGATCAGGTAATCCACCATCACCATGATCGGCCCGGAGCGGGGCTTGATCTCGAGCTGCGGCTCGGGGGCGCGGAACCGGTCGAGCGGGTCGAGATCCAGGGTGGAGAATTCGGCAAGCCGGAGCCAGAAGCCGAGCGCCGCCCCGATCAGCAGCAAAACGCCCGCTCCGCAGAGCGCGAAGCCCACGCCCTGGGCATCGGCCAGTGCGCCCCAGACCCAGGCGCCCGTGGCCATGCCGCCGAAGGTCGCGGTCTGATAGAAGGAGAGCGCGCGGCCCACCACCCAGCGGGGCGTGGCGAGCTGGACCGTCACGTTGAAGAGCGACAGCGCCAGCACCCAGCAGGCGCCGGCCAGCAGCAGGGCGAGGCAGCTGAGAGCGAGCAAGGCCGAATTGGCGAGAGCCCCGACCGCGAGCGCGAAGCCGAGAAAGGCCAGCCGCACCACCACCTCATTCGACAGCCGCTCGCGCAGCGGCCCGTTCAGCGCCACCCCGCCGATGGCGCCGAGCCCGAAACAGCCGAGCAGGATGCCATAGGTGAGCGCAGTGCCCCCCAGCGTATCGCGCGCAACGAGCGGCAGCAGCGCCATCACCGAAACGGCGGCAAAGCCGAACACCGCGCCGCGCCCCATGACCCGCAGCAGCGCGGGCGACATCAGCACATAGCGCAGCCCCGCCCCGAGCGCCGAGCCCAGCGTTTCCGGCGGCAGCTTCGGCTGCGGATAGGCGGGCTTCCAGCGAGCAAGCGCCAGCGTCAGCGGCACATAGCTGAGCGCATTCAGCGCGAAGGCCGCGGCCGCCCCCGCCGCCGCGACAATGAGCCCCCCGATCGCCGGGCCGAGGCTGCGCATCATGTTGAAGCCCATGCTGTTCAGGCTGACGGCACTGGGGAGGTCGTCGCGGTTCACGATATCGCCCATGGAGGCCTGCCAGGAGGGGTTGAACAGCGCCATGCCGCAGCCGATCAGGAAGGTGAAGGCGAGCAGAAGCCAGGGGGTGAGCACGCCGAGCCAGCCGCAGACCGCCAGCGCCGCCGATACCAGCGCCATGAACAGCTGCGCGAAAATCATGATGCGGCGGCGGTTGAAATTATCGGCCAGCGCCCCGGCAATGAGCGAGAACACCATGATCGGCAACGTGTTGGAGGATTGCACCAGCGCCACCAGCCCATGCGAAGGGGTCAGCTGCGCCATCATCCAGCCCGCGCCCACGGCCTGGATCAGCCCGCCGAGGTTCGACACGAGGGTCGCGCCCCAGAGCGCGCGGAAGGTCGGGTTGCGGAACGGTGTCAGAACGGAGGAGCGGGGCATTGGCCTGTCATCGGTTGTGTCCTCGGCACTATCGCCGCGCCGGGTGCCGCGGGGCAAGGGGGTGAAGCGGTGCCGGGTCAGTCAAATTCGGGCAGCGCCTCGGAGGTGTCGCGCCAGTCCTCTGGGTCCAGAGCGAGGGCGCCGATATCGGGCAGGTCGCTCAGGCTTTGCAGCCCGAAATGCGCAAGAAAGGCCTGGGTGGTCACATAGGTGAAGGGCGCGCCCGGCTCGGGGCTGCGCGGGCCGCGCGCAAGCAGCCCTTCCGCGATCAGTCGCCCGAGACGCTCGCGCCCGACCCCGCGGCCGAGCACACGCGAGAGTGCGCGGCGCGTCAGCGGCTGCAGATAGGCCACGGCCGCAAGGATCAGCGCCTCTTCGGGCCGGAGCGCGCGCGTCGCATCGCCCCGGGCCGCGCGGAGTGCCGCGGCATGGCAGGTCCGGGTACGCATCTGCCAGCCGCCCGCCACTGCGACGACCTCATATGGACGCTCATGAAGGCTGGCGGCGATATCCTCTATCAGCAGCTCGATGGCGCAATCCGGGCCGACCACGCGGGCCAGCGCCTCGCGCCCGACCGGCGCGCCGCTGGCAAACAGGACCGCTTCCACCCGCAACATCCATTCCCGCCAGCGCTCCGCCTGTGGCAGCGCCTGGAGATCGCGGTCCCAGTCTGCGTGCGGGGCCCTCACAGCCCGTAAATCCGGAATTGCGCCCGGCCGCTGAGCTCACGCACGAGGCCGAGCGCCGTGAGCCGCTCGAAAAGCCGCCGCGCGGCGCGGTCGCTTGCGTGAAGGCCGGCGCGCGGGGCGAGGGCATCTTCGCTGAGCAGGGCGGCGACGGTCGTCGCGGCATCGCGCGCGCGCAGGCGGGGCGCCGTCTGCGCGAGGCGCTCCGCCCGGCGCGCCAGATCCGCATGCAGCGCCGCCGCCTGCAGCGCGGCCCGGGCCCAGCGATTGGCACAGAGGATCTGCCAGGCATCCGGGTCGGCCGAGCGGCGCAGATCGGCCGGCCGCAGCTGCGCCGCCAGCAGCGGGACGGCCCGCGGCCAGCCGAGCGCCCGGGCCAATGCCGCATCCGCCAGCCAGAGCGCCGCACCCCGCCAGGCCGGACCGAGCCCGAGCACAGCGCCCGCCAGGCGCGCAGCCCAGGCGATGGGCAGCTGCGCGCTCACCGGCACGCCGTGGATCGCCTGCGCCAGCGGCTCCGGCGGCAGGCCGAACAGCGGCGCCAGATCGCTTTGCCAGAACGCGGGCTCTGTGGCGGCCGGATCGGCCAGCGCCCGCCAGGCGGCCAGCAGGCGCCCGGCAGGGCCGGGATCATCCTGCGGGCGCCGGAGGATCCAGTGATCGCGGATCTGTCCGGCTTCCTCGCTCCGTCCATCCAGTCGGTTCAGCGTCGTCGCGGCCTGCAAAGCGAGCCTGCGCCGCCAGAGAAGCGCAGGCGTGCCGGGCGCACGGGCGATCGGATCCAGCCATGCCAGCGCTCCGGCCGCCGCGAAGGCGGAGCCCGGGGCATCCGCATGCTCCGCACCAATCCAGCGCGGCGCCTGCCTGTGTGATGCGGAGTTCGCTTCGGATATCATATCCCGAGGCTAGCCCGCCGGCCACGCAGAATGAAGCCCGTTCTCACCGCGTGAGGCCCGGGTATTGCATGTGGCCCTGAACGGCGTAGCCCCCGAAGCAGGTGCGGACGAGCACCCACGAGAGGCTTCCCGATAGCCGCCTGACGGATCGCAAGCCGGGTATCCATCTCCGCCCAGGCTGTGTCGGACGAAGCTGTGCGCATCTCAGGCAGAACGTGTTGCAAGCTGGTCTCTATGATAGGCACTTGCCCCGCGCGCAAACTGACGCGGGAGGGCGCAGGGGAGTACCTTGAAGGCTCCGTCCTGTTTGCGCACCGGCGCCATGACGCGTGCTGCCTCGGGGCGTTCGGCAAAGACCTGCTGTCTGTCGCCGGTTCCGGCACGGGGCCTTGAGTGCGAGGGGGAAGCCGGATCGGGCAGGATGATCGGCCGCAGCGCGCGCCACGCCCGTCATCGGGCCGCGGGGTACAAGCGGCCTGCGCATGCGAGTTCTCGGCGCGCGGGAGAGCTCGGCGGGGCAACGATCCACGGGGTGGGCCGCCATTTTGCCAATGCGATCCGCTTCCGGGTCAAGGGTGAGGGCCAGCCCGAAAGTCTGGTCCTCCCGTCCGGGGCCGACGTTATGCTGTTACGATGTCGACCTTATCCTGAAGGACGGCATGCCGGAATCCTGTGCTCTGGCGGAGGGCCCGGGCTATGGCGCGGGCAGGCTTGAAAAGCGGCGGCAGGCCGTGGCGGCGGGCCGGTCACCCCGATGCGCGAATCCGGCAAGCCGCGCGGAGCGGTCGACTGCAAGCTCGACCCTTGTGCGACCGCATGGCGCACAGCTTCAAGGGCAGAAAGAATACCTGCCGCATCGCGACATGCTGTGACAAGATCGCGCGAAGCGCCGTCGACAGTGCAACCATCCGCTTCTGGCGATTCCGGCAGTCAATGTGGCCTCAGTCGTTATTTGATAGCAATGACATAATGTTCATTATTCGCTTTTTGATACTTGGCGGTGTATGCTCGGTGAGGCTCCAGGCATCCACCAGAGCTGATGAACCGACGGCCAAAAAGCAGCCATTTGGCCCGTTTCGGCGACCATTGGTTGGCCAAATGTTTACCATTGGACCGTTGATCTGGTTGATGTTGCTATATTTCAACGCTTTACGGTCAAGGCCGATCTTCTCACTTTCCCCTTCCAACCAGTGGTCTAAGGCCACTGTGATACTTGATCTGCCCGATTGACGCCTCGGGAACATTTCAGCAACACCTCAGGCACTGACCAGCGACAGCCTCGAAGCACAGGCTGGCCAGCTACAATGTCGCCACTGCTGCGTCAGAGAATCTTTTGGTCTCTGAACAGCAGGTTATGCTGAAAGTTCCGCTGAAGATGCTGTCCTGTTCTATCAATTCACTCGATCCGGCTGCTGACCAGCTGCCGCCATGCCCACACGGCCCCTCAAGGGCCATAACCGCCCACGCATCGATCGCCGAAACGCATTTCGGGCGCATTCATGCCTTACTTCGCGCGGCCACGCCCTGCCCCAACGATTTTGCAGACGCGATCGTCCTTGAGGCTTGGCAGCCCCGTCTTTCTGCACAAGGGTTTCCCGCGCTTTGGGGTGTGCTGATGGATCATCCCCGCCTGGGGCGCCGCGCTGTGCTGACGCCGCGACTGCTGCTGATTGACCGATCTGACGGCTGGGCTCGCAGCTTGCAGGGCTTGATCCGTCTGGGTCTTTCCTTCGCCCAGCGACGGGCACTGGCACCCCTGCATTTGAACGGCATCGCGCGCCAGATACATATGATCGAGGCCGCAGGCTATATTCCCATCGACCCGAGCATGCTGGAAAGTCTGCTTTCGGAATTTGCTCAGACTGTTCGCCTGATGCATGCCTGCCGGCCACGCCATACCCTCTTGAGGGCCTCGCCTTGATTTCCCCCTCCGGCAGTTTCCGCATCTTCCTGGCATCCGAACCGATCGATTTCCGCAAGGGCGTGGACGGGCTGGTGGCGCATGTCGCCAACCATTTCGAGCTCGATCCCGTCGATAGCGCCATCTACGTGTTCCGCTCCCGCCGCGCGGACCGACTGAAGCTGCTGGTCTGGGACGGCACCGGCCTGGTGCTGACCATGAAGCGTCTGAACGGCGGGCGGTTCGGCGATGACGACGAGAGCCGCGTCAAGCGTCGGGTCAAGCGGCTCATGGAATGTCGCAAGGCGGCTTCCGGCCTCGAGCATCTGAAGCGCGATGATCGTGAGCGGCTTGAAGTTCTGAAAGACGGCGCCCGGCTGATCGCCATCCGGAATGAGCATCACGCCGACGAACTGGCCGCGGCCTTGCACGAGGACATGCCCTGCATGGCCCCCGCAACCGAGATGGTTTGGCACGCGATGCGCCGCTCGGTGCGCGAGGGCTGGCCGGGCCTCAGGATGCCGCCCCTTCTGCTCGACGGTCCGCCGGGCATCGTCGGCTTCCCTCAAATGGACGTCGAACCCGTAAGGACCTGACAGTGCTTGCCCGTCTCCCCGATCTCTTCGGCGGCGACGCATCGGCGCTGGAGGCTTCCGCGATCTTCAGACATGACGGGAATATGCGGCGGTTTCGGCACGAGGTGTTCAAACCGTCCATGCTTTGCCGCCGCGAGACGGTGTTTTGCTCGTTGTGTCTGCTTGAGGACCGCCCCCAGCACAGCCGTGCCATCTGGCAATTTACCAGCACCGTCTGCTGTGATCGCCACGGTATTGCTCTGACCACGAAACCGACCGATGTCCATTTCGACGCGCTGGTGCCGTCTGTTGCGTTCCCGAATTCTGCGGCGCTGCGACAGCTTTGCGATGCGGCCAAGCCGATGTCACGCGGACCCTTGCAACGCTATGTCGAGGATCGGTTGGACGGCTCCGCGCGCGAACCGCTGTGGCCGGACGGTTGTCGTCTCGATCAGGTCATGGGCATTTCGAGCTGCCTGGGGAACGCCATGCGGAACCAAGCGGCCCGCGACCTGGGTGATGCTTGCCGGATCGGCTTCGAAGCGCTGCGGCGAGGCGAGCGTCCTGAAGG
Source organism: Paenirhodobacter sp. (assembly GCF_041916475.1). GTDB lineage: Bacteria > Pseudomonadota > Alphaproteobacteria > Rhodobacterales > Rhodobacteraceae > Rhodobacter. The sequence goes on from NZ_JAYRZN010000004.1 coordinate 128,740, forward strand.
CCCTCGACGATATTCTGTGCCAACGGGGCCGAAAGGGCCGCGTCAACACCCCCGCCCGCGCCTTGAGCAGGCTCTATGACGCAGTCAGGCTGAACGAGGATCTGTCCCCGCTCCGCCCGCTGGTGCGCTCGTTCCTGCTTGATGATGTGCCTCTCGCAGCCGGGGAGGACGTCTTCGGGGAGGTCGTGCCTGCACGGCGTCGACATGACCTTGCGACGCTTTCCGCGGTGTGCGGAATGTCCAGGTTGCAGGTGAGAGACGTATTCGCCGGCTTGGGACTGTTGTCGGCAGATGACGGCCGACCTTTGAATGCGCTTACCTTCGATGCGGTCGAAAGCGAAGCCCTGGCGTGCGAGCTGCGGGGATCGGTCCCCGCCAACGCGCTGTCTGCCCATCTTGGTTGCGACACAACGACGGCGGCGGCGGTCCTCAATGCGGGATTGGTCGAGAGGGTCTTGGGCAACAGGATTGCTGGCGATCGCGACGCGGATGCCCTGAAGCGGGTCAGCTTGGTCTCCGTTCATGACCTTCTGGCCCTTCTTTTCGAGAACGCCATCACCATCGAGGTTGTCCCTGTTCAGTTCGCCACCCTGAGCGCGGCCGCGCGTCACGCCCATTGGCAGGTCGACCGGATCATCCTGACCTGCCACTGGTCTTTCATCCAGCCGCGACCGGAGCCGGTAGCTGATTTACGCCTTTCGGCGTGGGATGAGCAATCGCCCGGCGCGCGGAACCCTCATCGCGTGCAGCGGGTCGGGCGATTGCG